>NZ_JBDWAS010000001.1:0-70838 GCF_039978735.1 Maricaulis sp.
GTCCCCGCAGATGGCCACGCCGGAGCCTGATGCTGTCACCCACCAGGCGCGGACGAGCTCCGCACGCTCCCGGGCACAAGGGACTGAGCTCATGCCTCCCATCCCGGAAACCGCTGACGATCTTACGCGCAGTTGAGAGGGTGGGGATAAGTTTCCCGACCCGCCCCACGCACCGTCATCCTGACGAAAGTCAGGACCCAGATCGTAAAGGGAGATTCTCGCCAGGCGGGCTTGGTCTGAGCGGTGGCGATGTGCGGGATAAGTGCGATCCCGCGGCCACCGCGCTCTATGAACTGGGCCCTGACTTTCGTCAGGGTGACGGTGCGTGTTGTGGCGTTTGCGCTCTCTTTTCACCGCTCTCTCCATTTTTCCCGGACGGAGGCCCGCGGAAGCGGGCTGCAGATCCGGGACCGACCGTGCGTCATTTCAAGCGACGAGCTTCCCGTAGATCCCGTCACTTCGCCCGGCTTTCGCCGGGCTTCCGGCCGGGAAAAACGGAGGGCTATTTGGGCATCCAGGGGATCACCCATCCCCCACACACTTGCGGCCCGACACCGGCCAGACCTTCTCCCGGCCCATCACCAGCGCATCCGGCACGCGCCCGAAACAGCGGACGAAGGCGTCATCACAGACATTCAGCCCGCCGGTGAAGGCGCCGAAAGCCGGCATCACCAGCCTCGAACCGTCTGTGGCGAAGCATCTGCGTCTCAGCGCGCGGCCGTTGCGGCGGATTTTGGCGGCGGGGTGGAGGTGGCCGGCGATTTCGCCTCTGGCCTCGCCCTCCGTGGGCTCGTGGCGGAAGACGAGGCCGGCGAGTTCGACGGTCTCGTGGACTTCGCCGCCGAATTGCGGTGGCGGGGCGGGGTCGTGATTGCCCTCGATCCAGATCCAGCGTGACACCGACGCCACCAGTGCGGCGAGTGCGGCTAAGTCGTCGGCGTGCATGCGGCCGGCGGCACGCAGATCGTGGAAACTGTCGCCCAGGGCGATGACGGTGGAGGGGGCGTGGCGGGCGATGCCGGCGGCCAGACGCTTCAGCGTGGCGCGGGTGTCGTAGGGCGGCATCAGCTGGCCGCCGGCCGCCCAGGCCGAACCCTTCTCGAAATGCAGATCCGAGGCAACGAGAATGCCGCCCCCCGGCACGGCGAGCAGGCCCGCCGGATCGGCGAGGACAGGGGTGCCGGCGATGGCGGTTTTTAACATGTCGGCCGGGGGATGCAGTGGCGCGCTCATGGCTCCGGTTATTTCTCAGACTTCACGACGGTGGAAGCGGGACATGTACCTTCGGTACGTGTCCCGGAATGACCAGCCCCGGCGCCAGACGTCAGGATTTCGCTTGTCCCAGGGACACGTACCGAAGGTACATGTCCCTCGCACCGGGGTTATCCCTTCTCCCCGGGGAGACGGTGCCCCGGAGGGGCGGATGAGGGGGGAGACACCGCCGCGCGAGAACAAACCACACTCAATCAAGCCGCATCGCCTCCGCGATCAGGTCTTCGGACGAGACATCTTCCAGGATGCTTTCATGGCCCTCGCCATAGACCGGTTCCTTGCCGATCTCGAGCATGACGGGCACGGCGAGCGGGGAGATGCGGTCGAGATCGACATGTTCGATATGACCCTGGACACGGGCCAGCGCCGTGCCGAGACGGTGGATGTCCAGGAGGCCGGTGCCGGCATCGGCCCAGGCGGCCTTGAGCAGGATGTGGTCTGGCTCGTGCTCGCGCAGCACATTGTAGATCAGGTCGGTGGAGATGGTGACCTGGCGGCCGGTCTTCTCCTGGCCGGGAAAGCGGCGCTCGATCAGGCCGGCAATGACGGCGCAATTGCGGAAAGTGCGCATCATCAGCTGGCTTTCCGCCAGCCAAGCGTCGAGATCATCGCCCATCATGTCCTCGGCGAAGAGCGCGTCGAGATCGACCCCGGACATGTCGCGCAGCCCCCAGACCGAGAGCGCGTATTCATTGGCGACGAAGCCCATGGGCCGCATCCGCATGCGCTCGAGCCGGCGGGTCAAGAGCATGCCCAGCGTCTGGTGCGCCAGACGCCCCTCGAACGGGTAGCAGACGAGATAGAAGCGCGCCGAACGCGGGAAGGTTTCCACCAGCAGGCCGTCGGCCCGGGGCAGGCGCGAGCGCCGCTTCTGCAGCTCCAGCCAGTCGCGCACCTGCTCCGGCAGGGCGTGCCATTTGGCCGGGTCCTGCACCATGTCGCGCACCCGGGCGGCGAGATAGGTGGAGAGCGGAAACTTGCCGCCCTGATAGGAGGGGATGCGCGGATCGGTATCGCTGGAGCGGGTGACGCGGGCGGTCATCTCCTCGATGCCCTCGAAGCGCAGCACCTGGCCGGCGAAGAGGAAGGTGTCGCCGGGCACGAGCTGTTCCAGGAACCATTCCTCGATCTGGCCCAGCCTGAAACCGCCCCGCCCCTTCGAGGAAACGACCACATCGAGCATCGGCGCCTCGACAATGGTGCCGACATTGAGCCGGTGGCGCTGGGCGATCTGGGGCGTGCGCACGCCCCAGCGGCCGTCCTTGCGCCTGATGAGACGGCGGAAGCGTTCATAGGTCTTCAGCGCGTAGCCGCCCGTGGCGGTGAAATCGAGCAGTTTGTCGAAGGTCTCGCGGTCGAGTTCGGCATAGGGCGCCGCGCTGCGGATCTCGTCATAGAGTTCGTCTTCGTCGAAAGGTTCGCCACAGCCGCGGCCCATGATGTGCTGGGCCAGTACATCCAGCGCGCCGGCCTTCAAGGGCTCGCCATCGAGCGCATTCGCCGTGACGGCCTCGGCAGCGGCCTGGCATTCCAGATGCTCGAACCGGTTGGTCGGCGCCAGCAGGGCTTTCGAGGGCGCGTCGAGCCGGTGATTGGAGCGGCCCAGACGCTGGATCAGGCGCGAGGAGCCTTTCGGCGCGCCCATCTGGACGACGAGATCGACATCGCCCCAGTCGATACCCAGATCGAGCGTCGAGGTGCACACCACCGCCTTGAGCTTGCCCGCCGACATCGCCGCCTCGACCTTGCGGCGCTGTTCCGGCGAGAGCGAGCCGTGATGCAGGGCGATGGGCAGGTTGTCGGTATTGATGTTCCAGAGTTCCTGGAAGGTCATCTCGGCCTGGGAGCGGGTATTGACGAAAACCAGCGCCATCTTCGCGGCCTTGATACGCTGATAGACGTCGGCCATGGCGTGGCGGCCGGAATGGCCGGCCCAGGGGATGCGCTCGCCGGGATCGAGGATCTCCACCTGCGGCCGCGCACCGGCCTGGCCGCGCACGATGCGGGCAAAGCGGGCATCCTCTCCCATCTGCGGCGTCAGCCAGCGGGCCAGCCCGCCCTCGTCGGCCACCGTCGCGGACAGTCCGGCCCGCCGCACATCCGGTGCCCATTGCGCAATCGCGGCGAGGCCAAGGCTCAGCAGGTCGCCGCGCTTTTGCGGTGCGATGGCGTGGATCTCGTCGATGACGATGCGTTTGAGGTCGCGGAAGAAAGCCTCGGCATTCGCCGTGGCGCAGAACAGGGCGAGCTGTTCCGGCGTGGTAAGCAGTATGTCCGGCGGGTGGGCGCGCTGGCGCTGACGTTTGGACGGCGAGGTGTCGCCGGTACGCGTCTCGATGCGGATATCCAGCCCCATCTCGCTGACCGGTGTCATGAGATTGCGCGCCACGTCGACCGAGAGCGCCTTCAGCGGCGAGATATAGAGCGTGTGCAGCCGATGCGGGCGCTGCTTGCCGGGCCGCTCGGACACGATCTCCGCCAGCTCGATCAAGCTGGGCAGGAAACCGCCCAGCGTCTTGCCGCCACCGGTGGGCGCGATCAGCAGCGCATCCTCGCCGGCCTGCGCGGCGGCGATCATCTCCAGCTGGTGCGCACGCGCCGCCCAGCCGCGGCTGGCGAACCAGTCGGCGAAACGGGGCGGCAGGAGGGCGGGACCTTGCGTATCGGGCATGAGGGTTCGCTGGCGCTTCGGGCGACAAAGTGTATGCGGCCGACCACCCAAACCGTCACCCTGACGAAAGTCAGGGCCCAGTTCGCAAGGCTGGCTTGAGCCAAACCTGGCCCGATCCAGCTTTGAGACCTGGGTCCCGGCTTTCGCCGGGATGACGGTATATGAGGCGTCGGATTCCTGGATCGATGATCTAGCGCATTGCAGACGCCCGCGCGAGCCGCGAGGCGGAACGAACGGGGGACAGGCGCAAACAGCGTCCCTCTGCAAAGCCTGCCCCGTTTTCGCCATGCTTGCAGGCGTAGAGTAGGGCAGCGAGGGAATTGGGACCATGACGGCTTCCGTCATCGATCGTTTTGTGGCGCTGGACAGCGCCTTCCGCGACCATGCGCGCCGCGGCGAACGCATGTATGCGCGCTTTGCGGCCCTCTCGGGCCTGTCGAGCGACGCGCCGCCGGAATTCCTCGTCTCCCGATCCATCGCCATCCGCGACGAGCTCGATGCGGGTCTTGGGGCCTGGAAAGAGCCCGGAAAATCGATGCGCCTCGTCTTCGCAGCGGCCCTGGCCGCGGCCGGCCGTACGGCGCCGCACTTTTTCGACACGCGCAGCGCGCTGAACCGCCGCCGCAAGGAACGCGGCGGGCGCGGCCTCAATCATGGCGGTTCCTGCGCGGCGCTGGCCCTGGTGTCTGCTGGTGGCCTGCCGCACCATGTCGACGCCTTCTACGACATCCTCGAAGCCATCGCCGCGCCCTGGTGGCGCCGCGACAGTGCGCGAGAGGAAATGGTCGCGGCCATCTTTGCCGCCATGGGCGAGATGCCGCACGAGGCGCTGGAACGGCTCGACACGGCCCGCCAGGCCCTGCGTACCGCCGGTGTACCGAAAAGCCATGCCGAGGCCGCCGCCTGCGAGATCGCCTTTTTCGACTTCAACCCGGCCGCCATTGCCCCGGCCTGGACCACGCTGAACACCGCTGTGCGGGGCCGCTCGGCCCTGCGTCATGGCGTGGGCAAGACCGGGCTGGCGGTGCTGGCCGCTCATGGCGATGGCCGCGCCACGGCCGACGCCCTTGTCGCCAGTTTCGAAGCCGTGCGCGCGCTGAAGCCGAAACCGTCCGGCGATGTCGCGGCGAAACTCGCCATGCGCCTCGCCCAGGCCCAGACCGGAGAGACCGCGCCGATCGCCGCAGCGCGCGACCTGGCCGCCATCCTCGCCGCCCAGGCGGCGATGATCGCCGCCGTGGCCGCCTCGACCGCCGTCGTCGCCGCCAGCTGATCCGCGAGCGCCCGCCCCGCTGCAACCGCATTCCCCTCTTCCCCCAAGGGTGGTAGGAGCGAATACGGGACGACCTGCAAGCGGAGAGCGAGAGCATGAACGTCGAAGAATTCCTCAATCCGGAAACCATGGCGGTTCTCGCCGAGCGGGCCATCGCCGCCGGCACGAACCTTGTTCTGGCCATCCTGATCCTGATCATCGGCTTCATCGTGGCCGGCATGGTGAAGGGCGGCGTGCGCAAGGCCGTCGAACGGTCCAGCCGCATGGACGCAACGCTGGCCGGTTTCTTCTCCTCGATCGCCTACTATGCCGTCATCGCCGTGGTGGGTATCGCCGTGCTGGCGCGCTTCGGCGTGCAGACGGCCAGCCTGGTCGCCGCGCTCGGTGCGATCACCCTGGCCATCGGCTTTGCCCTGCAGGGCACGCTGTCGAACATCGCCGCCGGCGTGATGATCATCGCCTTCCGCCCCTACTCCATCGGCGACTGGGTGGAAGTGGCCGGCGTGTCCGGCACCGTGAAGGACGTCAACCTCTTCACCACCGTGCTGGCAACGGGCGACAACAAGAAGATCATCATCCCCAACGGCCAGGCCTGGGGCGATATCATCACGAACTACTCCGCCAACCCGACCCGGCGCGTCGATTTCACCTTCTCGATCGATTATTCCGACGATATCGACAAGGCGATGGACGTGATCAAGTCGACGCTGGGCGCCGATGCGCGCATCCACAAGGATCCGGAAATCTTCACCGCGGTCGCAGCCCACGGCTCGTCCTCGGTGGATATCGTCACGCGGGTCTGGGTCGATACCGGCGATTACTGGGGTGTACATTTCGACGCCATGAAGAGCGTCAAGGAAGCCTTCGACAAGAACGGCATTTCCATCCCCTATCCGCACCAGGTCAATGTCGAGAAGAAAGACTGACCGGTCTTTTGCAATCGGGGTCAAAGCGGCCCCGATTGCGCCCCATTTGGACGTAGAGTGAGCCCATGAGCGAGAATTCGACACCGCAGCGCCGCAGCTTCGTGCAGCGCCTCGTCAGAATGTCCACCGCAGACATCCTGCGCCTGGTCTTCCTGTGCGTTCTCGCCGGCTTCCTGCTGGCCGCGCTCAACGTCAATCCGCGCGATCTGTGGGTCGATTTCTTCGGCACGCTGGCCGAGAGCTGGGACCGCTTCATCCGCTTCATCACGGAAAGCGCCGGCTGGGCCATCGAATACTTCCTGCTTGGCGCCGTTCTGGTGATCCCGATCTGGATCGTGTTCCGCCTTCTGCGCACGCTCGGTCGCGAATAGCGCCCTGAAATCAATCCCCTGTTAACCGGTTTGCTTTGCGACTTGGCAATATTGAGTTGCTAAGACCGGGCGCATGAACGCTGCAGCCCACGATATTCTCGGCATCGACATGACGTCGAGCGAACCGGCCGCGCCGCCCTCCAGGGGACGGCCGCTCCTGCTGCAGTCCAACCCGTTCCTGCGCTCCATCCTGATCTCGCTGATGCGCGAGGCCGGCTCGCAGGATGTGCTTGTCGCGCGCTGTGCCGACAGCGCCCTGACCGTGATGGACCAGAGCCTGCCCAGCATGATCGTCGCCGACTGGAACGATCAGGAAGAGGCATCGGAAGACCGGCTCCGCCTGGTGCGCCGGATCCGCGAGAGCGAGAGCGCCGTATACCGCCGGACGCCGATCATCATGGTCTCGCAGCCGCGTTCGCGCCGCGAGATCGAGATGGCGCGCGATGTCGGCGTCACCGAGTTCATCATCACGCCCATCGCCCCGATCACGCTGCAGACGCGTATCCGCTCGCTCTACGAGACACCGCGCGAATTCGTGGCCTCGCCGCGCTTCAACGGACCGGACCGCCGGCGCCGCAAACGCCATGCCGCAGGCCCCAGCTACAAGCGCACCGCCGATGTCGATGCGGGCCTGACAACGCCGATGGCCGCAGCCCGCGCCGCCGCCGTTGCGCTGGTCAACGAGACCCAGCTGAGCGGCGATCCGCTTGCTGTTCGGGTCGGCCGGTCGCTGCAGCGTTTCATCTCCCATATCCGCGACTACACCTTTGTCGAGGCCGAGGTTGCCAACATGCACCGGGCCGCGCTGGCGCAGCTGACGCGGATGGCGGAAGACGGCAATCCGCTGCGCGAACCCGTCGTGACCGGTCTGGAACAGGTCGTCGACAAGCGCATGCGACGCTGACGACACCCCCGATCTCACGCGATCCTGTCCTGAAAACAAGTCTGGCAGACCGGACGCCCCTGCCGTATCACCGGATAAACCGGATACGGAACCGCCATGGACGACGATATTCAGCACCGTCTCGACACGATCGCCCCGCTGATCGTGGACGGGTCTCCCCACGCTGTGGCGCTGGGCTTCCGCATCGACCGGCTGACGCCGGGCAAGGCCGCGATGAGCGCCCCCTACAGCGAAGCCCTGATCGGCGACCCGGAGACGGGTACGCTGCATGGCGGTGTCATCACCGCCCTCCTGGACCATGTGTGCGGCATGGCCGCCTTCGGCGGGCTGGGTGCCAAGGATACGCCGGCGACGCTGGACCTGCGGATCGACTATATGCGCCCCGCCAAACCGGGACAGGACATCCACGCCGAGGCCGAATGCCTGAAGTCGCACGGGCTTGTCGCCTTTGTGCGCGCCACCGCCCATGACGGCGACATCGACGATCCGGTCGCCATCGCCCAGGCAGCCTTCATGATCACCCGTGCTTCCAAGGCCGCCCAGGAACGCGCCATGAAAGCCATGCGCGGGGAGCACCCGCTGTGAGCCGCGCCCTGCTCGACACGCTGATGACAGCGCCCTACGTCGCCCGTTTCGGCGTACGCCTGGAAGTGAAGGGGACCGAGCTGACCGGTGTCCTGCCCTTCGACAATGACCTGGTGGGCAATCCACTGATCCCGGCACTGCATGGCGGCGCTGTGGGGGCGTTTCTGGAGATCGTGGCCTCGGGCTCGCTGCTGCTCAGCCAGCCGCTGCAAAAGCTGCCCAAGCCGATCGACGTCGCCATCGACTACCTGCGTCCAGCGCGGGCCCAGGACGTCTATGCCCGGGCGATCGTCGCTCGATCGGGACGCCGGGTCGCGAATGTCCGGGCGGAAGCGTGGCAGGGCCGCACCGACGCACCGGTCGCCACCCTGCACGGTCATTTCCTGATCACGCCGGAAAGCAGCGATCCCGCACCAGTCCAGCGCTGACGCAGAAACATCCCGACACGCAAGACAGGTTTCGATGACGGCGCCATGTCAAGCGGCACAGCGCTTCCGCATGGCGGGCCTGCACGCGTGAGGTGCGATCTGTCACGCCCCTGAGACGCAGGTACGCGAAGAGGACGCCGCGCCGGCAATCGCCTGCGCCTGGCCCCGAACCGACCCGTCCTGGAGACCCCACATGATCCGCGCTCTGCTCGCCGCCGCCCTACTGACCGCCCCTGCCGCCCCTGCCGCCCCGGCTTTCGCCAACGATACCCGTACCGTCGAGATCCGCTATGACGTCCGCGACCTGACCCGCCCGGAAGGCATCCGGGAGCTCGAAGCCCGTATCGCCGATGCTGCTGAACAGGTCTGCGAACTGGACTCGCGCCGCCTGTCCGACCGCCAGGCCGAACGCCGCTGCGAAGCCGAAACCGTCGCGGACGCCCTGGCTTCGGTTCGCGCCAAGGCCGGCGAGCCGGCCCTGCGTCCCGCATCGGCCGAAACATCCACCAACTGATCCTGTTTGCGGAAAGCGGGCCGCTGCATGCGGTCCGCTTTCTCCTCTCCGCCTGCAAGCCCCGGCAGACCTGCGCATTACCGCGACGACAGTTTGTGAACACGAGCTTTCACCGTTTTAGGGTGCAGGTCACACCACCGTCAGACGAGAATTGCGACCATCCTCCTGCGGCATGCGGTTCACAACGGGTGAGCCAGCCGCCCCAAGGGAGGCTCCCATCATGGTTGTTCGCACACTCATTTCAGCATCGGCAGCGCTCATTGCTACCGCTGCAGCCCAGGCGCAGGAAAGCGAAGCGCCGACCACCGTCGTTTCTTTCCAGGCCCGCGAACTCGCCGACCCCGAGAACCGCTCGGCCCTGCGCGACCGTCTGGAACGCGAGATCCGCGCGGTCTGCAATACGCGCGGTCACCGGACGCTTGCGGCCTTCACACGCGAGAAGCAGTGCGAGCGCAACGCCCGCGAAAATGTCGAGATGCAGCTGGGTTATCCGATCGCCGAGCTGGCGCCGCGTTCCAGCGACCGAATGCTGGCGGAAGCCGTTGACAACCGGTAGCCCGTCCTGCGCTGGGCATTGTACCGGACTTGCGCGATCCATCGTTGGGCGAAAGACAAACAAGAACGGGATACCGTCGCCCGACGCACGTAAATACAAATTTGTATATATAACCAACACCCGAGAGACCCACCCCGCTCTGGATTAAATTTTTCTCTGTCCCAGATAGCCTCTGTCAGCATTCAAATTTGAATGACTTTGTCACGGAGACCTCAATGCCCAGATTTTCCCCGACCGCAATGGCGCTGACCCTGCTTTGTGCTCCCGCGTCGCACGCCCTCGCACCACCCCCGTCCATCGAGATCGAACTCGATCGACGCGAGCTCGCCGATCCGGACAGACTGCCCGCCCTGCAATCGCAAATCCGCGACGCAGCAAGGCGCGTGTGCCGCGAATATGTCATCGGCGACCTGCTGCGGGCCTACACCCTGCATGACTGCATCGAGGCCACGACAGCACAGGCCATGAACCAGCTCGAAGCGCTGAGAGCCGCCGACCAGGCCGAACCCACGATACCCCGCAGCGACCAAGCGCTCATGCATTATTGAATTGCTGCGCTGCATCATTTTTCGCCACATCGCCGTGGACAATCGCCTTGGGCGCAATAATGTAAGCTCATCAACCCCATTCAATTGCGCATAGCGCTATCCCGACTGGAGTTTCCTCATGACCCGCATCGCCATCGCCGCCCTTGCCATCACCCTCGCAGCGCCCGCCGCTTTTGCGTCGCAGCCGGTCAACGGCATCGCCATTGAGGTCACCGACGCCGACCTGAATGATGCCGCCCGCCTCGCCCGGATCGAAACCCGCATCGGCGAAGCCGCCGAACAGGTCTGCCGCCAACAGGTCATGTCCGACCTGCTGCGCGCCTACACGCTGCGGGACTGTATCGAGGCCACCACCGAACACGCCATGGCCCAGCTGGACGCCCGCCGCGGCGTCACCACCCTGGCCGCAGCCGAAAACCAGGTCGCCAGCTCCGAACACTAGGCGACCCGTTCGTTGCCCGGCCCCTCCCGGCCGGGCAACGCCCATCTCCCGCGAAAGACATTTCCCCTCGCGCCGGAAACACGTTAGGTGCCCGGCATGTCGATCGCGCCCCTCACCCGCACCGATGTTCTCAAACGCGCCTGGCCGCTGGTCTTTGCCAATGCGGCCGTGCCGCTGGCCGGCGTGACCGACACCTTCGTTCTCGGCCTGTCCGGCGAGACTGCCGATCTGGGCGGGGTGGCGCTGGGCGGCGCGATCTTCTCGGTCTTCTACTGGAGCTTCTATTTCCTGCGCATGGGCACGACCGGGCTGACCGCCCAGGCCGACGGCGCTGGCGATACGGCGGAAACCCAGCGCATCCTGATACGGGCTTTCGCCATCGCGGGCCTGCTGGGTTTCGCACTCTTCATCCTGCGCGACCTGATTGCCTGGGGCGGTTTCGCCGTTCTCCAGGGCACGGCCGATGTCGAGGAGAAAGGCGCGCACTACCTGCTCGCCCGCGCCTGGGGCGCGCCAGCGGCCCTGGGCGCCTTCGCACTGTCCGGCTGGCTGATCGGGCTGGGCCGCAACGGCGCCACACTGGCCCTCTATGTCGTCTTCTCGCTGACCAATATCGGACTGGACCTCTGGTTCGTCCTGGACCTTGGCTATGGTCCCGGGGGCGTCGGCGCCGCGACGGCGATCGCAGAATGGGTCGGCCTTGTCGTGGGCCTGATCTTCGTGGCGCTGGCGCTGCGGCAGCAGGGCGGCTGGGCCGAGGGCGCAACCGACCGTGCCCGGCTGATGGAGACGGGCGCGCTGCGCGAGATGTTCCAGGTCAATATCAATCTGATGATCCGCACCTGGTCGCTGGTGATCGGCTTTACCTGGTTCGCCAATGCCGGCGCCCGCCAGGGCACGGCGCCGCTGGCCGGCAATCACGTGCTCCTGCAGATCATCTCGCTGTGGGCCTTCGTGCTGGATGCCTTCGCCTTCGTGGCCGAAGCCGAGGCCGGGCGTGCCTTCGGGCGCAAATCCCTGCCCGCCCTGCGCCGGGCCGTGCGCCTGACCGGCGAACCCATGTTCGCGGCCGGCGCGGTCTTCGCGGTGTTGACCTTCCTGTTCGGCGCCGATGCGCTGACGCTGGTGATCGAGGATGCCGATACACGCGCCGCCGCCCAGGCCTATCTGCCCTGGTGTGCCATCGTGCCCTTCCTGGGCGCCGGCGCCTGGCTGATGGACGGCGTATTCATCGGCACGACAAGCGGCAAGATTCTGCGCAATGCCGGTCTGGCTGCCGTTGCCGTCTACCTGGCCGCCGATGCAATCCTGTCGCCGATGTTTGCCAATCACGGCGTCTGGGCCGCTTTCCTGATCTTCTACGTGGCGCGCGGCGCCGCACTGGCCGCCGCCTATCCGGCGCTGGAGCGCCGGCTTCAGCCCGCGCCGACAGCCTCGGACACCGAAGCGAAACCGTCGGCCTGAAGCCGCTCGACCAGGCCGGTCTTGATCTGCTGCACCAGGCCGGGCCCGTGATAGACGAGGCCGGTATAGAGCTGGATCGCGTTGGCGCCGGCGCGGATCTTGGCATAGGCCGCATCGGCACTGTCGACGCCGCCCACGCCGATGATTGCCAGATCGGGTCCTGCCGCCTCACGGAACAACCGCACCAGCTGCGTCGAGCGCTCGAAGATCGGCGGTCCCGACAATCCGCCAGCCTCGCCCATATTCGCGCTTTTCAGGCTTTCCGGACGCAGGATGGAGGTGTTCGAGACGATCACGCCGTCAAGACCATGCCGGACAACCGCTTCGACCATCACACCGGCCTCGCTGTCGTCGATATCCGGCGCCACTTTCAGGAAGACCGGCGCCGAGCTGCCGACGGCCGCCACCGCATGCAGAAGATCGTCCAGCGCGCCGGACGACTGCAGCGTGCGCAGGCCGGGCGTGTTGGGCGAGGAGACATTGACCGTGAAGAACTGCGCCAGCCCCTGCAGCGCCTCCAGACAGGTCACATAGTCGGGAATGCGGTCCTCGCTGTCGAGATTGGCGCCGATATTGACGCCGACCACCCCGTCCCGGCGGGCACGGCGGACAAAATTGCTGCGAAAGCGGGCCAGCCCCTGATTGGGAAAGCCCATGCGGTTGATCACCGCCTCGTCATCCTCAAGCCGGAAAATGCGCGGGCGCGGCTTGCCATCCTGCGGCCGCGGCGTGACGGCGCCGCATTCTACAAAACCGAACCCCATGGCGAGCAGTGCGTCCGGCGCTTCGGCATTCTTGTCGAAACCGGCCGCAAGACCGACCGGATTGGGCAGATCGATTCCCGCAAGGCGCGTCGCCAGACGCGGATCGTCCGCGCCGCGCTGTCGCGGTCCCAGCCCGGCCTTGAGGCCGAGAATGCCCAGCTTGTGGGCACGCTCCGGATCCAGTCCTTTCAGCCAGTGTGTCGCCCTGTCGTGCAGCATCAGTCTCGCTCCAGATCGGCGGGCAGCACCCAGTCGCCCTCGTCATTGCGGCGCACATGGCGCAGGCCCCGCACCGCACTGGCCGGGATATCGCCATAGACATGCGGGAAGAGTGCGCCGCCGCGCGACGTCTCCCATTTCACCGTATCGCCGAGTGCTTCCAGGTCGATCTCGACGAGGAGCAGACGCTCATGCTCGTTGTAATGCTTGACCAGCGTCCCCTCGACCTGGTCCGCAGCGGACAGGTGGATGAAACCGTCAGCGACGTCGTGCGGATCGCCGGAAAAGGCGCCCTCCATCATGACGGCGGCCCAGCGTTCGGGCACGGCGAGTCGGTATGCGGTTTTCGGTGTCATGTCAGACGGGGTAGCCCTGCCCGCCAGACGTGGCAAGGGTGTGTGCCCGGCCAGCATGTTGCGATCCACAAGCCCGGCGCTATATTGGTTGTTGGAGTGCGGACGAGCCTCACGGCCCGCCCGCTTTCCTTAGATCATGAATAGGACCCGGATCCGGATTGACCAGCTGGTCCGGGTCTTTTTCATTTCCAAGGTGATGCTAAGTGGGATAGACCACATCACATCACTCCAATCTGAAGGCGAGGCCCTCTCGCCTCGGTCGGGGCGGCCCATCCTCCCCGAGCGCGCCGCTGGCCCCGGCGCTGCTGCTTTCACCTTCAAACCGATCCACAATCAGCACTCCTGAGCACCCGGATTGCGCACATATGCCATATAATGCACTTTATACGCGCATATCAATCCGGGCAGGCGCTCTCCGGTTGCAAGCCGCTTCGCGTTTTCCCAAATCCGCTCGCCGCACTAAACTCGGGCCATGTTCACGCACGAAGAGATCTGGCGGGGGATCGACCGCCTGGCGGCCCACGCCCAGACCAGCCCGTCCGGGCTGGCGCGCCGCGCCGGGCTGGACTCCACCACTTTCAACCCCTCCAAGCGCTTTTCACGTGACGGAGAGAAACCACGCTGGCCCTCGACCGAGAGCCTCGCCAAGGCCCTCGCCGCCGCCCATATGGACTTCTCCGGCTTTGCCGATCTGGTGGCCGGCCGGTCGCGGGCGGACAATCTGAGAACCCACAGCCTGGCTGACAGTGCGGGCGCTTTCGACGCTGGCGGCCTACCCCGGGGCGAGGGCTGGGCGCGCATCCCCTTCCCCGGTCTGGCGTTTGACAAGGCCTATGCGCTGACCGTCGAGGGCGACGACATGGAACCGGTCTATCGGGCCGGTGACCGCCTGGTTGTCACACCCGACAATCCACCCCGCGAAGGCGACCGCGTCGTGGTGCGTGAGCGCAGCGGGGCGATCTGTGCCTGGAGGCTGGGCGTCCAGACTGTCCAGGCGCTGACCCTGCACGCCCTCAACCCCGCCCGTCCGGACCGCAAGCTGGCCCTGGCCGAACTGGACTGGATGGCGCGCATCGTCTGGGCCAGCCAGTAGCAAGCCGCGACCTTTCGCGCATGGGCGGCGCGCGCCTGCCGCACTAGATTGAGAAAAATGTCAGGCGAGAACGCGATGAACCAGGTCTTCCAGCCGCCCAAACCGCCCTATGCCGTCTATAGCGGCGTCGGCAAGCTGCGCCCGTCGGACTACTGGATCTATTTCCGGGCGATGCGCCGCAATCCGCTGGAAGTGTGGGGCGAGCACCATTTCTCGATCCGGCTGGCACCCTTCCGCTTCCTCGGGCGCTCCAGCCTGATCGTCAACGATCCGGACGCCATCCATCACTGCTTCGTCACGCGGTCGGACAACTTCACCATGAACCCGCTGCGCCAGGCCGTGCTGAAACCCTTCCTGCGCGACGGGCTGCTGACCGCCGAGGGCGAGACCTGGAGCAAGGCGCGCAAGGCGGTCTCGCCGGTCTTCACCCCGCGCAAGGTCAACGCTTTCGCGCCGCAGATCCGGCAGGTCTGCGAAGACGCCGCGGCGGCGTTCGAAGCGATCGACGGGCGCACCATCCCGGTCTCCGACGCCATGGTCGACCTGACGCTGGACGTGCTGATCGAGACCCTGTTCTCCGGCGACGAGGCGCTGGACAAGGCGCGCTTCACGGCGGGCATCCACCAATTGCTGGAGATCAGCGGCATTCCCCATCCGTTCGATCTCGCGCACCTGCCCGGCTGGATCCCGCGGATCGGCCAGGGCAAGTCGCGGCGGGTGATCGCCGATCTGCGGCGCCAGGTCTCCGGCGTCGCCGCGCAGCGCCGCACTGCCCTCTCGCCCGAGGAAAGCGGCCGCGCGCCGGACTTCCTCGACCTGCTGCTGGGCGCGGGCCTGGACGACACGGCGGTGACGGACAACCTGCTCACCTTCCTCGCCGCCGGACACGAGACGACCGCCCGCTCGCTGGCCTGGACGCTCTATCTGCTGTCGCGCGCGCCCGATGTGCGCGACCGGCTGGAGGCGGAGATCGACGCGGCTGCGCTGGACGATACCGATCCGGCGACATGGTCGCAGGCGCTGCCCTGGACCGAGGCTGTCATCAAGGAAAGCCTGCGCCTCTATCCGTCCGCCCCGATGCTGGCGCGCACCTCACGGGAGTGGGATATCGTCGCCGGCCTGCCGGTGCCCGCCAAGACCGACGTCCTCGTCTCGACTTGGCTGCTGCATCGCCAGCGCGATATCTGGGCCGAGCCCGACAGCTTCCGGCCCGAGCGCTTCCTGGGCGAGGCCGGCAAGGCGATCCCGCGCGACGCCTACCTGCCCTTCGGCCTGGGCCCGCGGGTATGTATCGGCGCGCGTTTCGCGATGATGGAAATGGTGATCGTGCTCGCCTGCCTGTTGCGGCGCGTTCGCTTCGAATTCGACGGTCCGCGCGATCCACGCCCCGTCATGCGCATCACCCTGCAGCCGGACAATGAGGTTCCGATGCGGGTCAGCCGGCGATCGATGGAGACGGCGGAGAACTAGCCGCCATTCTCCATGCGGCCGATGGCGAGGAAGCGTTCGCGGCGCTGCTTGCGCAGGGCTTCCGGCGACAGCCCGTCGAGCGCGATCAGGTGTTTCTCGATCGCATTGCCGACAGCGCGCATGATCTCCGCCGGGTGACGGTGTGCGCCACCGATCGGCTCGGGAATCACCTCGTCGACGATCTTCAGCTCCAGCAGGTCCGGCGCTGTCACCTTCATGGCAACGGCCGCATCCCTGGCCCGCGCCGAATCCTTCCACAGGATCGAGGCGCAGCCTTCCGGCGAGATCACCGAATAGATCGAGTGTTCCAGCATCATCACGACATTGCCGGAGGCCAGCGCCACCGCGCCGCCGGACCCGCCCTCACCGGTGATAGTGGAGATCAGCGGTGTGCCGAGATTGATGCAGCGCTCGGTCGAACGGGCAATCGCCTCGGACTGGCCGCGCTCTTCCGCACCGAGGCCCGGATAGGCACCGGCCGTGTCGACGAAGGTCAGCACCGGCAGGTCGAACTTCTCCGCCATGTCCATCAGGCGGATCGCCTTGCGATAGCCTTCCGGGCGCGCCATGCCGAAATTGTGCTTGATGCGGGTTTCGGTGTCGTGACCCTTCTCGTGACCGATCACCACGACCGAACGGCCGCGGAAACGGCCGAGACCGCCGACAATGGCCGCGTCCTCGGAGAAGCGGCGGTCACCGCACAACTCCTCGAAATCCTCGATCAGCGCCTTGCGGTAATCGCGGAAATGCGGGCGTTCCGGATGCCGGGCCACCTGCGTCTTGCGCCAGGGGTCGAGCTTGGAATAGAGCGCGGCGAGCTGTTCATTCGCCTTGTGACGCAGGCGCGCCGTCTCTTCCGCCGTGTCGGGCGAATCCTCGCCGGAGGATCCGGCCAGCGACTCCAGCTCTTCGATCTTGGCTTCCAGTTCGGCCAGCGGCCGCTCGAAATCGAGATAGGTACGTGTGGGGTCGGACATGCCCTGCCAACGCCTGTGAACGCAAAAAGGAGCCGGCAACCTAGCCAGCTAGCGACATGGTCACAAGCCTTCGTGACCGTGCTTACGCATACGTCAATCCCGTCAATCGCCGCCGGAGCCGCGTGCCAGCGGGTGCGCCGTCTGCACCAGCGTCTTCAGCCGCTCGTCCAGGACGTGCGTGTAGATCTGTGTCGTCGACACATCCGCATGCCCCAGCAGCATCTGCACACTGCGCAGATCGGCCCCGCGCGCCAGGAGGTGCGTGGCAAAGGCGTGACGCAGCACGTGCGGCGATACTTTCGCCGGATCGAGCCCGGCCGCAACAGCCAGATCGCCGAGAATCTGGGCGAAACGCTCGCGGGTCATATGGCCGCTCTTTGCGGTCCGGGACGGAAAGAGAAAGCGCTGCGCCCGCTTGGCACGGCCCGCATCGGGCGGCAGATGCGTCTCGCGCACCGCCCTGTAGGCGTCAACGGCTTCCAGCGCGTTCGGTGTCAGGGGAACGAGGCGCTCGCGGCCGCCCTTGCCGGTGACATGGATACAGCGCTCGGCCCGCACGAAGGCGTTGAGCGGCAGCGAGACCAGCTCGCTGACCCGCAGACCGCCGGCATAGAGGATTTCCATCAGCGCGCGGGTACGCACACCATTCGCGCCCTCGATACGGCCGGCCGCATCGAACAGCGCGTCGACATCTGCCTCGCTGAGCACCTTGGGCAGGCTGCGGCCCTTCTTCGGCCCTTTGAGCGCCGCGGCCGGATCGTCGGTCCGGCGTCCGTCGGACAGGAGAAAGCGGTAAAAGCGCTTCATCGCCGACAGGCGGCGCGCCGCAGTGGAGGCCGACAGCCCGTCCGAGGCGAGCCCTGCCAGCATGGCTTCAAGATCTGCCGTCGAGGCGTCAGACAGAGCCGTGCCGCGGGCTGCCAGCCGGCCCGCGATATCGTCGAGATCGCGGCGATAGGCCTCCAGCGTATTAAATGCAGCACCGCGTTCTGCGGCCATCATGTCCAGGAAAAGCGCGATGTCCCGGTTGGCGCTCACAGGGCCGACCTGACAACCCGTTCCAGCAAGACCGACAAGGCCGCCCGGCGCAATCCCGCCGCATCGAGCGCGGCAATCGCCCGCGCCGTCGCATCGGCATTTCCGGCCGCAGCCGGATCGGCCAGGACAGAGATAGCCAGCAAGGCCGCCTCACCGCGCGCATCGGCCCGCACGGCAGCATCCATGGCCGCCAGACCGGCCGGCGCCGCCGCCGCTTCCTGTGCCAGAAGCATCGGGCGCAAGCCTTCGGGCATCGGCGCCCCCAGACGCGTCAGAGCCAGCATGTCGGCCGCCACGGCGGGGCCATGGGACTCGAACCAGGCCGCCTGCACGGCCTCATAGGTGCCACCGCGCAGATCATCGCCGGCAATCGCGATGGCCATGTCCAGCGCGACCATGCGGCGCGGGCTGGGCGGTACCCATTCCGGTTGCGGCGGCAGCGACATCGGCGCGGGCTCACCAGCGGCAGACGGCTTGCCGTCCATGTCGGGACCGGCCGGAGCAAAACCCGGCGCAGGCTGCGGACGGGCGGGACCATTGACCAGCGCATCGCGCCATTCACGTGCCAGACCGGTCTCGCCGACCAGCAGCGCGGCCAGGGCGATCTCGTAGCCATGTTCCAGCGTCACGCGCGTGATCGGCACGGTTTCGATTTCGCGGCCGTGATGGCGTGCGACATGGACAAAGCGGGCACCGCCGCCCGTATCCGCCAGCATCAGCCCGAGCGCCTGGCCAGCCAGCTCGCGATCATAACCCTGGGCGATGATCTCCTCGAGCGCGTGGTGGCGCTCCATGCCGTCCATCGAACCGGCAGCGACAAACAGCGCCATCGGATCCTCGCTGGAGGACGAGCGTCGCTCCATGCCGTGATGGGCGACGTCGCGCAGCCAGGACGGCGCGGTCTGGTCGACGGCCGGCACCGGTTCGCCCGGCGTATGAAGAGCCCGGCTCATCGCCCATTCCAGACCATTGTCGGCTGCGGGCGCATCCGCATCCAGCGGCGTGTCGAGCATGATGGCGAACAGGCGCGCCTCGAAACCGGCATCCGGTTCCTGGCTGCGTGCGAGTTCGGCCGTCAGCTCGGCCGCACCGTCCCGACCGTCGAGCGCCAGGCAATAGGCCCGTACCCGCAGCCAGTAGGCATCTTCGCGGCCCTGCGTCATCGCGTCGGCCGTGCGGCAGGCGCGTTCGGCATTGCCGGTGGCAAAAGCCAGCTCGGCATGCCAGCGCGCCAGGGCCGGCGTGCGGTTCACGCCCGGTGTACGTTCAAGCAGGTCGAACGTGTCGTCAGCACCGGCCGCAGCGAGCAACCGGTCGATCCGCAATGCCGCAAGCGCGGCATCGCCGCGCCCGCCGGCGGGCGGACGGCCGCCGGATACCAGAACAGAGCGGGCAATCTCGGCCAGGGTTTCGCTAGCATAGCCGTCGCCTTCAGCGGCCGGCAGCCGCGACAGGACGGCCTGCGCCATCGCGCGGTCGGTGCCCGCCCACAGGCGGTTGCTCATCGCAGCGCCGGGCAGGCCGACTTCCAGCGGATCGAGCGCGTCCAGGCGCTCCACCTCGATCGGATCCTGAGCCAGGGCGGTGCCGCCCAGCAGCGCTGCCAGCAGGCTAGCGCGGGAAATTGTCTTCCAACTCGACACGTACACTCTCCCGGGTGGGTTCCAGCCCATTCGCGATCACGGCCAGCGTCCCGAAGCCGGCCAGAACCAGCACGCCGACAACCAGCACTCCAATCAGGAAACCCCGCATTCGCCCTACTCCATGACGTTTGAAACCGGTGCGATCGGCTGCACCGGACCTCCGTGCGGAGCCTAACCGTGATTGCGGCGATTTCCAGACCGTTTATACCGCTAGGCATGACGCGAACTCTCGAAACGGATCGTCCCATCGTGCTGATCGGCCTGATGGGGGTCGGCAAGACCACGGTCGGCCGCCGGCTGGCCAAGGCGCTTGGCCTGAAATTCCGGGATGCCGATGAGGAAGTCGAACGCGCCGCCGGGCGTTCGGTTTCCGAGATCTTCGACGATTTCGGCGAGGCCGCCTTCCGCGATGGCGAACGCAAGGTGATCGCCCGTCTGCTGGACGAGCCGCCGATGGTGATCGCCCTGGGCGGCGGCGCCTTTGTCGATCCGGAGACGCGTGCGCGCATCAAGGAGAAAGGCGTGTCGGTCTGGCTTCAGGCCGATGTCGACACGCTGGTCAAACGCGTCTCCCGGCGCGATACCCGTCCGCTATTGCGGGATCAGGACCCGCACAGCGTTCTGCAACGCTTGCTCGAAGCCCGCACACCCGCGTATGCAGAGGCGGACATCCATGTCGATGCATCCGCCGGATCGCATCAGACGACACTGGACCTGATCATGCAGGCACTGGAAGCCCGGGAGGCCGAGGCGTGAGCGACATACTTTCCGTCTCCGTCGGGCTGGGCGCGCGCAGCTATGACGTGCTGGTCGGGGCGGGCGCGCTGAGGGCCGCGCAATCGAGGCTTGCCGCGCATTTCCCGCGTGGCCGCGCCATCCTGGTGACCGACCGCACGGTTGCGGGCCTGCACCTGAAAACCGTGTCCGACTGGCTGGAAGGCGCCGGGCTGCGCGCCGATCCGATCGTGCTGGAACCGGGCGAGACGACAAAGAGCTGGGCCGGCCTGCAACACCTCGTGGACACGCTGCTCGACCGCAATATCGAACGCTCCGAGGCGGTCATCGCGCTGGGCGGCGGCGTGATCGGCGACCTCACCGGCTTCGCCGCCTCCATTGCCAAGCGCGGCGTCGACTTCATCCAGATCCCCACAACGCTGCTCTCGCAGGTCGACAGCTCGGTCGGCGGCAAGACCGGCATCAATACCAGCCATGGCAAGAATTTCGTCGGCACCTTCCACCAGCCCCGCCTGGTGATCGCCGATGCCGACCTGCTGGCCAGCCTGCCCCTGCGCGAACGCCGCGCCGGCTATGCCGAGATCGTCAAGGCCGCCCTGATCGGCGACCGCCCGCTGTTCGACCGGCTGGAGGCCGCCGGCGAGACAGCCCTCGACGGTGAGACATTGAGTGAAGCCGTGGCGGCGGCCGTGGCGTTCAAGGCGCGCATTGTCGCCGAGGACGAGCGCGAGGCCGGTGCCCGCGCCCTGCTCAATCTCGGCCATACTTTCGGCCATGCCTTCGAGGCCGAAGCGCCCAAGGACAGGATCCGCCATGGAGAAGCCGTCGCCGCGGGCCTCGCGCTGGCCTTCGGCTTCTCGGTGCACAAGGGGCTTTGCCCGGCCGGGGATGCCGAACGCGTACGGGCGCACCTGCGCGCAGCCGGCCTGCCCGACAGTCCGCAAACGCTGGCCCATACAGGCTGGGATGCGGAACGCTTGATCGACCGCATGCGCGATGACAAGAAGAACCGGGACGGGCGTATCGCCCTCGTCCTGGCGCGCGGTATCGGCGAGGCCTTCATCGACCGAGATACCGACGAGACCGACCTGCAACGCTTTGTGGAGACCCAGCTCTCATGAGCCTCGACTGGACCCTGATCGGCCCGGTGCTGATGATTATCGGCCTTCTGTGCCTGTCCGCCTTCTTTTCCGGATCCGAAACCTCGCTGACCGCGACCTCGCGGGCCCGCATGCTGCAGATGGAGCGCGACAAGCATCCCGGCGCGGCCGTGGTCAACAAGCTGATCGGTGACGGGGAA
This sequence comes from Maricaulis sp., assembly GCF_039978735.1. Taxonomy (GTDB): domain Bacteria; phylum Pseudomonadota; class Alphaproteobacteria; order Caulobacterales; family Maricaulaceae; genus Maricaulis. The sequence continues at coordinate 21,550 of NZ_JBDWAS010000001.1, forward strand.
AGCCTGCTCGGCTCGATCCTGCTGGGCAACAATCTGGTGAATATCGCCGCCTCGATGATTGCCGGCCAGCTGTTCGAGGACCTGCTGGGCGGCAATTCGGTGCTGTGGGCCACGCTGATCATGACCTTCACGGTGCTGATCTTCGCGGAGGTCCTGCCCAAGACCTACGCCCTGTCCAATCCGGACCGTTTCGCGCTCACCGTGGCGCGGCCGATCCTGCTGGCGGTGAAAGTCTTCGCGCCGGTGGTACGGGCCGTTCAGGTCGTGGTGCGCGGCACGCTGCGCATTTTCGGTGCCAATGTGGAAGGCCCGGTCCTGTCCGCCCATGACGAGTTGCGCGGCGCCATCGCCCTGCACCATGAGGAAGGCGGCGTGGTGAAGGATGACCGCGACATGCTGGGCGGCGTGCTCGACCTGCGCGAGCTGACGGTCGACGACATCATGGTGCACCGCAAGTCGATCGTGATGATCGATGCCGACAAGAAGCCGGAAGAGATCGTTACCGAGGCGCTGCACAGCCCGCACACCCGCCTGCCCCTCTATCGCGAGGACACCGAGAATATCGTCGGCATCCTGCATGTGCGCGACATTGCCCGCGCCCTGCACGAGGCCGATGGCGATGCGTCGGTGATCGATATCGATGCGCTGCGCCGCGAACCCTGGTTCGTGCCGGAAACCACCGAAGTGCTCGACCAGCTCAACGCCTTCCGCGAAAAGCGCGAGCACTTTGCCTTGGTCGTCGACGAGTATGGCGCGCTGATGGGTCTGGTGACGCTGGAGGATATTCTCGAGGAGATCGTCGGCGCCATCGAGGACGAGCATGATATCGCCGTCGAGGGCATCCAGCCGGACAATGAGAACGGCTCCTGGCTGGTCGACGGGGCGGTGCCGATCCGCGATCTCAACCGGGCGCTGGACTGGGAGCTTCCCGACGAGGAAGCCGTCACCATTGCCGGCCTTGTGATCCACGAGGCCCAGACGATCCCCGAACGCGGTCAGGTCTTCCAGTTCCACGGCGCGCGCTTTGAAGTCGTCGAACGCCGCCGTAACCAGATCACCAGGCTACGGGTTTCGGTGAGCCCGGACGAGCTGGACGCGCTTTAACCGGCGGCCTCCGCAGCATCGTCTTCATCCTGGCCGATCTGGTCGAAATAGGCGTCGCACGTGCCGCGCGGCGTCTCGCCTTCGCTGACCTCATAGCCGGCCCTTGCCTCAACGACCAGATCGCCGAAGGCGTCGGCGAAGATGCTGGCGAGCTCGTTGGCGTCGGCCAGATCGCCGAAGGCCGCGGGGCCGTCGAGCACGGTTGTGAAACCGCCGCCGGAGGCGAGGTGGTTCTGGGACGCCCAGCGGATCGCGGCGAGCTGGGTTCCGTCCTCGGTGAGGATTTCGCCCTCTGCCCCCAGCGCGCCGATGCCGATCGGAACGCGCGGATTGAGCGGCCCCGGTACTGCTGTGCCGATCACCCGTGACAGCCCCGTCGTTGCAACATTATTGCGACGCAGCCCCGTCACAGCTGCACTCAAACGTGCCGTTGCGGCGCCCTCTTCCGGTTCCGGCAGCACGGAGAAGCCGCCGCGCGCGAAACGCTGGCAGATTTCCTTGGAGAGGACTGCGCGCAGGCGATCGAGGCGCGCACTGTCCAGATCGTCATCGACCTCGGCTCCGGGCGCGATTTCCACCAGCGGCAGGTGCAGCGCCGACAGCCCGGCCAGCGCTTCACCGTCGGCATATTCCATCACCGGCACCAGGCGGCGTTCGCCCGGCACAAGCTGGGCGTCGTTCGACAGGGTGGTCGGGGTTTCAAAAGCCGTGCTGCAGCCGGCCAGCAAGAATGCCAGCCCGCCGATTGCAGGAAGAACCGCTTGGGACATGCGCATGGAGAGGACGCCTCGCTATTGCCGGTTACCGGCAGGCAAGCTAGCGCGCCCTTGTGTCGTTTCAACGCTCTGGCGCGATTATTCTCCCGGCGCGCGGGCGCGGATGACGAGGGCGTGGATCGGGCCGGCCAGTTCCTGCGCCAGGGCCTCGTTGACCAGGCGGTGACGCTCGACCCGCGAGCGGCCGGCAAAGGCGTCCGCCACGATCTCGACGGTGAAATGGCTTTCTCCGCCCGGCCGCGCACCGGCATGTCCGGCGTGCAGATGGCTGTCATCGCGCACATCGAGCTGTTGCGGCGAGAGGGCCGCTTCGAGCCGGGCCTGGATCGTGTCCTTCATGGACATGGCAATACTCCGCGAGTCTGGGCGCGGCCGACCATAACCACGCGGACGGCACCGACGCCATGCACGGTTTCAGTGCCCCGCGGCAATCGCGAGAACCGCTTCGGCGGCCAGGCGCCCGACCGTATGGCTCTCCTCGATAGAGGCCTCGTCGGCAAGCTCGACCGTCAGCCCCGCCACGCCGAAGGTCTGCAGCGCCCAGGCCTTGGACGTGCCGGCATCGGTATTATGCCCCTCGATCCAGTCCGGTTGCGGGTCGAGCGCGGCTTCGAAGCGCGCCGCCATCTCGGCCATCAGTGCGTCGCCGCGTGCAGCAATGCCGGCAGGCGGATTGTAGACCAGGGTGCGGCGGGTGGAGTGGAAATCGAGGAAGACATCGACATCGCGGCCCTCGGCCTCCCGGCGGATCAGCGCCTGCAGCGCGGCGATTTCGGGCTGGTCGGCCTCGAACCAGTCGCGATTGAGATCCATACCGCCGGAATTCAGGCGCCAGTGGCCGTTCGCCATGCCGTCAGGATTGGCCAGCGGCACCAGTACCAGGCGATAGCCGGCCAGCGCACCGCCATCATGGGCCTCGCCGATCGCTGTTGCAAAAGCCTCGAAGGCGCGGCCGCCGGAATATTCCGGCGGATGCTGGCGGGTCAGCGCGACCAACAGGCGGCCGGCATCGGCGGGTCCGGCGACGAGGGCCTCCAGCGGCCGGCCTTCAAGCGAGCGGCCGTATTCGATTGCGGTGAAACCATGCGCATCGGCGAAGGCCGCGGACCAACCGGCCACATCGGCGGGCGTATAAGTGGGCTGGGCGGAAATCCGCGTGCGGCCGGCAGGCAGGTCGAGCGTCAGCCGGGCGCGATTGTCCTCCTCAAGGACTTCGACGCGGGCCGGATCGACCATCTGCCAGTCCCCGCCCGGGCGGAGAATGCGCGGTTCGTAGCGGTGGCGATAGCCGCCATAGTCCAGCACGATCTCGATCGTCCCTGCTTCCTCGCGCTCGATATCGAAGGCGAACCAGGGGCTGGGATTGATGCGCGGGGCAATCGCGACTTCCGGATCGGTGCGCACGATGAAGGTACCGTCCGGGCGCACGAGGCAGCGGTGCTGGCCGGCGGTGGAAAAGTCGGCGTGAAGGCTCACCCCGTCGCCCGCGCACAGCGCCGCGGTTTCCGCCTGCGGCAGAGAGGCGCAACCGGTCAGGCCGAGACCGCCGGCCGCAAGGACGGCGAGGAAGGAACGGAGGTGAAGTGTCATGGCGGTCTCCGGCGCTGTCACCGGGTCACGACGCCCCGGCTCTGACGACAGCGGAGCCGAGCCCATTTCGCCTGTCAATCTGGCGTGAACGCCTTTCGCAGCGGCCAGGCTGCGCGCCGACGCAAATTTCAACAGGCATTTCATTGCCGCTTTACCGACGCATGCCCATAATTGGCGCATGTCCGGCGCCTATGACTACAAACCGCGGTTCAAGGATATCCGCATCAAACCGCCCCGGGACGAGCCGGCGCCGGAAGAGCGCGTGTGCGAATGGCCCGGTTGCCGCAAGCACGGCGACAGCCGCGCGCCCAAGTCGACGGACCGGCTGAACGAGTTCTACTGGTTCTGCCAGACGCACGCTTCGGAATACAACAAGTCCTGGAATTTCTTCGAGGGCATGAGCGAACACGCCGCCCAGTCCTTCCGGGAAAGCGCCGCCTATGGCCACCGCCCGACCTGGAGCTGGCGCAATACGCATTCGGCAAGCTCGAAGGCCCAGCGCGCCAGCCGCGACTTTGCCGACGGTTTCAACGACCCGTTCGGCATGTTCGGCGACCGCCGCGATCCGCACAAGGAAGCCCCGCGCGAGAAATCGATGGGCCGTCTCCAGTCCAAGGCGCTGGAGACGATGGGGCTGGAGGCCGATGTCGAACCGGCCAAGGTGCGGCGGCGCTATGCCGAGCTGGTGAAACGCTTCCACCCGGATGCCAATGGCGGCGACCGCTCGAGCGAGGAACAGCTGGGCCGCGTGATCGCCGCCTACCAGATCCTCAAGAATGCGGGCATGGCCTGAGCCACAACGCTCAAGCTGCGCAATCCTTGTTTGCCTCTGATCCAGAAAACAGCCTCAAATAGCCGCAAATCGGATCAAAGCACTCATGCTAATCTATTATTATACTTGTTTCAAAAAGGGACCGTTGACTACTAAAATAGTAAATCATTGATTTTTTTGGAGTTTTTCTATAAATACTTCGGAAACCAAGCACCGAATATTTGCCCTCTATTCGGCCATTAACTTTCTGTTCACAGGTGCAGCGCGAAATCGACTCAAATTCGAATAAAAGAATTCTCGCCAACAAGCCTCCCAGGCTCAACACGAGATAGCGACGGGACATCGCCATGCTGCACCTGATGAATTCGGGCAAGAGCCAGATTGCCGACAAATACAACGCCATCGCCCGCTCCCAGGCCGTGATCGAGTTCACGCCGGACGGCAAGATCCTGACCGCCAACCGCAACTTCCTCGACGCCCTGGGTTATGAACTGGACGAGATCGTCGGTCAGAACCACGCCCTGTTCGTCGAACCCGAATATGCCGCCACACCCGAATACCGGCAGTTCTGGGACGCGCTGCGGGCCGGCCAGTTCCAGGCCGCCGAGTACAAGCGGATCGGCAAGGGCGGCCGCCCCGTCTGGATCCAGGCGAGCTATAATCCGGTGAAGGATGCATCGGGCCGCACCTATCGCGTGGTGAAGTTCGCGACCGACGTCACCCAGCGCAAGCTGGCCAATGCCGATGTCAACGGCAAGCTGGCGGCACTGGACAAGTCGCAGGCGATCATCGAGTTCGAACTCGACGGCACGATCCTCAAGGCCAATGAAAACTTCCTGAAAACGATGGGCTACACGCTCGACGAAGTGCGCGGCCAGCACCACCGGCTGTTCGTTGCGAAGGACGAGCGCGACGCACCGGCCTACAAGGAGTTCTGGGCAAAACTGGCCCGAGGCGAATTCCAGTCGGCCGAGTTCCGCCGGATCGCCAAGGACGGTCATGATGTCTGGATCCAGGCCAGCTACAACCCGATCCTCGACATGGATGGCAAGCCGTTCAAGGTCGTGAAGTTCGCGACCGACATCACCGCCGAGGTGAGCGAGCGGCATCGCCGCGCCGATGCCCAGCGCTCGATTGCAGCCGATCTGCAGAAAATCTCCCGGTCCGCCTCGAACACCTCCTCGCAGACCGCCAGCGTGGCCGCGGCCGCACAGCAGGCCTCGACCGGGGTGCAATCGATCGCTTCGGGGGCGGAGGAACTGTCCGCGTCGGCCGCCGAGATCAGCCAGCAGATGTCGCGTGCATCCCAGGTCAGCCGGGAAGCCGTGGAGCAGGCCGACAAGACCGACGCCACGGTCCGCACGCTCTCCGACGCCGCCCAACGCATCGGCGAGATCGTCAACCTGATCACCGCCATCGCCGAACAGACCAATCTGCTTGCGCTCAATGCGACCATCGAGGCGGCCCGCGCCGGTGAAGCCGGCAAGGGGTTCGCCGTCGTTGCATCCGAAGTGAAGGGCCTGGCCAACCAGGCGTCCGCGGCGACCGGGGAAATCTCGGCGCAGGTCTCCGAAGTCCAGGGCGCAACGCAACGCGCCGCCGATGCCATCTCCTTGATCCGCAACACGATCTCGGAAGTCGAGAGCATGTCGACGGCTGTTGCCGCCGCCGTCGAGGAACAGACATCGGTGACATCCGACATGTCCCGCAACATGCAGGACGTCGCCCAGGGCGTGACGGACATCTCGAAGGCGATCCAGGAAATCGACGCCGCCACGCGCGACGTGGAAAGCTCCACCCGCAGCGTCGAGGAACTCGCCCGCCAGATCGCCTGACCCTGTTAACCGCGCACATCGGACAGCCGGGGCGTTTTGCCGCCCCGGCTGTGTTCGCCGCATTGACTTGAAGCCGGTGCGGCCTTGCAATACCTGTCGATATCAAATCCAGGCGTCAGGCATCTCCTGCCCCAAGGCGCGCAACGATAAAGACCGGTTCGATGAGCGAAGACTTCCCCCTGGCTGCCCCCGATACGACCGCTGACACAAAGGCCCTGTTCGGCTTCGATGCCGGCTTTGAAGTGCCGATGTTCTCCAGGGCGGACGAACACACGCCCAAGATCGATCCGGACTATGTCTTCGATCCGGCGACCACGCGGTCCATCCTGGCGGGCTTTGCCTTCAATCGCCGCGTGATGATCCAAGGCTATCACGGCACCGGCAAGTCGACCCATATCGAGCAGGTCGCCGCGCGGCTGAACTGGCCGATGGTCCGGGTCAATCTCGACAGTCATGTCAGCCGGATCGACATGGTGGGCAAGGACGCCATCGTGCTGCGCGACGGCAAACAGATCACCGAATTCCAGGAAGGCATCCTGCCCTGGGCCCTGCAGCGCCCGGTCGCGCTCCTGTTCGACGAGTACGATGCCGGCCGCCCGGACGTGATGTTCGTGATCCAGCGCGTACTGGAGGCCTCGGGCTCGCTGACCCTGCTCGATCAGACCAAGGTGATCCGTCCGCATCCCTTCTTCCGCCTCTTCGCCACGACCAACACGATCGGCCTGGGCGACACGACCGGCCTCTATCACGGCACCCAGCAGATCAACCAGGGCCAGATGGACCGCTGGTCCATCGTCTCGACGCTGAACTACCTGCCGCGCGAGACCGAGAACGCCATCGTGCTGGCCAAGATGAAAAAGCTCTCCGCAAGCGAGGACGGCAAGAAGATGGTCGCCGACATGGTGAAGGTTGCCGACCTCACCCGCGACGCCTTCATCAATGGCGATATCTCCACGGTGATGAGCCCGCGGACCGTGCTGACCTGGGCGGAGAATTACGAGATCTTCGGCGATCTGGGCGCCGCCTTCCGCCTGACCTTCCTGAACAAGTGCGACGAGCTGGAACGTCCGACCATCGCGGAATTCTACCAGCGCGTCTTCGGCGAGGACTTGCCGGAAGCACCGATCAAGGCGGAAAGCTCGGCAGCCTGACACCGCAAGTCACTGACGGTTTTGTTGACCCCCGGCGCACGCCGGGGGCACGGTGCCCGCGATTGATCACAATGGCGGGGAGCCAGGCATGACGTTAAGCGATCTCTTGCTGCCGACCTACCGGCAGATGCTCACCGCGCTGGCGGCCTGGCTGCGCAAGGCCGAGGAGCAGACCGGCAATGCCGACGCCCTGCTGGCGGCGCGCCTCGCCCCGGACATGTTCCCCCTGTCGACCCAGATCCGCTTTGCCTGCCTGCAAGTCCATGAGGGCGGCCGCCGGCTTCGCCACGAGCCCTTCCCCGACGCGATGGACACCTTGCTGAACGAAGGCCGGCAGGGCGGCGAAAATCCCGGCACGCTGGCCGAGGCTCTCGCGCGGATCGACGAGGCCCTGGCCTATCTCGACAGCCTGCCCGCCGATGCGCTGGATGACAGCGCCGGCCGGCCGCTGGCGCTGGAATTGCCGATGGGTATCGCCTTCGATCTGGACGATGGCGAGCGCTATGCGCGCGACTGGGCCCTGCCGCAATTCTACTTCCACGTCATGACGGCCTACGCGATCCTGCGCCGTGAAGGCGTGGAACTGGGCAAGGCTGACTATGTGGCGCACATGTTTGCCTATCTGCGCCCGGGAACCGCGCCCGCCGGCTGATCCACTGGCAGCTGAACTTCTGGCGGCTGAACATGGCAGCAAAAACCGGCTTGCGCGGCTCCATAGTTCAATTATCGTTGAAATATGGAATCAGAAACCGCCGTCCGCCGCCTCGCCGCCCTGGCCCAGCCCAGCCGCCTTGCCGTCTTCCGCCTGCTGGTGAAAGCCGGGCCCGACGGGATGGCCGCAGGAGAGATCGCCCGCGCACTCGATATCGCGCCCAACACGCTGTCGGCCCAGCTGAACCTGCTGTCGCAGGCCGGCCTCGTCCGCCAGCGCCGCGACGGACGCTCGCTGATCTACAGCGTCGAGTTCGAAACCATGTCGGCACTCCTCCTCTATCTGATGGAGGATTGCTGCCAGGGCCATTCGGAGATCTGCACCCCGGTTGTCGAGGCTGCCGCACGCGGCGCCTGCTGCCCCACACCCCAGGAGTCCCTGTCATGAAACGCCTGCACGTCCATCTCGCCGTCGACGACCTGCAAAAAGCCATCACCTTCTACTCGACCCTGTTCGCCGCCGGTCCGACGACCACCAAGTCCGACTACGCCAAATGGATGCTCGACGATCCGCGGGTCAATTTCGCGATCAGCGCGCGCGGGGGACGTCCGGGCATCCAGCATCTCGGCATCCAGGCGGAAGACAAGACCGAACTCGACGAGGTCTATGAACGCCTCTCGCGCGCCGGTGCCGAGACTCTCGAGGAGGGCGAGACGACCTGCTGCTATGCGCGGTCGGAAAAAAGCTGGGTCGCCGACCCCGTCGGCACCAACTGGGAAGTCTTCCGCACGATGGGCGAAAGCACCGACTACGGTCACGATCTCGGCGAGGCGCCCGAAACGGCGGTCATCGCCAACGCTCCCCACGAAGCCGGAGACGGTGGCTGCTGCACGCCCAGGGCCGCACCGCGGCCTGACGGAAAAGCCTGCTGCGGCTGAGGGAAGCGGGATCGATGAACACGTTCGAACGTTATCTCTCTGTCTGGGTGGCGCTGTGTATCCTGGCGGGGATCGGGCTTGCGCAAATCGTGCCCGGCCTGTTCGCCGCCCTCGCCGCGCTGGAATATGCCAATGTCAATTTTGCCGTAGCGGTGCTGATCTGGGCGATGGTCTGGCCGATGATGATCGCCGTCGATTTCGGCAGTCTGAAACGCGTCGGCGAGCGGCCAAAGGGCCTGGTCATCACCCTGGTGGTGAACTGGCTGATCAAGCCCTTCACCATGGCTTTTCTCGGCGTCGCCTTCTTCAAGCACATCTTTGCCGGACTGATCCCGCCGGCCGAGGCTGACGGCTATATCGCAGGCCTGATCCTGCTGGGCGCCGCGCCGTGCACGGCCATGGTTTTCGTCTGGTCGCAACTCACCCGCGGCGACGCCACCTATACCCTCGCCCAGGTCAGCGTGAACGATGCGATCATGGTGTTCGCCTTCGCCCCGATCGTCGCCCTGCTGCTGGGCGTGACCGATATCGCGGTGCCCTGGGAGACACTGATCCTGTCGGTCGCGCTCTATGTCGTGATCCCGCTGATTGCCGGCATCGCGATGCGTACCCTGCTGGTCCGCCAGGGCGGGGAGGAGGCTGTCGCGCGCTTTACCGGCCGCATCAAGCCGGCCTCGATCCTCGGCCTTTTGGGCACGGTCGTGCTGCTGTTCGGCTTCCAGGGCCATGTCATCCTGGAACGTCCCCTGCTGATCGCCCTGATCGCCGTGCCGATCCTGATCCAGTCCTATGGCATCTTCGCCCTGGCCTATGGCGCCGCCTGGGTCTGGCGCGTACCGCACCCTGTTGCCGCCCCCTGCGCGATGATCGGCACATCGAACTTCTTCGAACTGGCGGTCGCGGTCGCGATCAGCCTGTTCGGCCTCAATTCGGGCGCGGCGCTCGCGACCGTCGTGGGCGTGCTGGTGGAAGTGCCGGTCATGCTGTCGCTGGTGGCCTTTGCCAACCGTACACGCAGCCATTTCCCCGGACCGGAGACACCCGCGCCATGATCGTCATCCATCACAATCCGGACTGCGGCACATCACGCAATGTCGTCGCCATCGTGAAGGCGGCGGGCGAGGACCCGGTCGTGATCGAGTATCTGGAAACCGGCTGGACACGGCCGCAATTGCTCGGCCTGTTCGCAGCCGCCGGCCTGACGCCGCGCCAGGCGCTGCGCGAGACCAAGTCGCCGGCGGCGGAGCTGGGCCTGCTCGAACCCGGCGTGTCCGACACGCAGATCCTGGATGCCATGCTGGAGCATCCCGTTCTGGTGAACCGGCCCATCGTGTGCACGCCGCGCGGCGTACGCCTGTGCCGGCCCAGCCCCGGCGTGCTCGACCTGCTGGAAACCTGGCCTTCAGGCCCGTTCGAACTGGAAGACGGCACGCCCGTGATCGACGCAAGCGGCGCCCGGGTCGATAGCTAGCTGATCCTACTGGAAGAAGCGCAGGATGGTGCGCGGGGCCTCATTGGCGATCGCAAGGGCTTGCAGACCCAGATCCTCGCGCACCATCAACGCCTTGAGCTTGGCTGATTCCCGGCCGAGATCCGCGTCGATGAGATTGCCGATACCGGCATCGGTCACGTCGATCTGCTTGACCAGGAGGGTGCGCTGGATCTCCAGCGTCTTCAGGCTGACGCCCAGGCGCGAGATCGCGGCATTGACGGCGTTCATCGAGGTTTCGAAGTCTGCGACCATGCTTGCGTCCGGCCGGGTGGCGAGACCGCTGGCATCGGTTTGCGGCAGGCTGGCCGGCAGGGTCGAATCGAAAATCCCGCCACCATCGCTCAGATCTTCCGCGGCAATCGCCATCTGGGCGTTGGGGTTCTCCGAAACGAGCACCGAGATATCGGCGGCCCCGGCTTCGAGCAGGTTGATATCGTTGAAGGATGCGTTGGCGACGAGGTGCTGGGCCTGATTACCCAGGGCGACAAAGTCGTTCATCAGGGTGCGCCAGCCCTGTTCGTCGAGCGAAGTGTCGGTGGCGGCGACAAGCTTGCCCTGCATTTCAACCATCAGATCGGAAATGCCTTCAGCGGCGGCGAGCGCCGTTTCCACGACGCCGGTGGCCAGATCCATCGAGGTCAGCGCCTCGCCGCGCGCACCGTTGGACGCGCGCATGCCCTGGGCCAGGGCCCAGATCGCGCCGCCATCGCTCGCGCTGCCAATCTTGAGCCCTGTCGCGATACGGGTGTGCACTTTCACACTGTCCCGTTGCAGCATATCCATATGCTGCAGCGCAGAGTTCACGCTGGCCATGGAATGGACCGAATAGGTCATCCAGCCTTTTGTCTCGCCACCTGTCGGGCCCACTTTTTCCGGGCTCCACCGGACAGGATGCCGTGATGTGGTTATCAACTCCTTTCCGGACTGTTCATGGATTATGCCGCGCCGAGGACGTCATTCGTCGATCAACCCCTTGTGAATTGATCCGGAATCGGCAGGCAGGTCTGATTGCAATATCGGGCGTCAGGAGACCAGTCACATGCGCAACACCCCCGGATGGCGGAAGACCGTCTGCCTTTTCATCGCGACCCTTGCCTTGGTGGCCGGCTCTCCCGCTCACGCATCACCGCTCAGCGAGGCCGAAACCGTGCGCGTCACCATTCCGGCGGGCGATGTCGAACTGGGCGCCACCCTCTACCGGCCGGCCGGCGCGTCCGGCGAGCTGCCAGCCATCGTCACCGCGCACGGCTCGGCAGCGACCACGCGCGACGGTGTCGGCTTCTACACCAATGCTGCGCTGGCCATGGGCTTTGCGGTCCTGTCCTTCGACAAGCGCGGGACGGGCGAATCGACCGGCGAATACGAACGCTTCTCGGTGGAAACGAGCGATCGTGTCTTCCACGACCTCGCCTGGGACGTCGCCCATTCTGTGCAGTGGCTGGCCGGTCAGGACGGTATCGACGAAACGCGGATCGGCCTGTTCGGCGGCAGCCAGGCCGGCTGGATCATGCCCCTGGCAGACAGCCTCCTGCGCGAGAACACCGGAATCGGGATCGGTTTCATCATCATCGGTGAGGGTGTTTCGGTGTCGGCGGGCGCAGAAGCCGCGCACGAAGCCGCATTGATGCAGTCGGTGGGCGCGCGCGACACCATCACCCGCACAGACATGCTGACCGCCGAGGCGGCCGCCATCGCCTTTACGGGCGAGCCGGGCTTCGATCCGGCGCCTGTTCTGGACGACAGTGACACGCCCACGCTCTGGTTCTTCGGACTGAGCGACGGTGTCATCCCCGTCCTGCCCTCGATCGACCTGATCGGGGCGCGCATCGAGAACGGCGAAACGCACCACACCGTCCATATCCTGCCCTTTGGCGACCACAACTTCACAAACACCGTCACGGGCGAGCGCTACGATATCGCGGCGATCTCGCGTGACTGGCTGGTCTCCATCGGCGTGCTGGAATAGCGGTTCAGACCGCGTCCAGCGCCTTGGCGACCTTACGCAGCTGGTTTTCGCCGCCGCCGGGCATGCCTTCGCCGGACGCAACGACCAGCTCCTCGGCATCATGCTGCCAGCGCTCGAGGATTTCCTTCTTCTGTTCGCGCGAGAGGGCGTCGTTGCGCACGACGTCTTCCGGCTCGTCGAACGTGCCTGCCGGGTCCAGAAGGGCTTTTTCGAAATCAACCTTGGTCATGACCGGGCCTCCTTTCAGGTTGCGAAACAACCGGTACTCTTAAAACGCGTGGCGGCCGTGCCGGTTCCGCTGAAATCCCATGCAGGGGGACGCTTTGCCGCCCTCGCAATTTCGTGCGGATGGATTAGGTTGCGCTTATGAGCCAGCCGCCCAGAGACCCGGACGCGTTCAAGCGCGCCCTCGCCATCACCACCCGCGCCATCGCCGGCGACAAGGATCTCGATGTCCGCTATGGCGGCGAGATTGCCGGCCTGTCGGGCGGACGCATTGTGCTGCCCAATCCCGGACCGGAACCGTCGGCTGCTGCTGCAGCAGCCGTGCGCGGCCGCGCCGATGCGCTGGCGCTGCGGCTGGCGCACCATGACGAAGCGGCCCATCTCGGCGCCCTGCCGCCCGGCGCGACGGCGCGCGCGATCTTCCATGCGGCCGAGCAGGCCCGCGTGGAAAGCCTTGGCGCGCGTGACATGCGCGGCATGGCCAACAATCTCGATGCCGCCCTCATCGCCCGCTGCCGGCAGAAGGGCTGGCAGCGCGTCGAGGATCGCCAGGCTGCCCCGATGGAAGAGGCCGTGGCGATGCTGGTCCGCGAGCGGATCACCGGGCGTCCGACCCCGCCGGAAGCCGACGGGCTGATGAAGCTGTGGCGCGACCAGCTGGAAACCGTCGCCGGCAAATCGCTCGACGCCCTGGCGCGCAATGCCGGCGACCAGCAGGCCTTTGCCGATCTCCTGCGCACCGTGATCGAGGATCTCGACCTGGCCGACGAGCTGGGCGGCGATCCGGAACAGTCGGAAAACCAGGACGATGACGATGAGGGCGTCGATCGCGAGCAGCGTACCGGCGAGGACGAGCAGGATGACGGCAAGGACGGCGAACAGCCCGACACGCCGGATGCCTCGGGCACGGCCGGCGACGAGGAAGAGATCAATGCCGAGGGCGAGGACGCCGATACGCGCGTCGACGCCATGGATGATGAAGGCGCCGCCCAGACCGCCATGCGGCCCAACTGGCAGCCCTCCGGCGAGGGCGATGCCAAGGCCTACAAGGTCTTCACCCGCGAATTCGACGAGGTGATCCAGGCCCAGGATCTGTGCGATGCGGACGAGCTGGAGCGGCTCCGCAAATACCTCGACAATGCCCTCAAAGGGCTCGACCAGGTCGTCGGCCGCCTGGCCAACCGCCTGCAGCGCCGCCTGATGGCGCAGCAGGAACGCGCCTGGCAGTTCGACCTCGAGGAAGGCGTGCTGGACGGCTCGCGCCTGGCCCGTGTCATTGCCGACCCCACCCTGCCCCTGTCCTACAAGCAGGAGAGCGATACCGAATTCCGCGACACGATCGTCACCCTGCTGCTGGACAATTCCGGCTCCATGCGCGGCCGGCCGATCATGGTCGCCGCGGCCTGCGCCGACATTCTCGCCCGCACGCTGGAGCGGGTCGGTGTGAAGACGGAGATTCTCGGCTTCACCACCAAGGCCTGGAAGGGCGGCCGCTCGAAGGAGCAATGGCTCGCCGAGGGCAAGCCGCCGCACCCGGGCCGCCTGAACGATCTGCGCCACATCATCTACAAGTCCGCCGACACGCCCTGGCGCCGCGCCCGCACCAATCTGGGCCTGATGATGCGCGAGGGCCTGTTGAAGGAAAATATCGACGGCGAAGCCCTGCTGTGGGCCTGGAAGCGCATGGGCGCCCGGCCGGAACAGCGCCGCATCATGATGGTGATCTCCGACGGCGCACCGGTCGATGACGGCACCCAATCGGCCAATTCCCCGGGCTATCTGGAACGCCATCTGCGCGAGACCATCGCCCTGATCGAGAACCGTTCGGAAGTCGAGCTGCTGGCCATCGGTATCGGCCATGATGTCACACGCTGGTATCGCCGCGCGGTTACCATCAATGACGTCGAACAGCTCGGTGGCGCCATGACCGACCAGCTGGCCGCCCTGTTCGAAGAGGATGGCGGCCCGGGCACGCGTTTCTCCAGCCGGGGAGAAACGGCGACATCGGGCCTGAAGCGCGGCGACTGGGCCTCCCTGGCCGGCGGCCGCTGAGGAGAGACACGGAAATGATGCGTTTCGGTCTTGCTGCGGCGGCTCTCTGTCTGGCGCTGCAGCCGGTATCCCATGCCCAGTCGGTGACGGCGGCCGCCCTGCCACTGGAGGCCGGTCCCGAGGAACAGGCCACGCTGGGCCGGCTGGCCTATCGCGGCGGGCTCGTCCTGGCGTCTGACGATGAACGCTTCGGCGGCCTGTCGGCCCTGGAAGTCTCGGCAGACGGCACACGCCTTCTTGCGCTCTCCGACAGCGCCTGGTGGGTCACCGGCGCGCTGGCCTGGGACGATGCGACGAATACGCTGACCGGCTTCAGCGACCTTTCCATCTCACCCGTACGCGACAGCGATGGCCGTCATTTCGAGGGCCGCTCCGGCGACAGCGAAGGCCTGACCGCGCTGGGCGATGGCCGCTATGCGGTGAGTTTCGAGCGCCAGCACCGCGTGCTGACCTATGCGCTGGGCGAGGACTGGTCGGCCGCCGGCACGGCCCTGCCCGAAACAATGGTTATCCCGGACGCCCTGTCCGGCCTGCCGGACAATCGCGGCCTTGAATCCCTGGCCCTCACAGACGGGGGGTGCCTAGTGATGGGCGTGGAATACCCGACCGATCTCGGACTGGGTCACGCGCTGTGGGCAGGCGACGATACGGGCTGGCAGCGCTACAGCCTGCACTCGCGCCCCTCTTTCGGGCTGACCGGCATGGCCGCACATGACGGCACGATCTACGCCCTGGAGCGCTTCTATTCGCGCGCAGCCGGCAACCGGATCGGCATCATCGCCTTCCCGGTGCCGCAGCCTGGTACGCCGGCCGCGATCACGCCGGACACGCTCGGCCGGATCGACCCGCCCCTGCCCGTCGACAATTTCGAGGGCATCGCCGTGATCGAACGCGGCGGCGAGACCCTGGTCCTGATCATCTCCGACGACAATTTCTCCGACCGCCAGCGCACCCTGCTGATGGCATTTGCGGTGGGGGAGTAGTTCGTCTCGACACCGTGTCATCCCGGCCGGAAGCCCGCGCAGGCGGGTTGCAGCGCCGGGACCCATAAGCACGGCAATCACCCGAAAGCCGGCTCGATATCAGCGACATAGCGAGCTGGAGCGGCAGGAAGCGTATGGGTCCCGGACTTCCGCCCCGCCTTCGCGGGGCATTCATCCGGGATGACAAGATGGGCGGGCGCCGGCCTTTGCCACCTACTCCGGCCGCTCCCAGACAATCTCCCCCTCGACCACGGTCATCATCGGCTCGACCTCGAGGATCTCCGCTTCCGGGATGGTCATGATGTCGGCGGAGAAGACCGTGAAATCGGCCCGCTTGCCGGTCTCGATCGAGCCCAGCTCGTTCTCGCGGAAGGAGGCATAGGCCGGCCAGAGCGTGAAGAGTTTCAGCGCGTCGCTGCGCGACAGGGCTTCCTCGGCATGCCAGTTCTCGCCCTGGAAGCCGGACAGATCGGCGCGTGCCGTGGCGGCATAGTATTCGATCCGCGGATCGCCCTGCTCGACCGGTGCATCCGATCCGCCGGTGAGGTGTGCGCCGGCATCCAGCAGGCTCTGCCAGGCATAGGCGCCCTCCAGCCGGGCATCGCCCAGCCGGTCGGGTGCGAAGTGCAGGTCGCCGATGGCGTGGGAGGGCTGCATGGAGGCGATCACGCCCAGTTCGGCAAAGCGGGGGATATCGTCCGGGTGGACGATCTGGCTGTGCTCATCGCGCCAGCGATGTTCGGCCAGGGCGCGGCCCTCTGCGGGAACCTGGTCCAGCGCCTCGCCCACCCAGTCGAGCAACGAGCGATTACCGCGATCGCCGATGGCGTGGACATTCATCTGGATGCCGTCGCGCAGGGCCTGGGTCATCATGCCCGTCGTCTCGTCGGCTTCCGCGATCCGCAGGCCGGACGTGTCGGGCCGGTCGGAATAGGGCTCCAGCAGCGCCGCACCGCGCGAGCCCAGCGCACCGTCCATATAGAGTTTCACGGCCCGGGTGATGACCCGGCCGTCATCGGCCGTGCGCGGCACCTCGCCGGCCGCCAGATCGGCATAGCCGCCCGGATTAATCGAGATATAGACGCGGATCGGCAGGCGGTCTGCTGCGGCGAGATCCTCGATCATCGCCACATCCGACCAGGGCACCGACATGTCGTGCGCGCCCGTCCAGCCCAGGCTGGCAAGACGGTCTGCGCCTTCGGCATAGGTGTCGGCGCGCTCGGCACCGGACGGCTGGGCGACGAGCGCGTGAGCCGGCCCCATGGCGGTGTCGATCAGCATGCCGGTCGGCTCGCCGGCCTCGTCGAACAGAATCTCCCCGCCTTCCGGCGCCTGCGAATCGCGATCAATGCCAGCGGCTTCCAGTGCCGCAGAATTGACGACCAGCGCATGGCCGTCGGCCCGGACCAGCACGACCGGATTGTCCGGTGACACGGCATCCAGATCGTCCCGCGTGGGGAAACGGCCTTCCGGCCAGTGAGTCTCGATCCAGCCGCGACCGAAGACGACATCGCCCGGCTGGGCCGCGTCGACGGCGCCGGAGACGCGTTCGACCAGCTCGGCGACCGAGCGCACATCATCCAGATTGAGCAGGCGTTCGCGCTGGCCGACGCCGAGCACATGGATATGGCTGTCGGTGAAGCCCGGATACATCGCCGCGCCCTCCAGATCGACAAGGCGCGTGGCCTGTCCGACCCAGATATTGGCGCCGGCCCGCGGTCCGGCGAAAACGATGCGGCCGTCCTGGACAGCAACGGCCTCGACCGTCGGACGCGCATCGTCGGCGGTGTAGATGGGACCGCCGAAGAAGACCATGTCGGCGGCGGGAATACCGCCATCATCCGGTGCCGGTTCAGCCGGGCGGGGCGTGGCCGGCGCCTCGGCGGCGGGCTCGCCGCTGCCGCAGGCTGCCAGTGCCAGAGCGCCGAACGCTGCGGCGATTGCGGAAATCCTGTTTGTCATGACGGCCTCCCCCCGGATCTTCACGTCCGAAAACCGCGAGGAAGCTAGCGGCATGCCGCGCATACGACAACGCCCGCTGCAGGAACAGCGGGCGTTGATCGAATTCGGTCAGGTCCGGAAGCGCTTAGGCTGCCAGAGCCTTCTTCAGGTCGCGCTTGATCTTCAGGGCGCGGTCCGAGAGGCTCTCGTCGCGGGCCTTGAGGAGGAAGGCATCCAGGCCGCCGACATGGTCGACAGACCGCAGCGCCTTCGCAGCGATGCGCAGCTTGAAGTTACGACCCAGCTTTTCCGAAGCCAGCGTGACATCGCACAGGTTCGGCAGGAAACGGCGGCGGGTCTTGTTCTGAGCGTGGGACACATTGTTCCCCGTCATCACGCCCGTGCCGGTCAGTTCGCAGCGACGCGCCATAGTCGCACCTTTCACAAAGAATAATCCGTGCGCACCGATCTTGCGAGCGGCGCGAGAGCGGGCGAGATAACGGAGCGGCGCGACGGCGTCAAGCTTGCACCGTTCATCTTGCAGCCGGTTTTGTTCGGTTATTGCAGTTGATATATCGGGGTCAAGCTGGCGGCGGTGCATAGCCGAGGAGAGTTTCGAGTGAAAAACGCGTGGGTTATCGGAGCCATGGCGCTTGGCCTGACCGGCACCGTGCCGGTCCTTGCGGCCGATGATGCAGCAGATAGCGCGGCAGCTGCCGGCGTGCGGGGCATCACTGTGCAGTATTCCGGTTCGGTCATGATCTTCCAGGTCGCCGATATCGTCGTGAACGGCCAGTTCGCCAATGACGACTACAGCGCCTCGGCGCGGCTGACGACGGCCGGGCTGGCGGCATTGTTCTCCGATGCGGATATCGAGGCGGGCGTGTCCGGCTATCGCTACGGCCCCCGGCTGCAGCCCTGGCGCTACAGCCACTACAATCATGCCAGCTCGAAGAATCGCACGGTCGGCATCGACTTCCCCGACGGGGTGGCGACGCCGAATATCGAACCGCCCTTCGGCAATATGGGTGAACCGCCGGCGACGGCAGAGGAGCGTGCCGGGGCCTCCGACCCGCTTTCCACCCTGCTGGCCATCGGGCTGGGCGCTGCCTCCAGCAGCGATTCGCTGTGTGACGGCCAGCTGCCCGTATTCGACGGCCGGGCGCGCTATAATCTGCGCTTCGAGGATGGCGGTACCGAACGGGTCCGCACCCGGGCCTGGTCGGGCGATGCCCAGATCTGCCACGCCTACTACGAGCCGATCTCGGGCTATGAGGCGGATGAATTCCCCGACGAGGATACCATCTCCCATCCGATCACCTTCTGGATGGCGCCGGTGCATGGCGGCGATCTCTATGTCCCCGTGCGCATCCGGACGAATGCCGGTTTTGGCGGGGTGACGATCACTGCCCGCTCGATCCAGGAAAGCTGATCCTGCATGCCGGGAGCCGGTGAGCAGCCTTGCGCTGCCCCCGGCGTCCGGCCTAAGGAGGGGGCGTCATGTTGGCGCGCAATGACGGTCCCGGCCAGATAACGGCCGCGCTCGGACCGACCAATACCGGAAAGACACACCTCGCCGTCGAGCGGATGCTGGGCCGGTCCTCCGGGATGATCGGTCTGCCCCTGCGCCTGCTCGCACGCGAAGTCTATGATCGGGTGGTGAAAGCCAAGGGCGCGGCCGCCGTCGCGCTGATCACCGGCGAGGAAAAGATCGTGCCGGCCTCGGCGCGCTATTTCATCTGCACCGCCGAAGCCATGCCGGTGGAAAAGCGCGTCGCCTTCGTCGCCATCGACGAGGTGCAGCTGGCCGCTGATCCGGAACGCGGGCACGTCTTCACCGACCGCCTCCTGCGCGCCCGCGGCACCGAAGAGACCATGATCCTCGGCTCGGGCACGATGACCCGGCTGATCCGCGAACTCGTGCCGCGCGCCGATACCGAGCATCGCGAACGCTTCTCCCAGCTGAGCTATTCCGGGCCAGCCAAGCTGACCCGCCTGCCACGCCGCTCGGCCGTGGTCGCCTTCTCGGCCGAGGCGGTCTACGCCATCGCGGAACTCCTGCGCCGCCGGCGCGGCGGGGCTGCGGTCGTGATGGGCGGTCTGTCGCCGCGCACCCGCAACGCCCAGGTCGAGCTCTACCAGTCCGGCGAAGTGGACTTCCTCGTCGCCACCGATGCCATCGGCATGGGGCTGAACATGGATATCGACCATGTCGCCTTTGCCGAGAGCCGCAAGTTCGACGGCCGCCGCCGGCGCCGGCTGACCCCGGCCGAGCTCGGCCAGATCGCCGGCCGGGCCGGCCGTTTCCGGTCCGACGGCACATTCGGCGAGACCGCCGATTGCCGGCCGTTCGAGCCGGATGTCGTCGAGGCCGTGGAGGCCCACAGTTTTGCCCCCGTGGAACGCCTGCGCTGGCGCAATCCCGATCTCGACGAAAGCTCGCTGGACGCGCTGCAATTCTCGCTCGGCAAACCCTCGCGCCACCCGGCGCTGGAGCGGGTCGGCGAAGCGATGGACGAGCGCGCCCTGGGCGTGCTGGCGGCCGATCGCGAAGTGCGTGACCGCGCGACCGGCCGCGACGGGGTGAGCCGGCTATGGGATGCCTGCCGCCTGCCCGATTTCCGCAAGGCAACGCTGGACGCCCATGCCCGGCTGGTGAAGTCGATCTATCTGCACCTGACCGGCCCCGGCAATCGCCTGCCCGACGACTGGCTGGCCGGCCATCTGGAACGGCTGAACAAGACCTCCGGCGATGTCGACGCGCTGGCCTCGCGCCTCGCCTATGTGCGCACCTGGGCCTATGCCGCGCACCGCGCCGACTGGACGCAGGACCCCGATCACTGGCGCGGCCGCACGCGCCAGATCGAGGACGCACTGTCCGACGCCCTGCACGAACGGCTGATGCAGCGCTTCGTCGACCGCCGCACCAGTGCACTGGTGAAAGGCCTGCGCGACGAGCGCGACCTGCTGGCCGGCGTATCGCACACGGGCGAGGTGACGGTAGAGGGTCATTTCGTCGGACGTCTTGACGGACTGACGTTCAGGCCCGATGCAGAAGGCCGCGAGCTGGCCGCCCGCACCCTGAAGTCCGCGGCGCTGAGAGCGTTGCGACCTGAAATCAACCGGCGCCTCGGCGCCCTGGCTAGGACAGACATGACAGACCTGACCTTCACCGATGATGGCCAGATCATCTGGAACGGCGAGACCGTGGCCCAGCTGATCCCCGGCCCCGGCCCGCTGAAACCGGCCATCAAGCTGGTCGGCGGCGACCTGGGAACGACGGAAGCCCAGGCAGCCGCCCAGTCGACGCTGGAAGCCCGCGTGCGCGAACATATCGAGACGGTTCTGGCACCGCTGTTCAAGCTGCGCGAAGCCGGCCAGTCCGACGAGCTGCCCGGCCCGGCCCGCGGCGTCGCCTGGCGCCTGCACGAGGCCGGTGGCGCCCTCGCCCGCCTGACCATCTCCGAGGAGGTGCGCGCCCTGTCCCAGGACGAGCGCCGCGCCCTGCGCGCTGTCGGCGTGCGGATCGGCGAGCACATGGTCTACGTGCCCGAGCTTGTGAAACCCGCCCCGGCGCGGCTGAACGCCCTGCTGCAGGCGATCGCCGCCGGGTCGACCGATATCAGCTGGCTGCCGGCGCCCGGCCTGACCTCGATCGCCAATGATCGCGGCCGCTCGCGTGCCGATTATGCGACCGTCGGTTTCTACCCCTGCGGTCCGCGCGCCGTGCGCTTCGACATGCTCGAACGCCTCGCCGATACGCTGCGCGATGCCCGCGCGGTGGATCAGGAGCCCGGCTTCCCGCTGACCGCCGACATGACGGCGCTGCTGGGCTGTTCGGTGGAGGACCTGCGCGGCACGCTGACCACGCTGGGTTACAAGCGCATCCAGAAGGGCCCCGATCCGGAAAAGGCCGAAGGCGAACGCTGGGACCGGCGCAAGCGGCGTCCCCAGGCCCGCCCGCGGCCTAAGCCGGCTGCCGCGCCCCCGCCGCCCGCCGACAGCCCGTTTGCCGCTCTGGCCGCCCTGAATGTCGCCGGCACGGGTGCCGCGAACGCCCGCAAGCCGGGCCGCAAGCGCAGCCGCAAGGCCTCCAAGCCGTGAGCGAGGCGGGTAGCGGACAGCGGGTGGATGTCTGGCTGTGGCATGCCCGCCTGTTCAAGACCCGCACCCTGGCCACCCGTATCGTGACGAAGGGGCAGATTCGTATCGAGACCGCCGGCACAACGCGCCGGATCACCAAGGCTTCGGCCCTGGTTCGTGAGGGCGACACATTGACGCTCCCCCTGAATAATCAGATTGTCCGGCTCGAAATCCTGGGCCTGGGCGAACGGCGCGGCCCGGCGGCGGAAGCCCGCCTGCTCTATCGCCGGCTCGACGAGGCCGGGGAGCCGGCCGAGCCCGCCGCGTAAATATGCCGATAAACCCGGACCTTAGAGGACCCGGCCATGTTCGAATCCATCAAGCGTCTCTTCACCGCCGATACCGGCGAATCCCATCCCGAACTCGATCCGCATGTTGCGGCGACGGCTCTGCTCGTCGAGGCGGCACTGGCCGACGGCATCTATGCCGACTGCGAGCAGGAGCAGATCCGCGCCATCCTGTCGGCAGCCTTTTCCATGTCCGACGAGAAGGCGGCCCGCGTGCTCGACCAGGCCGAGAGCCTGGCCGAAACTGCGGTCGATCATCACAGCTTCACCAAGGTGGTGAAGGCCTGTCTGGACAAGCAGGAACGCGTCGCGCTGGTGGAACAGCTGTGGCGTGTTGCCCTGGCCGATGGCGAGAAATCGCCCTTCGAGGACGCCTTCATCCGGCGCGTCACGCCCCTGCTCGCCGTCGGCGACCGGGAGCGCGTCTTCGCCCGATCGCGTGCAGAAGCGCACATGCGGCCCCGTTGACAAAACCGCGCCTGCGGCCCATGTCCCGCCGGCATACCTGCCCCGTCCATGAAATCCGGCTGCCATGACCTATATCGTCACTGACGCCTGCGTGCGCTGCAAATACACCGATTGTGTCGAAGTCTGCCCCGTCGACTGCTTCTACGAGGGCGAGAATTTCCTCGTCATCCATCCGGACGAGTGCATCGATTGCGGCGTCTGCGAACCGGAATGCCCGGTCGAGGCGATCAAGCCGGACACCGAGGACGACCCGGACGGCAAGTGGCTGGCCGTGAACTCGAAATTCGCCGAGGTCTGGCCGAACATCACGGTGCGCAAGGATCCGCCCGCCGACGCCGATGCCATGGCCGAGGAAGAGGGCAAGTACGAGAAGTACTTCTCCGAAAAACCCGGATCGGGCGACTAGCCGCGCCGGGTTAACCAAACGCTACCGTTTGGAAAATTCCGTAGTTTGTGATATGTTCCACGGATTGATGGGCAGTGCATGTGGCGCTGCCCGCTTTTCTGTGCGGTGGCTTGCACGCAGGATTAGTCGATCTCGGAGCCGGGTGGGTGCCGGAACAACTTCGGGAGCGATCTGCGTGCTATTGGGTCCCACCGGCAAGGAAGGCCCAACCAGAGAGCATCCATGACGAAAAAAACCGCCAACGACAACAAGTCTTTCAAGCAAGGCGACTTTATCGTGTACCCGGCCCACGGTGTCGGTCAGGTCACGGGCGTTGAGAAGGATACGGTCGCGGGTTTCGACATCGAAGTCTACGTCGTCACGTTCGAACAGGATAAAATGACGCTGCGCGTGCCGACCGCCAAGGCCGACGCGTCGGGCATGCGCCCGCTGTCCAGCGATCGTATCGTGAAGGACGCGATGAAGACGCTGAAGGGCAAGGCCAAGGTGAAGCGCACCATGTGGAGCCGCCGGGCACAGGAATACGAAGCGAAGATCAATTCGGGCGACCTGATCATGATCGCCGAAGTCGTTCGCGACCTGCACCGTGCAGAAGACCAGCCCGAGCAGTCCTACTCCGAACGTCAGCTCTATGAATCCGCGCTCGACCGCATGGTCCGCGAACTGGCTGCCGTCGAGAATATCGAGCACGACAAGGCCCGTGAAATGCTGTCGGTCTCGCTGGCCAAGAAAGCCGCCTGATCCGTCACGCATTGTAACGCCCAGACAGACGCCCGGCTCCGGCCGGGCGTTTTTCTTTATGCATCCGCTGCCGCCGTGCCGCCCCCTGCCTGGCCCGGTGATCCGCTCCGCCCTGCCCGCCGTAAGAGACGGTAAGGAGGATGTGAGGATGCCTGCAACCCGGACTGCCCCCGAGACAACCGCCGCGCCGCGCCAGCGCGATGCCGGCGAACAGCGCTTTGTCAAAACCGCCATGGCGGTACCGCTCCTGTCGCGCGAGGAGGAACAGGACCTCGCCCGCCGCTGGTCCGAGCACCGCGACGAAGCCGCGCTTCACCGCCTCACCGAAGCCCATATGCGCCTTGTCGTGGCCACGGCCGCCCGCTTCCGCCGCTACGGCCTGCCCTTCTCCGACCTGATCCAGGAAGGCAATATCGGCCTGATGAAAGCGGCGGAGCGGTTCGATCCCTCCCGCGATGTCCGTTTCTCCACCTATGTGACCTGGTGGGTCCGCTCCTGCATCCAGGACTATGTGCTGCGCAACTGGTCGATCGTGCGCACCGGCACGACCTCGGCCCAGAAATCCCTCTTCTTCAACCTGCGCCGCATCCGCGCCCGCACGGGCGATGTCGATGGCGGCGGGCTGACGCCGGAGAACCGCCGCCTGATCGCCGAGGAGCTGAAGGTGCGCGAGGAGGATGTGGACATGATGGCCTCGCGCCTGAGCGCCGTCGACCGCTCGCTCAACGCGCCGGTCGGCGAAGAGGACCAGATGCAGTGGCAGGACCTGCTGGTCGATGAGAGCTGTGCACCGGAGGACGAGGTGATGGACCGGACCGACAGCGAACGCCGCAAGGCGTGGCTGGGCCAGGCCATCGACACGCTGAACCCGCGCGAACAGCTGATCATTCGCGAACGGCGCCTCAGCGAGGAAGGCTCGACCCTAGAAATGCTGGGCGACCGCCTCGGTATCTCCAAGGAACGCGTCCGCCAGATCGAGACTGCAGCCCTGGACAAGATCCGCAGGGCTTTGACCGACCGGCATGGCGACCCGGCCACGTGCGGGCTGATCCCGAACTGATCACGGCAAAGCCCGACCCGCGTCGGGCACCGGGTCGCTCTTCGCAGACCCCGAAGCCGAGGCCGGGTCAGTCGACGAGGACTTCGATCCGTTCAGGATGATCGATGCGGATCATCGGACCGTTCTCGTCCTCGATCCAGCCACGCACCCGGATGCGGCGCGTCTCCAGCGCATCGGGGCCCAGACCGGCCTCGATGAAAGCCGGCGCGTCCTCCGCTTCGATCATGATGGTGAAGTCGGTGCGGTAGTCTGCACCGAAATTGAGATAGATGCGGCCGGAGCGCAATTGCGTCGCCTCCAGCACCCGGCCCTCGACCAGCTGCACCGATCCGATGTCCTGCGCCAGCGCGTCCGGATGGGTGTCGCGCACGGCATGGGCCGGGTCCGCCCACAGCCCCCGCCCCTCGGCCCGGGCAAACCCTTCCAGAACAAGCAGGTCGCGCGCGGCCGCCCGGTTATCCGCATGGCTGAGCACGCGGGCCGCCCCTGCTTCGACCAGGCGGGCCTGCAGCCAGGTGTCCGCTCCGTCCGCGTTCCGGACATGCACTTGCGCCAGCGCGCGGCCATAGCGATCACGCTCCTGACCGGCATAGGCAAGACGCACCGCATGACCCGTCGCTTCGGCCTCCAGCAAGGTCCGGCTCAGGGCCTCGTCCGGCGCATCCAGCTCGGCCAGACGCACCTCCAGCGTGCTTTCGCCAGTGTCCACGGTGAGCGTCAATGCGCCAGAAACTTCAGCGACTTGTCCGGTCTCGCCCGGTGTGAAAGGGTCGGCACCGAAGGAGCAGGCCGCCAGGGCCAGTAGAAACAGGAGGGGCATGGTCGCGCGCATCGCTTTCCGGCTTTCCGTTCATTCCATGGTTATACCACCTGTAATTGCATTGCAAGCCCGGCTTTCGCATCGCGTGTTTACCAATCCGTTTACCATCTGGGCGTAATGATCCGGGCAGCCAACAATCAGGGACGCTCCCACGATGAACGCATATGCCTATTCCGACGACGCGATGACCCATCCGGCCGGCGCGTCTGAAAGCAATTCCCGCGCGGTCGCCGAAGCGGTCGGCGAGACGGCCGCCCGCGCCTCGCAGGGCGCCGAGGCAGCCCAGATCGCCCGCGACGCCATGAACCAGGTGGAAGAGTCCAGCCAGGTTCTCGAGCGTCGCGTCGAGGCGCTGACCGACGCGTCCCAGCGCATCAATGCGATCCTGTCGACCATTGAGGCGATCGCCAGCCAGACCAACCTCCTCGCCCTCAACGCGACCATCGAGGCCGCCCGCGCCGGTGAAGCCGGCCGCGGCTTTGCCGTTGTCGCAGGCGAAGTGAAGGCGCTGGCCGGCCAGACCGCCAAGGCCACCGAAGATATCGCCTCGCGCATCGCCGCCCTGGACACCGAAGTGAAGGAAATCCTCGACGGTGTACGCGGTTCCGGCCAGTCGGTCGCCCGCGGCAAGGTCGCCGTCGACCAGATGACCCAGGCGACCCAGGAAGTCGCCCAGCAGCTCAACACGCTGCGCCAGACCATCGGCTAGGCTTTCGCCAGCCGGTGCCACAAAGAAGCGGCGGGCCCGGCTCCGCCGCTTTTTTTGTGAGCGCCGGATTATCTTTAAATTGTTATCGTGATTTGATACAACCCTGACTTACTCGCTGAGAACGGGAGTGAGATATGCAACCGGAATCGAGGATCACCAAGGACGGCCTGACGGAAATCATCGTCGCGTCGGGCAATACCGAAGACGTCATTGTCCGCTCATCGATCGGCTACACGCCGCAATACGTGACCGACGTCTATGGCCGCACAAAACGCGTCACCAAGGACGTCACCTTCGCCAAACTGCTGCGCCGCCTGAAACACGATCTGCCCAAGCACGAGCTCGTCAGTATCGGCACGCCGGTCAATTTCGACATCGCCCCCACCCATCTGACGCGGGTGGAGATGCAGTTCGAGACCGATGAGCAGGTCGAAAAATGCCTCAAGGAGATCGGTGCGTCCGACATGATGATCCGGTCGCGGGTCCAGCCGGCCTGGGACTGGCAATCCCCCATGCTGCACGACCGCCACGTGGTCCTGCATGTCGGCTGGTATGACACCGTCTACTTCATGCAGTTCAAGGATATTTTCCTCGGCGACCTGCATTGCCGCTATTCGGCGAAGTTCAACTTCGACCCGCGCGAGGCGAAGATCACGCATTTCCGCTATGATGCGCAGGGCGATCTTGAGGAAATCGGCGAGTTCAACGCCTCGGAACGAGAGGCGGATGCCATCAAGGAAAAGGTGGAGTTCCTGCGGATATTCCGCGACGGGTCATCGGAAACGACTTGATACGCGCCGGTCTGAGGTGCGACTCTTCGCAACCGTGCTGCCACGCTGACGGCGGCGCGGTTGCCAGGAGACATGCAAGGTGCTCGTCGGAAAGCTCAGGGACGCGCCGCTCGAACCGGTCAGAAGCCGGTCGACGGCAGAGATTTTCACGCTCTACAAGTCTTTGTCGGAACCGGCCGGCATCGGCTCGGTATCCGTGATGTTCGAGACGCTCGCGCCCGGGCACCGCGCGTCCTCACCGCATGTCCACAGTGCCAGGGACGAGTTCTATATCGTTCTGAAAGGGTCCCCGACCGTTCACTCAGGAAGCGAAACCACCATCCTGGCCCCCGGCGACTATGTCGCCTTTCCGGCGGGCCGGGGCGACTTCCACTACCTGCACAACCCGACCGACGCCGAGGTCGAGCTGATCACGATTGCGTCCTGTCCTGACAATGATGTGGTCGAGTACGCACCGGTCGGGCCCGAAACGCAGGCCATTGCGGAATAGCCCCGCACCCCATCCCCGCATCGCAGGCTTCAGCCGTCCGGAAAAACCCGCTAAGACGCCTGTCTGGCGGCCCCGTAGCTCAGCAGGATAGAGCAACGGATTCCTAATCCGTAGGTCGCGCGTTCGAATCGCGCCGGGGTCACCAGAGTCTTTCGATCTCACGGCAGTCCGCTTCGCGGACGCCTCCGATGGGGCGGCCTAGCCGGCCGGCGCGCGGTCGCGCTTTCGGACCGGGACGGTCCGATGGATTTGATCTCGCAGCAGTCCGCTGTACTCGCGCACCCTCTGGCATTCTTCTTGCTCGCCTCGCAGGGGAAATCCCGGGAGGAGACAGCGCGCCATGACCCAATCCATCGCTGCCGAACACGTCGCCAAGTGCAAACGGCTTGATCATCTCGATGTCCTGCGCGGTCTGGCCGTGATCGGTCTGCTGTTCGCGCGCTTCCCGGCGAAGGGCGGATCCATTCTCGCAATCGAACACCCGGACATTCTCGGCTGGTCCATCGGGGAACAGGCGATCTGGTTCCTCAACTCGGTCCTGGTCGACGATGCGATGCGCGGCCTGTTCGCGCTGCTTTTCGGTGTCTCGCTGTGGATGATGACGCGGCCGCGCGAGGGCGTCGCCCTCACCGAGACCTATACGCGCTACCTGGCCCGCACGGCCGGCCTGTTCGCCTTCGGTCTGGTCTTCCACGTGATCCTGCTGGCCGAAGCCTCGGACATCCTGCACGTCTATGCGCTGGCCGGTGTCGTCGCCCTGGCCCTGTCGCGGCTGGATCCGCGCCTTCTTGTGCTGGGCGGCCTGGGCGGGTTCGGCCTGCTCGCGCTGCACGAGTTCACCAATGAGCTCACCACCGCACCGGTGACCGGGGCCAGCCTGGCCGATGCTGCGGCCTATCATGCCGGTTCCTATCTCGATCATGTCGGCCTCTCCCTGGTGCAATTCCAGTCCTGGAGCCTGTCGACGGGCATTGTCTGGAAGTGTCTGGAAGCGGGCAGCTACATGCTGCTGGGCCTGGGCCTGTTCCGTCTGGGCGCCTTCACCGGCTGGTCGGCCGGACGCCTGACGGCCCTGCTTGCCGCGGGCTATGGCATCGGTTTCGCCCTGTGCGGCGGTGTCGCCGCGATGGCGGCGGCCGGCGGGTTCGAGATCGTCGTGAAATCCCATCCGCTGACCACGCTGGGCAAGCCCTTCATCGTGCTGGGCCATGCCGCGCTGATCATGCTGGCCATGCGGGCCCCGGCCCTGCGCCCGGCGCTGATGGCGACGCTGGCGCCGGTCGGCCGCCTGGCCCTGACGCTCTATCTGGGCGGCACGGCAATCGCGCTCTTCGCCTTCACCGGTGCCGGCCTGGCGCTGGGTCCGTTCGACCGCTACGGCATCACGGCCGCAGCCCTGATCGGTACCGTCGCGCTCATCGTCTTCGCCCGGCTGTGGCTGTCGGTGTCGAAACAGGGGCCGCTGGAATGGGCGCTGCGGGTATGGAGCTCGGCCTCGGGCGATCTCGCCTGCCGTCTTCTGCCGAAACCGCGGGCCGTCCAGAACGCCTGACGGCTCAAGCCTCGGTCAGGGCGATAATGCCCGCCTGGCCGCCGAACAGTCCGCTCTCGCCGCGATGGTGGGCGCGGCGGGCGGAAAACAGACGGGCTTCTTCGGCATAGGTGCACAGGGGGGAGCGTTCGATCGCGCCCTCCGGCACACCCGCCAGCACCAGCTGGCGGCGGCAGGCCTCGGCGACATCGAGCTGCGCCCCGCCTTCCGGATCGCGCGGCGAGACGATGCCACCGGTATTCTCGAACGCCGCCTCGAACGCGGCCACGACTTCCGGTCCGACGCGATAATTCGCCGGCGATATGGACGGGCCGATGGCGGCCAGCAGATCGGCGGGACGCGTGCCATAGCGCTCGGTCATCGCCGCAATCGTCGCGCCGGCGACATTGACCACCGTGCCGCGCCAGCCGGAATGGATCGCCGCGACGGCACGGCGCACGGGATCGAACAGCAGGATGGGCGTGCAGTCGGCTGTCTGGCAGACCAGGCCCAGGCCCGGCCTGTCCGTGATCAGCGCATCGCCCTCGCCGGCCGGCTGATCGCCCTTCGGCCAGCCCTCGACTGTGACGACGTCGCGGCCATGCACCTGGACGGCAAAGACCAGATGATCCAGCCCCAGCGCCGCACGCACGCGGTCGCGGTTTTCCGAGATATGCGCCGGATCGTCGCCGCGCGACCGGGTGAGGTTGAGCGCGGCATAGGGCCCCTCGCTGACACCGCCTGCGCGCGTGGTAAAGGCGTGGACAATGCCGGGCCGGTCGAGCACCGGCATGCGAATCAGATCGAGCGTCATGGCCGAAATCCTAGCCGCCCCCGGCCGAGATCATAGCCCTCGCCCGCGGCCCGGATATCCGCGATGCGCTGTTCGAAGCGCGACCAGTCATCGGCCGCGTCGATCGCCGCCCAGGTTTCCTCGACCACCTCGATCGTCATCGCGACCGGGTCGTCCTGCCCGAACACGGCATGGCCAAGGCGTTCCGGACGCACCGGATCATGGGCGGCCATCGCCGTGCGCCAGGTATCGAACGTTTCGCCGGTATAGGCCGGTGCCCGCGGTCCCGACATTGCCCGCTCTGCCGAGGCCTCGCCGCAGAACCAGTCGAAGATCACGCCTTCCCAGGGCAGTTGCGAGCTCTCCATGAAGGCCAGAAACGCCCGCACCAGCGCCTCGTCGGCCGCCTCACCGGCAGACGCCAGGCCGAAACGCGCCAGGAAAGCCTCCAGCAGGGCTGTGCGGTAGACGGCGGGGAAGCCGGCCAGGGCGGTCTCCAGGCTCGACCGGTCTCCCACCAGCGACAGCGCGCCGGCAAATTGCTGCAACGCCCAGTACACGGCCTCCGGCTGGCGCGCGAAACAGTAAAGCCCGGAATGGTCGAAATAGGCCGCCGTGAAGCCGGGCTCATAATGGGGAAGGAAGCGCCAGGGGCCATAGTCGAAACTCTCGCCCGTGACATTGATATTGTCGGTGTTGAGCACGCCGTGCACGAAGCCGGCCGCCATCCACCCCGCCGCCATGCGGGCATTGGCCGCGATCACCGCCTCCAGCAGCGCGGCCGGCCGGTCTTCTGCTTCCGCGAGACCGGGATAACAGGTCTCGATCACATGTCCGATCAGGGCCTCGATGCGCTCGGGCTCGCCTTCATAGGCATGGCGCTGGAAGGTGCCGAGGCGGACATGGGAATGGCCAAGCCGGGTGAGCACGGCGGAACGCGTCGGCGAGGGCTCGTCATTGCGCTGCAGGGCCTCGCCGGTCTCGAAAACGGCAAAGGCCTTGGAGGTGTAGACGCCCAGCGCTTCCAGCATCTCCGCCGCCAGCACTTCGCGCACGGCGCCTTTCAGCGTCAGCCGCCCGTCGCCGGAGCGCGACCAGGGTGTCGTGCCCGAGCCCTTGGTGGCCAGGTCCAGCAGGCGATCCTGATCGTCGCGCAATTGCGCGAACAGGAAGCCGCGCCCGTCGCCGAGATCAGGATTGTAAGTGCGGAACTGATGGCCGTGATAGCGCATGGCGCGCGGCTGGGACTGGTTGTCCGGCAGGGCCTGGAAACGGTGGAAATGCGCGGCGCGTTCGGCCGCATCCAGCGTGTCGAGGCCGACAGGTCCGGCCCAGCGGTCGTTCCAGAAGCGCAGATGCGCCTCGGGAAAATCGGCCGGGCGCACCGGGTCGGAGAAATCATCGCCCAGGGCCGCGAAGCGCGGATCGGGGCGGTAGGTCGCGGAAACGGTCATGCTACCGAGCTAGGCGCTTGCCCGCCCGAATGCAAACGGATCAGCCGCGCAGCCCGTCACCCAGCGCCACGGCCGCCGCGTCCACCAGCGCCTTGGCGCCCGGTAGTACGGCCGTGAGGTTGAAATAGCCGTGCGGCAATCCCTTGCCCAGCGTGTAGTCGACCGGCAGGCCCAGCGCGATCAGCCGGTCGCGATAGGCCTTGCCCTCATCCAGCAGCGGATCGAGCTCGGCGGCAAAGATATGCGTCTTGGGCAGGCCGGCCAGATCGCTCTCGAACAGCGGCGAGACCCGCGGATCCTTCGCCAGTTCCGGATCGGGCAGATAGGCCAGCGCGATCTTCTCCAGCGTGAAGGCGGCCAGGAGATGCCCCTCCAGCGCCTTCAGCCGCGGCTTGCGCCGTTCAACCAGCTGCAACAGCGGATAGATCAGCAGCTGGAAGCGGATCTGCTCGCGCCGCGCCTGGGTGAGCATGGCGGCCAGTCCGCCGCCCGCACTGTCACCGGCCACGGCGATGCGCTGCGGATCGGCCCCGGCGCGCGCCTGGCCCTCATCCGAGACCAGCCAGTCAAAGGCGGCCAGCGTGTCCTCGATCGCGGCCGGGAAGGGATGTTCCGGCGCCAGGCGATAATCGATCGCCATCAGGCGTGCACCGCTGTGCGCGGCCAGCCGCCGGCATTCGCGGTCATGCGTATCCAGATCGCCGATCACATAGCCGCCGCCATGCATGTAGAGCGTCAGCGGCGCCGGCCCCACCGAGCCGAACGGGATATAGAGACGCGCGGGAATATCGCCCGCGGGTCCGGGAATGGCGAAGTCCTCGACCGCTTCGAGTTCCGGCGCCTTCACATCCATGTGCGGCGTGGCATTGCGCAGGGCCTGACGCATGCGCGGCGCCGTGCGCGCCGGTTCGAACGGGTCTTCAATACCGAATTTGACGAGGGCCTCGGGCCATTGGGTCGTGTCCATGCATGTGCAGTTAGCACAGGCCCGTGACAGCGCAACTGCGGCGTGACGGGATGCCGCTGGCCGCGCCCGGCGCCACACCTCCCCTGAACCGGGGAGACCGGAACTCCGGCGTCTGGCCTATTTTTTCCGAAGACCATGATCGGACGGGAGAAATACATGTTCAGAACGCTTGTCATCCTGGGGCTTGCCCTGGGGTTCGCACCGGCTGTGCAGGCCCAGCAATCGCCATCCCAGGCCGCGTGTGCCACCGGCGATGGCGAAGCCTGCTTCTATACCGGCGCCGAGTACGCGCAGGGCCAGGGCGTGCCCGAGAACAAGCAGCGCGCCGTCGATTTCTTCCTGCGCGCCTGCAATCTGGGTGTGCCGGACGGCTGCAATACGGCCGGCTATCTGATGAGCGTCGGCGAGGGCAATCTCGAGCGGAATGTCGAACTGGGCGTGGAATACATGGCGCAGGCCTGCACGATGGGGCATGAGGATGGCTGCAGCCGCTCGCTGGGCCACTTCATCAGCGCCAGCTCACCGGCGCGCAATTACGGCCGCGCCGTCGCCACGGCCCGGGCCGGCTGCGAGGCGGGTGTCCGGAACCCGTGCCTTTGGGGGCTGGACTGGAGCTGGGACGGCAATTCCGGCGACCATCCGGACATGATCAATCTGGAAAACGCCGCCTGGTTCGCCGAGCGCGCCTGCGACCGCTATCGCGACATCAAGGGCTGCGACGTCGCCGCCCGCGTCTATGCCAATCCGGAAGCCTCCACCTTCGATGCCGAAAAAGGCCTGCGCTATTCCATCATCCGCTGTGACGAACAGCAGAGCGGCGGCGATTGCCGCAATGTGGCGGCCGTCTATATCAGCATCGAAGAGCACCGGCTGGGCGCCAGCTATTACGAGCGGGCCTGTTCGTTCGGACATGCCGAATCCTGCGGCCGGGCACGCGAATGGCAGACCTATTTCCGTGACATGGCCGCCTATGAAGCCAACCGCTCCGCCCGGATGGTGAGTATCGACCAGCCCCTCGCCCAGGGCCGCTATGCCGAGGCGGTCTCGACCGCGATCAATACCGCCCGCTCGCGCGAGCTGGCCGAACGCGCCATTCTCGCCACCCGGCAGGCCGGCCGCATGGGCGATATCGCGACGAATGATCTTTATGCGGCGGCACTGTGGTTCTCGTCCGGCCCGGTACGCCAGGCCGCCGATGCGGAACTCGCGGCGCGCGGAACCGGGCTGGAGGGCCGTTTCGGCACCGGCACCAACTCGCCGGGCGCCGCCGATGCCCGCTGGCGGGAACTCTACGGCTCGAGCGCACCGACCTATACATCCTCCAGCTCGGGCTCCACCTCCGCTCCACCGCCCATGCCCAGCGCCACGGATATCGCCGCAGCGACGCGGGACCGCTATCGCTATGCCCACTGCACGATGAGCGGCAGCAATACGAGTGCGCAGGTCTGCCAGTAGGCTTGGCAATCACTGTGCGGGCGTACCGGCAGCGGTGCGCCCGCACACGATTTCAGTGAACCGTGATATCGCCTTCGCGGGAAAGACGGCCGGCCAGCGCGTCTTCCATCACCGAGCGCAAGGCGCGCCAGGCGTCGGCGCCCTCGGGCTGGCCCTGCTCGTCCAGATCCGTCACCGCCTCGTCGGCATAGCCGATCGCCTGGGGACCGTGCAGATCGACCATGGTCCAGGCGATCTGGCGGATATCTTCGACGGTGATGTGGACGCGCGGGGTCATGCAACGGGCTCCTGTGGACGAGGTCTGCCAGACACAGGAGCAAGGGCGGGGCCACACCGGAACCCCGATTACACATAACAATATCTGATAGTTATGCCAGAATCACCCGAACCGGACAGGGGTCAGCCCTGCCCTCCGGACGATTTTGCCGAGTCGTTCCGACCGGGTGCGTAGCCGCCGCCGTCGAGATAGGCGATTTCTTCCGCGGTCGATGTCCGCCCCAGCGCCTCATTGCGATAGGGGAAGCGTCCGAAGCGCTCGATCACCGCGCGATGCTTGCGGGCATGATCCAGCGTGCCCGGACCCTCCAGCCGCTCCTGCGCCAGGGCGACGCAGCGGTCCTGATCGGCCAGGGTTTCGGAATGCATGAAGGGCATATAGACGAAGGCGCGGCGATCCTCGGCGACGGCCCAGTCGAACCCGCGGTCGATCATGGCGTCGGCGATCTCGCGGGCGAGCGGATCGAATTCGAAGGCCTTGCCCGAGCCGCGCCAGACATTGCGCGGAAACTGGTCGAACAGCAGGATCAGCGCCAGCGCGCCTTCGGCATCGTCCAGCCAGGGATGGCCGCCGGTGCGATAGCGCGCGGCCTCGTGCTCGATCGCCTTGCCGAAGCGCCGGCGCAGCACGGCGTCGAACGCGGCGGAGACCGCATACCATTTTGCCGGACCGGCATCCTCGAACCAGAAATCGATAATGTCCTGCGGCGTCGGATCGGCAAGGCTCATACGCGAAGGGCTCCGGACTGGATCTGCTCGTACAGCTCCGGGGTCAGGGTCACATAGCGCCCCTCGCCGGGATGATCGAACAGGATCGTGTCCGAAATCGCGGCCGGATCAAAGCCTTCCTTCACCAGATCGACCTTGCGGAACTTGAACGTGCCGGTCGTGTCGGTCTGCGGCTGCAGACGCAGGAAGAGCGGGCGGGCATAGGCCGGCAGCGCGTCGTGGACATGGGCGTGCAGCGCGTCGAAGTCGACCCCGCCGTCTGACAGGACCAGCGCGGCCATGCCGGCGCGGCCGGAATGGCCCTCGACTTCGACACCATAGACATTGGCCTGCTCGACACCCGCCACGCTCAGCGCTTCGGCCACCTCGCCGGTCGCCACGTTTTCCGACTTCCAGCGGAAAGTGTCGCCGACCCGGTCGACGAAATAATAATAGCCCAGCTTGTCGCGCGTCATCAGGTCGCCGGTGCGGAACCAGGCATCGCCCTCTTCATAGACATTGCGCAGGATCTTCTTCTCGGTGTCTTCCTTGCTGCCATATCCATCGAAGCGGAAACGCGAATCCTCCGGGTCGATCTTGCCGATCGCCTCGCCCACCTCGCCGGGCGCACACTGGATGCAGAACCCGTCCTCGCCGCGCATCGGCTTCTCCGCTTCCATGTCGAAGCGGACGAGATCGATATTGAAGCGGGATTTCAGATAGCCGGGCACGCGGCCGATCGAGCCAGGCGTGTTGTCGGAATTGACCAGACCGACATTGCCCTCCGTCGAGCCATAGAACTCGACGATCTGCGGCAGGTCGAACCGTTCCTGGAACTCCTCCCACACTTCGCGGCGCATGCCATTGCCAATGGCGACGCGCAGCTTGTGCTGCTTCTCCTCGGGCGTTTCCGGCGAGTTGACCAGGAAACGGCAGAGCTCGCCGACATACATGAACATGGTGGCGCCGAAACGGTGCACGTCAGGCCAGAAATTCGTCGCCGAAAAGCGCGGCCGGATGATCAGCGCGCCGCCGAAGCAGATCGCACAGCCCACACCGCACAGCCCGCCCGTCGCGTGATAGAGCGGCAGTACCATCATCATGCGGTCGGTCTCGCCAGCCTTGGCCACAATGGCGAAGACATGGAGATAGTAGAGCGCGCGGATATGCGTCATCAGCGCCGCCTTGGGCAGGCCGGTCGTGCCGCTGGTGAACATTTTCAGCACGGCGTCTTCCGGCTTCACCGTATCGCGCACGATGGGATCCGGCCGGTCGGCAGACTGTCCGGCCAGCGCCGTATCGAAGGACTGCGCACCGTCCATCGTGCCGTCAAACACCCAGGCGCCGATATCGCCGATACCGCAGGCCTTCGCGCTCTCATAGGCACCGGCCAGCTCGCCCTCGATGATGGCGTGTTTGGTCTCGCCGATCGTCAGGCAGTGGGCGAGCGACTGTCCCGACAGCTGGCTGTTGATCAGGGAGATCACGATGCCGGCCTTGGACAGGCCGAACCAGATCGCGATGTATTCCCAGCGATTGCTCATGAAGAGCGCCACCGTGTCGCCGGGCTTCAGGCCCTGGTCCAGCGCCCAGTGGGCCACCCGGTTCGCATAGGCGTCGAACTGGCGATAGGTGATCTCACCATCCTCGAGCAGGGCCATGGGACGGTCGGGATAGCGGTCGACGGTCGCCTCGATCTTGTCCGGCACGCGCATGCCGGAGCCCGAGCCCACCTTGCGGATCTCGCGCAGCACGCGAAGCATGCCCGACACATAGTCGAACTCGCGCTTGATCGCGCCGAAAACGCCCATCGATTTCCTCCCGTTTTGCCCAGCAGAGTAGGTAGGGACCCCACCCGGTCAAGCACAACAGGACGACTGCGGCGGCAAGTGTGAAACGTGTTTCAGAACATGTCCGGCAATTTCCGCGTCAACCGGCGGATCACCGCCGGTAACGCGTCCCCTCACGGCCGGTTTCCGCAGCCAGGGCAAGACAAACCGCCAGCAGGGGCAAGTCTTTCAGGATGAAATGCCCGGCCGATGCCAGCGCCGGGAAACCGCCCAGCTCACCCTCCCAGGATCCGGAGAAGGTGATCAGGAAGGACAGCGTCACGCAGAAGGTCACCGCGGCCAGGACGAGGCCGATCCGGTAGGCGCGCGTCGAAAACCAGTAGCCGGCCAGTGCGGCAACCGTGAACAGCTCGATCGCGCCGATCGCATAGGAGGTGCCCTGGAGACCGATCTGGCCGGGCATCCAGTAGAAGAAGAGGTGCGAGCGGACGAGCGGTTCGATCCCGGCCGCCTCGGTGGCTGTGAACTTCATCGCGCCGATCCAGCCGAGCACCAGCACCAGCCCGGCCCACATCACCAGCTGCGCCCACACCCGCATCTGGGAATAGCGGCTGGAGAACATGCGGGTATTGTCGAAGGAGCCGCACCACAGGGCGAGGCCGAGAATGGCGAGATACTTGATGATGTCCTGACCCGCGCCGATCGCCGGGAAACCGCCCTCTGCCGCGATCCACACCGGATTGGTCGCCATCAGCGTCAGCGCGCCGGCGCAGAACAGGCCCAGCATGGCAAAGCCGATGCGCCGGAAAGCGCCGGAGGGGATGGGCAGGCCGATCAGCACCGCCATGACGATCTGGTAGACGCCGATCGCCCGCGCCGCAGAGGACGCCTGGTCGGACACGTCCGGCAGCATGGCATGACCGTCCAGCCAGCCCGCCGTGATCGCCGTGCCCACACTTGTGAAATCCATGGCGCCGAACCACAAGAATGTCAGCGCCAGCGCGAAACGCGCGAAAATCAACGCACTACCCGGTGACAGCAAGGCCCGCCTCCTCAAACTCACCCCGTCCAGCTGGCCGTGACCGGACGCTAGCACTCCGGACCGCGTCTGACGAGGCCGGTTTCAACCGCTCCCTTGGCAAGACGCTGGACTGTCCGGGGCAAAAGTCCGCCGGCATCTGTAAACTTCCGCTCAACTTGTCCGTGCCATCACGACCCGGTCGAACCAAAAAGGCACTGCGATGCTCCGCCACCTACTGTCAGCCGTCGTCATTGCCGTGATCTGCCATGTACTCAGTGCTGCAATCCTTTGGTTCATGCTGGCCGTGGACTATGTCATGGCCTGGATCGGCTTCCTCCCGTTTGTGGGTCTCCCGTTCGGAGCCTCAAACTGGGTGCCAATCGTCCTGGTCGCGCTGACAGGTTTCAGCAAAACACGATATGGACGCCTCCTCGCGCTTCCACTCTTTGCTCTCATGTGGTTCGTTCCGGCTTTCCTCATGCGAGCGCACGTTGCTCACGAGATAGAAAACCTAGAATCCCGTCCGAAGCTCACGCCGGTGGAGATGCCCGAGGAGTTCGTTCTCTACAGCGACGGCGAACTGACGGAGCAGATGCGGATAGACCTGCTCTCGGGCCGCGTGCGGCGGATCGTATTCATGCAACACGAACATCCCCCTACCGCAACTTGTCCCGACTGCGCGAGACCACCGGGGGGAACCGGAATGGTGTTGTCGAGTGGACCGCGCTGCCGGCTGAGGATTGCGGTGAGCAGCATCGGAACGCGCGATCAATCAAACCGCCACTGCTTTTCGGCTGCCTGCACAGCCGGACCGATCCGGAAACCTTGCCGACTATCGTATTCGGGGACGCCTTCAATGGCAGGCTCGGAGAGTCCGATCACAAAGCATTGTTTCGCGGACATCTGGTCTACGACCCGGACAGGCTGCGGTCAGCGATCCAGGTCGAAGAGGTCATCCCCTATGATGCCTACATGACGGTTCGTCTCCCCAGATACCTACCCTATATCGCAGCGGGCCCCCAGAGATCATCCGTAAACTCGCCTTGGGAACAGCGCGGAATGTTTCCCGTAGAGACGATGAATATCAGCCTGGAAGTGGCGTCCCTGGAGGAGGAGCTGGATCAGATGTGGTCGACGGAGAGCAGGGACAAGCCAAACCAGCCTTGATGTGTATGGGCAACAGGCCCGAAACAGGAACGACCAGGGACAATTGCAATCCTCGCCCTTCGCTAGACGCTTCGGCGAGACACCCTGCACTCTGAGGAGAAACCAGGGCGTGCTTGGCCGGACCCCGGATCAGATCCGGTGGAGCGTCGGCTTGTGCCCCTTGGTCAGGCTCGAACCCCACAGCCTTGAGCGCGCCCCATGTGAGCGCGAACTGCCGGTAGTGGCGGATGGCGCTTGCGAGAAGCAGTCCGCCTTCGCCCGCTCGCATCGCTCGCATTCGCGCTGCGGGTGGCTCGCCACCCGAAGCCCGAAGGGCGAAGGGTGGTGCCCCTGGTCAGACTCGAACTGACACTCCTTGCGGAAACGGATTTTGAATCCGTCGCGTCTACCAATTCCGCCACAGGGGCTCCGGAGCGGGGCGAAAGCCGCCGCCCGAGCGCGCCGCAAGCTGACCGCGAACCCCCGCCAAGTCAACAAGCCATTGCGCTCGACGGGACGGGCTGTGCTGGCTAGTGTCCGCACATCTCGACACTGTTTGTCAGGACACGATCCGCATGACCGATGCAGCCGAAAACCGGGGCCTCCTGTCGGCCCTGGAGGCCATTGCCGCAGACACGGGCGAAGAGGGTTGCACGCTGGGCGAATTTGTCGACGCCCTCGGCGAGCGCGCCTTCGGCATCATCCTGTTTGCCATGGCCCTGCCCGTCTCCATTCCCTTCCTCTATGGCGTGCCGCAGATCATGTCCCTGCCGATGATGGCGCTGGCCGCCCAGATGGCGATGGGCCGCGACGAACCCTGGCTGCCGGCACGCTTCAAGGCGCGGCGCCTGTCCAAGGCGGGGCTGGACCGCATGGCGCGCAGCGGCCGCAAATGGTTCGGCTGGCTGGAAGCGCTCGCCCGGCCGCGCCTGCGCTTTCTCTCCGGCCCGTCGGCGGAGCGCGTGATCGGCCTCATCTTCATGATTTTCTGTGCCTCGATCCTGGTGCCGCTGCCGGCCACCAACACCACGCCGGGCATCGCGCTGGCCATCGCCGCGCTGGGTCTTCTCACCCGCGACGGGCTGCTGATCATTGCCGGCCTGATCCTGGGTGTGGTGTGGATCACGCTTTTGTTGGTTTTCGGCTATGCCATGATTGATATAGCCAAGGACTTCCTCCGGTCCCTGGTTTAGCGGGCCGGCAGGTCTGTGCGAATTGGTCGCGGTACATGTTTCGGGCCCGGCCGCTAGATTGCCCGGTACTTGCAACAATGGACACCATGACACCTGTTCTGACCCAGTTCCCGCTCTCGCGCTGGCCCCTGCTGATGGCGGGCGGTTCGCTTCTGCTGCTCTTCGGCGCCTGGGGCTTCCAGTATATCGGCCACTACGACCCCTGTGCCCTGTGCTACGACCAGCGCCATATCCACATGGCGGTGATCGCGCTGGGCCTGGCTTTCGGCGGGCTGATGATCGCGCGCCCGGGCCTCGCCCGTTTCGCGCCCTTCATGATCTTCGCCGTGGCAGCCGTGCTGCTGTTCTCGGCGGGCTTTTCGGCCTGGCATGCCGGGATCGAGTACAAATGGTGGGCCGGCCCGGAAACCTGCACCGCCTCGGGCGGCGGCAGCGTGTCGGTCTCCGACGTGCTTGCCGCGCTGGATGGCCAGCGCCCTGTCGTCCTGTGCGACGAGGCGGCCTGGACGCTGCTGGGCATCTCCATGGCAGGCTATAACGCGCTGATCTCGGCGGCGATGGCCGGCCTGTCGATCGCCATGGGCATCCGGGGTCTGAAATCATGACCGCGCAACGCGCACCCCGCCCGCCTTTGCCCGGCCGCCGCCGCGACCGGACGCGGATCGAGCAGATGGTCCGCGTCGACCATGCCGGCGAATATGGCGCTGTGGCGATCTATCAGGGCCAGCGCGCCGTGTTCGGACAATTGCCGCACAAGGCCCGCATCGCCGCCCAGCTGGAGGAGATGGAGGCCGACGAACAGCACCATCTCGACACGTTCGACCGGCTGATCTTCGAACACGATGCCCGCCCCACCGCGCTGGCGCCCGTCTGGGACGTCGCCGGTCACGCGCTGGGTGCCGTCACCGCGCTGATGGGTGAAAAGGCCGCCCATGCCTGCACCGAGGCCGTCGAGACCGTCATCGAGCGCCATTATGCCGGCCAGGTCGCCGAACTGAAGGCGATGGGCGAGGACGAGCTGGCCGAGCTGTTCGAGAAATTCCGCCTCGAGGAAATCGAGCACCGCGACCTCGCCGTCGAGGAAGGCGCCAGGCAAGCCCCCGGCTACGCCCTCCTCTCCCGCGCCATCCAGGCGGGGTGCAGGATCGCGATCAGGGTGTCCGAGCGGGTTTAGGGACTCAACCACCCCAACACCACCGTCATCCCCCGGCTTGTCCGGGGGACCTCAGCCACCCGGCTTCCCGAATGTGACACCGGCCGGTGGGTCATGGTCCACGTGATGGACGAGGTCCCCCGGATCCCTGCTGAAGCAGGGCCCGTGGGATGACGGTGCTGGAGTGTATGTAGCACCCGCCCCCCCTAAACCACCGGCAGCCGCACGGCGAAGACCGTTCCCGCCTCGTCGCTCCCGACAAGTTCGACATCGCCGCCATGGGCGCGGGCGAGTTCGCGGGCGATGGAGAGGCCGAGGCCGGTGCCGCCCTTGCGGACCGAGCCTGAGAATGCCTCGAACAGCCGCTCGCGCGCCCTGGGCGGCAGGCCGGGACCTGTATCGCGGATCTGGATGACGGCCTGGCCGTCCACAAGGCTTGAAGTCGCGGCAAGCGCGCGCTCACCGGCCTGTTCCTGCATCGCCTGGATGGCGTTGCGGCACAGGTTGAGAAACAGGCGGTGCGCCTGGTCCGGATCGGCATCCAGCAGCAGCGTGTCCGCGACCTGGTTGTCCCAGCTGACGCCGGAGCCCGCCAGACCGGCATCGGCCACCACCTCGTCCAGCAGTGCCCGCGCCGGCACGGCAGCCCGCACCGGCGGTGTTTCCTCGGCCCGGCCGTATTGCAGCGTCGCCTCGCACAGGCGGATCCCGCGATCGACGGCGCGCACCAGCCGCTCGCCCATCTTGCGCACCCGCCCGTCGCTCTCGGTCGCCAGACGGTCGGAGACCAGCTGGGCGCTGGCGAGCACATTGCGCAGATCGTGATTGATCTTGGCGACAGCCCCGCCAAGCGCGGCGAGGCGTTCGCGCTGGTGCAATGCCTGACGGATATCCGCCTGCATGCGCGCGAGTTCTGCCTCGGCCTGGCCGATCTCGGTGCGCGCGCCCGACGGCCGGATCGCACGCGCGGGATCGGACGGGTCGGCACTGAAATGCGTCATTGCCGCCGCCAGCCGCCGCATCGGGCGCACGAAGAGATAGAAGAGCGCGGCATAGATCACCGCCCCGGCGATCGCGGCCCCGATGCTGGCCCACACCAGCAGCCAGCGCGAGAAGGCGTGCAATTCCGCCCGCAGCGGCGTTTCGCGCACAATCACGTCGATCGTCTCGCCCGGCGCGCCCATCGGCTCGGCCCGGATGCGCAGCAGCCGGCCCGGCGGGGCGAACAGGACATCGACCGTGTCGCGAAGATGGGTGAACCAGCCGGCCTTGCGCAGATCGGTCTCCACCAGCCCCTCGCCGATCGGACCGGAATAAAGCACCAGCTCGTTCATGCCGTCGCGCACGCGGGACACCGCCACGGCGTCAGCGCCCATCAGCAGCGCCCGCACCTCGTCCTCGCCCAGCGCCCCGCCCGGCGCCACATCGGCCGCCAGCGCGGCCAGGTGCGCCGCCTCGGCACGGTCGCTCATCCATTGCATGCGGAAGCCGGCAGCGGCCGGAAAATAGATCAGCGCCACGCCGGCCGCGATCAGGCCCAGCGTGACCATCAGCAATTGTCCGGGCAGGCTGTCGATCAGCGGCCCGACGCCCCGGCGGGGCGGCGGCTGGCCTTCCTCGTTCGGGCGGGAAGAATCGGTGTCCGGATCGTTGACCATGAGCTGGCAGGCCGAATAGCCTAGGCGTCCGGGTGCGGCAAGCGGAAGGCGATGAGCGGCCGGCTTGCCCGGGCCATGCGGGCAAACAGCGTTTTTGCCTGCGCA
The DNA here is from genome assembly GCF_039978735.1 of Maricaulis sp. GTDB lineage: Bacteria > Pseudomonadota > Alphaproteobacteria > Caulobacterales > Maricaulaceae > Maricaulis. The sequence continues at coordinate 64,192 of NZ_JBDWAS010000001.1, forward strand.
ATCTGCGGCACCCGCCCTTGACGTGGCCGGATGGGCCGCGTATTAGCCGCCGCTCTCGAATTGAACGCCGATGGAGCGCGACCGTGAAACGCACATTTCAACCGTCCAAGCTCGTCCGCAAGCGTCGGCACGGCTTCCGTGCGCGCATGGCGACGAAAAACGGCCGTCAGGTTCTGGCCCGCCGCCGGGCCAAAGGCCGCAAGCGCCTGTCCGCCTAAATACGATGGACACGCAGCCGCTAGCCGTTAATCGGCTGAAAAAGCGGCGCGAATTCTTGTTCGTCGCCCAAGGCAAGAAAGCCGTCCGGTCCAGCGTCGTTATCCAGGCGCGAAGACGGGACGGCTCTTCTTGTTTGTACGATACGGTCGGCGCAGGCTTCACCGCCACGCGCAAGATCGGCGGCGCCGTTGTCCGGAATCGCTGCAAACGCCGTTTGCGCGAGGCCGCAAGGCTGCTACTCCCCCTCCACGGACAGCCCGGCTTTGACTATGTATTCATCGCGCGTGCGTCCACGTCCGCAAGGGACTGGCCGCGACTGATGGGGGATGTCAAAAGCGCACTGGTGAGCCTCGCCGAAGACGGGGCTCCGGGTGGCAAGGGACAAACAGCCTGAAAGGCCGAGTTTTCATGGGCGAAGAACAACGCAATCTGTTTATCGCGCTGGGTCTGATCCTGGCCATCATGCTGGGCTATGAGTTCTTCTTCCTGCGCCCGGCCCAGGAAGCCCGCGAGGCCGAGCGCCAGGAAGCCCTGGAAGCGGCCGGCGAACTGGCCGAAGCCGATCCCGACCTGCAATTGCCCGATACCGACGCCGGGCCCGCCTATGAAACGCGCGACGACGCGCTGGGCGATGTGCAGCGTGTCGAGATCGAGGGCCCGGCCGTGCTGGGTTCGCTGTCGCTGACCGGTTCGCGCTTCGACGATATCCGCCTGCGCCGCCACACGGTCACCGTCGACAATGACACCCCGATCGCCCTGCTCAACCCGATCGGTACGGAACACACTTTCTACGCCCGCGACGGCTGGCAGTCGGCCACGCCGGGCTTTTCCGACCTGCCGGGCAATGCCGCGGAGTGGACGCTGGCCTCTGGCAGCCGCCTGACACCGGAAACGCCCGTCGTGCTGGTCCACGAGACCGCCTCGGGTCTGCGTTTCGAGCGCACCGTCTCGCTGGACGAGAACTACATGTTCACGATCGCCGACACGGTGACGAACAATTCCGGCCAGCCGGTCGACCTGGCCCGCTACGGCCTGGTGCGCCATGAAGGCATTCCGGAAGACCTGGTGAATAATCTCGCCGTGTTCGAGGGCCCGCTGGCAGTCGTCGACGGCGCGCTGACCCGCACCAAGTTCCAGCGTCTGGCCAAGGGCGAGGGCGAGGAAGAAATCTCCGGCACCGGCGGCTGGGTCGGCATCACCCAGCGCTACTGGATGGCCGCCGCCATTCCCGACCAGGACGTCGCCTTCACCGCCAATTTCCGCATCCGCGAGCGCGGCGCCGTGGACGCCTATGAGGCGACCTATATCGAAGCGACGCGCGAACTTGCGCCGGGCGCCACGATGACCTCGACCGCCTATGTCTTCGCCGGCGCCAAGGAGCTGGACGTGCTCGACGCAGTCGAGGAAGACTACGGCATCGAGCGCTTCGACATGTCGATCAACTGGGGCTGGCTGTGGTTCCTCACCCGGCCCTTCGTTTGGCTGCTGCACCTGCTGGAAGGCGTTATCGGCCAGTTCGGCCTGGCCATCCTGGCGCTGACCCTGATCATCAAGCTCTTCATGTTCCCGCTGGCCAACCGCGCCTACGCCTCGATGGCGAAGATGAAGGCGGTGCAGCCGAAGATGCAGGAAATCAAGGAGCGCTATGCTGCCGATACCCAGAAGCAGCAGCAGGCGCTGATGGAGCTGTACAAGAAGGAGAAGATCAATCCGCTGGCCGGCTGTCTGCCGATCCTGCCGCAGATCCCGATCTTCTTCGCGCTCTACCAGACCCTGTTCAACGCCATCGAGATGCGCCACGCGCCCTTCTTCGGCTGGATCCGCGACCTGTCGGCGCCGGACCCGACGAATGTGTGGAACCTGTTCGGTCTCATCCCCTACGATCCGTCCGGCATCTGGCTGATCGGCGGGGTTCTGGGCATCGGCGCGTGGCCGATCATCATGGGCATCACCATGGCCGCCCAGCAGGCGCTCAACCCGCCGCCGCCGGACCCGATGCAGGCGCGCATCTTCGCCATGCTGCCCATCGTCTTCACCTTCGTGCTGGCGCCGTTCGCGGCCGGCCTGGTGATCTATTGGGCGTGGAACAACTTCCTCTCGGTCGCCCAGCAATACATCATCATGCGCCGCCACGGGAACGAGACCCAGCTGGACAAGCTGATCAAGCGGCTGCAGGGCAAGGCTTCGGGAGACCAGTCCTGACGGGCGATGACGATCTCGATCTGGCAGCGGGGCGGCGGCTTTTCTCGCGGCCCTGCACCTTCATCATGGGCGCGGTCAGCCTGCAGCAGCTACCCGAGCCCGACCGCACCGAGATCGCCTTTGCCGGACGCTCCAATGTCGGCAAGTCCTCGCTGATCAATGCCCTGACGCGGCAGAACAATCTCGCGCGCGCTTCCGGCGAGCCCGGCCGTACGCGCGAGCTGAACTTCTTCAATGTCGATGACACCAATCTGCGCATCGTCGACCTGCCGGGCTATGGCTATGCCAAGGCGCCCAAGGACGTCGTGGAGAAGTGGACCAAGCTGACGCGCAACTTCCTGCGCGGCCGGGTCAATCTCAAGCGCGTCTACCTGTTGATCGACAGCCGCCACGGTCTCAAGACCGTCGACGAGAAGATCATGGACGTGTTCGACGAGGCGGCCGTGAGCTACCAGATCGTCCTGACCAAGACCGACAAGATCAAGCCGCCGGCGGTGAAACGCATCACCGAGGAGACGCTGCAGGCGATCATGAAACGCCCGGCGGCCTTCCCGCGTGTCGTCGCCACCACCAGCGCCAAGGGCGACGGGATCGATGTGCTGCGGGCGGAGATCGCCGCCCTCCTGCCGGAGTTCTGATGCGATGATGCGCCTGCCGGTCCGGATCGCCGCCTGCCTCGCCCTCCTCGGCCTTGCCGCGTTTGCGAGCCCGCGTGCCGGGGCGGCCGAGATCTGCAACGAGACCAGCTATATCACGCATATCGCCGCGGCCTGGGCGGTCGAGGGCGGGGTCGCCATCGAGGGCTGGACGCGCGTCCGCCCCGGCGAATGCGCCGAGGTGGCCCAGGAAGTCGATCTGGACGTCAATACCCAGCCCCTCTTCTTCTACGCCAAGTCCACCACCGCTTATCTCGGCGGCGTGCGCGAATGGCGCGGCACGGTGCCGCTGTGCGTCGACGAGACGGATTTCCAGGTCGTGGCCAATACGCGCTGCGCCGCCCTGGGCCTCGCCTCGCGCGACTTCTTCATGCGCGAAGGCGATGAGCGCGAACGCACCGTGCTGGTCGAACCGTCCGAATTCGGCCGCCGCGCCCAGGTCGCCGGCATCCAGCGCCTCCTGCAATCGGCCGGCTATGCCGTCACCGGCGTCGACGGTTATGACGGACGCTCCACGCGCCGCGCCGTCGCGCGCTTCCAGTCCGAGGCCGGCATTGCCGGCAATCCCGGCGATGCCGCCCTGATCGACGCGCTCGAGGCGCGCGCCCTGGAGCGCAATGCCGGTTCCGGCCTGATCGTGTGCAACGAGGCCGACGGCGACATCGCCACGGCAATCGGCCACCGCGTCGGCGAGATCTGGCAGTCGCGCGGCTGGTGGCGCATCCATGCGGGCGAATGCGCCCGCCTGCTCGCTGCCCGGCTGGAGACCGACAATGCCTTCATCTATGCCGAGCGCGTCTCCGGCCAGGGCCGCCGGCCGATGAGCGGCGGCAATGAGCGCTTCTGTCTCGCCCCGGCCCGCTTCGTCTCCGAAGGCCGCACCGAATGCGCCGAGCGCGGCTATACCGCCGCCGGCTTCCGCCGTGTGCCGCAGCCGGAAAACGGCGGCGTGCGCGTCACCCTCACCGAGGCCGATTTCCAGGGATTGCGGCAATGAGCGGCGCCGACCTCACCCATGCCACCCACTGGGTGTTCGACCTGGACAACACGCTCTACCCTTCCAGCGCGCCGGTGATGAGCCAGGTCGACCGCCGCATGACGCAGTTCGTCGCCCAGCTCCTCGCCCTGCCCGAGGACGAGGCCTACCAGGTCCAGAAGCATTACTGGCGCACCTATGGCACCACGCTGAACGGGCTGATGGCCAATCACGAGATCGACCGCAGCGCCTTTCTCGACTTCGTGCACGATATCGATGCCAGCGTGATCGATCCCGACCACACCCTGGCCGGCCGCATCGCCGCCCTGCCCGGCACCCGCCTCGTCTACACGAACGGCTCGCGCCGCCATGCCGAGAATATTCTCGGCTGTCTCGGCCTCACCCATCTGTTCGACGATATTTTCGATGTCGAGGCCGCCGGCTTCACCCCCAAACCCCATCGCGAGGGTTTCGAGCGTTTCACCGCCCGTTTCGACATCCCCGCCGCACAATCCGTCTTCTTCGAGGACTCGGTGAGGAATTTGAAGACGGCACACGAAATGGGCTTCACCACTGTGCTGGTGAGGGCGAAGGAAGGCCCCCGGGACGAGGAAAGCGCCGCCCCGGACGAACACCCCGACCATGTCCACTATGCGGTGGATTGTCTGAGCACGTTCCTGGGCGATGTGCGGGTGAAGGCGGGGTAGGGAGACATGGGGACATGTACCGGAGGTACGTGTCTCAAGACGATCGGCGCGGTCGACTGGCCCGTCACCGAGAGCATCCGGTTGAGACCGTTATAGCTCGTCGCTTCATCGAAATTGACGAAATCGGTCCAGGCATAGCCGGTATTGCTGTCCGTCCGGCTGGCGATCTGACCCGCCGGATTATGACTGAAGCTCAGCGTGCGGTCGTCGGACGTGCCGGCCAGGTTCTGCACCCAAACCGGCTACATTCCCAATGTTTAATGGCTGCACAGACCATCGAGCGCCGCTTCGCTATCCACGATCTGGACGCCTGAAATATTTCTCATGCGCGATAGGACGCTTTGGGGAAACGAATCTTCGCTGTGATCGCCCCCAAAAAAGAAGAAACTTAGGCGAATGTCTTCCTGCCCATTCCCGAAATTGGAAACGAGAAGCACAACCTTTCCACTCCGCTCCTCTACAGTGGCATGGACCGGCACACCATCAGGAATAACTACCTGATTAGCATCTATTACATCAAGATCTCGCCTAATCTGACCTCCAAAATCTTGATAATTTAATCCAAACTCGTCAGCGAGCATCTGTATTTGACGTATAGACTCTTGAAATCCACTCGAATCCGAAATGCAAACATAATACACATCATCAGCCGGCCTCGCACAAGACGATGCGGACAATAACATCGCACAGCAAATCAATATTCTTTTCGCCGTTAAAGCCATAAACAACCCTCCTTATCTTATTGATCTCTAGCAAGAGACCCACCATTCCTGACGGTGCAGTATTCTGCAACGTAATTAGCCATGCCACCGAACAAAACACCGCCCGCTACGTTATTTAGTGTAGGCATAGCCCCCCCCTGACCCGTTCCGGTTATATGTATTGAAGAGTACAAACCTCCAATGCTTCTTATATAAATCTCTACAGTTCCAGGGTAAAACACATGCCCAGGAAGTGTGATGTTAATTATTGTTCGCGCTTCCACATCGACTATTTGAGTGATCGGGTTGTTAAAAGCCAGCATGATGTCGTGTGTACCGGCCTCTGCATAAGGCGCGCCTGGAGCAGAATTCGCCCGCACCACTTCAAAGGTCGTGCTTGCTGAGCACTGAACAACAACTTCAATATCATATCTATGAAATGAGCCTCCCTCCTCAGAAACCCCGCCCAGATAGTTTCCATGGAGATCGTAGAAGTCATAAACCGGGACCCCGATCGTCCACGGATCGCCGCCGTAGAGCGCCTCGAGGACATCTTCATAGGGCATACAAAACCCGCGGCAGGGGTCATCAAGCTCCGGAACCGTCACAGTCACTACCTCGCAGTTCGGGGGATTGCAGGGCGGCGGTCCCGTGTCCTCCTGCTGCAACCCCAACGGATCCACAAAATTCACCGGATCCCCACCCACATAAGCGTACAGATTCATCCCCCCGTTCACCCCGATGGGATCGGTCTGCATGAAGCGGCCGAGCTCGGGGTTATAGGCGCGGTTCTTGTAGTGGTAGAGGCCGGTTTCGGGGAGCCAGACCTGGCCGGTATAGCCGAAGCGGCCGGCATTGCCCGGCGCCGGGGCGCCGTATTCGTCATAGCTGTTGATCTGGATCGCCGCGCCGGACCAGTCGGTCACCGCGACGCCCGTCACGCCCGCAGCGGCGACGCCGCGAGGACGGACAAATCAGAGGACTCGCCCCGCTCGTCCGCCAGCAGCCATTGCCGCGTCGACACCGAGGCGCCGGCATATTGCACCAGCGGCTCGTCCGCCCCGGGACCATGCACGTAACGCGCCGTCAGCGTGCCCGTGCCGTCATACTCCGCGATCAGGTCGAGACCGTCATATTGCATCTCGCGGAAGGTGATCCCCGTGCCCGAGGTCTCCTGCAGACGCCC
>NZ_JBDWAS010000002.1:0-74441 GCF_039978735.1 Maricaulis sp.
GCACAAACTCCCGCCGCTCATCCATCGCACAAACCTCGCGCCAGACCATCGCCGCCTCCTGTCCAAGAGACGAAATCCAAGCCACAAGGTGTCAACCATGTCTCCGAACACCCGTTAATGATGTCCCCGGGCTGAACAACAAGGCCGGGGGAAGTGGCGCTGGGCGCGAAAAGAGCCGCCTCTCACCTTGCCTGCGTCTGCACAGCCCCTAATCTGGGCCCGGACAGGGGAGGGCATCGCATGTTCGTCGGTCATTACGGTCCGGCCTTTGCCGGCAAGGCAGTCGCGCGTTCGGTGCCGCTATGGACGCTTTTCCTGGCGGTGCAGCTGGTCGATGTGGCCTGGGGCATATTCGTCGCCAACGGCATCGAGAACATGCGCATCGTGCCGGGCTTTACCGACGCCAATGCGCTCGATCTCTACGACATGCCGATCACCCATTCCCTGCCGGGCGCGCTGGCCTGGTCGGTGGCGGCGGGGCTGGTCTATGCGATCTGGGCGCGGCGCGAGAAGGTGCGGGGCGGGCTGGTCGTCGGCGCGGCCGTCTTCTCCCACTGGATACTCGACCTTCTCGTCCACGTGCCCGACCTCCTGCTCTGGCCGGGCGGACCGCGCGTCGGGCTGGGCCTGTGGAACAATTACCCCGTCGCCCTTGCACTGGAGGCCGCTGTGCTGGTCTTCGGCTTTCTGCTCTACATGCGCGTGACCGAGGCAAAGGGCCTCATCGGCCGGATCTGGCCCTGGGTCTTCCTGGTCCTGCTGGGCGTGGCGGAGATCGCCAATCATGGCGGCCCGCTGCCGGAAAGCCCGGCAGCCTTCGGCTATTCCGCCGCCGTGACCTTCCTCGTGCTGACAGGACTTGCCGCCGTGTGCGACCTGACGCGGCGGGCGCGTTAGGGCAGCAATATGCCCCATGCCGGCCTGTTCCGGAAAATCCCGCAAGGGTTGTTAACCCGGCTTAATCGCTTTCAGGCGAGTGTCGCGTGAGCGTGCGGAGACGCGTCCGCACGTTCTGTGAAACCGCCTTACCCAGGAAGCGTAGAGCTCATGCGCCAAGTCTTTCGTTGCCGCCTGTTCGCTGCAGCCCTTGTTCTGCTGGCGGCAGCCTGTTCGGGCCCGGTCGAGACGGGGGCCCATGGCGAGGACCTGGTGCGGTTCTACCGGATGCAGGCGTCTTTCACGCATCTGGATAGCGGCGAGCCGGTCGAGTTCGACTATGTCGTCGCCTGCGGCGGGATCTTGATGGAGGCGTGGCACACCACGCCGACGCAATTCTTCACCCGCACGCCCCTGGCCATGTTCATGGCGGCGCCGAATGGCGAGGCGGTGGCGCTGCGCACGGTCGATATGTGCGAGGACTGGCTGTGGGAGGAGGGCCGTGTCCCCTACGATCTCTTGCCCATGCTGCTGCACTATCCGGATGTCGAGGATCTGGGCTTTGCCATCGCTTACCGGTCCGACGACGCCTATCGCAGCCCCTATGCCAAGTTTGCCTTTAATGGCGCGTCGGTGACGCCGGCCACACGCGATGACTGGCGCGCCTGGCGCCGCCACGCCCGCCGGGAATACGAGCAGATCGGCGGCTTGCCAGGGCCGCACGGATACAGCTGGGAATGGGAGCCGGATGATGGGGCGGCGGCGGCGCACCGAAACAGGTCCGGCACAATTGCTGGTCGCTTTAGCGAGAGCGGTACTTGTTGCGCAGGCCGTGTTCGGTTGTCCGATGCCGTGCGGGCGATCCTGGCGCCTTTCGCCGCCGAAGTTGAACAGCAAAGCCCTTCGGAACGCTTCTGGGTTATCCCGCCAAGCGGGGTGCGTCAGGCTCTGATCGATGCGGGCCCGGTTTTCGATGGCCATGAATTCTACGACTACGACTTTCCGGAAAGCGTGCTGCGATCGATCGGGATGCGGACTTCGACCGGCGGCGGCCGTGTTGACGATCGCAATAGGGGCCGGCCGATGTATCAGCCGATCTTCCCTGTTCTGCCTGCGGCCAGGGCCCGGGGCGATGAAGCCTATGATCTGGAGGGCGGGGAGGTCTATGTCCGCCGCCTCCTGACAGCGCCGGAATGGCAGGGCTTCGGCTTTTACGGCGATGTCGAGGTTGACCGGCAAAAGCTGGAAGACTGGGCAGCGGGGCGTGTCCGGGAACTCGCACTGGGTGAGGTCCCGCCGGTCTGGTTTCGCGACTACGAAGGTCGCGGGCGCTCGGAGTTCAACATCTACATAGACGATGAGCTTGTGGCCGTCGACTGGTGGCGGCACGCAAACCAAAACATCATGATCCTCGATCGCGAGGGGTGGCTCTACCTCCACGCGTTCGAGGGGCCGACCCGATAGGGAGCTGGCTGCCGCAAACGGCGGGGACATGGCGATTTGATACCACATCCCCGCCTCGCATTAGTTCGCAATCAGTGCGCGCACATCGGCCGTCGAGGCTTCCAGCGACGGTTCGTGCAGATACATCATGTGGCCGGCTTCGTAGTAGCGGAACTGGACGCGATCCTGGTCGAAGCCGGGCTGGTTGAACATCAGCTCGGCGGCGAAGAAGGGCGTGGCCAGGTCGTAATAGCCCTGGGCGACCAGCACTTTGAGATCGGAGTTCTGGCGCATGGCGCGGGCGATCCACGGGGCGACATTGATGTAGTTATTGTTGCCCGAGCGGCCGGCATCCCAGTTCCAGCCGCGCACGCCGCCGATCACCGTGTAGAATTCGGTCATGTCGACGCCCAGCGTGCGGGTGAAATAGTCCAGCATGGCGGCGGTATAGCTGCCGTCGATGCCGTAGAAGCTGGGATCGGTTTCCGGATCCTCGCCGACACCGTCGACCTCGACACCGGTGAAGCGGGCGTCCAGACGGCCCACTGACACGCCTTCATCGCGCATCAGCTCGCGCTGGAAGCGGCGCAGCGAGACGCGCATATTGGCGCGGGTGAGGAAGTCTTCCGACAGGCCGGTAAAGCGCGACAGCTCGCGCACCACGCGCGCCTGGCGGTCGGCCGGCAGGGTCACGCCATGCATCAGGGCCGGCATGTATTCCTCGATGGCGAAGGTGCGCGCCTCGGCGAGGAAGGCCTCCAGATCATTATTCCAGGCCGAGCGGTCGACCTGGTTGTGATACCAGGCGGTGGCGGCAAAGCCCGGCAGCAGGCCGACATAGCCGATATCATTGCCCTCGGACGTGTCGTCATAGCGGAAGTCCAGCACGGTCGAGATCAGGGCGACGCCATTGATCGCGACATCGTTGAAACTGCCTTCCAGCTGGTTCAGCAGCGAGCCGATACGCAGCGTGCCATAGCTTTCGCCCAGGAGGTATTTCGGCGAATTCCAGCGCCGGTTTTCGGTCAGCCAGATGCGGATGAATTGCGCCAGGCTTTCGCCATCCTCGTTGACGCCCCAGAAATCGTCGCCCTCGCTCTCGCCCAGCGGACGGCTCCAGCCGGTGCCGACCGGATCGACGAAGACGAGATCGGCCACGTCGAGGATGGAATGCGTGTTCTCGACGATGTTGTAGGGCGCCGCGCCATCGTCCTGCGCATTCGGCAGGGCCACGCGCTGCGGGCCGAACATGCCCATGTGCAGCCACAGGCTGGCCGAGCCCGGCCCGCCATTGAAGACGAAGGCGACCGGACGCGTGCGCGGGTCGGCATGGCCGTCGGCGATGTAGGTGGTCGAGAAGATCGAGGCGGTCGGATTGCCGTCGGCATCGCGCAGATAGGTCTCGCCGGCGGTGACGGTGTAGCGCACCCGCGTGCCGTTGGCGTTGACCTGGCCGGTGCTCTCATAGACGCGCGGCTCGGGGATGTCGCCCCCGGAATTCTCCTGCGCCTGAACGGTGGTAGCCAGAAGCACCGCGCCCAGCGCGGCAGTCATCAAGCGGATCATGCCTGTCTCCCCAAATTGACGTCGCCGCGACCCTAAGCGCCAATCCGCCCGGCGGGAAGACCGGGTGTGCGGCGGTAATGTTGGGTGGGTGGAAATAGCATCTGTCCTCCCTCTCCCTCGGGGAGAGGGATCGAGGGAGAGGGGGGAGGCACAGGCCGCGCGCGGTCCGGCAATGCCGGGGCTTCCCCCTCATCCGCCCCTTCGGGGCACCTTCTCCCCAGGGGAGAGGGGGAGGGTGTCGTCACTTCTTCTTCTCCACCAGCAGCGTTTTCGGGCGGCGCTCGCGGGCGGTCTTGAAGAGCTGGAAGCTCTGGTTCACGAAATTGGTCACGTCGACGATGGAGCGCATGAAGCTTTCCAGCTCCGGCGTCTTCTCGGCTTCGACCAGGCGCACCGGCGCGGCCGGATCGCCGCCCTCGAAGCGGACATATAAGAGCGGTTCGCCGCGCTTGAGCACCAGATCCTTCTCCAGATCGTGCCACTCGAACGCCCACATGTGCTGGCGCGGCCAGATATCGGCGGGGAAGCGGCCGCACAGCATCACGCCCGGCCGGGCCTGGGTCTCGTAGTGCAGGAAGGGCGGGAACTGGTTGATGTAGAGCGGCTCGTCGGAAATGAAGACATAGGGCGTGACCAGCTGGATCATCGGCCGCTCGGGATGGCGCCACTCATTGGGCGGCGACAGGACGAGGATCTGCTGCAGACCGGCCGGGCGGGTCGAGGCCTGCGGCCCGTCGACATTGGTCAGCTGCATCTGGCCCTGGGCATTGCGCACCATGCGCAGGCGCAGGTCGACCGGGCAGGGGATGGCGAAATGCCGGCGGTCGAACTCGATCGCGGCGGGGCAGGACAGGGCCGATTTCGAGGTCGCCGGCCGCGGATGATCGAAACTCACCGGTTTCGGTGCGTCCCAGATCAGGCTCGTCTTGTCGTCCTTGAACAGCCAGCCGGCCTTGTAGACCCGGCGCGGCCCGCGATCCGCCTCGTCCTGCATCCGGCGATAGAGTTTCACGAACATGCGGTCTGGCCCCCTCCGTCTTCACGCGCCCTTAAAGGCTAGGCCAAAGCCCGGCCGGTTGCGAGGCGGGTTTTCAGCATGCCCCGCCGATGCGGGCGATGGAAACGCCGCCGGAGAAACGCTATAGCGCTGGCATGAATTACCGCCACGCCTTCCATGCCGGAAACTTCGCCGACGTGCTCAAGCACTGCGTTCTCGCCCTGTGCCTGGAGCATCTCAAATCCAAGCCCAAACCCTTCCGGGTGATCGATACCCATGCCGGGATCGGTGGCTATGACCTCGCCTCCAGCGAGGCCGAGCGCTCGCCGGAATGGAAGGACGGGATCGGCCGCCTGCTGAACGCCGACATGCCCGAAGCCGCCGCCGAGGCGCTGGCGCCCTATCTCGATGTGGTGCGCGCACTCAATCCGGACGGCATGCGCCACTATCCCGGCTCGCCGGAAATCTCCGCCCGGCTGTCCCGCGCCGACGACCGCATCCATCTGTGCGAGCTGCACGAAGCCGACGCGAAGACGCTGGACGACCGCTATCGCCGCGATGCGCGGGTGAAGGTGGAGCGGCGCGACGGCTACAAGGCGCTGAAAAGCCTGCTGCCGCCGAAGGAAAAGCGCGGCCTGGTGCTGATCGATCCGCCCTTCGAGGATCGCGACGAGCTGGCGCATATGGCCGAGGCCGTCACCGGCGCGTTCGGGCAATGGCCGACCGGCACCTATATCTTCTGGCGCTCGCTGAAGAACCTCTGGGCCGCCGACCGGTTCGACAACGGGCTCGCCGAATGGCTGATCGCCGAGAAGGGTATCGAGCCGGAGAAGATCCTGCGCGCCGACCTCTGGGTGCGCGACCTCGCCAGCGAGGGCAAGCTGGCCGGTGCCGGCGTGGTCGTCGTCAACCCGCCCTTCACGCTGGAGGAAAAACTCCTCGCCCTCATGCCCTGGCTCGCCGACACGCTGGCCCAGGGCGACGGATACGGCTGGCGCGTCGATGGCGGCCTGACCGACGAGGATGTGGAGGAAGGGCTGGAGGAATAGGGAAGGCGTGCCTGTTCAGCCAGATTTGTTTTCCCCGGACTTGTTCCGGGGCCTGCCAATACCGATGACCCTGATGGGGATCGGCGATTGAGGGGCAACGCATTCAGAGCGACCTGTCTCCCGTGCCAGACCCCGGAACAAGTCCGGGGGAAGCAGGCGGTCGCGAACAAAAAAACTCAGGGAAAACCCGTCCTTCTAGGGTTGAATCGTCCGCGCCTCTCCCCAACTTAGGCGCTCCACGCCATTTTGGCCTCCCTTATCCGGAAGGCGCCTTTCCGCATGTCTTCAATCATATCCATTTCGGGTCTCTCGAAGACCTATCAGGGCGGGTTTACCGCACTGAAAACCGTCGACCTTGACATCGAGAAGGGCGAGATCTTTGCCCTTCTGGGCCCGAACGGGGCCGGCAAGACCACGATGATCGGCATTGTCTGCGGGCTCGTCACGCCGACGACCGGCACGGTCACCGTCGATGGTCACGACATCCTGCGCGACTTCCGCCAGACGCGTTCGCGCATCGGCCTGGTGCCGCAGGAGATGTCGATCGACATGTTCGGCACGGTGAAGGCGGCGGTCTCCTTCTCGCGCGGCCTGTTCGGCAAGGCACCGGACCCGGCCTATGTCGAGCAGGTGCTGAAAGACCTGTCGCTGTGGGACAAGAAGGACTCGGAGATCCGCGCCCTGTCCGGCGGCATGAAGCGCCGGGTCATGATTGCCAAGGCGCTCGCCCACGAACCCGACATCCTCTTCCTCGACGAACCCACGGCGGGCGTCGATGTCGAGCTGCGCCAGAGCATGTGGCAGGTCATTGGCCGGCTGCGCGAGCGCGGCGTCACCATCATCCTCACCACCCACTATATCGAGGAGGCCGAGCAGATGGCCGACCGGGTGGGGGTGATCAACAAGGGCGAGATCGTCGTGGTCGAGGAGACCGGCACGCTGATGCACAAGATGGGGCAAAAGCGTCTCACCCTGTTGCTGGCCGAACCGCTGAGCGAACTGCCCGAGGCGCTGAAGGCCGACGGGCTGGCACTGGCGGCCGACGGTACGGCGCTGCATTTCGACTATGACACCCAGGCCGAACGCACCGGCATCACCACGCTGCTGGCCCGGCTCAACGAGGCCGGCCTGTCCGTGCGCGACCTGGAAACCAGCCAGAGCTCCCTCGAGGAGATCTTCGTCGGCCTGGTGGGAGGCAAGTGATGAATTTCCGCGCAATCGCAACCATCTACCACGCCGAGATGGCCCGCACCGGCCGCACGCTGATGCAGTCGGTGCTGGCGCCGGTGATCTCCACCTCGCTCTACTTCGTCGTCTTCGGCGCCGCGATCGGTTCGCGCATCGAGGAGATTGACGGGGTCGGCTATGGCGCCTTCATCGTGCCGGGCCTGGTGATGATGATGATCCTGATGCAGAGCGTCTCCAACGCCGCCATCGGCATCTACTTTCCCAAATTCACCGGCACGGTCTACGAGATCCTCTCCGCCCCCGTCTCGGCCTTCGAGATCGTCATCGGCTATGTCGGGGCGGCGGCGACCAAATCGCTCATCCTCGGTGTGCTGGTGCTGGCCACGGCCGCTTTCTTCGTGCCGCTGGAGGTACAGCATCCGCTGGCGATGCTGGCCTTCCTGGTGCTGACTTCGGTGACCTTCTCGCTGTTCGGCTTCATCATCGGAATCTGGGCCGACAATTTCGAACAGCTGAACATTGTCCCGATGCTGATCGTTACGCCGCTGACCTTCCTGGGCGGCAGTTTCTACTCGATCTCCGTCCTGCCGCCCTTCTGGCAGACCGTCACCCTGTTCAATCCGGTCGTCTATCTGATCTCCGGTTTCCGCTGGAGCTTCTACGGCGTGTCCGATGTCGATGTCGGGATCAGCCTCGTGGCGATCCTCGGCTTCTTCCTGGCGTGCCTGGCGATCGCCTGGTGGATGTTCCGCACCGGCTACCGGCTGAAGAATTAGGGCACGAAATGTCACTGCAATACGACATCTATGATGTGTTTACCGGGCATCAATGGGCGGGCAATGCGCTCGCTGTTGTGCACGGTGCCGACGGTCTCGACGATCATGCGATGCAGGCCATCGCCGCCGAGTTCAACCTCTCCGAGACAGTCTTCATCACCGAGCCGAGAGGGCGCGAGGCCGACTGGGGCCTGCGCATCTTTACCCCGGTGAGCGAACTGCCCTTCGCCGGCCATCCGACCGTCGGTGCCGCTGTTGCGCTGACCCTGAAGAGCGATGCAAAGGACGGCGATGTGCGCCGTTTCGTGCTGGAGGAAACCGTCGGCGACATCACCGCCGACGGCCGCCGCAACGGGCCGCGCCACGGCTCCGCCCGCTTCTTCGTGCCGCGTCTGCCGGAACAGGTTGGCGATCTGCCGGAGTTTGACGGCATTGCCGCCGCGCTGGGGCTGAAGCCGGGCGATCTGATGGACACGTCGGTGCAGGGCGGTATCTGGTCGGCCGGTGTGCCGTTTGCCATTGTGCCACTGCGCAATGCCGGGGCCCTGCAGTCGATCTCGCTCGACCCTGTCGCCTTTGCCGACGTGTTCGGCGGCGAGCGGCCGGTCGGGGTCTATTGCGTCGTCAAGGCCAGCGAGACCGAACACACGACCGACTGGCGGACCCGCATGTTCGCCCCGCATCTGGGCATCATGGAAGATCCGGCGACCGGTGGCGCCGCCGCAGCCTTCGCCGGCCTGATCGCCGAACAGGCGGGCCTGGGCGATGGCGAGCACTCGGTCAGCCTCTACCAAGGCGTCGAGATGGGCCGGCCCAGCCATATCCGCCTGCGCCTGCGCATCGAGGCCTCACGGCTCACCGAGCTGATGATCGGCGGCGATGCGGTGAAAGTCGCCGAGGGCACGCTGCTGCTCGATCAGTAGGCGTCTTCGCCCTCATCCCACCAGGGATACCAGGGCGGCATGTCTTCGGAGACGCGCAGCGGAAAGTCCGGCTGGCGCTTTTCCAGGAAGGACATGACGCCTTCCTTCGCGTCGGCGCCCATCCCGGCATGGAGAATGCCCTGGGTCTCGATCCGGTGGGCATCCATCGGATGCCCGGAGCCCAGCATTCGCCAGGCCATGCGGCGCATCAGCGAGACCGAGACCGGGGCGCACTTGTCGGCGATCAGACGGGCCCGCTCGCGCGCTTCGGCCATCAGGTCTTCCGCCGGCACGACCCGGGCCACCAGCCCGCTCTCGAAGGCTTCGGCGGCGGTGAAGGTCCGCCCGGTCAGCCCCCAGTCCATCGCGGTGGAAATCCCCACCACGCGCGGCAGGAACCAGCTGGCACAGCCATCCCAGACAATGCCTCGCTTGGCGAAGGGATAGGCGAATTTCGCCTCCATCGAGGCCAGTCGGATATCCATCGGCAGGATCATCGTCGCGCCGATCCCGACCGCTGCGCCATTGATGGCGCCGATCACCGGCTTGACGCTGTCCCAGATGCGCAGGTTCAGCTTGCCGCCCTTGTCGCGCCATTTGGGGTCTTCCGGATCGAACTCCCCGCTCTGGGTTTCGTCGGCGACGCGGTTGAATGTGTCGGCGCCGGTCGACAGGTCGGCGCCCGCACAGAAGGCCGGGGACTCGCCGGTGACGATGACGGCGCGCACATTGTCGTCGGCATCGGCTTCGTCAAAGGCGGCGATGATCTCCTCACCCATTTCCAGGGTGAAGGCATTGAGCCGGTGCGGCCGGTGCAGCGTGATCGTCGCGATCTGCTCGTCGACCGCATAGCGGATGGTCTCGAATGACATGGACGTCCTCCCTCTTGCCGCCCAGAATGACCGGCCGGGGCGGGCAGGGCTAGTCTTCCCAGTCCTCGACCACTGCAAACAGCTTGCGGCGCTCGGTGATGTAGACAATCACCAGCGCGATCGCCGACATCATCGCCTGGCCGGCAATCAGCGGCACCGGCGTGCCGTCATAGAGATGGCCGATATAGCCGCCGATCGCCGCGCCCACCACGCCCGTCACGAAGCCGTAGGCGGCCGAGGCCGTACCGGCGATATGACCCACCGGCTCCATTGCCAGGGCCGAGAAATTGGCCGCGATCAGCCCCATGAAGGCCATCGCCGAGGCGAGCAGCACGAGGAAGACATAGAGATTGTCGACGCCCGACATCAGGATGATCGTGTGCGCGATACTGATCACGGTAAAGGCGACGAGGGCCCCGTGCGACAGGCGCCGCTGGCCCACCCGCATCACCAGCCGGGAATTGGCGTAGCTGGTCACGCCGATCCCGCCCGCAATCGCCGCGAAGGCGAGGGGAAAATGCGCGTCGGACAGGCCGAAATGGTCGACGAAGACCTGTTGCGACGTGCCCAGGAAGCCGTAGAGCCCGCCGAAGAAGGGCATGGCGGCCAGCGTATACCCGACCATCAGCCGGTGACGGGTGGTCTCCATGAAGGTCGATATCGTCGACTTCAGGCGCAACGGTACCCGGTATTCCGGATGCAGGGTTTCCGGCAGGCGCAGCTGCAGCCAGGCGATCAGGCCGATGCCGAACAGGATCAGGAAGCCGAAAATCCAGCGCCAGGGGGCGAAGGTCAGGATGATCTGGCCCAGCGTCGGGGCCAGCACCGGTACGGCCATGAAGGCGGTCATCACCATCGACATCACTTCGGCCATGCGCCGGCCGGAGGTGAGGTCACGGGCGATGGCCACGCCGATCACCCGGCAGGCCGCGGCCGCAGCGCCCTGGAAGAAGCGGGCGACCAGCAGCAGGCTGTAGGAGGGCGAAGCCGTGCAGACAATCGTCATCAGGATGAAGAAGACGAGCGACCAGATGATTACCGGCTTGCGGCCGAAGCGGTCCGACAGCGGGCCGTAGAACAGCTGCGCCGCGCCGAAGCCGGCCAGATAGCTGGTGATCACGAATTGCTGGTCATTCGCCTGCGCCACGCCGAGGTCGCCGGCAATATCGTCCAGCGCCGGCAGCATCATGTCGATCGCCAGGGCCACGACAGAGGTCATCGCCACCAGGAGCGCAACCAGTTCGAACAGCGGAAGCGGCAGCGTCTCGCCCGCCGGGCGTTTCGGTGAAGTCATGGCGGTCTCCGGGGATCGGCGCAGAAAAGCGCACACCCTCACATGCGACTTGCGGCCTGAAAGTGCAAGTCGTGCGCATGCATGTCTGACCGGCTTATTCGTATGGCGAATAGAAAAGCTGCAGTTGGAAGCTCTTGGCGATCCGGTTCGCCCGGTCGAGGAAAGCGGCCTTGGCGGCCTCGCTCGCACCGATCTCGTCGAGCGTCTGCTCGAACAGGCCGAGCCAGCGGGAAAAGTGCTCCGGCGCGATATCCGGCTTCAGCTTCACATGCGCCGGCATGGGCCGGCCGGAATAGCCGCCGTCATGGAAGACAATGGCCGACCAGAAGCGCTTCATCGTGTCCAGATGCGGCTCCCAAGTGTCGCCGATCGCCTTCTCGAAGATCGGACCGAGATCCGCATCGGCACGGACATGCCCGTAGAAGGTATCGACCAGATCGGAGACGGTCTGGGCGGTAATGCCCATGGCAGCCGCTTCGGCGCGAGCCGCCTCGCGGGCCTCGGTGGCGCGGAGAGAATAGTTCGCAGACATCACGCCTCACTTAGGCAGCCCGGCGTCCGATTGCGATGCGGTGGTCTGACGCAGATCAGACGTTGAAGCGGAAATGCATCACATCGCCGTCCTTGACGATGTATTCCTTGCCTTCCGCCCGCATCTTGCCGGCTTCCTTGGCCGCGCTTTCACCGCCGCAGGCAACGAAATCCTCGTAGGGGATCGTCTCCGCGCGGATAAAGCCCTTCTCGAAATCGCCGTGGATGACGCCGGCGGCCTGCGGCGCGGTCCAGCCCTCGCGGATCGTCCAGGCACGCGCTTCCTTGGGGCCGACCGTGAAATAGGTCTGCAGGTCCAGAAGCTTGTAGCCGGTGTGGATCAGGCGATCGAGACCGGCCTCTTCCAGACCCAGCGTCTCGAGATATTCCGCACGCTCCTCGTCCTCCAGCAGGGCCAGTTCGCTCTCGATCTTGGCCGAGATCACGACGGCCTCGGCGCCTTCTTCCTCGGCGCGCTTGAAGACGAGTTCGGAATAGGCATTGCCGGTGGCGGCGGAGTCTTCATCGACATTGGCGATGAACAGGACCGGCTTGGTGGTCAGCAGCTGCAGGCCGCGCCAGGCCTTGCGCTCTTCCTTGGGCACGTCTGCAAAGCGCGCCGGGCGGCCATTGTTCAGCTGTTCCAGAGCGAGGTCGATCAGGGACAGGGCAGCCTTGGCTTCCTTGTCGCCGGTCTTGGCCCTCTTTTCCAGATTGGCGCGGCGCTTTTCCAGGCTTTCCAGGTCGGCCAGCATCAGCTCGGTCTCGACCGTTTCCAGATCGGCGAGCGGGTCGATCTTGTTGGCGACATGGGTCACGTCGTCATCGTCGAAACAGCGCAGCACATAGGCGATGGCATCGGTCTCGCGGATATTCGCGAGGAACTGATTGCCCAGGCCTTCACCCTTGGACGCGCCGGCCACAAGGCCCGCGATATCGACGAAATTCATCCGCGCCGGGATGATTTCCTTCGACCCGGCAATCTCGGCCAGCTTCTTCAGGCGCGGTTCCGGCACGGCGACATCGCCGACATTCGGCTCGATCGTGCAGAAGGGATAATTCGCTGCCTGCGCCGCCGCCGTCTGGGTGAGGGCGTTGAACAGGGTCGACTTGCCGACATTCGGCAGACCGACGATGCCGCATTTGAATCCCATGATGGATGTCCCTTGCTGGTCCGAGCGCGCCTTATAAGAAGAATGGGCCGCGGGGTCGACTGTCGTGTCAGTGGGGTGGGAGATGTTTCTTCCCCACTTCGTGGGGAAGTGGGCCGATGCGCAGCATCGGGTCGAAGGGGCCGGCGCGTCAGCGCCGGGAGGCGGCGGAGCTTGTCTCAAGCATAACGCCGCTGACGCGGCGCCCCTCCGTCTCGCCGCCTTGCGGCGATCCACCTCCCCATGGAATGGGGAGGAAAGGCGATCAGGCTGCCCCAACTATCCATCGTTTGCTTGCCGAGACGACGCCGTATCCGCTTCTCGCCGTCAAGGGGTATACCCGCTTTGCGGCCCTTCGGGCCCTTGACGGCGAGAAGCGGATACGGCCAGCTGGCCAACAAGCCAAGTATGGAATGTTGCGAGCGACGCTCGCAGTCTTGGCGCATGTCTCCAGCAACGTGAGAAGACGATTGTCGCGATCAAAGGTCTTGAAAACGCTGATGTTTGAACAGGACCGCGGGCTAGCGTTACTCGAGGTTGATCCCCATACAGCACGCCGGACCGCTGATGCTCGCCGAGAACGATTTTATCAGAATCTAGTTTTGGTCGATGGCACAGGCGAGCTGATCCGTTCAGTGCATGTTCCGCCAGTCACACGAATGCCATCCTATTTGGTCGATCTGAAGCTCTTGGATGGGGGCGTCGAGATTACGGATTTCAGAGGTTATCGCTACGCATTTGATATCGCGACCGAAACTGTATCTCGCCTCGATCATATCGAAAAATACTGAAATAGAGTTCAGTCGTCCGGCCGGCCGCGCTTCACCGGCTCTGGCGCCGGCGCCTTGTGCGTCACGCGGGTCTGGAAGGCGTCGAATTCGCCCTTCGCCAGCAGGTCGAGACTGTCGGCGATGGCGTCGAGGAGGTCGATCAGCCAGTCTTCCTCGGCCTTGGCGAAGTCTGACAGGACATAGCCGGTGACCCGGCCCTTGTCGCCCGGATGGCCGATGCCGATGCGGGCGCGGCGGAAGTCCGGACCGATCTGGGCGGTGATCGACTTGATGCCGTTATTGCCGGCCGCACCGCCGCCGGTCTTCATGCGGAACTTGCCGGGCGCCAGGTCCAGCTCGTCATGGAAGACGACGACATTCTCCGGCGCGACCCTGTAGAAGTTCGCGGCCTCGCCGACGGCGTGACCGGAATTGTTGTAGAAGGTCTGCGGCTTGATCAGGAGCAGTTTCTGCGAGCCGATCACCAGTTCGCAGGCCTGGCTCTGGAAGCGCTTGCGCCAGGGGCCGGCGCTCCAGGCATTCGCGATCACGTCCAGCGCCATGAAGCCGACATTGTGGCGGTTGCGCAGGTATTTCGGTTCGTAATTGCCGAGGCCGGCGAGGATCATCATCGGCGTCTGCTCCCGTCATTGCGCAGGCCGGATATGAAATCAGCGAAGCCGGGCCCGGCTTCGCTGATTGTACGCTCCAGAAATGTCGCGGCGAGTGACTACTCGTCGTCGCTCTTCTGGTTGATGACTTCCGGCTCGGCCGGGGTCGCATCTTCGTCTTCGGCTTCCGGCGTCAGCACGGCGCGCGAACCCTGCAGGGTGGCGACGGTGAAGTCACGGTCGGTGATGGTGGAGGTCACACCCTTCGGCAGCGGAATGGCCGAGATGTGGATGGAGTCGCCGATATCCAGGCCGCTCAGATCGGCTTCGATCGATTCCGGGATGGCGCCGGCCGGGCAGTTCAGCTCGACCACGTGGCGGACCACGTTCAGCACGCCGCCACGCTTCAGGCCCGGGCACTTCTCTTCATTGATGAAGTGAACGGTGACTTCCACGTCGATCCGGGTCTTTTCGGTCACGCGGAACAGGTCGATATGCATCGGGGCGTCGGACACCGGGTGGAACTGGATGTCGCGGGCGATGACCTTCTGGCGCTTGCCTTCGTGCTCCAGCTCCATCATGTGGGAGATGAACTGGCCGGTCAGCAGGGCCTTGCGGATCTCGTTACCGCGCAGGTTGATGGAAACCGGATCCTGGTCGCCGCCATAGAGGACGCCCGGGACCAGATCTTCACGGCGCGCCGCGCGGGCTGCGCCCTTGCCGGTGCCTTCACGAACGTCGACGTTGAGAACGATGTTGGAGCTCATCGGTCCTGTTCCTTAAATGCAAACGCCGCCTCCAGCCGGATTAGGGCGGGCGGCGATCTGTCATGGCCTCGTGCCACAGTGTTATTTCGAGCGGCGGGCTATAACCGATCCACAAGCGCCGCGCAACCGCGACGGCAGGGAAGAGTCAGCGAACGCGCGCGGTTCAGTCGAACAGCTTGGAGACCGACTCGTCATTGGCGATCCGGCGGATCGCTTCGCCGAGCAGAGGGGCGACGGAGAGGCGGCGCACCTTTTCGGTCTGGGTGGAGTTCGGCGGTTCGAGAATCGAGTCGGTGACCACCAGTTCGCGCAGCTGCGACTTGGCCACCCGGCCCTGGGCGTCCTTGGAGAGAACGCCGTGGGTGACATAGGCGGACACTTCGATCGCGCCCTTGGCCAGCAGCGCGTCGGCGGCGTTGACCAGCGTGCCGCCCGAATCGCACATGTCGTCGAACAGGATGCAGCGGCGGCCTTCGACCTCACCGATGATGTTCATCACTTCTGCCACGCCGGCCTTGGGGCGGCGCTTGTCGACGATGGCGATCTCGGCATCGAGCAGCTTGGCCAGCGCGCGGGCCCGCACCACACCGCCGACATCCGGCGAGACGATCAGCAGATTGTCGGTCTGGTAGCGCCGGCGGACATCGTCCTCGATCACCTTGGTCGCGAAGAGATTGTCGGTCGGGATATCGAAAAAGCCCTGGATCTGGCCGGCGTGCAGGTCGACCGTAAGCACGCGGTCGGCGCCGGCCTTGGCGATCAGATTGGCGACCAGCTTGGCGGAAATCGGCGTGCGCCCGCCAGTCTTCCGGTCCTGCCGGGCATAGCCGAAATAGGGGATGACCGCCGTGATCCGCCGCGCACTGGCACGCACCAGCGCATCGATGCAGATCAGCAGTTCCATCAAATGGTCATTGGCCGGCGAGGAGGTCGACTGGATGACGAAGACGTCTTCGCCCCGCACATTCTCGTCGATCCGCACGAAAATTTCGCCATCGGCGAAGCGTTCGATCTCGCTCGCGCACAGGGGCGCATCCAGGTAATCGGCAATCGCTCTGGCCAACTCGCGATTGGCCGTTCCCGACATCAGTTTCATGGCTGGTGGTCCCCGGCAGTCACACTCGCGCGCTGATTAACAGACGCACGCCGGGGATTGAAGCTGAAATGCTCAGCGTGCGGTGAATCCCGGCGGGGACGGCAGGCCATCCGCGTCGAGGCAGACGAGTTTGAACAGCGTGCCCATCTGCTCCGGATCGGTCAGCCGCCAGACCTGGCGGGCGAAGACCGCGCGCTTGTCCGGCGCCGCCTGGCACAGCGCGGCGGCACGCGCCTCCAGCCCCAGTCCGATGAGGAAATCGCCCTGGGTCACCGGACCGCTGACGGCCAGTCCTGCCGCGCGTGCGGCGGCGGCGAGGCTTTCGAAATCGACACGGGCGGTGAGGTCGGCCGTGCCCGGGTTCTCGAGGGGCGGTACTTTCTTATGAGCCTTGACGGCCTGCAGCGTATCGCCGGTCTCGCTCGTGGCAGGACCATAGTCGATGAAGAGGGCGCGGCCGGGCGCATCGGCAAAGCGGGCGGCCAGCGCGTCGACGACCTGGCGGTCGCCGGGCCGCAATTTGACCAGGCTGTCTTCCGGCGCATCGCGCAGGCGGTCGGGAATGAGATCCGCATCGGCACCCAGCGGCGGTCCGAGCACGAAGATGAAGGCCGCGTCCGCGTCCAGCCCGATCATGCGTTCATGCCAGTCATCGCCGCGGCGGATGGCCTGGCGCACGGGCAGGCAGTCGAGGAATTCATTGCCCAGCACGATGGCCGGTCCCGGCGGCACGCTCTCCAGCCGGTCGACCCAGCGGATCTGCGCGCCGGTCGGACCCAGCGTCTGTGCCTGCACGGCCTTCAGCGCGGCCGAGGCCTCGATCAGCACCACATGCGCCGCATCCATGAAGCCGGGCACCGTGCGGGCCGCGCGTAGTGCATCCGCCATCATCGTGCCGCGGCCGGGGCCCAGCTCGACGAGCTGGAAGGCCGCAGGCTTGCCCATGTCCATCCAGGACTGCGCCGCCCACAACCCCATCAGTTCGCCGAACATCTGGCTGATTTCCGGTGCGGTGATGAAGTCCGCCCCGGCGCCGATCGGGTCCTTGGTGGCGTAGTAGCCGTCGCGCGGATCGAACAGCGCTTCGGTCATGAAGGCGGCGATGGACATCGGACCCGTCTGGCGGATCCGGTCACGCAGGCGGTCGGCAATCATCGCTCAGGCCCTGGCGGCTGCTGCGGGTTTGAGGGCGCGATGGATCAGCCAGATACCGGCGGCAATCATCGGCAGCGAGAGCAGCATGCCCATGGTGACATAGCCGCGCAGGGCTTCGGGCATGTGGGCATCCGGCTCGCGCACGGTTTCCAGCAGGGCCCGGAACAGGCCGTAGCTCAACAGGAAGAGGCCGGCATTGAGACCCGGCTTCTCCAGCGAGCGGAATTTCCAGGTCGCGATATTGACGATGGCGAACAGGGCCAGGCCTTCCAGCGCCGCCTCGTAAAGCTGGCTGGGATGGCGCGGCGTGCACAAGGGGTCGGTGGCAAAGCGCAGGCCCCAGGGCAGATCGGTCGGCCGGCCCCACAGCTCGCCATTGATGAAGTTTGCCAGCCGGCCGAAGAACAGACCGATCGGCGTCACCACCGCGGCCGCATCGGCGATGCGCATCAGGTCCAGCTTCTCCCGGCGGGCAAAGATGAAGAGCGCCAGCGAGACGCCGATCAGCCCGCCATGGAAGGCCATGCCACCATCGGTAATGCCCAGCACGATGTCCTGCGGGCGTTCCCAGATCATGTCGGGCATGTAGAAGATGACATAGCCCAGCCGTCCGCCGACGATGACGCCCAGCGTGGCCCAGATCAGAAGATCGTCCACCTGGGTTTCCGTGAAGGGCGCCTTCGGCTTCTTCGTGCCGGCCGGATGCCAGATCTGCGGCCGACGGGCGAGGGCGATCATGTAGCGCCAGCCGATCAGCAGGCCGGCGATATAGGCCAGGGCGTACCAGCGCAGGTCGAAGCGCAATTCCATGCCGAACAGGTCGAACGGGCCGATCGTGAACAGGATGGGGTCGATCAGGTCGAAGCTGGGCGGACAGAATTCCATGAATGACTCAGCGGGTTGCGGGTGGCACATGCAGATGTGACGGATCGGCGCGTTGCGCTTTTCCGCCATGGGCCGCATATAGGTGGCCGTTCGTCACTCTAATGGCTTTCTTTGATGCAAACGCGCAACCCGCTTCTGAATGATTTTGCCGATCTGATGACCGACGCCTTTGGCGCCGCACAGGCGATGGGCGAGGAGGCTCGTGCTGTTTTCCGGGCACGCGCGGATCGGATGATTGCCGACATGGATCTGGTGAGCCGCGAGGAATTCGACGCCGTGAAGGCGGCGCTCGACGATTCGCGGGCCGAGATCGACGCGCTGAAAGCCCGTATCGAGGCGCTGGAAACGCCAGCCAAGCCGAAAACGGCGAGCCGCGCGAAGAAGCCGGCCGCGAAGGCCCGCGCGCCGAAATCCACGAACTGACGCGGCCGCACACGCCGCTTTTTATTGCGCCTGACGCAGCGCGGTCATACCGTCCATGCACGGTGTGACTCGCAGCGCAGACGAAGGAACGTACTCCATGGACCTCCTGTCAGATGAATTCGCACCCTCTGTCACCGACCCGCTCGACGCGGTCGAACAGGCGGTTATTGCCGAGCAGTATCCTTACGATCGCGACGAGATGGGCGAGCTGCACCTGACGGCTTCCGGCGCTTGGCGCGATCACCAGATCTGGTTCGCCTGGCGTGAAGAGCTTGAAGCACTCCACATCTGTTCCAGCCTCGACCTGAAAGTGCCGTCCAACAAGCTGCGCGATGTCTGCGAACTGGTGGCGCGCCTGAACGAGAAACTGTGGCTGGGCCATTTCGACGTCTGGTTCGAGGACGGCTCGATCGTCTATCGCCACGCCCTGTCCCTGCCCAATGGCGAGACCGTGTCGCCGGCCCAGGCGGCCGCCATGATTTCGGCTGCACGCGAGGCAGGCGAGCGCTTCTATCCGGCCTTCCACTTCCTCGTCTGGGGCGGAAAGAATGTCGAGGAGGCGGCCGCGGCCGCCATGTTCGAGACGGCAGGTGAGGCCTGAGGCGCACCATGTCGAAGATTGAAAAGATTGCCCTCATCGGCGGGGGTCATATGGGCGGGGCTCTCGCCGCCGCCTGGCTGCGCGGTGGCAAGCGCGCCAAGGTCGCAGCCGAAAACCTCATCGTGGTCGACCCGTCGCCGGGCGAAACCATCCAGGCACTCGCCGAGAAGCACGACTTCATGATCAGCGAAGCGCTGAGCCTCGAGCAGGCCGAGCGGGCCGATCTCGTCGTCCTGGCCATCAAGGTGCAGGCCGCCGACACTGTCGCCGCCCATCTCAACCAGGTCATGCGCGACGAGACAGCTTTGCTGTCTACGATCGCCGGCGTATCGCTGAACCGCCTGGCGCTGGCCTTCGGCGACCGGCCGATCATGCGCGCCATTCCCAATACCGCCTCGGAGATCGGGGCCGGGGTGACGGTGTGCGTGGCCAATGAGGCCGGCGATGCGCTGGAAGCGGAAATCACGCGCCTGCTCAAGGGCGCGGGCAGTGTGGAATGGGTGCATGACGAACGCCTGATCGGTGCCGTCGGTGCCGTGTCCGGGGCCGGTCCGGCCTATGTCTTCCTGCTCGCCGAAGCGCTCGCGGGCGCCGGCGTGGCCGAAGGCCTGCCGCGCGATCTGGCCGAGCGCCTGGCGCGCGAAACGATCGTGGGCGCCGGGGCGCTGCTTGCCTCGTCGAAAAAGTCGCCGCAGGAATTGCGCCGGGCCGTCACGCCGGTCGGGGGCACAACCCAGGCTGCGCTCGATGTCCTGATGGGCGGCGGCGGCGGTCTGCCCGAGCTGGTCCGCCAGGCCGTTGCCGCGGCCGAGCGCCGCTCCCGCCAGCTCGCCGCCAATAGCGGCAATGGCGGCCGCGAGCGCTAGGGCGTCTCAACCGGTCGGAACAGGTTAGCCCGGCAGGCTGATCACCGCTTTCAAACCGCCCAGCTCGCTTTCGCCCAGGCGTATGTCGCCGCCGTGATTGCGGGCGACGTCGCGGGCGATGGCGAGGCCGAGGCCGACGCCCTTGCGATTCTGGTTGCGGCTCTCATCCAGCCGGTTGAAGGGTTTGAGCGCCTCTTCATACTGGTCCGGCGGAATGCCCGGGCCGTCATCCTCGACCACGATCTCGACCCGTGAACCGGCACGGCGCACGGTGACGCGCGCCTTCTTGCCGAAGGCGAGGGCGTTGGAGATCAGATTGGCGAGCGAGCGTTTCACGGTGCCGGCCCGGATATCGCTTTCGATGACGCCATCGGCGAGAAACTCGATATCTCCGCCCTGGCGCACGGCGGCGTCCACTGTCTCGCGGGCCAATTCCACCAGATCGCTGCGAGCCGTCTCCTCGCTTGCCTGGCCGCGGGCGAAGTCGAGATACTCGTCCAGCATCTCCTCCATCTCCGCGATGTCCTTCTTGGCGTCTTCACGCTCGGGGCTTGCCGGCATAAGGGCCAGTTGCAGTTTCAGCCGGGTCAGCGGTGTGCGCAGGTCATGGCTGACCCCCGCCAGCAGCGCGGTGCGCTGTTCGAGGTGGCGGCGGATACGGGCGCGCATTTCCAGGAAGGCATGGGCGGCCTGACGGACCTCGGTCGCGCCGGCCGGGCGGAAATGATCGACATCCTGACCGCGGCCGAATTGTTCCGCCGCGTCGGCGAGCCGGCGGATCGGTTTGACCTGGTTGCGGATGAAGACGATCGAGACGGCTGTCAGCAGCGTCGTCGCGCCGATGATCCACAACAGGAAGATATGGCCCGTTGTGGCAAATACGCGTTCGCGCAGGGCGATATAGCGCAAAACGCCGCCCTCCACCTCGACCCGCACATCGACATAGCTGGGATAGCGCGTGGTATCGAACCAGAAATCATTGTCGATCTGTGCCGAGAGGGCGCTGCGCAGGGTGCGGTCCAGCGTGCGGAAGAAGGAAGAGCGCCGCGAGGTGGGCAGGGTCTCGCCGGGGCGGAAATCGACCGAAAGCCGCATCGTTTCATAGGCCATCTCGGCATGGCGCTCGAAGGCGGCGGGCGTTTCCTGGTCGGACTCGTAAAGCGCCGTCATCATGGCGATATCGCCGGCTACGCCCTCGGACAGGCGGCTGGTCACCGTCTCCCAGTGCTCCTCGAAGAAGGACCACGCCACGGCGACCTGCATCAGCGCCACCGGGAGGACGATGATCAGCAGGGTGCGGGCAAACAGCCCCTTGGGCAGATAACGGCGCATCAGGCCCATGGCGGTATGCCTCTCTGCGCCGTGGCCCAACACACTGTCATCCCGGCCGGATAGCCCGCGACGGCGGGCTGCAGGGCCGGGACCCATACGCGCCGCTGTTGGACGGAAGCAGGCTCGGCATTGCAGATGGCTGAACGCGCACCGGGATTATGGGTCCCGGACTTGCGCCCCGCCTGCGCGGGGCATCCATCCGGGATGACAAGCCGTGGCGATATGTAAGGAAGGGCGCGCTTCTCCACGAGGCTCAGTCCTCGAAGATCGGATCGGCCACGAGGCGATAGCCTTCGCCGCGGACGGTCTGCAGGTGGAGCGGTTCCTTGGGGTCGGCCTCGATCTTGCGCCGTAGCCGTGTCACTTGGACGTCGACGGCGCGTTCGCCGCCGCCCGTGCGCTCGGACAGGGACAGCCGCGAGACGGTCTGTCCGGCGGACGCGGCCAGTGCCGCCAACAGGGCCGCTTCGCCGCCGGTCAGCCGGACCGGTTCGCCGCGCCGGCTCAGGCTTTCCCGGCCGATATCGAAGTGCCAGTCGCCGAAAGCGACCTGCCGGATCGCCGCCGTTACCGGCCGGGCCCGCCGCAGGATGGCATTGATCCGCAATACCAGTTCTTCCGGCTCGAAAGGTTTGGCGAGATAATCGTCCGCGCCCAGCGAGAGACCCTTGATACGATCCTCGGCCTCGCCGCGCGCGGTGAGCAGCAGAATGGGCGTATCGCCCCGCTGGCGCACGGCTTCGGTCATCTCGAACCCGTTCATGCCCGGCATCATCACATCCAGCACCAGCAAGTCGAAGGCGAGAGAGTTCAGCGTCGACAGGGCCTTGGCGGCATTCGGCGCCGTGGAGACGCGGAAGCCGCGTTCCTGGAGGTAGCGCTTGAGAAGGGTCCTGATCCGGTCGTCATCGTCGACGACGAGAATATGGGCATCACCACCGGCCAGCTCTGCCATGCCGTCTCCTGATCTGTGTCCTGTCCAGAATGGCCTGTGCCGCCGCGCGGCTCAAGTTCAGGCCTGCGGCTTGCGGCGCAGATAGCCCAGCCCGGTCGCCAGGCTCATGGCGGCGGTCAGCCAGACGGCAATGATCCAGCCTTCCACCACCCACAGCACGGTATGGATGCCGGCGATGGCGGCAATGAGGGGAAAGGCCGTCACGACCATGGCGATGGCGGTCTTCAGCTTGGCCGAAGCGGAAACGGGCAAGGCCGGTTCCGGCCCGCCGCGGGCCACCATCCGTGTGAGCGTGATGACGGCGTCGCGCAGCACGATGGCGGCGACCGGCACGGCCAGCGTCACAGGGCTGCCCAGGATCATCGTGTAGACCAGCAGATAGGCATCGACGAGCAGTTTGTCGGCGATCGGGTCGAGCACCGAGCCCAGGCGGGATTCGGCCGACAGGCGCCGGGCGAGCCAGCCATCCAGCCAGTCGCTGATGGCCGCAACAATAAAGGCGGCGATGGCAAAGGCGCCGAGTGTCCGCGCGGCGACCGAGGCATCGCCCAGCCAGAGCGGGACATTGTAGTCGACCGACCAGAAATAGGATTGCCACAGGGCCCAGGCGCCGCCGATGGCCAGCACGATGCGCAAGACGGTGATGATGTTCGGCAGGGCTTTCAGCACGCGAATTACCTCTGGAACCAGTCGTGGATCCTTTTGGCCATGGCTTTCGACACGCCGTCAACCGCTTCAAGGTCGGCCAGGGCTGCATTTCGCACCGCCTTGGCCGAGCCGAAATGGGCCAGCAGGGCCTTCTTGCGGGACGGTCCGATACCGGGAATATCGTCCAGCGGGTTTTCCGCCATCTGCTTCTTGCGCTTGGCCCGGTGGCCGCCGATGGCAAAGCGGTGCGCCTCGTCGCGCAGGCGCTGCAGATAGTAGAGCACCGGGTCTTTCTGCGGCAGTTTGAACGGCGCCTTGCCGGGCAGGTAGAAGGCCTCGCGGCCGGCATCGCGCTCGGGGCCCTTGGCGATGGCGGCGATGGTGATGTCGGTCACGCCCAGCTCTTCGGCGATCTCCATCACGGACGACAATTGCCCCTTGCCGCCATCGATCAGGATCAGGTCGGGCACGGGTGCGCCTTCCTCGCGCTCCTTGATCAGGCGCGACAGGCGGCGGCGCAGCATGGCCTGCATCATCGCGAAATCGTCGTTGGTGGCCGCGTCGTCGCCCTTCATGTTGAAACGGCGATAATGGTTTTTCTCGAAACCCTCCGGTCCCGCCACGATCATCGCGCCCAGCGCGTTCGTGCCCTGGATGTGGGAGTTGTCGTAGACCTCGATACGCTGGGGGATGTCCTCCAGCTCGAAGACGCGCTGCACCCCTTTGAGAAGCTGGGTCTGGGTGGCGCTTTCCGACAGGCGGCGGGCGAGGGCTTCCTTGGCATTGGTGGCGGTGCGTTCAACGAGTTTGCGCTTTTCGCCGCGCTGGGGTGTGTGCAGCTGAACCTTGCGCTCCGCCTTCAGCGACAGCGCGTCGGACAAGAGCTCCGCCTCCTCGATCTCGTGCGACAGCAGGATCAGGCCCGGCGCCGGCTTGTCGTCGTAGAATTGCGCCAGGAAGGCAGCCAGCACTTCGGCCGGTTCCGCCTCGCTCTCATGGCGCGGGAAGAAGGACTGATTGCCCCAGTTCTGGCCGGCGCGGAAGAAGAAGACCTGGACGCAGGACTTGCCGCCATCCTGGGCGATGGCGACGACGTCGGCCTCCTCCACGCCGTCCGGATTGATGCCCTGGTCGGTCGTCACCGCGGCGATGGCGCGGATCCGGTCGCGCAGGCGCGCGGCGGTCTCGAAATCCATCGCCTCGGCGGCCTCGCTCATGCGCGCCTGCAAATCCTCGCGCAGCGCGTTGGAGCGGCCGCGCAGGAAATCCGTCGCTTCCTTGACTAGCTCGTCATAGGCCGCCGGCTCGACGAGGTCGACGCACGGCCCGGCGCAGCGCTTGATCTGGTAGAGCATGCAGGGCCGCGAACGGCCCTCATAGACGCTGTCGCTACAGGTGCGGACCAGGAAGGCTTTCTGCAGCGTGTTGAGCGTCTGGTTGACCGCGCCGACCGAGGCGAAGGGGCCGAAATAATCGCCCTTGATCTTGCGCGCGCCGCGATGCTTGAGCAATTGCGGCGCCGGATGGTCCTTGCGGATCAGGATGTAGGGGAAACTCTTGTCGTCGCGCAGCAGGATGTTGAAACGCGGCTTCAGACGCTTGATGAGGTTGGCTTCGAGCAGCAGCGCCTCGGTCTCGGTCTGGGTGACCACGAACTCCATGGAGTGCGTCAGCGCGATCATCAGCGCGATGCGGTTGGAATGCCCGCGCCCGGCCGCGTAATTGCTCACCCGGTTCTTCAGATTGCGCGCCTTGCCGACATAGAGAATCTGCCCGTCCTCGCCGATCATCCGGTACACGCCGGGCTTGGGCGGCAGCCGCTTGACGTAGTCGGCGATGACTTTCGGTCCGGCGAGCGATTGCTTCGCCGGTTCGGAAAGGCCATCTATCGGACCGGATTGAGACTTCGAGGTTGCCATGTCCGACAAGATCGCCCTCGTGACCGGCGGCGGCAAGCGCCTGGGTGCCAAAATAGCTGCCGCGCTCGGTGCGGATGGCTGGCACGTCGTCGTGCACTACAACACGTCCGGCACAGAGGCGGAGGCTGTCGCGGCGGCGATCCGCGATGCGGGCGGTTCGGCGGACACGGTCCGGTTCGACATGGACGACACGGCCGGCATCGAAGGTTTCATGGACGGGGTGGGCCGTGTCGATGCGCTGATCAATTCCGCGTCGATTTTCGAGCCCGACCGTCCGGAAAATGTCACACCTGTGCAACTCGAACGTACGCTGCGTGTAAACCTTGTGGCACCGGTATTGCTCGCTTCTGCGATGGCAAAGCGACACGTGGACCGCGCGTCGGGCTGCATCATCAACCTGCTCGACCAGAAGCTCTTCAACCTCAATCCCGACTTCTTCTCCTACACGCTGGCCAAGCAGGGCCTGCTGGGCGCGACCACCACCATGGCCATGGCCTTCGCGCCGCGCGTGCGGGTCAACGGTGTGGCGCCGGGGATCACCCTGCCGTCCGGCGGGCAGTCGGCGGAGGAGTTCGCCCGCGCACACCGGATGAACCCGATGCAGGGCGGGTCCACGCCCGAGGACATCATCCGGGCAGTGCGCTTCATCCTTGCGACCCCGTCGATGACGGGCGAGACGATCATCGTGGATGGCGGCCAGCATCTCGACGCGCGCGACGGGGATGTGATGTATGCCGCCGGTGTGCCGGAGGAGTAGCGCCGCATGAGACTGGATCAGGTCATCGAGAACGCGCTTGCCAGTGCCACCGGCGAAGATGTCTTCGTCTACCGCCTGGAAGGCGTGAAGCTGGATGTCGAGATCGGCATCCATGACTATGAGCGCGGTGTGAAGCAACGCGTTCTGGTCGACGTCGTCACCCTGGTGTCCAAGGCCTGGTGCGGCACGGACGATATCGCCACCGTCGTCGATTACGACTACATCCTGCACGGCATAAAGGCGCTGGGCGAGAAGCAGTTCGACTTGCAGGAAAGCCTGTGCGGGACCATTCTGGATATCGCCCTGGAGCCGGCGGCGGTCGCCGCGGCCCAGGTGACCACTCGCAAGGTCGACGCCTATCCCGATGCAGACGCCGTGGGGCTGACGCGCTTTCGCTGTCGCCCGAAGAGCTGAGCCGGATCAGCCGGCGGTTGAGCGCAGCAGCCCGTCGGCCACCAGTCCCGCAGCCAGCAGGATCAGCGTGCCGCCGATCGCCAGATTGAACAGCCGCATGCGCAGGGGCGAGATCAGGAAGCGCCGGATATTACGTCCGAGCACGGCCCAGGCGCCGATCCCGAACAGGCAGATCACGAAATAGAGGCTGGAAAATACCGCCAGCCGGTCGCCCGCTCCCGCCAGTTCGAACAGGGACACCGCCGCCAGACAGGCGCCCCAGGCCTTCGGATTGACCCATTGCAGCAGCACGCCTTGCCAAAGGCCGGGCAGGGCCGGCCGGTCTTCAGTCTGCAAGCCGGTCGGGGCGAAGGCGATACGGATGCCGAAATAGACAATCACAGCGGCGCCCAGGACGGCCATGCCGATCTGCCAGACCGGTCCCAGCCGGGCGAGAATACTGGCCGCCAGACCTATGGTCACGAGCAGGGCGGTGAAACCGATCGTGCAGCCGAGCACGAAGGGCAGGGCCCGGCGCGCGCCATGATGCAGGCCGGCCGAAAGGGTGATCATGTTTGCCGGTCCCGGCGAGATCGACATTGTCAGGGCGAAGACGCCCATCGCCAGCAGGTTTCCCATCGCGTGTCTCCCGTTTCAGCTGATCTATCAATTCGCTTTACGGTCGATTAGGCTGGCGAGTTGAAACTCATTGATCGAAAAATCATCGATATGCTCGATCGGCTCAAATCCCTGGCGACCTTCGGGACCGTCCTGCAGGAAGGCTCCTTCCGTGCGGCTGCGGTCAGGCTCGGCGTGGCGCCATCCACGGTGAGCTATCACATCAGCGAGCTGGAGCGTTTTCTGGGCGCTCCGCTGCTCAACCGCACCACCCGTCGCCTGTCTCCCACGGCACTGGGTGAAGAGGTCGGCCGCCATGCCGCCGCGATCGCCGCGGCCTGCGACGATGCTTTCGCGCTCGCCAGCCGTCATACCGGTCAGTTGCGCGGGAGCCTGGCGGTGACCTGTACCTCGGCGGTCATCGGAGCCGGGCTGGGCGAAGCGGTTGCGGCGTTCTCCGGCGCCCATCCGGGCGTGGAGATGCGTGTCGACGTTTCCGACGCGGTTGCGGATCTCGGCGCCGGCCGGTTCGATCTCGGCCTGCGCGCCGGGCGTCTGGCTGACAGTGCTCTGAAGGCTCGCCGGATCGGGCATATCCGGCGCCAGCTTGTCTGTGCGCCGGCTTTCCTGACCGGCCGTGCCGTGGCTGCCGACGCTGAATCGCTGGCGCAACAACGCTGGATCCGGTTGGCCGCCATGCCGGCCTGGCGCACGCTGATCGCACCGGATGGCCAGCCGGTGGATGTCGAGACTCCCGGCAATGTCGTGGTGGGCAGTATCGATGCCATGATCGAGCTGGCGCTTGCGGGCATGGGACTGGCCACACCGCCCGCCCATCTGGTGGAAGGCCGTTTGCAGGCTGGCAGTCTGGTTGACCCAGCGCCGGGCTGGTCTGTCCCGCCCATCGACCTTCATGCCGTCTGGCCGGCAACGCGGACCGACTCGCCGGTTCGACGGGCCTTTCTGGATTTCCTGCTGGAAGAGTGGGCGCCGCAGCTGGCCTGACCGGCTGCAGCGCCCCGAAGTCTACCCGGCGGCAGGCTCGTGCCGCTTCAGCAGCGGCTGGGCCTGCTTGTAGGTCAGCGAGCGCCAGACCCATTCCAGCGGGCCGAAGCGGAAGACCGACAGCCAGAGCGGCGACCAGATCAGCTGCACAGCCCAGACGACCAGCACCAGCTTGGCCTGGTCGACCCGCTCGACCGTGCCGAACAGGCCGAGACCCGGCGTGCCCACGAAGATGAAGGTCATGATCAGGGTCTGGGCGATATAGTTGGTGAAAGCCATCCGGCCGGCTGCGGCGAAGGGCATCAGCAGGAGTCGGAAGGCGCCGATCTTGGCCAGCAGCATCACGGCGGACGCATAGCCGAAGGACAGGACCAGGCTGCCGAAATAGCTGTAGCTCGTGCCCTGTGCCATCGCCTCGGTATCGAATTCGCCGGCGATCATCGACTGCGTGCCCATGTGCGACAGCAGATAGCCGGCCACCAGCGTCACGGCCGCCAGAACGGCATAGCGCCCCAGGCTCCAGCTCGCCGACAGGAAGCCGGACTTGAACAGGGCCATGCCGATGAACATCAGCCCCATCAGGCGCGGCCCGAAGGCGATCAGCCCGCCGATCTGGCCGATCGCGGCAAAGCCGGCATTCCAGGGCAGGCGCTCGAGATAGCCGGCCTGGTAGGCCTGCGTCATGCCAGCCATCATCTCGGCCATCATGGCGTCCTGCTCCGGCGTCTCGGACATGCCCGCGAAGGGCACGGCCAGCCAGGCGCCACCCACCATCAGAAGCGCGCTCACACCGATCAGCACAACGCCCCAGGTGACCAGGGCCGATGGTGACATCCGGCGTGCCTTGACGGCCAGCATGCCCAGCAGGGCGTAGCTGACGAGGATGTCGCCCCACCACAGCAGGTAGGCGTGGATAGCGCCGATCAGCAGCAGCCACAGCATGCGCGGATAATGACGGCCGGTGTCGTCACCGGTCCCCGCCATCATGACGATGCCGGCGCCGAACAGGGTCGAGAAAATTGTGATGAATTTGAGATGGAAGAAGGTGTGGGCAATGGCCCAGACCGACAGGTTGGCGCCCGTCAGGTCCATCTGCATGGTCGGATTGTCGTAGGCGAAGGGCGACATGGCGAAGCCCTGCACATTCATCATCAGAATGCCCAGGACCGCGATGCCGCGCAGCGCGTCGATACTGATCAGACGCTCGGTGTTCGGTGAAGCCATGAAGTCCCCCCTCGGAATTATAGCCGCCGGCGGAAGGTTACGATGCGAGGGAGCAAATGTCTGCGGGACTTTCGTCCGGATCGTCCCCTGCGGCGATCAGCTGCCCAGCGCAGACCGGGCCAGCACGACCATGTAGCCGATATAGGCGGTGAACAGCAGGAGGCCGAACAGGCGGCTGATCGGCTGGCGCGCCAGGATGATCGCGGCAATCGCGACGCTCGCGCCGACCATCACCCACAGATCGAGGGCGAAGAAGCCCTCCGGAACCGGCAGGTTGTCGCCCATTGCCGATGCGGCGAGACCGGTTGCGCCGCCGACCGCGAAGACGTTGAAAATGTTCGAGCCGAGCACATTGCCGATCGCCATGTCGGCCTGGCGCCGCATCGAGGCCATCACGACGGTCGCGAGTTCGGGCAGGGAGGTGCCGAAGGCGACGGCGGTCAGGCCGATCAGGGCTTCGTCGACATTGAGAGCGAGGGCCGCTTCGGTGCCGCCCGTCACGATCATCTGGGCGCCGACGGGCAGCGCGACCAGGCCGATGAGAACAGCGGCGACGCTGCGCCCCATGCTGGTGGGCAGGCCTTCCATATGCTCGAGATCGGTCAGCTCAGCGAGAGACGGATCGTCGCTCTTCTTGCCGGCCAGAACGCCCATCAGGCTGACATAGCCAATGATCAGGGCGAACAGGACGGCACTTTCGACCGTGTCGATCGTGCGGTCCCAGCTGACCGCGACCAGGGCGAGGGCGGCCAGGAGTGCGATGATCGCATTGCGCCGGACACCGGGCGTGGTGGTGGGAATGGCGCCGAAAATCGCCGGCAGGCCGAGAATCAGGAGAAAGTTGGCGGTATTCGAACCGACAATATTGCCCAGTGCGAGGCCGGGCACGTCTTCCAGGGCCGATTGCACCGAAACCACCAGCTCGGGCGCAGATGTCCCGAAAGCGATGATGGTGAGGCCGACCAGAAGCGGTGGCAGCCGCCAGATCCGGGCCAGACCCGCACTCCCCCGGACCAGGAGGTCCCCGCCGAACAAAAGAACGACGATCCCGCCCAGGATCAGGGCGATGAACAAGGGTGCAGCCATGCCGGAAGCCTCAGGAAGCGCGGACTAGTCGAGGCGGCGGTATTCGATAAGGTTGAGCAGTCCGAAAATTGCCGCGACGCCGAGGATGGCAACAAGAGCGTACATGATCATTTTCCCGAAAATGGCATTCAGATGCCCCGTACATAGCGTGACGAACCGGCGGTGGCTAGCGGTGGAAGCGGCATGAGCTGGCGCGCGCGCATCGAGCCGGCAGTACGCCCGATCATGCAGTCCTGGTGGCGTCTGTCGCGGGGAACCACGCTCGGGGTCCGGGCGATTGTCACGGACCGCGACGGGCGCATTGCACTGGTCCGTCACACCTATGTCCGTGGCTGGTATCTGCCCGGCGGCGGGGTGGAGCGGGGCGAGCCGGTTCGCGAGGCCCTGCGCCGCGAACTCGCCGAGGAAGCTGGCGTGGACGTGACCGGACCTGCCGATCTGCTTGGCATCTACAGCAATCACGCGAGCTTTCGCGGCGACCATGTCGTGCTGTTCTCGGTTCGCCACTGGTGCGCCTGCCCGACGGATCATGCCGGCGAGATCGAGGCAGTGGACTGGTTCCAGCCGGACGCCCTGCCGCACGACACGTCGCCGGCAACACTGCGCAGGCTTCGTGAATATGCGGGAACCGCCAATCCGTCGGAAGAGTGGTGAGAAAAAAGGTGCGGTGTACCGGCCCGGTCCGGAGCAAAGCGAGGGTTGTTGCCCGGTCCGGACCGATACACCGCGGGGCGCACGCTGACGACACTAGGGGCGGGGCGGTGAACCCGGGCTGACCGGAGCGGGCCAATTTGTGCCATGAATTTGGCGGTCTTACGCGACAAGCGCCATAAAATCGCTAACATGGTCTTCGGGCGTTCAGGCGGGGTCGATTCGAATGACCGCAGATGCGGACGAAGATACCTATCTCCGTAACGAACCGGAGCAGGCCGTGGCGCGGTCTGCTTTGCAGCGCCTTGCCGACATCGATGGCTGGGTTGGCCAGGTCCTGCCCGGCCTCGTCGCTGTGTCCTTCATTGTCGTTGTTGCGCTTGCAGTGATGGCGGGCGAGGGCGCGCTGATGGCGTCTGCCCGCTCGACCAACCTGTCCGCGCTGCAGACCGTATTGCGCAACACGATCCAGCGCTTCGAGGACTGGGCCCAGGATCGCGAGAACGATGTCCGGGTCTGGGCGGAAAACGAGGTCGTCGTCGAAGCCCTGGCGGAATTGTCGCGCGCGCCCGTCCGCTCCGAGCTGGAGCGCTCGCCTGCCCAGGCCCGTCTGCGCGAGACGCTGGGGCCCTGGCTCACCGAGTACGGCTATCGCGGCTATCTGCTGATTTCCTCGAACGGTACCACGCTGTCCTCGATGCGCGACAGCGTGCTGGCGCAGCCGGCGCTGGTCCTCGATCTTCTGCCCGAGGGCCGGTTCCAGCGCAGCGGCTCGGTTCTGACGCGCCCGCATATCGTCGATCTGGCCCTGCCGTCTCCGGACATGGAAGGCGCGCCGATCGACGAGGAAATCCTGATGTATTCGGTCGCGCCGATCCGCGATGAAGGCCAGGTCGTGGGCTATCTGGCCTTGCGGGTCGATCCGCTGGCCGAGTATTCCGCCACCTTCCGCGTGGGGCGTACCGGCGTGTCGGGCGAGACCTATGCGATCGACCGGACGGGCCGTCTCCTGACCGAGACCCGCTACAGCGAGGAATTCGTCGAGGCGGGCCTGCTGGCGGACGGCCATCCCTCGATGCTGCATCTGGAAGTGCGCGATCCCGGGGTCAATGTCACCCGCGGTGCAATCCCCTCCCGTCCCTACGCCGAATGGCCCCTGACCGAGGCGGCGCAGGACGTGATCGCAAACGGGCGGGGCTATAATCTGCGCGGCTATCGCGATGCGCGCGGCGTTCTCGTCATGGGCGCGTGGGTGTGGGATGACAGCCGCGATATCGGCGTCATTACCGAGATCGAGGTCATCGACGCGCTGGCAGGGGCCAACCAGGCCCGCGCGGTGCTGCGGGTGTTTGCCGTGGCGATGGCCCTGTCCTTCATCCTGCTGGCCGTCCTGTTCAGTGCACACAGGACGATCACCCGGCGCCGGGCGCAGGCGACGGCTGCGGCGAACCAGCGCCTGTCGCAGATCCTGATGACAGCGGCCGAGGGCATTTACGGCATCGATGGCCAGGGCGTGCTGACCTTCATCAACCCGCGGGCCTGCCAGATGCTGGGCTATGACGAGGGAGAGCTGATCGGCCGGGACATCCATGCGGTGATCCACCACTCCCGCCGCGACGGTTCGCTCTATCCGCGCGAGGAATGCCCGCTGCACCATCCCGGAACGACCGGAGAGACGGTGGATGGCGATGTGTTCTGGACCAAGAGCGGACAGCCGATCCCGATCGAATCGGCAAGCTCGCCGCTCGATCCGTCCGACCCGGCCAAGGGCGCGGTGATCACCTTCCGCGATATCACCAATCGCAAGCGCGACGAGCTGGCCCTGCGCCGCTACGCCCAGGAGCTGAAACGGTCGAATTCCGAGCTGCAGGAGTTTGCCTATGCCGCCTCGCACGACCTGCAGGAGCCGCTGCGCAAGATCCAGGCTTTCGGCGAGCGGCTGAACAACAAGTGCTATGACGCGCTGGACGATACCGGCCGGCACTATCTGGAGCGCATGGTCGATGCGGCGACCCGGATGCGCCGGTTGATCGACGATCTGCTGAGCTATTCACGGGTCAATTCGAAGACGACCTCTTTCCTGCCGGTCGAGCTGGCGACCGTGCTCGCGGATGTCTTGTCCGATCTGGAACCCCGGATTGCGGCGGAGAACGCCAAGATCCGCGTCGGCGAATTGCCGGCGATCGAGGCCGATCCGGGCCAGATGCACCAGCTTTTCCTCAACCTGATCGCCAACTCCCTGAAGTTCCGCCGCCCCAGCGTCCAGCCCTCCATCTCCATCGAGGGCAGTGTCGAGGTTGGCGAGAACGGGGCCATGGCGCGCATTGCGGTCGCCGACAATGGTGTCGGTTTCGAGCCCCGCCATGCCGAGCGCATCTTCGGCATGTTCGAACGCCTGCATGGCCGCGACGAGTTCGATGGAACCGGTGTCGGTCTGGCGACCTGCCGCAAGATCGCCGAACGCCATGCCGGCGAGCTGACGGCCTGGGGCGAACCGGATGCGGGCGCGGTCTTCACCCTGTTGCTGCCGGTACGCCAGGGCAGTGTAACCTGACGGGAGGCGCGGGGCGGCGCGTCCCGTGACATGCTCATGAGCCAGCCGGACCCGGACAGGGCAGGACTGCAGCAGCGTATCGTGCCTGTGCTGGCGGCGATCTGTCTTCTGCTGGCCGCCGGTGCGGGCCTGCCACTGGCCCGGGGGAATCCGGTTGCGCTGACAATAATGCTCGCACTGGCCGTCCTGCTGCTGGCCCTGGTCGTCATCAGCTGGAGACAGGCAGAGCGGGCCCTGACCCGGCAGCGTTCGGACCGTGCCCGGATCGCCAGGCTGGAAGCGGAGAAGGCGGATCTGGAGATCTTCGTGAACGCGGCGACCCACGACCTGCACGAACCCCTGCGCAAGATCCAGGTTTTCGGCGATCGTCTGCGCGATCAGCTGGGCCTCCTGCCCGATCCTGCCCTCGCGCAACCGCTGGACCGCATGACCGCCGCGGCCGGGCGCATGCGCGACCTGCTCGACGCGCTGCTGGTACACGTCCGGGTGCGCGATGACCGGACGGTTATCACGCCTGTCGATCTGGATGCTGTCCTGGCCGGGATACTCGAGGATCGTGCGCCCGGCATCCAGGCAGCGAAGGCGAAGATCGAAGCCGGCACGCTGGGCGTGGTCGAGGCCGACGCGAGCCAGATGCGCACACTTTTGGAAAATCTTATCGATAATGCCTTGAAATACCGGCGTTTGGACGCGAGTGTGAATATTCTTATTTCCACTCAGGCCGACGGGGACGAGGCAGGCGGGCGCGTGACGATCGAGATCAGCGATAACGGGATCGGCTTCGACCCGCGCCATGCCGAGCGCATCTTCGGCCTGTTCGAGCGCCTGCACTCGCGCGACGCTTATCCGGGGGCAGGGGTGGGGCTTGCCACAAGCCGCAAGATTGCCGAACGTCACGGCGGGTCGCTTTCCGCCCGTGGAGAACCCGGTTCGGGCGCTTGCTTCACCTTGATCTTGCCCCGCCGACAGGCGAACCTGTTATCCGACCCGGCCCGCAGGGCCGACTAATTCGACGAGGCTTTCATCATGAGCCAGGACAACCGGCTTTTCACCATTCTCATGGTCGACGACGATCCGGATGATCGTCTGCTCTTCAAGGAAGCCTGCGAGGAAGTGCGCCTGCGCAATCCGCTGGAATTCCTCGAGAACGGCGAACAGCTTGTCGATTATCTCAAGCGCCGCGGCGCTTATGCCGATCTCGATGGCACGCCCTATCCGGGGATCATCCTTCTGGACCTCAACATGCCGCTCAAGGACGGGCGCGAGGCGCTGGAAGAGATCAAGAATGACAACGAGCTGCGGCATATCCCGATCATCGTCCTGACGACCTCGAAGGACGAGGACGATATCCTGTCCAGCTACGGGCTGGGCGCTTCGTCCTATATCGTCAAGCCGATCTCGCTCGACCGGCTGATGCGGGTGGTGAACTCGATCGGCGAATACTGGGTGCAGATTGTCGAGGTGCCGTCGGCGGAAGGCCCGGCCGGGGACCTGGACGACGAGGAATAGCGCCGCCCCGGCGAATCGCCTTTCGCGCGAGCGGTCGCGACTTCGACGCAATTATTGTCTAGTCTCCCTTCTTGCGGCCTTCGGGGGAGGGGATTTCCATGCTGTTTGCACGTCTGTCCAAGATTTCGGCGACGCTGTTCGTGTCCATGCTCATGGCCATGGCCATGCTCGCCCTGCTCTGGTTCTACCTGCCTGAGTGGCTGGGCTGGGTGCAGGATGGCGCCGATCTTGTCGAGGACGGGGTGTCTTCCATCCCCATCCCCGAGCAGTACAACAATCTCGTGCGCATCTATGCCAGTGACGACAAGATCGTCCTGCTGATCTTCACCGTTATCGCGCGCTTCATCCTGGCGATCTTCGGGACGGCTTTCACCGCCGCCACGCGGGCCGCGAAAATCCGTGTGGCCGAGCCGCCCTTCATCAGCCGCATCTCCTCGATGATCGCCACGCTCTTCCTGTCCTTCGTCGTGGCCATCCTGATGCTGGCCTTTATCGCACTGACCATGGAGCATGTGCTGCATTCCATGCTCGATATCGCCGACTGGGTAGAGGACCAGCTCGCGCATCTGCCGCTGGCCGGCCGCTGGCGGTCCGGCGTGCGGTTTGCCGTGTCGGACGACAAGATCCTGCTGCTCTTCTTCACCATCCTCGCCCGCGTGCTGATCGCCCTCGTGGCGACCGGTTTCACGGCGGTGTGGAATTCGGTGACCGGCGGCAAGACCGAGACCATCAAGGTTCCGGCCTGAAGCGTGTCAGGCGCTCAGACGGTCTGCGAGGAAGGGCAGTGACCGGTCCATGCGGTAGTCGATCGAGGAGTGGTTGTCCGGGAACTCCTCATAGACATGGTCGATGCCGCGCGCGGCGAGCGCCTTGTTCATGCGGCGTGCGCCATAAACCAGATTGTACTGATCGACATCGCCGCAATCGATGAACAGGCCCTTGAGGGATTTCAGCCCCTCGGCATGGGCGTCGAGCATTTCCAGCGGATCCCACTTCATCCACTCGGCCCAGCGCTCGGGAATGCGTTCGCAGGTATCGGTTGTCACCGGCAGGCGGATGCCCAGGAAGGCGTCGGGATCGGGGTCATAGGTCGCGCCCATGGCCAGGGTCATCATGGCGTGCAGATCGTCGCCATTGACCTTGTCGGAGGCTTCGAAGGCCTCGACGAAATCCTGGATATTGCCGCCATGTTTGGCGAGGCGCCGCAGGGTGAAGGCGAAGTCGGCGGCGAACATCAGATCGAATCCCATATCGCCGGAATGGCAGGCTGCGGCTGACCAGAAATCGGGGTGCAGCAGGGCGTGGACCATGGCGCCATAACCCCCGGAGCTCTTGCCGAACACGCCGCGCCGGCCCTCACCGCCGCAGCCGAAGGTTTGCTCGATGAACGGCACGGCCTCCTGCAGCAGGAAGTCGTCCCAATTCCCCATGGCCACAGAGTTGACGTACTGATTGCCGCCCAGGCGCGTGAAACAGTCCGGGAAGGCGATGACGCAGGGCTTCATCTCGCCGTCGTCGATCAGGCGCTGGGCGCGGCTGGGCGCGCTTTCCCCGAAACTCTTCCAGTTGGTGTGGGCCGGGCCGCCGCCGGTGAAGCCGACCAGGTCGACGAGGAGGGGCAGACCGGCCGGATCGTGACCGTGCGGGATGTAGACGTCGATCCGCCGGGTCAGATCCTCGCCGAGCATGTTGTTGGCGATCGCTTCGCTCTTCACGAAGTGCGTGGTGACGGTTCCGGCGGGCAGGTGACGTTCTCGGCGCATGGCTTTCCCCATTGGCTTGCGCGGCCAGACTAGAGTGCATGTCCTCGCGGGCAAGTGCTTGAGATGTAGCGCGAAGCGGGCGATCCTGCTGCATGGTCCAGGACAAGCGCTTCATCTCCGCCGACGGGCTGCTGGTCGACAGTATCCGGCTGGCGCGCCAGATTCACGATGCCGGCTTCCGGCCGACCCATATCGTCGCCGTCTGGCGGGGCGGCGCGCCGGTCGGCATCGCGGTGCAGGAATATCTCGAATACCGCGGTCTGGAGACCCAGCACATCGCCGTGCGCACGGCCTCCTATACCGGGATCGACGAGCAGGCGCCGGTCGTGCGCGTGTTCGGCGAGGGCTATCTGGTCGACACGCTGAATGCGGAGGACCGGTTGCTCATTGTTGATGATGTCTTCGACAGCGGCCGCTCGATTGAGGCCCTGCAGCGTGTCCTGCAGGAGAAATGCCGCCGCAATTATCCCGGCGAGGTGAAGGTCGCCACCGTCTACTACAAGCCGGCCCGGAATCGAACCGGCGGCAAGCCGGACTTCTTCGTCGAGGAAACCGATGACTGGCTGGTCTTCCCGCACGAGATCTGCGGTCTCAGCGAGGACGAGATCCGCGCCAAGGGCGAAGCCGGCGCAGCGGTGCTGGACTAGCGGTCAGGGCCGGTCGCGGGCGCCGTGAAGGATGCGCAGGATCTCGATGCCGTCTCCCGTCTGCCGGTAGATGATGAGATAGGCCGTTCCCGGCAGGGCCAGTTCCCGTGTCGATGCGACACGCCCGGTGCGGCCCATCGAGGGATAGGTGCCCAGCATGCCGACGGCTTTGAATATGTGATCGCGAAGACGGGCGGCGGCGTCGATATTGTCGGCGGAAATCCGGGTGAAAATGGCAACCAGGTCGTCCTTCGCGCGGACGGACCAAGCGATCGTCATGCCTTGCGCGCCGCCTCGATCAGGGCATCGATCTCGTCGACGACCTGGTCATGCGGCACCGTCTTGCCGGCATCGGCATCGCGGATGCCGTCCCGGATGGCTTCAACCATCCAGTCCTGCTGATCGAAATATTGTTGCAGGGCTTCCTTGACGACCCAGTTGCGGGACCGGTCCTGCGCCTTAGCCAGGGTGTCGAGCTTGTCGATGGCGGCATCGTCGATGCGGATGGAGATGTTTTTCATAATCCTGGCTTTGTAATCACATCTGATGAAGTGTATCACATCGCCACAACCCGCAAAAGACGTGCCGCCCGGCCCTCCCTATTTCACCCGGTGGATGGCGCAGAGCTTGTTGCCGTCGGGGTCGCGGACATAGG
Organism: Maricaulis sp.; assembly: GCF_039978735.1. Taxonomy (GTDB): domain Bacteria; phylum Pseudomonadota; class Alphaproteobacteria; order Caulobacterales; family Maricaulaceae; genus Maricaulis. The sequence continues at coordinate 37,557 of NZ_JBDWAS010000002.1, forward strand.
CCAGGTGCATCGGTCCCATACTGGTTTCGCGCAGGCCGGGCGCGTCCTCGATCGAGGTGCCGCCATTGGCGATACCGGCATCGTGGAAAGCCTTCACCTGCTCGGGCGAAGTGCACTTGAAGCCGATCGTGCCGCCATTGGCGCCGCAGGCCGCCTCGCCATTGATCGGCTCGGAGATGCCGAACGTGTTGCCATCATGCCGGTAGAAATAGCGCACATGGCCCGTCGGCGCTTCGTTGCGCAGGGCCTCGCCTGCACCCAGCGTGCCCAGCACCGCGTCGTAGAAGGTTTTCGAGCGCTCGATATCGCTGGCGCCGACCATGATGTGATTGAACATGTGTTGCTCTTCCCTCAGGCCTCGTCCAGGCCGATATCGAAATTGGGCGCCGAATGCGTCAGCGCGCCCACCGAGATTACATCGACGCCGGTTTGCGCGATATCGCGCACCGTGTCGAGATTGACCCCGCCGGATGCCTCCAGCGTGACCTTGCCGCTGGCGGCGGCGACGGCGGCGCGCAGATCGTCGAGCGAGAAATTGTCCAGCAACACGCTTTCGGCGCCGGCACCGATGGCGGCGTCGAGCTGGTCGAGCCGGTCGATCTCCACGGCGACCCGGGTCATGTGGCCGGCATGGTCGCGGGCGGCCTTCACGGCCTCGGCGACCCCACCGCAGACGGCGACGTGATTGTCCTTGATCAGGATGGCGTCATCCAGCCCGTAGCGGTGCAGCGCGCCGCCACCGGCCTGGACGGCCTGGAGTTCGAAAGCGCGAAAGCCCGGCGTGGTCTTGCGGGTGTGGGCGATGCGGGCCTTGGTCCCCGAAATCGCGTCGACATAGCGGCGGGTGAAGGTGGCGATACCGCTCATCCGGCCCAGAAAGTTCAGGGCAATCCGCTCGGCCGAGAGCAGGGCGCGGGCCTGACCGTTGACGGCGGCGAGCACCTCGCCGGCCTTCACGCTGTCGCCATCGCGCACCTGGACATTCACCAGCGCGTCCGGATCCATCTGCCAGATCGCTTCCACGGCCGGCTGCAGGCCGCAGATCACACCGGCTTCGCGGGCGACGAAATAGAATTTCGCTTCCTGGATTTCCGGGATGCAGGCCAGCGATGTCACATCGCCGCGGCCGCCCTGGTCTTCGGCGAAAGCACGGGTGACGGCGTCGGTAACGACGAAGCGGGGCAGGGGGGAAACAGGCATGGCGTCCTATTCGGCGGGTTCGCGGTAGCGGGCCGGAATCTCGGTGCTGGCGGCAAGGTCGGCCAGGGTCATCCGGGTATGCTGTGCCACGGTGTCCGTGGCGGGGCAATCGGTGCGGAAATGCCCGCCCCGGCTTTCTGTCCGGTTGAGGGCGCCGGTGACGATAAAGCGCGCCGCAACAAGTGCATCCGCGTCACCATGCGTGCCCATAAGACCATCAATAAGGTCACATAGCTGCACCATGGCTGCACCATTCCGCTCCACACCGCAGGCCCGGCTCATGGCGGCGCGGAGTGTCGCGAGTGCGTCGGCGGGAAGATCGGGCGGAAGATCCGGTGCGGGCGCAACAGTTTTGCAGCTGGACTTGCGCTCTGGCAAAGCCGCCGCCACCCGCGCCGCACTCACCAGACCCTCGGCCAGCGAGTTGGAGGCGAGACGGTTGGCGCCGTGCAGACCGCTCGAGGCGCATTCGCCGATGGCATAGAGGCCGGGGATGCTGGTCGCTCCGTCGATATCGGTCATCACTCCGCCCATATGATAGTGGGCTGTGGGGGCGACGGGGATAAGATCGCGGCGCGGATCGATACCCGCCTGCATGCAAGCCGCGAAAACGGCAGGGAATTCCTCCGGGAAAGCCTCGCCGATCGCGGTGCGGCAATCGAGGAAAGCGCCCTTGCCGGAGAGGTTCTGCCGGTGCACCGCCCGGGCGACAACATCGCGCGGGGCGAGTTCGGCATCGGCGTGGACGGTTTTCATGAAACGGTGGCCCGTGCGGTCGACGAGGATCGCGCCCTCGCCGCGCAGGGCTTCGGTGCACAGCGGTGCCGGATCGAGGCCGGCATTGAGGGCGGTCGGGTGAAACTGGACGAATTCCGGGTCCTGGATCACCGCGCCCAGGCGCGCCGCCATCGCCATGGCCTGGCCCTGGGCGCCGGCCGGCGTGGTGGTCAGTGCAAACAGGCCGCCCGCCCCGCCCATGGCGAGGATGGTGGCATCGGCTTCGATCGCCTCGGTTTGCCCGTCCGGCGAGCGGGCCAGCACGCCGCGACAGCCGGCGGCATCGCCCATGAGCGCGGCGGCTTTCCAGCCATTGCGGATCTCGATATGCGGCGCCCGGCGCACGGCGTCTATCAGGGTGGCCATGATCGCGGCCCCGGCGCCATCGCCCTTCACCCGGGCGACCCGGTGGCGGGCGTGGGCAGCTTCGCGGGAGAGCGACCAGGCCTCGCCCCGGCGCTCGAAGGGCGCGCCCAGGGCGGCAAGTTCGCGGACTTCCTGCGCCGCGCCTTCGGCCAGCGCTTGCGCCGCATCCGCGTCGACCAGCCCGGCGCCGGCGGTGACCGTGTCGGCGGTGTGCAGGGCGGCGCTGTCATCGTCGGCCAGCGCGGCCGCAACCCCGCCCTGGGCCCAGCCGGAGGCTGCGCCTTCACCCAGCGGCGCCCCGGTCAGCAGCACGACCGGCCGCGGCGCCAGCTTCAGCGCCGCCCACAGCCCGGCAATCCCGGCGCCGCAGATGAGGACGGGACGGGTCATGGCGCCTCTCCAGTCGGAAAGCCATACAGGTCCATGCAAACGAACTCCCGGAACGCATACCGGGTATCGATTTCAAAGAGTGGCCAACTGTCGGAGCAGTCGCTTGTTGTGCACAAACAGGTGATCGTCCTGTCAGGCTCTGCGCCTGGCGCAAGCGGCTCAAACAGAACCGCGCTCTGTGAGGCGGCGGCAAACTCGCGCGTTCGGAACGGGGAAAGCTCCGACTGCGCGAGAAAATGATCCCAGGCCGGGATCTGTTCATCTGTGAGCGAGGGGAGGGCGAGGACAAAGTCGGACCAGATGGTCTCGATTTCCTGCTGTGCACTCGGCGTCATTTCAATTCGACGCAGCTGACCAACGGTATCCCGGCGGGATTCGCCCGTCAGGAACCGACCGGGATGCGTGTCGACGCTGACGACAGTCGGGTGCTCCAGCCCCCACTCGAGGTGCTCACCCTCCCGGCATTGCAGATGCGATGACCCGATCGTGTCCCGGGCCGCGCGGCGTGCCGGATTCAAACTGTTCGGGAGGCAGACCGGGTGCGCATACCCCGCTAGCGTAAGTGTCGCACCGTTCAACGCGAAGCTTTGAAATGGATCCTCAAAGGCGAAAACGGCAACCACGTTCGCGGGGCGGCCCGGGCTGTCCGCATACGCCGCCGCGATACTTGAATAGAGGCTTCCGGCATAGCCGTCGCGATGTCCGGCGCGGAAGTGCCCTTGAAGGACGATGTGTCCACAATGGATGCTGTCGTCAGACAGCACCGGTGCGAGTTCTGGCAGAGTGATGAACAGTTCGTCGAAGTCGGATGGTTGCGGGCGTGAATCTTCTGGATGCCGCGGACACGATGCTTCAGACGGCACGGAGTGTTCAGCCGGAGCGATGTAGGCCTGCGCTGGCGTGGCCAGAGTCAACTGGAACGCCGCCCACAGCCCGGCAATCCCGGCACCGCAGATGAGAACGGGACGGGTCATGGCCGTCCTCCTAGATCGAGACCAGGTCCACGGGCTTTTCCTGCCTGGCCGGGTCGAAGCTGGCGGGCTTGTCGGGCTTGGGCAGGTCGAGCATGGCCTGGACGGAGCGGCGGGCGCCGTCGATCACATCGTCGGGCACGGTCACTTCATGCTGTTCCAGACGCAGGCAGTCATAGATGTTTTCCAGCGTGATCCGCTTCATGTGCGGGCACAGATTGCACGGCCGGATGAACTGCACCTCGGGCACCTCGACGGCGACATTGTCGCTCATCGAGCACTCGGTCAGCAGCACGGCCTTCTTGGCGCCGGAGGTGCGGGCATAGTCGGCCATGGCGGCGGTGGAGCCGGCATAGTCGGCGGCCTGGACCACCTCCAGCGGGCTTTCCGGGTGGGTGATGATCAGCACGCCGGGATGAGCGTCGCGCAGGTCCTGCACGTCCTGGGCGGTGAATTTCTCGTGCACTTCGCAGCTGCCGGCCCAGGTGAGAATTCTCACATCGGTCTGGGCGGCGACATTCCTGGCGAGATACTGGTCGGGCAGCAGGATGACCGTGTCGGCGCCCAGGCTCTCGACGACCTGCACGGCGTTGGAGGAGGTGCAGCAGATATCGCACTCGGCCTTCACATCGGCCGAAGTGTTCACATAGGTGACGACCGGCACGCCGGGATAGGCGGCCTTGATGCGGCGCACATCCTCGCCGGTGATCGAGGAGGCGAGGGAGCAGCCGGCGCGGGTGTCCGGGATCAGCACCTTCTTCTCCGGCGCGAGCACTTTGGCGGTCTCGGCCATGAAGTGGACGCCGGCCTGGACGATGATGTCGGCCTCGCTCCCGGCGGCCATACGGGCGAGCGCCAGGCTGTCGCCCATCAGATCGCCGACGCAGTGGAAAATGTCGGCGGTCATGTAGTTGTGGGCGAGAATGACGGCGTTCTTTTCCGCCTTCAGCTGATTGATGGCGTGGATCAGCGGCGCCTTGGCCGGCCATTCCATCGGGGTGATGATGTCCTTCACCTTCTCGTAGAGATGGTCCGTCGCGGCCTTGACCTCATCCGTATACGCCAGTTCCGGCCGGGACTGTTCAAAGCCTTCAGGCGTGCCGTCCCAGTTCAATCGGTCCATTCTCTCCTCCCTTTTGCTCAATGTGAGCAATATTGGGCCCCGAAAATGGGCGGCTGTTTTGAGGTGCCGCCCTTATGCTCGAAATGAGCTTTAACGTGATCCGTATATATGCTCACCCTGAGCACAGTGCAAGCCACAGCCGTGCGACGCGATGCCCCGCCGTGCGAATTCCGGAATGAAAGTGATCAGTGTGCGGCGTGCGGGCGCAGGCCTGACAGCCAGATGCCGGTGCCCAGCGAAGCCAGGGCCAGGGCCAGGGCGAAGGCAGGCGCCAGCGGGATGCCGTTGACCATCAGCACCTCGACTGCGGCCACGCCCAGTGCGGCAGGGACGAGGATCTGGACCTGGATCAGCCGGTTGCGCGGAATGATTGCGACGATGGCGGCCACGACGAGAATGACGGGAATGACGGGCAGGTAGAGGCCGGCCACGATAAGACGCAAGGCAAGCACAACGGCCGCGCAAATCGCAAAAGCCAAAAAGGCGTTACGGATTGCCGTCCCGCTCAAAACCAACCCCTCCAAGTACGCATACTGTCGTCAGACGCCTGCATAGTAAGCCTGAACAACTCCCGGCTGCAACACAATTTACCCGTCACGCAACCTGGGAATGGCCAGGCCCAGCGAGGGCAGACCCGCCAGTGCCTCGCGGCGGTAGCGGAACAGTTCGGCCGGACGGCCGCCCGTGCGGCTTTCCATCCGGCCCGTCCCCTCGACGAATCCCGTGCGGTCCAGCGCGCGGCGGAAGTTCTGCTTGTGAAGCCGGTATCCTGCAATAGCCTCGACCACCTGTTGCAGTGCGGAAAGTGTAAAAAGGTCGGGCATCAGCTCGAAGACGATGGGGCGGTATTTGATCTTGCCGCGCAGCCGCGAGATCGCCGTCGCCAGGATGCGCCGGTGATCCGAGGCCATCGAGAGGCCGAAGGCCGGGCATTGCGACGGGTTTTCCACCTGGCCGTCACGCGCCGCCTCGGCGACGAGCCCGGCTTCGTAGAGCAGTTCGTAGCGGTCGAGCACGCGTTCCTCGTTCCAGCCCCCGCCGCCGACACCGAAGACGGTCTTCAACCGGTCATGGCGCGAGGCGCGGCGGCCGGGCACGCCGGCTTCGTCGGCCCAGGCCGACAGGCGCGGAATGATCTCGGTATCGATCAGGGCCGGCTTGCCCTCGCGCCAGTCTTCCCAGGGGAAGAAATCATACCAGCCGCGCCAGCGTCCGCCGCCATCGGGCGGGGTGCTCTTGTCGGGAGTCAGCGCGAGATAGCCGATCGACACGATGCGGGCGTCCTCGGAGCCGGACATCGCGGCGACCGGCGCCTCGCGGCCGCGATCGCCGAAGGTGTAGAGCTGTTCCACATAGCCCAGCTGGAAGTGGGCCTGTTCGGCCACCCAGCGGCGCAGGCCGATCTCGAATGTGCGGTGCCGGGCGGGATCGAAGGGACCGAAGGGCAGGGCCACCCCGCCGCCCTCCTGCGGCACGATGAGAAGCTGCGGCGTATCGCCGTCGACCGAGAGGATCACCGCGTTGAGGCCGACGGAGATGGACTGGCCGGCCGGCTGCATCAGCGCTGTCCTTCGAACTGGCCCAGCACCGTCTCGAAGCGGTCGAGGAAGAGGATCTGGGCCTGTTTTACCGATTTCGGCACGATCTCGACTTCCAGCTCGGCCGGCGGACGGCCGAAGAATCTCAGCGACTCGTCATGGCTGAAGCCGGCGATCTGGGTTGCCTCGAAATAGGCGCAGATCACATCGGCCCGCTTGATCTTGCGCTTGGTTTCCTTCGGCAGTTTCGGCGGCAGGCCGAAACGCAGATGGATCGCCGCTTCCAGCCGGTCCTCGAACTCGCGATAGTTCACGCCCAGCGCCGCCTTGAACGGGCTGATCATGTCGCCGATCACGTATTCGGAGGCGTCGTGCAGCAGCGCGGCCAGGCGCCATTTCTGTTCCAGGTCCGGATAGAGGTGATCGAGAATGTCGAGCACGACCACGGAGTGTTCGGCGACGGAAAAGGCGTGATCGCCATGGGTCTGCCCGTTCCAGCGCGCCACCCGGGCCAGGCCGTGGGCGATGTCCTCGATCTCCACATCGAAGGGCGAGGGATCGAGCAGGTCGAGCCGGCGGCCGGAAATCATGCGCTGCCAGGCGCGCGGTGCGACGGCTTTCTTGCGGGCGGCAGCAGGCATGCGGGTCGGACCTCCGGTTTGGCGGAGAGCGGAGATAGCACCGATGCTGCCATCACTCCACTCCGTGCGCTGTCAGCCCGGGTCTTGCGCTGTAGAGAGCGCCGCGCCGGGCCGTCTTGCACCGCGCGGTCATGGGGTTCACTCTTGGCCGACCAGAACGGTTCGTGAGACCGGCACTCCGGGGGAAAACATGCGACTGATTGCGATGATAGTGGCGCTGGCAGCCTTCACGGCGCCGGCCCTGGCCCAGGACTATTCCAATTATTCCGAAGACGCGCTGCGCGCCGAGCTGGCGCGGATCGCGACGGCCGAGACGAAAGTCCTCGTGCCGATGCGCGACGGGATCGGCCTGTCGACCGACATCTACCGTCCGCGCGAGGCCGACGAGGACGTGCCGGTGATCTTCTGGCGCACCCCGTACAATTTCAACACCCTGTCCGGCAGCCGCCTGCGCATGGCGGTCGAGGCGGTCAATCGCGGCTATGCTTTCGTGATCCAGAATGAGCGCGGCCGCTATTTCTCCGAGGGCGAGTTCGAGATCCTCGGCTATCCGCGCACCGACGGCTATGACGCGCTCGACTGGCTGGCGGCGCAGGACTGGTCGAACGGCCGGGTCGGCACCTGGGGCTGTTCGTCCTCGGCGGAATGGCAGCTGGCGCTGGCGGCGATGGACCATCCGGCGCATGCCGCGATGGTGCCGATGGCGTCCGGCGCGGGCATCGGCCGGGTCGGCGAATTCCACGAACAGGGCAACTGGTATACCGGCGGCGTGCCGCGCAATCTCTTCTTTGTCTGGCTCTACAATGTCGACAATCCGCTGCGGGCGCAGATCCCGGCCGGTCTTGACCCGCAGATGCGCAGCCGCATCGCGCAGTACAACGACCTGGCGACCGACAAGCCGGATGTCGACTGGGCCAGCCATATCTCCTTCCTGCCGGTCTCCGAATTGCTCTCCACGCTGGGCGAACCGCCGGCGACCTTCGAGGAATTCATCGTCCGCACCCCGGCCGATGCGGGCTGGTATGAGGGCGGCCTCTATCATGACAATGAGGACTGGGGCGTGCCTGCGCTCTGGTTCAATTCCTGGTATGACGTGTCGATCGGCCCGAACATGGCGCTTTACAACCATGTCCGCGAGAACGCGTCCGACCGCGCCGTGCGCGACAACCAGTATGTCGTGGCCGGCCCCAATGTGCACTGCAACTTCTTCAATTACGGCCCGAACACGGTCGTCGGCGAGCGCAATATCGGCGACACCAGCTTCGACACGACGGGGCTGATCTTCGCCTGGTTCGACCGCTGGCTGAAAGGCGAGCGCAATGCCTGGGACCGCGATACGCCGCGCGTGCAGTACTACGCGATGGGTGCCAATGAGTGGCGCGGCGCGGAGGAATGGCCGCCGGCCGAAGCCGAACCGGTGCGGCTCTATCTGCATTCCGGCGGCGAGGCCAACAGCCGCTATGGCGACGGCCGCCTGAGCTTCGAGGCGCCGGAGGGCGAGCAGCCCGCCGATACCTATGTCTACGATCCCATGGTGCCCGTGCAGACCATTGGCGGCGGCGATTGCTGCAATGGCGGTATCGTGCATCCCGGCGCGCGCGACCAGCGGCCGGTCCAGGTGCGGGACGACGTGCTGGTCTATACGTCCGATGTGCTCACCGAAGCGCTGGACGTGACCGGCTTCATCGACGCTGTGCTCTATGTCTCCTCGGACGCGCCGGACACGGACTTCGCCGTCAAGCTGGTCGATGTCGCTCCAGACGGCACGGCCTGGATCGTTGACGACACCATCCTGCGGGCGCGCTATCGCAATGGCTATGACACACCGGAGATGATGGAGGCGGGCGAGGTCTACGAACTGGATTTCACGCCGATGACGTCGAGCATCGTCTTCCAGCCGGGTCATCGCATCCAGGTCGAGATCACCTCGTCCAACTTCCCGAAATTCGTGCGCAATCTGAATACGGGCGGCAATAATTACGACGAGAGCGAGGGCCGTGTGGCGACGAATTCGGTGCACCATTCGCCCGAGCGCGCCTCCTATATCGAACTGCCGGTCGTGCGCTCGCGATAGCGCGTGCGTGAGATCGCCGCATCCCGGCCGGACGGATTGACCCGCCCGCAAAAACGGGGTGCGATATCAGTCAACTGAAACAGGAGACCGAGATGGGTCTGACACGTGTGGTGATGCGGCTGGGCCGCAATCCTGACGCCGGCTATCCCGATGGCGACGAGCAGCATGGTTATGTGATCGTCGCGCCGCTCGACAAGGACGGCAAGCTGGACCTCGAATTGTGGCGCGCCCACAAGGAAAAATGCACCGTCGACCGGTTCTCGCCCGATCCGGACGAGAAGGCCGATGGCTGGCTCTCCCATCGCGGTTCGCACTGGTATTTCCGCTATGACGAGGAGGATGAGGGTCCGGACGAGCCGGTCTTCCGCCTCGGCGACCACACGATGCGCGTCGGCGATTATCTCACCATCCACGAAGCCGATGGCGACGACCTGACCTACCGCATCACGGAGGCCACGGCCGTTTAGGCTATATCTTGTGCCTGGTGGAGTGGTTGGTACTTGATTGTGTGCTTTCTACGTGCCAGTATGCGGATAAATTCAGACTGAGAGGTCTGTATCGAAAGCCCGCCCCTCCGGCGGGCTTTCTTCGTTTGAGGATGCCCCCATGGACGATCTGTCGTGTTGGGTGCGCCTCTTGCCGTGGTTGGCCGGGCTGGCCAGGATCCTGTTTCCGGGATCGGGGCCCCGCACCGAGGAGACGCGTTTGCGTGTCCGCTCCGGTGACTTCGAGCTCGACTTCCACACCCGCAAGACGCGCGACTGACACGTTCCTTTCGAACTGAATAGCCAGTTCGAAAAGCGAAAGGGTTTGGTCTTTCATTGCAAATAACACGTATTCGCAATGAAAGGTTTTTAGCTCAGCCCAGCAAGCGGGGCAGGTGTTGGGGGGCGTCCTACTCGGGCCCCTGGGGGGCAGGAGCGGGGTCGGGTACTTTCAATCGCCGGCCCTGTCGCGGGGCGGCGGCGCATACCGGTCGATCAGCCGCCGGCCGGCTTTCAGGAGCGGCATCTCGACGGCGATATGGGTCAGCCAGCCCAGGGTGATGCAGGCGGCCAGGGCGAGGAGGTAGAAAAGCGGGCTCCACAGGCTTTCCGGCAGCAGGCGCGCCAAGGCGCTGATCGCCAGGAGATGGCCCAGATAGATCGCATAGGACCAGTCGCCGATGCGCGCGGCGAGGGCGGGCAGGTGCGGTTTCCAGGCAAGCCAGCCTGCCGTGATGCCGATGGCGAAGGGGGCAAAGACGGGCACGCGCAGGGCGGCGGCATCGATCGCGTCGAGCCCGCCGCCATGGGTCCAGACCAGCCCGCCGATCATCCCGGCCAGTGCGACCACCGTGAGCGGCCAGCGCCAGGCGGGCAGCCGGTCGCGCAGCACCGACAGGGCGATCCCCGACAGGAAAAGCAGGTTGAACGGGCTGAAGGCCACGCTCAGCCAGGGTGAGACATCGCGCGGCATCAGGACGGTTGCGGCAATCGTTGCCGCCGCCCACAACCCGGCCGCGCGGACCCGCCAGACGGGCGGCAGGGCCAGGGCCAGTCCGAACAGGGCATAGAAATAAAGCTCGTGCGTCAGCGTCCAGCCGACCAGCAGGATCGGCAGGTCGTGATGCGGGATCAGGGTCAGCGAGGCGATGAGGTCGAGCTCGGCAAAGGAGCGGGTCAGACTGTCGCCGAAAACCAGATAGCCCGCCAGCGTCAGCCCGGTGAAGATCCAGTAGAGCGGAAAGATCCGGTTCAGCCGCTTGAGGAAGTAGCGCACATCCAGCCCGCGACGGTCGCGGTAGAGATGGTGGATGATGAAGCCGGACAGGACGAAGAAGACGTCCACACCGGCGAAGCCGAAATAAGCCGTCTGGTCGAGCAGCGTCGTGGTGAAGAAACGCGCATCGGCCTGGTGGATATGGGCGAGCACGACAAGCAGGACTGCGACCATGCGCAGGTGCTGAATCTCGACGATGGTCGTGTGCCGCCCGTGTTCCTGCATGATCGCGGCGCCGGCTATTCGCCGGCCGGATCGTTCGCGACGAGGGCGATATGGCGGCGGTCCGGGCTGACGGCGAGGCGGGTCACCCCGTCGATATCGTGCACGGCCAGATCGGCGACCGAGTGCCAGGGGGCGTCCAGCGTGCGCGTCATCAGCACATTCTGGTCGACCGCAAAGAAACCGTCCGTGCCGTCCGGCAGGGTGAAGACGGCATAGTCCTGGGTCTCGCCGGGCAGGTCGAAACGGTGTTCCGGCGTGGCGCCGTCGAACCCGGTTTCAAAGACGGCAAAACCGCCATCCTCGCGCGGCAGGGTGAAATAGACGCTGTCATGGTCCGGCGCGGCGTAGAGCGCGCGGCCGATGCCTTCGGCGGCGGTGACAATCCCGGTGTCCTCGAACCGGCCGAAGACTTTCAGCGGGAAGCCCTCGTCCAGGCTGAACACGGCCAGCCGGGTCATGTCGGCATTGAAGGCGTAATAGCCGTTCGGGCCGACATCGGAGGCCGACCGGGCATTGCCGCCATCCGGTGCGTCCAGCCAGACCTCGCCGCCATACCCGCCGGGCGCCTGGTAGATATAGGACAGCGCACCGCCGGCCGGAGTCGGACGCGGCGAGTATTCCCCGGCATCCGGCGTGTCGGTGATTTGCGTACGCACCGTGCAGTCCAGGCTGCAGCGCCAGATATCGGTGTGCTCGCTGTCGCCGGAGGTGAAGTAGAAGCTGGTACCGTCTTCGGTGAAGGCCGGCTGGTTGTCATAGCCGGGCCGCGCGGTGGCATTGGTCAGCGTGCCGATGGCCGGGATATTGCCGACCCAGCTGAGCGGGGCGATGTAGATGTCGACACCCGGCAGGCCGGCGGTTTCGGTTTCGGCCCCGGTTTCGGCCCCGGTTTCGGCATCGGCGTCCGCCTGGGCGGTGTCCTCTGCGGCCTGTCGCGGGGCGGCCGCATCTTCCATGGCGTCCGGGCCGTCAGCGGCGTCCGGTTCGGGCGCGGGGTCGGAACAGGCAGCGATCAGGCTCAGGCCGGCCAGTGCGGCCAGGGTGTGTATCGGGCGCATCAGCGTTTCCTTACGGCAGCCGCGCCGACACCGTAACCGGCGCCAAAGGCGCACATCACGCCGGTCTCGCCGGCTTTCATATCGTCGGAATTCATCTGGAAATTCATCACGACGGAGGAGGAGGAGGTGTTGCCGTACTCGGTCAGGATGGCCGGTGCATTCTCCTCGGTCCGGTCGCGGCCGAGAATGCGTTTGGCGATCATGTCCACCATGCGGATATTGGCCTGGTGCAGCCAGGTGCGGCGCACATCCTCCGGCGCCAGACCGATATCCTCCATCATCGAGCGCGCAACGGTGGGCGCAAAGCCGACCACATCCTTGAAGACGCGGTGACCGTCCTGGTCGAGATGCGGCTCATAGTCCGGATCGACCTGGCGTTCGGCGATGTTGATGAAGCCGAAATCCGAGCGCAGCGCCGAGGACCATTTGTTCTGGGCATGGGTGCCCAGCACGTCCCAGCCGCCCGGCCGGCCGTCATCGGCCTCGACGATCATCGCCGCCGAGGCGTCGCCGAAGATGAAGTGCACTTCGCGGCGCGAATGCACATTGATGCAGGTCATCAGCTCCGGCGAGCAGATCAGCAGGCGTTTCGCCTGGCCCGAGCGGATCATGCCATTGGCGATGTGCAGCCCGTAGAGGGCCGAGGCGCAGGCCATGGTCAGGTCGAAGGAGAAACCGTCCGAGCCGATGATGTTCTGGATCTCGCAGGAGACGCCGGGAAAATTGCGCTGCTGGGCCGAGGAGGCGACGATGACGCCGTCAATGTCCGACCCGTCATAACCGGCCGCCTCGAGCGCCGGCTGCACCGATTTCATGGCGAACTCGGCCTGCACCGAGACCTCCTCGATCGGGCGCGGCGGGATTTGCGGCACCATGCGGTCGATATCCAGAATGCCGGACTTCTCGTAGACATGCCGCCGCTGGATGCCCGAAGCGTTGACGATGAATTCGGTGCTGGACAGGGGGACAGGCTCGATCTCGCCAGCCGCAATGGCTGCGGCGTGTTCCGCGTTGAACCGCCCGGCATAGGCATTATAGCTCGCGACGAGCTCGTCATTGTCGATGACACTGGGCGGGGCCCAGTAACCGGTCGCCCGGATGACGCTGTCTGTCACGGTTCCCGACTCTTTCTTCCCGACTTTTCGCCAGCGTAAAGCATGCCCGCCCCCGATCAATCCATGCGCGCATTGCCGGGCCCGGACTGCCGCCCGAAAAACGAGCAAACCTGCCCGATTGTGCAGCGCACACGGCGCAAAACCGCGAAATTCTTGCGGCGAAGTCGACTCCCGGAAAATCCGGCGCCTAGCTTTTGACGAGATAGCAAGAAGCAAACAAGCGCTCGCCGGAGGCCCCGCATGGACACTGGAAACAATGCCTGGATCCTGACCTCGACCGCCCTGGTCCTGTTCATGACCTTGCCGGGGCTGGCGCTCTTCTATGCCGGCATGGTGCGCCGCAAGAACGTGCTCTCCACGCTGATGCAGAGCGTCGGTGCCGCCGCCATCGTCACCGTGTTGTGGGCGCTGATCGCCTATTCGCTCGCCTTCTCGGACGGGGGCGGGCTGAACGCCTTTGTCGGCGGGCTCGGCCGGATCGGCATGGCGGGGATCGCCCCGGACACCCTGTCCGGCGATCTGCCGGAAAACCTCTTCCTGATGTTCCAGCTGACCTTTGCCATCATCACCGTTGCGATCATCGCGGGTGCGGCGGTCGAGCGGATCAAATTCTCCGCCTTCATGGTGTTCTCGGCCGTCTGGGTGGTGCTGGTCTATGCGCCGATCTGCCACTGGGTGTGGGGCGGCGGCTTCCTGGGCGAGGCGGGCGTGCTCGACTTTGCCGGCGGCGCCGTGGTGCACATCAATGCCGGTGTGGCTGGTCTGGTGCTCGCGAAATTCGTCGGCCCGCGCCGGGGCTATCCCGGATCGAACCTGGCGCCGGACAATCTGGTGCTGACAGTTGCCGGTGCCGGCATTCTCTGGGTCGGCTGGTTCGGTTTCAACGGCGGGTCCGCGCTGGCGGCCGACGGCGCGGCGGCGCACGCCCTGGTCACCACCCAGCTGGCCACCGCGACCGCCGTCCTGGTGTGGATGGGGCTGGAATGGATCCTGCGCGGCAAGGCCAGCGTGCTCGGTGCCGCCTCCGGTGCCGTGGCCGGCCTGGTCGCGATCACTCCGGCCGCGGGCTTCGTGCCGGCCTGGGCCGCCTTCTTCGTCGGTGCCGGCGGCGCCTTTGCAGCCTATTGGGGCGTCACCGCGCTGAAGAAGGCGCTGAAGATCGACGACGCACTCGACGCGTTCGGCCTGCACGGTGTGGGCGGGCTGGTCGGCGCCATCCTGACGGGGGTCTTTGCCAGCGAAGCCATCGGCGGCGCGCCGGGCGCCATCGAAGGCAATCTCCTGCAGATCTGGACCCAGACCTGGGGCGCGCTCGCCGCGGCGGTCTATTGCGGCGCCGTCACCTTCGCCATCCTGTTTGTTCTCTCGAAGCTGATGCCCCTGCGCGTCGACGAGGAATCCGAAGTCTCCGGTCTCGATACCAGCCTCCACGGCGAGTCCGTCGGCGGCTGACACCGGCTCATGGTTCGGCCGGTTGGGGGCCGGAACGGGGGTGGGCGCTGTAAGGGGTTGCGGCGCTCGCCCCCGACCTGTTTTGAACCGTTTCGCGTCCAGGCCATGTCCTCCCCGGCCTCGAGACGTCAGACTGACCCGGTTCGTTGCGGCGGACCGGGTCTTTTTTTGGCCGCAGACTGGGGGAGGGATCAGGGCGCAGGACATCCCTCGGGCGTGCACGCCATTTCGGGATCGCTCCCGTCCGGCGCGGAGACGGGATCGCCCTCGGCGAGGAGTACGCCGATCGCGGCGCCGAGTGCGAGATCGGTGACCGCACCGAAACTGTGCCGCCTGATGCGGCCCTGACGGTCGATCAATATCGTCGTCGGCGTGCCCTGCATGGCATAGGCGGCCATGGTGCGGGGCAGGCCGCCCCGCTCACCGGCCGCCTCTCCGGGCGCATCCATCGCGACGGGAAAGGCGATCCGGTATTCGTGCAGGAAGGCGGCCAGTGCCTCGCGGCTGCCCTGGGCCTGATGATGTTCGAACACGCTGTGCAGGCCGATCACGGTGACGCCGTGCGCGGTGAAGTGTTCGGCAATACGCCGGGCCTGCGGCAGGGAATGCGAGACACAGCCCGGGCACAGCATCTGGAAGGCTTCCAAGAGCACGATCTGGCCGCGCAGGCCGGCCAGGCTCATCGGCTCCGCAGTGTTCAGCCAGCCGGACACGGTGAGTTCGGGGGCGGGTTTGAGTTTCATCTCGGTATCCTCCGGATGGATGCCCGCCGGCAGCAGCGCCGGCGGGCTATCCGTTTTATCAGGCCGCCTGGCGGGGTTTGACGCGGGGGAAGTCGACCTCGACGCCGAACACGACATTCACATAATTGGTGAAGAGGTTGAGCGCGACATGGGCGACGATCTCGACGATTTCCTCATCGTCGAACCCGGCCGTACGCAGGCGCTCGACGGCACCGGCGCCAACATGGCCGCGTTGTTCGACGACGGCGAGCGCGAAGTCGAGGGCGGCCTGGGTGCGCGGATCGGCGGCCTTGCCGGTGCGGGCGGCTTCCATCGCGGCGGGCGTTTCGCCGGCCTTGGTGCCCAGCACGGTGTGGGCGGAGAGGCAGTATTCGCAATCATTCCGGTTGGCGATCGCCACGGCGATCTTTTCGCCCAGCGCAGCATCGATGCGTCCGCCGCCCAGCGCCTGGAAGCTGCCGAGCATGGATTTCAGCGCGGCCGGCGAGTGGGCGACGGTGCCGAACATGTTGATGACGGCGCCGAACTGGCCCTTCACGGCGTCCATCAGCTGCTTGCGTTCGCCCGACGCATCGGCGTGCGGGAAGGGGGTGAGGTGGGGCATTGGGTGTCCTTTCGCTCATAAAGTATCGACTCGATACATTTTAAAGCTAGGAAGCGGACGCGGGGTTTGCAAGACCTGTTTTGACTCGATACGTTCAGGCATGTCCGGACACTCACCGACCACGCATCTGCTCGAACGCCTGTCACGTCTCATCCAGAACGAGGCGCATGCTCACGGGCTGAAACCGGTGCAATGGGAAATCCTGCGCTTCCTGCGCCTCGCCAACCGATTCTCCCGCACGCCCTCGGCCGTGACCGCCTATCTCAATCTGACCAAGGGCACGGTGTCGCAATCGCTCAATGCGCTGGAAACCAAGCAGCTCGTGACGAAGGAGCCGGTCACCGGCGACCGGCGGCGCCTGTCTCTGACCTTGACCGCCGCGGGGCGTGAGATGCTGGCCGGCGATCCGATGGACGCGCTGGATACCGCGGTGCGCAGTGTGGAGGCAGCGCGCGGCGAGGACATGTCCGGCGGATTGCGGGCGGTGCTGTCAGACCTTCTGCGCCGGCGCGGCGGCCGGGCCTTCGGCGTGTGCCGGACCTGCCGCCACTACCGGCCGGAGCCGGGCGCGGCGGGCCAGGCGCGATGCGCCCTGTTGAACGAGACGCTGGGGCCTGCCGACAGCGAGGCGATCTGCGTCGAGCATGATGGCTAGGGACGCAAGTCTGACAGTGGTGCCGGTGGGCGCAGCCTGCTAGGTCAGGTAGAGACAAGGGTGGGGGACATCGAATGTGGCGTTATCTGGCGATCCTGGGAGTGCTGTGTCTGACAGCAGCGGCCCTGTCACAAGACGATCCGCAATCCGGCGGGATCGAGGCGTTTCTCGACCGGGCCGTTCCGCGGGCGGCGGCGCCCGGTCTGGCTTATGCGCTTCTCGACGACGGCGATGTGCAGCTGGGCGAACGCGGTGAGCGCGTGGCGGGCAGTGGCCAGCCGGTCACCGAAGACACGCCCTTCGCGCTCGGCTCGATCTCGAAGAGTTTCACGGCGCTGGCCATCATGCAGCTGGTCGAGGCGGGCCGGGTCGAGCTCGATCGCGGCATTGGCGACTATCTGCAAGCGTTCGACGGCCAACCCGGCGGAGCGGTCACGATCCGCCAATTGCTGAGCCATACGAGCGGCTACTCTACACTGCAGGGAAACCAGTCCCACACCGACCGGGCCGGCGAGGCCGACGGGCTGGCCAACCGGGTCCGTCAGCTGGCAGCGGCAGCGCCTGCCAGCGAGGCCGGCAGCCAGTGGCAGTATTCCAATGCCAATTATCTCATCCTCGGGGTGCTGATCGAGACGGTCAGCGGTCTGGAATTCGGCGACTATATCGAGACGCGGATCCTTGCGCCGCTGGGCATGGAGGACAGTTTCGTCGCCGATGGCGAGGCGCACGAAGCGATGGCCATCGGCCATACGCCCTGGTTTGGCGGCCGGCGCCCGGTTGCCGATCGCCGGACCGTGCGCGGCATGGCGCCGGCGGGGGGCGTGATGGCCAGCGCTGCCGACATGGCCCGCTATCTGGCGATGATGATGAATGGCGAGGACGATCTGATCAGCGCCGACCACAAGACCCTGATGCTGAGCCCGGCCAGCGCCGCCTCACCGCATTACGGGTTCGGCTGGTTCCTCGATGCCGAGGCCGACGCGGCCTACCACACAGGGCTGACCCCGGGGGTCGAAACCATCGCCGTCCTGTCCCGCTCGGAGCACAGGGGCGGGGTGGTTCTGGTCAATGCCAACAGTGGAATGGGGTTCGGCGTGACCGGAGACATTCTCTCCGGCTTCGCGGCGATTGCGCTGGGGGAGGCACCGCAAAGCGGCGGCAATCATCTGGGGGCAAAGAGCCTCTATGTCATGCTGCTGGTGCTGCCGGTTCTCTTCCTGGCCGGCATCGCGACGGCGTGGCTGCGCCGCGACGGCCTGCGGGCAAAATCGGGCGCCTTCGGCCTGTTCAGCCTGGTCTTCCCCCTGGTCGCGACCCTGGCGATGGCCTGGGTGTTTATGGATCTTTTGCCCAGATTCTTCGGCGTTCCGCTCGCGACATTCAATCTCTACCAGCCGGACATGACGGCCCTGCTGGTCGCCGGCTCGGTGTGCGGCGTCGGTTTTGCGGTCTTCAGGCTGGCGGTGGCTTTCAGCGGCCGCAGATAGGCCGCAGGTTTCCGGATCAGAGCTTCTCGACAAACACCGTACCGGCCGAATAGCCCGCGCCGAAGGAGCAGATCAGCCCCTTCTCGCCGGCCTCGAACCCGTCATTGTGACGGTGGAAGGCGACCAGCGAGCCGGCCCCGGCCGTGTTGGCGAACTCGTCGAGAATGACCGGTGCTTCGTCCGGCTCGAACTCGCGGCCGAACACTTTCCTGGCGACCAGCATGTTCATGTTGATATTGGCCTGGTGCAGCCAGAGGCGTTTCATCTGGTCGGGCTTGAGACCGAAGCTCGCCATGTCGTTGAGGATCATCTCGGCGACCATGGGGCAGACTTCCTTGAAGACCTTGCGGCCTTCCTGGACGAAATAGCGGTCGTCGAAATCCGGTTCCGGATCCTCGGACGCGTTGAGGAAGCCGAAATTCGACCGGATATTGTTCGAGAATTTCGTCATCATGTTGCGGCCGACCACACGCCAGCCTTCGCCGCCGGCGACATCCTCGTGCTCGATCAGCACGGCCACGGCGACATCGCCGAAGATGAAATGGCTGTCGCGGTCGCGGAAATTGAGCTGCGGCGTGGTGATTTCCGGCACGATGACCAGCACGGATTTCGCCATGCCGGTATCGATCATGTTGATCGCATTGACCATGCCGAACGTGCCGGAGGAACAGGCCACGGTCATGTCAAAGCCGAAGCCCTCAATGCCCAGCGCGTCCTGCATCTCGATCGCCATGCACGGATAGGTGCGCTGCATCGAAGTGCCCGAACAGATCACGGCGTCGACATCCTTCGGGTCGCGTCCGGCGCGGGCCAGCGCGTCGCGGGCGGCGGCAACGCCGGCTTCCGCGGTCAGGGCGAGCTCGTCATTGGCGCGCGGCTTCACCCGCGGGCGCATGCGTTCGACATCGAGCACGCCGGCCTTGTCGATCGTGTAGCGCGACTTGATGCCGGAGGCCTTCTCGATGAAGCCGGAGGAGGAGGGGTTCTTCGCCTCGATCGAGCCGCGCGCGATGGCGTCGGCATTCTCGGCATTGAAACGTTCGACATAGGCGTTGAAGCAGGCGACGAGTTCATCGTTGGAAACGGACTCGTCGGGGGTCCAAAGACCGGTGGACCGGATAACCGCGCTCATTCACATCACTCCGGGACGTACGCAAGAGGCGCGAAACTAGTCCGGCAATCCCGCGGCGTCACCCTTCTAGCGCGGTTGTCCGGTCCGGCAGGCCAGGGATGACGGCTTTGACCTCGCCAGCCGGGGATGCGAAAGACGTCGCCAGTCGTGAATCAGGACAGTCCCGGGAGAGCTCCATGAAAACGCGTGCCGCTGTTGCCTTCGAAGCCGGAAAACCGCTCGAGATTGTCGAGGTGGACCTGGAAGGCCCCAAAGCGGGCGAGGTGCTCGTCGAGATCAAGGCGACGGGGATCTGCCATACGGACGAATTCACCCGCTCGGGCGCCGACCCGGAAGGCGCCTTCCCGGCGATCCTGGGCCATGAGGGCGCGGGCGTGGTGGTGGAGTGCGGCCCGGGTGTGACGGGGCTCAAACCCGGCGATCACGTCATCCCGCTCTACACGCCGGAATGCCGGACCTGCGAATACTGCCTCAATCCCAAGACCAATCTGTGCCAGTCGATCCGCTCGACCCAGGGCCAGGGCGTGATGCCGGACGGTACCTCGCGCTTTTCCTACAAGGGCGAGAAAATCCTGCACTATATGGGCTGCTCGACCTTCTCCAACTACACCGTCCTGCCCGAGATCGCGCTCGCCAAGGTCCGCAAGGACGCGCCCTTCGACAAGATCTGCTATATCGGCTGCGGCGTGACGACAGGCATTGGCGCGGTGATGTTCACCGCCAAGGCCGAGCCCAACTGCACGGCTGTCGTTTTCGGTCTCGGCGGGATCGGCCTCAACGTCATCCAGGGTCTCAAACTGATCGGCGCACGCCAGATCGTCGGGGTCGACATGAACCCGGCCAAGGAGGCCATGGCGCGCCAGTTCGGCATGACCGATTTCGTCAATCCCAAGGATGTGACCGGCGATCTCGTCGGCCATCTGGTGGAGCTGACCGGCGGCGGGGCCGACTACACGTTCGAATGCATCGGCAATGTCAATGTGATGCGCACGGCGCTGGAATGCAGCCACAAGGGCTGGGGCACCTCGATCGTCATCGGCGTGGCGCCGGCCGGCGCGGAAATCTCCACCCGTCCCTTCCAGCTGGTCACCGGCCGCAACTGGCGCGGCTCGGCCTTCGGCGGGGCGAGGGGCCGCACCGACGTGCCCAAAATCGTCGACATGTACATGGAAGGCCGCATCGATATCGACAGCCTGATCACCCACAAGCTCAAGCTGGAAGACATCAATAAGGGCTTCGACCTGATGCACGCCGGGGAGAGCATCCGCAGCGTGGTGGAGTATTGATCCACGCTTGGGCCTGGTCCGCTGACCTGCTATGATATCATCCTGATATCAGGAGGCACGCATGGGCCAGGTCATCATCCGCAATCTCGACGATCATGTGGTCGCCAACCTCAAGCGCATGGCGGCGCGGGAGGACAAATCGCTGGAGCAATTCCTGCGGGAGGTGCTGTCGGAAACGGCCATGCGTGACAGGCAGGGCTTTTTCGAATTCGCGCGGAGCATGCGCGAGCGGTGCAAGCCCATCGATATCGACCCGACAGATCTGATCCGCGAGGACCGGGACCGGTGAAGCCGGCGGTCTTCGATGCCAGCGTGGCCGTGAAAGTCTTCCTGCCGGTTGCCGGATCCGATGCTGCGGAGGCCGTCGCCAAAACCCATGCCATGGTGGCGCCGGAACTGGTTCTGGTAGAAAGCGCCAATGCTTTCTGGAAGTATGTCAACAAGGGGCTGGTGCCGCTTGAGGACTGTCTGACGGCGATCCGGAACCTGTCCGGTTTTGCCGATCTGCGGCCGGACCGCACGATCTTTCCCGAAGCCCTCGCGCTGGCGAGCCGGTTGCGGCATCCCGTCTATGATTGCGTGTATCTGGCCCTGGCGCTGCGCACGCAGTTCCCGCTCGTCTCGGTTGACCGCAAACTCCTCTCGCTGGCGCGCGACAGGCTTGGTATCGAGACCATCAACCCGTCCTGACCGCCCATCCCTTCATCCGAAAGGACATCGCCTTGACCCTCCAACCCGTTTCCAGCTGGACGTCCTTCGGCGGCACGCTGTCGGTCCATGATCATGACAGCGAGGCTTGCGCCTGCACGATGCGCTTTGCCGTCTTCACGCCGCCCCAGGCCAAGGACGGGCCGGTGCCCGTGCTGTGGTATCTCTCCGGGCTGACCTGCAACTGGTCGAATGTGATGGAGAAATCCGGCCTGCAGCGCATGGCGGCCGAGCTGGGCCTGATGGTCGTGGCGCCGGACACCTCGCCGCGCGGCGAGGATGTGGCCAATGACGAGGCCTATGATCTGGGCCAGGGGGCGGGCTTCTATATCGACGCCACGGAAATGCCCTGGGCGCCGCATTTCCGCATGCAGCAATACATCACCGAGGAATTGCCCGCCCTGATCGGTTCGGCCTTTCCCGCCGACATGGAGCGCCAGGGGATTTTCGGGCATTCCATGGGCGGTCACGGCGCGCTCACCCTGCACTTCAAGCAACGCGCCCGCTATCGCTCGGTCTCGGCCTTCTCGCCGATCGTGGCGCCGTCGAAAGTGCCGTGGGGCCGCAAGGCTTTCCAGGCCTATATCGGCGATGAATGCCCGGCCTGGGGCGAGCACGATGCCTGCGAGCTGGTGAAGCGCCAGCCGTCGGATGCCCATATCCTGATCGACCAGGGCGAGGCGGACCAGTTCCTCGAGGAACAGCTGAAGCCGGAACTGTTCGAGGCGGCGTGCCGCGAGGCGGGCCAGTCACTCACCCTGCGCCGGCATCCCGGCTACGACCATTCATACTATTTCATCGCCAGCTTCATGGAAGACCATCTGCGCCATCACGCGAAGGCGCTGAAGGACTGATCTGGCCGGATCAGTTGTCCTCGACGCGGTGGCGCGGACGGGTGCGCTGGAAGGGGCTGTCGCCATTGTCGCAGATCCACTCGCCCGGTGCGGCGGGGTCCTGCGGGCCGGCGGGGCGGCATTCGTCGGCGCCCAGTTCGGAGGCCGAGGGCAGGTCCTCATTGCGGCCGCCCTCCAGATAGGCGCAGCCGGTGAGGGCGAAACTGGCGGCAAGAAGAATGAGAAGACGGGTCACGGGGGCGGCTCCGGTTCATCGGGTGATGGAGCCGGAACCTAGCGCCGCGCCGGCGCGCCTGTCACGTGAAACCCGCGTTACGTCGGCGGGCGTATGGCGTGCCGGAGGCAGGGCGTCCTGCCCCCGGCACACAGGATCAACGCTGGCCGATCTCGGAGATCGACAGGGTGGCCGGAGCCATCTGGCCGCTGGAATAGGTCGCGACCCAGATCGCATAGCCGCCGGTACCCGGACGGTTGATCGTGACCTGCGGGTTCAGACCCGGGCCGGAATCGTCGTCGCACAGGAAACCGCCGCCCGGCAGACCCACGATCAGCGTGGTGTCGGTGTCGGAGGTGGCGGAGATCGTCAGCGGATACTGGCCGGCCGTGTAGTAGAGCACATAGGTGCCGTCGCCGGTCGTCCAGCCGCGGCATTGCGTGCCCAGTTCGCGGGCGGATTCATACGTGCCGCCGGCGACGACATTGACCCGGTAGGGATCCGGCGTGAAACCGGCCTGCAGGGAGACCGAGCCGAACACGCCATCGATCCGGCCGCCGCCACCGCCACCGCCGCCACCGCCGCTTCCGGACGTGCTGGCGCAGGCGCTGACCGCGAGGGCCAGCGCCGGAATGAGTGCAAGATGATGTGCCTTCATCACTACTGCCGTCCGATTTCGGAGACCGACAGCGTGGACTGGGCGTATTCGCCCTGGCGGTAGGAGCCGATCCAGACCGAATAGCGGCCCGAGGTCGGATTGCCGATCGTCACCATCGGGTTGAGCCCGTTGCCGCTGTCATCGTCGCAATACCAGTTGCCGTTCGGCGCCTGGATGATCAGCGTCGTGTCGGCGTTCGAGCTGGCCGAGAAGGTCAGGTTGAAGCTGCCGGCAGTGTAGTAGACGGCGAAGTCGACATTGTCGGCGACCCAGCCGGTGCAGTTGTTGAACAGGTTGCTGGCCGCGATCGAGCCGCCGGACGTCACCGTGGTGCGATACGGGTCCGGCGTAAAGCCGGCGCGCAGATTGACCGAGCCGAAGGTCTGGGCCGAGGCCGGCGCAGCAAGGCCGATGGCGGCGATCATGGCGAAAGTAGCAAGGCGTTTCATGGTGTCCCCTCCTTGGAGCGTTCAGGTCCCTCACAACGACGAGGAGCCTAGGAGCGGGACCGGGAGGCCGGTATCCCCGGTTCAGGGGAGGCCGCCGGGTCGGGCGAAAAGCCTGTCTGCGAAGGGGCGGGGAGGCGATGCGGGAACCACCGCACCAGTCTTGCGAGGGTGCGAGGACGCTGGGCTGGTGCGGCCTTGGAGGGCCCCGCATCGCACGGCCACCGGGACCGGGATGAAGTGGTGGCCGCACGATCACGACTAGACCCGCGCGGCCAGCCGCACGATCCCCCGTTCGGGGGAGAGGGGGCTAGCGCACCAGCCGTTTCACCGGCTCATGGCGGTGGCAGCGGGGTTCGTGGTCATTGACCATGCCGACGGCCTGCATGAAAGCGTAGACGATCACCGGGCCGACGAATTTGAAGCCGCGTTTCTTGAGATCCTTCGACAGGGCCTCGCTCTCGGCGGTCTTCGTCGGCGTGTCCTTCAGCGAGGGCCAGGCATTCTGGATCGGTGCGCCGCCGACAAAGCTCCACAAATGATCCGAGAAATCGATGCCGCGCTCGCGCATGTCCAGATAGGTCCGGGCATTGCCGATGGCCGCCTCGATCTTCGATTTCGAGCGGATAATGCCTGGATCGGCCAGCAGGCGTTCGCGGTCGGCATCGGTGTAGCGGGCGATGATTTCGGGCTGGAAACCGTCAAAGGCGGCCCGCATCGTCTCGCGCTTGCGCAATATGGTGATCCAGGCGAGGCCGGCCTGGAACCCGTCCAGCATCAGCTTCTCCCACAGGGCCCGGCTGTCATACTCGGGCACCCCCCATTCGGTGTCGTGGTACTCGGCATAGATCGGGTCGTCGATATTCACCCATCCGCAGCGCTGGAGCATGACCTGGCCTCGTTCTCGTGTCCGCCCCACTCCACCCCGCCCGCGCCCGCCTGCCAAGCCGCGATGGCAGAGCGTGCTGACAGCGTCGTGGCAGGAGTGGCTCCAACCTCCCTCTCCCTTGGGAGAGGGCGAGGGAAAGGGGGAAGGCGCAGCCGGAGTGCCTTAGTTCCCAGGAAGCGCAAGGCGTCAATTTTTCCCGGAAGCGCGAGAGCGCTGTCTTTTCCCGGAAGCGCAAGGCGCTGTCCGGGATCTACGGGAAGCTCATCGCTTGGGGCGCGCTCGGTTGGTCCCGGCTTCTTCAGCCCGCCTTCGCGGGCTTTCGGCCGGGAAAAACGCCCAAGGAGTTTGAGGGAATTTTTCCCGGAAGCGCAGAGCGCTATCCGGGATCTGCGGGAAGCTCATCGCTGGAAATGATCTTCGGTCGGTCCCGGCTTCTTCAGCCCGCTTTCGCGGGCTTCCAGCCGGGAGACGCGCTCAGAACTCGGGAACTGAGGCGAGAACTGGTGCGGCTTCGTCGAAATCGCCGCGGATGTCGAACCACAGGTCTTTCCAGCCGGGGTTCATCTCCTCGATCAGGTTGATCTTCCAGGCGCGGCGCCAGCGCTTGAGGAGATATTCGCGCCGGGCGGCCGTCTCGAACCCCTCATGCCATTCGAACCAGACGAGCTGTTTGATCGCATAGCGGCGCGTGTATCCGCGCATCGCACCGGTGCGATGCTGCCAGGTGCGCCAGATCAGGTTCGTCGTCCGTCCGACATAGAGGGCTCCGCGGGTGCCCGCTCGCCATGATGTAGACGGCTTCGGGGGCATTGCTCATGAATGCAATTATAGGTTTATATATTTCTTGACGCAACCCGTTCGGAGCTTTTCCGGAAGCGCGAGAGCGCTGTCCGGGATCTGCGGGAAGCTCATCGCTGGGGATGATCTTCGGTCGGTCCCGGCTTCTTCAGCCCGCCTGCGCGGGCTTCCGGCCGGGAAAAATCCTGCGATTGGAGAAGAAAACGCCTAAGGCAATTCTCGCAGGAAGTTCTCGACCACTTTCTTCTCGCCGGCCTTGTCGAAGCGGACGGTGTATTTGGCGCCGTCCGCCTTTTTCACCGTGCCGTAGCCGAACTTGTCGTGGAAGACGCGGTCGCCCGATTTCCAGCGGCCGTTGGTGTCGCCGCTTTCGATCAGGGTGGCCTTGGCGTTGATGGTGGGCGGGGCCGAGCGGCGGCCTTCGGCCTGGGAGGCCTGGTAGCGCTTCCAGCCGGGGCTGGAATAGCTCGACGCGCTGGCGTCGGCGGTCTGGCGCACGCTTTCAAAGCCCGGACCGCCATCATAATAGCCGGTCTCCGAGCGCGCCTCGACATGGTCCATCGGCAATTCGTCGATGAAGCGGCTGGGGATCACGGTCTGCCAGCGGCCATAGATCATGCGGTTGGCGGTGAAGGTGATGATGGCGCGTTCGCGGGCGCGGGTGATGCCGACATAGGCCAGGCGCCGTTCCTCCTCCAGCGAGCGCGTGCCGCCCTCGTCCAGCGAGCGCTGGGAGGGGAAGACGGTCTCTTCCCAGCCCGGCAGGAAGACGAGCGGGAATTCCAGCCCCTTGGCGCCGTGCAGCGTCATCAGGGAGACCTCGTCCTCGTCGGCCGCGCGGTCGGCGTCGGTCAGCAGGGCGACGTGTTCCAGATAGGCTTCCAGCGTGTCGTACTCGCCCATGGAGCGGACGAGTTCCTTGAGGTTTTCCAGCCGGCCGGCGGCCTGGGGCGTCTTGTCCTCGCGCCACATCGCCGTATAGCCGCTTTCGTCGAGCACGATCTCGGCGAGCTCGTCCAGCCGGCTCTGTTCGGCCTGGTCGCGCCAGCGTTCCATGTCGCGCAGGAAGACCTGCAGCGCGGTGCGGGCCTTGCCGCGGATCTCGTCCGTGCCGACCATGACGCGGGCGGCCTCGGTCATCGGCACGCCCATCTGCCGGGCGGTGACGGCGATCTTCTGCACGGTCGTGTCGCCGATGCCGCGCTTGGGCGTGTTGACGATGCGCTCGAAGGCGAGATCGTCCTCGGGCGAGCGCACCAGGCGCAGATAGGCGTGAGCGTCGCGCACTTCGGCGCGCTCGAAGAAGCGCGGGCCGCCGATCACCTTGTAGGGCAGGCCGAGCATGATGAAACGGTCTTCAAAAGCGCGCATCTGCCAGGCGGCGCGCACCAGCACGGCGCTGCCGGAATAGGCACGGCCAGAGGAGACCCAGTTCTCGATCTCCTCGGCGACATAGCGGGCCTCGGCCTCGCCATCCCAGATGCCGCGCACGGCGACTTTCTCGCCGGCCTCGTCCTCGGTCCACAGCGTCTTGCCCAGGCGCGAACGGTTGGCGGCGATCAGGCCCGAGGCGGCGCCCAGAATGTGGGCGGTCGAGCGGTAATTGCGCTCCAGCCGGATCACTTCGGCGCCCGGAAAGTCCTTTTCGAAGCGCAGGATGTTGTCGACCTCGGCGCCGCGCCAGCCATAGATCGACTGGTCGTCATCGCCCACGCAGCAGATATTCCCCGTGCCCTGGGCCAGCAGCCGCAGCCAGAGATACTGGGCGACATTGGTGTCCTGATACTCGTCGACGAGGAGATAGCGGAACTTGTCGTGATAGGTCTTCAGGACGTCCGGATTGTCCTTGAAGATGTGCAGCGTGTGCAGCAGGAGATCGCCGAAATCGCAGCAATTGAGCGTCTGCAGCCGCTCCTGGTAGAGGGTGTAGAGGCCCTGGCCGCGGCCTTCCGCGAAGGACCATTTATCCTCCTCGCCCAGCTGTTCGGGCTTGAGGCCGCGGTTTTTCCATCCGTCGATCAGGCTGGCCAGATGGCGCGGTGTCCAGCGCTTCTCGTCGATATTCTCCGCCTGGATGATCTGTTTCAAGAGGCGCAGCTGGTCGTCCGTGTCCAGGATGGTGAAGCTGGACTTGAGATCCACCAGTTCGGCATGGCGCCGCAGGATCTGGGCGGAGACCGAGTGGAAGGTGCCCAGCCAGGGCACGCCCTCGACCGCCTCGCCGATGATCTGGCCGACGCGCTCCTTCATCTCGCGCGCGGCCTTGTTGGTGAAGGTGACAGCGAGGATTTCCCAGGGCCGGGCGCGGCCGGTGGCGAGGATGTGGGCAAGGCGGGTCGTCAGCACGCGCGTCTTGCCCGTGCCGGCCCCGGCCAGCACCAGCACCGGCCCGTCCAGCGCTTCCACCGCGGCGCGCTGCTGCTCGTTCAGCCCTTGAAGATAGGGCGTCGGCGGCGCCGGGCGCGCCATGTCGGAAATGGAAAGGTTGGACATCGTGTCTTGAGAGCCGCCTTCGAGTCGCAATGACTGGGCAGTCTGGACCGATTGGCCCGCAATCCCAAGACCGGGATGTGCAATTGTTCGTATTTTGTTCGGGTAATGAGGTGTCCGCGACACCCGCTATTTCTTTCCCCGGCCCTGTGCCGGGGCCGGCCGGAAGCATGCGGGGTTGTCCGGGAGCGGTGTTCAGGAGCGCAAGGCTGCCGGAGATTGCTTGGCCACCTCAACCAGGCCCCGGCACAGGGCCGGGGAAAGCGGGGTGAGTCGGCTCCCCGCTACCCCGCCATCTTCAACGGCATGGTGGGTGAATACTTCATGTCGATGCCCTTGATGTGGGCGGTCAGCCAGAGTTTGAGGAACATCAGGAAGCCGGGCGGAACCTCACCTTCATTGGCGCGGATCGTGTCGGCGTGGTCCGAGAACTTCTTCAACAGGTCGGCATGGATCAGCTTGTGCGAGGCGAGGCCGGCGAAATTGACGCTGGCCATATAGGCTTCCTCGTCGCGGAAATGCTCGATCGTCACGCGGGCGAGCGCGTCGACGAGCGCGATCATGGACGCGCCGGTCTCGCCGGTGGCGGCGCGATCGTGGATCGCATTCATCAGGTCCAGGATCTGCTTGTGTTCGTCATTCATCGACTCCACGCCCACATCGAGCGAGGCATCCCAGTTCATGATCGGCATGGTCGGTCTCCGGTGTCTGTCTTCGTCCGAGCTATGACGCGCCGGCGGCCAAGACACGGTTAATCCGGCGGGGCAAAACCGGCCGGATCGGTCAATATATTATGAGAATGCGGGGTGGGCAGTTCAGCCGAACAGGGCGTCGATACCGGCCTGGGCGGTCTCGTCGGCGAAGTCGTCCTCGCCTTCCTCGCGGCCATGGATCGTGCCGGAAGCGGCCGCGATCAGCGGCTTGATCTCTTCGGTTGCCAGGTGCGCGACGGCCCGGCAGGTCGCCTCGTCGCTGCCGGCGCGCAGCCGGTCCTGCGCCTCGATCACGGCATTGTCGATCTGCAGGATCAGCGTCTCCAGATGCACGCGCACGGCCCGCGGTGCCGCGGCATAGGCGAGGATCGCCAGGTCCTTGTCCTTGAAGGCGGACTGGCGGAAGTGGCCGCAATAATCCAGCGGCTGCCAGTCCAGCACATCCTCGGCGCAGTCGGGCATGTCCGGCAGCATTTCCATCAGCATCACCACTTCGTTGAAGTGGTTGAGATAGTCGGTCGCCAGACCGGTGACGGGATTGATATTGGCGGCGGCAAGCGCGTCCGCACTCAGCACGCCCGTGCCGAGGGCTGTTTCGTCCTGCGTTGTCATATGCAGCCCGCCCAGTGTCATCCTGCCACCTTAGCGGGACATCCTTTCCAGAGCGCTAACCGGTTCGCGTGACAGGCGAAAACCGTCTTAACGGTGTTCCTCCTCGCTGATCTCGGCGAGGCGGCGGGCATAGGCGGCCTGGGCGTCGGCCTTGGCGATCCAGCCGATGATGGCCTGTTCGCCCGTGCGCTGGCGCACAGCGGCGCCGTCGACCTGTTCGGCGTCCAGCACGCCCAGCGCCCGGCCCAGCGTGTCGTCCTCGAAGACGCAGGTCTTGTCGGGGATTTCCGACTTGCCCCAGTCGTCCAGCGGCACCAGCACGTCGCGCACGCGGACGGTCTGCAGCACCAGCCGGCTCGATCCGCCGGACAGGTCATAGCCCTTGCGCTGGACCTGCAGCTGGAACAGCGAGCCGCCCAGCGCCGATTGCGACAGCACGGTCGCCAGCGACACGGCCAGCAGTACCGCCACCGAGGCTTCATAGCTCGTGGTCAGCTCGAACACGATCAGCGTGGTCGAGAGCGGCGCGCCCAGCACGGCGCCGGAGACCGCGCCCATGCCGATCACCGCGAAGAAGCCCGGTCCGGCGGTGTGTTCGCCCAGTATCGCACTCAGCGCGATGCCGAAGGCCGCACCCAGCATGGCGCCCAGATACATGGAGGGTGAGAACACACCGCCGGCAAAGCGGAAGCCGAGTGAGAGCACGGTCGCCAGCGTTTTCAGCACGATGAAGAGGATGAGCTGCTGGAAGGCGTATTCGCCGCGCAGGGCGTTGGAGGTGGCTTCATAGCCCACGCCCAGGATTTCCGGGGCGATGAGGGCGATGAGACCGATCAGAAGACCGCCGGGAATGGGCAGCAGCCAGACCGGCAGATGCATGCGTTCCATCCACTGGCCCAACCGGGCCGGCAGGAAGATGGCACCGCGATTGAAGACGATGGCAAGCCCGGCTGCGGCAAAGCCCAGGGCAGCGGCTGCCGGGAAGTCCCACACACTGGCCGCGGCCATTTCCGGCAGGCCGAAGACCGGGTCCTGTCCGAAATGATGGCGCACGATCAGCGCGCCGACGATGGAGGAGGAGGCGACCGGCGCGATGGAGCGCAGGGCGTAGTGGCCAAGCACGACCTCGAAGGCGAAGAGGGCGCCGGCAACCGGTGCGTTGAAGCTGGCCGAGACCGCCGCCGCTGCCCCGCAGGCGAGCAGGATGCGGCTGCCGCGGGCGGGCATGTTGAGCCATTTGCCGAATTGCGAGGCGAGGGTGGCGCCCAGATGCACGGCCGGGCCCTCGCGGCCCGCACTGGCGCCGCCGCCCAGCGAGATCGCCGACATGACAGCGGAATAGAGGCCGGATTTCAGGTCGATCCGCCCGGCATTGACGGCGCGCGCCTCCAGCACGTCGGCGACGCCCTTGCCGCGCGTGTCCGGCGACAGGTTCCAGCGCTTGCCCAGCCACAGCATGGCCGCGATGACGCAGCCGGCGGCGAGCGGGATCAGGATGACGCGCCAGGCGGGCAGGTGGGAGGCGGCGGAGGCGAGATGGATTTCCGTGACGCCGAAGGCGCCGCGCTCGACGGCGGAAATCCCCAGGCGGAGGGCGAGGGTGGCATAGCCGGCCACGAGGCCGACACCGATGCCCAGCACCCACAGCGCCGGGCCCCGGCCATCGCGGAAGGCCTTGGCGATCTGTCCCAGCCAGGATTGCCCATCTGAATCGCTCACATCTCCGGTTTCACTGCGGAATGCGCCAAGCGTCAAGCCGAACCGCGACAGTGCTTGACATGAAACCGTTCGGTTCCATATAAAAGAAACCAGATGGTTTCATATGGAGGCCCCGCATGGACAGACCGGATATCTTCAGGGCAATCGCCGACCCGACACGGCGGGAAATTCTCGCGCTTCTCTCCGAAGGCGCGATGACCGTCGGGGATGTGGCGGAGCGGTTCGACATGACCCGTCCGGCCGTCGCCAAGCATCTCAAAGTGCTTTCGGATGGCGGGCTGATCAGCGTCGAGGCGCGCGGACGCGAGCGGTTCAACCGGCTCAACGCCGCCCCCCTGCAGCAGGTCGCCGACTGGGTCTCCCGCTTCGACGCCTTCTGGGACGACAAGCTGAGCAAACTGAAAGAAGAAGTGGAGAAAGAGCATGGCTGAGCCACGCATCGAGAAATCTTTGTTCCTCAAGGCGCCGCGCGAGCGGGTCTGGGACTTCCTCACCGGCCAGGACAATCTGGCGCGCTGGTTCCACCCCGTCGACCGGTTGCTGGACCGGCCCGGCCCCTACATCTTCCTCAAGAGTGTCGAGGAGCCCGAGCGGTGCATGTGGGGCGAGGTGGTCGAGGCCCAGGCGCCGGCCCGGCTGGTCTACACTTTCACCCACAAATGGCTCGGTGAGCATCTGACGCGGGTGGAATGGACGCTGAGCGAGGTTGCCTCGGGCACGCTGGTCAAGCTGGTCCATGACGGTTTCGAGGGCGCGCCCGTCGATGTCTTCGAACAGCTGTGCGGCCACGATGCGGGCTGGGACGAGCATTTCGTCAAGCTGCGGGTTCGCGTCGCCGAGCCGGCCATGGCCGGCTAGCCGGTCCGCTTGCCTCTCCCTGCAGGCGCGCTAGGCTGCGGCACCTGCAGGGGGAGAGCGGAATGCCCACACGGATCATGATTGCGGCCGCGCTGCCCGTATTGCTGACGGTCTCGCTGGCGGGCGTTGCCAAGGCCCAGTCTATCGACAGCACCTATACGCGCATCGACGAGACTTGCACCGAGCGGCAATTGCCCGACGAGCCTGGAGTCGAGATCCGGTGCGCCGGTCATGATGGCTGGTCGTTCCGGATCGCGGCGGGCGAGCACGGGGCGGCAATCGCCTACGCCCGTGCCGGCGGGACGATGTCGGACTTCATCGCACCGCCCATGCGCGGCCTGTTCGGTGGTTTCAACGATGTCGTCGAATGGCGGCTGCGCGATGGCGCGGCCTTCGCCACCATCCACCGCTACATCCACTATAATCCGCCGGAAATGCTGGAAGTGTCCGGCGGGCTGGAAGAGCCCAACACGCTGATCGTCACCACGCTCGACCCGCACGGTCCGGAAACGGCCTGCGCCGTCGCTCATGTCGACGCCTCGGCCCTGCGCGATGCCAATCTCATCGCCCGCGAGGCGGCTGACCGGCTGGCGCCGGGCTGGGATTGTTCGCAGGAACCGGTCCTGTTCGACGACAGCAATCCGGATGTCGGGACCTGGCTGGCCCGCAGCCACTGAATCCGGTCAACGCCCGGCGCGCAGGCGCTCGAGCACCCAGACCCGCATGGACGAGGCCAGCGGATCCTCGCCGCGCGCCTCGTCGATCTCGGCGACAAGCCCGGCCAGCGAGCGGCCGTCCTCGGCAATGGCCCTGTCGATCTCGTCCCAGAATTCCGGTTCGAGCGACAGGCTGGTGCGGTGACCGGCGAGGGAAAGCGAGCGTTTGACAAGCGGCATGTCCGGTTTGTCGCCCGGCGCGTGCGCGCTGGCAAGCATGGGCCGCCTCAGAAGCGCCGCCCAGACCGCCGGTCCGGCAATCCCGTCGGCCGCCAGTCCGGTCTGCGTCTGGAAACGGCGTAGCGCACGTTCCGTCGCGGGACCGAAATCGCCATCGATCCGCACATCGCAGCCCGCCTGCCGCAGCGCGTATTGCAGGCTGGCGACAGCCGGACCGCGCGCACCGCGCTGCAGGACAGGCCGCGGCGCCCGGGTCCAGCCGGGATCGCCGCCCATCGCAGCGCGCAGACGGGCAAGCCGCGCGCGCCGGTCGGCAAGACCGTTGAGCCCGCCATTGACGGCAAAGGTGATGGCGACCAGATCGTCGCGATCGGCATGGGTGTTCAGCTGCCGGTCCTGCCAGTAGGCACAGGCCGTGCGCACGGCGATATCCGGATCCGCGGCGCGCCGGGGTTCAGCCTCCAGACCGATACCCAGCCGGCGGCCCATTCGGCGGTAATTGGCGCGGCCGGTCAGCTGGATCAGGCCGCGCCCCTTGTAGCGCACCCCGTCGCCGGGCCGGGTATTGCCCAGATCGGCCCGCCCCTCATAGGCACGTCCGCTGGCATATTCGGTGAGGGTCGCGAAGCCGTCGCTCTCATGGGCGATCTGGGCGAGAAAATGCGCCTGCCGCAGGGGCGTGTCGATCGCGGCGGCGGCAAGCGCGCCGGGCAGGTGCGGCCAGATGGCGGCGATGATGGTGGCGCTCTGCGGGCGCGGCGACGCCACGGCGTGAAGGGCGGTGCGGTTGAGTTCTGGCATGTCCGTCTCCCGTTTCCATCCAGCCTAGGCCGGGCCGGGAGGGGCGGGGATAAGTTGCGCGCGGCGAAAACGGTGCCATATCTCAATG
This sequence comes from Maricaulis sp., assembly GCF_039978735.1. Taxonomy (GTDB): domain Bacteria; phylum Pseudomonadota; class Alphaproteobacteria; order Caulobacterales; family Maricaulaceae; genus Maricaulis. The sequence continues at coordinate 70,899 of NZ_JBDWAS010000002.1, forward strand.
ATCAGGGGAGGCATGGCATGAAAAACTTCAGCGAGATCGAGGCGATGGCCCGGATGCACCATCCCGATCTGGACGCGCGCCTGGCGGCCCATGGCGACCTTCGCACGGCACAGGAAATCGCGGATATCCCGGACGATCGCTGGCTGTCGACGATGACGCGCTGCGTCTTCCAGGCGGGTTTCGTGTGGAAGGTGATCGAGGCAAAATGGCCCGGTTTCGAGGCGGCCTTCGACGGGTTCGACCCGGTGAAGGTCAGCTTCTACTCCGACGATGATGTGGCCCGGCTGGCCTCGGACGAGCGTATCGTGCGCAACGGCCAGAAGATTCTCGCCACCGTCCACAATGCCGGCTTCGTCGCCGATGTTTCACAGGAGCATGGCGGGTTCGGCCGCTTCATCGCCAACTGGCCGGCCGGCGATCAGCCGGGCCTGCTGGAGGTGCTGAAAAAGCGCGGCTCGCGCCTGTCGGGCATGACGGCGCAGTATTTCCTGCGCTTTTCCGGCTGGGACGCCTGGATCCTGCCCAGGGATGTCGGCGCGGCGCTGGTGAGAGAGGGTGTCGTCGACAAGCCGCCGACGTCGAAAGCGGCCATCGCGAAAACGCAGGCGGCGATTACGGCCTGGTCGGAAGAGAGCGGCAGGAGCCAGAGCGAGATCAGCCGCATTCTCGCGCTCTCGACCGGTTGATACCTTGTGCAGCAGCGTTAATTTCCTGATTACCGGATCGGGCAAATTTGGCAGGATCAATTTGGAGGCGTGACGCTACGCCTTGCGGGAGAAGCCGGAATGAAGCGCTGGCACAAGCCGGTCGCCCTGTCGCGTTTCAATACGGAGATGGTCCCCGATGTACCGGGCGTCTACGTGCTGCTTCGCGACGAGCGGGACATTTCCTCGGTGCTGAAGATCGGACCGGCCCGCTCGCTCCGGCGCGCCTTCGCCCGCGAGCTCGAACCCGCCGCCGAGCGACAGCCTGCCATCCCCACGGCGATGATGTTCCTGGAATCCCGCGCCGATGCGGAAGAGGCCCAGCGCCTGATCAACGAATACCGCCGCAAGCACGGCCGCGTGCCGGTGCTGAACTCGCCGTTCTGAAGGTTTCCTCCCTAAACCCCTCTTTTTCCCGGACGCGCGAAGCGCTATCCGGGACCGACGGGACGGGGTGCAAGCCCGTTGATCCCGGCCCTGCGTCCTGCTTGCGCAGGACCTCCGGCCGGGAAAAATGCATCGGCCCAGTTCCCACAATGTGGGGAAGAAAGCACTATTCCCCGCCCGCTTCGTCCGCCTCGTCCCGCCTGTGCCCGTCCAGCGTCTTCGCCGCCATCTCCGCCCGCGCTTTCGCCAGGTCCGAGACCGCTTTCGGCGTGCCGTGCTTCACACGGTTCGCCTCGGCGGCCGCGGCCTTGTCCTCGCGCTGCTTGCGCTTGCGATACTGGCGGAGATTGACGGGCTTGGTCATGGCAGACGCCTTGCAGCCTAGTCCTTCGGCCCCAGCATGTTTTCCGGGCGCACGATGGCGTCGAACTGTTCTTCCGTCACGAAGCCCAGCTTGACGGCTTCCTCGCGCAGCGTGGTGCCGTTCTTGTGGGCGGTCTTGGCGACGATGGTGGCGTTGTCATAGCCGATGGTCGAATTGAGCGCGGTGACCAGCATCAGCGAGCGCTCCATCAGCGCCCGGATATTGTCTTCGCGGGCCTGGATGCCGGTGACGCACTTGTCGGTGAAGGTGTTGGCGGCGTCGGCCAAGAGGCGGATCGACTGCAGCACATTGTAGATGATGACCGGCTTGAACACGTTCAGCTCGAAATGGCCTTGGCTGCCGGCAAAGCTGACCGTCGTGTTATTGCCCATCACCTGGGCGCAGACCATCGTCATCGCCTCGCACTGGGTCGGGTTCACCTTGCCCGGCATGATCGACGAGCCCGGCTCGTTCTCCGGCAGGGCGATCTCGCCCAGGCCTGAACGCGGGCCGGAGCCCAGGAAGCGGATGTCATTGGCGATCTTGAACAGGGAGACGGCGACCGAGTTGAGGGCGCCATGGGCCTCGACCAGCGCGTCCTTGGTGGCCAGGGCCTCGAACTTGTTGGGCGCGGTGACGAATTTCAGCTTGGTGAAGGCCGCGACTTCGTCGGCGAAGGCCTCGGCGAACCCCTTCTTGGTGTTCAGCCCCGTACCAACGGCCGTGCCGCCCTGGGCAAGCTCGAGCAGCGCCGGCAGCGTCGCCTCCACGCGGCGGATCGAATTCTTCACCATCGCGACATAGCCGGAGAATTCCTGGCCCAGGGTCAGCGGCGTGGCGTCCTGGGTGTGGGTGCGGCCGATCTTGATGATGTCCTTGAACGCGTTCGACTTGTCGTTGAGTGCGTTGTGCAGCGTCTGCAGGGCGGGCACCAGGCTGTGCACGATCTCCTCGGCGGCGGCGATATGCATGGCCGTCGGGAAGGTGTCGTTCGAGCTCTGGGCACGGTTGACGTGATCGTTCGGGTGGATCGGATCCTTCGAGCCGACCGTGCCGCCCAGGATCTGGATGGCGCGGTTCGAGACGACCTCATTCGTGTTCATGTTGGACTGGGTGCCCGAGCCGGTCTGCCAGACAGACAAGGGGAAATGGTCGTCCAGCTTGCCTTCGGCGACTTCCAGCGCAGCCTGCGCAATGGCGTCTGCGAATTCCGGTTCGATATTGTCCAGGCGCTTGTTGGCGAGGGCGGCCGAGCGCTTGACGATGCCCAGCGCACGGATCAGCGGCTTGGGCATGGTTTCCGTGCCGATCGGGAAGTTGATCAGCGAACGCGCGGTCTGGGCGCCGAAGAGTTTTGTCGACGGGACTTCCAGGGGGCCGAAGCTGTCGGTCTCGGTACGCATCTCGCTCATCAGGGGAGGCTCCTTGCAGGCCGCATTGTGCGGGAGGAATATGGCTGTGATCCGGGGGAACGTGTATCACCGGCAGATGAACGATCAAGATGGCGATGCGCAAGGCCGCAGATCGGGTGCCCGCGGCGGGCAGGCGCAAAACTGGGTCGGTAGAGGGAAGGTTCAGGCCTTGATGTCTGGCGACGAGCTCAATTTGCGCGTGGACGCACTGACCACGCAGTCGCGGCGTTTCAAGGCGCTGATCGGGGAGTTCTTCCGCCTCGAATTCAAACGCGCGCGCCCGAAATGGGGGCCCTACGAGGTCGTGATCGAGATCCAGCGCACGCCGGACAGCCCCACCCACGATGTCGACAATGTCGCCAAGGCCGTGCTGGACGCGCTGACCGGCGTGGTCTTCCACGATGACAGCCAGGTCGAACGCCTCCTGGTCACCAAGACCGAGGGCGAGCGTCCGCGCATCTGCGTCACGGCGCGTCCGATGAAGGATGTGAAAGTGCTGGAAGAGGCGTAGGCGGGGGCTCCTGCTTCTCCCCCACCGGGGCAGGGGAATCGCATATGAGATTTGAGGTTGCGTTGATTGGTGTTGCGGATTCGGTTGGTGTCTTGTTTTGGAGTGCTGCCGATGTTTTCCGAGCTTCCCGATCCGCGAGCGGCCAATGCCCGTCATCGCCTTTGT
>NZ_JBDWAS010000003.1:0-14837 GCF_039978735.1 Maricaulis sp.
GGTCACAAAGGCGATGACGGGCATTGGCCGCTCGCGGATCGGGAAGCTCGGAAAACATCGGCAGCACTCCAAAACAAGACACCAACCGAATCCGCAACACCAATCAACGCAACCTCAAATCTCATATGCGATTCCCCTGCCGGTGGGGGAGAGGCGGTGCGTGCCGCGAACACAGAAATCCGCTTTCCCCGGATTTGTGCCGGGGGAAATGGAGCGGGTTGGCGGAAACGGAGCGTGCCGGGGAAATGGAGCGGGTCGGAGAAACGCACAAGATCACCCCTTCTCCCCCACCGGGGAGAAGGTGCCGCGAAGCGGCGGATGAGGGGTGCGCGCCAGCGCCGCAAAGAGTCTTCAAATGGCCGCTCCGCGGCCGCCCCTCACCCTGCCCTCTCCCCGGGCGGGGAGAGGCGGTGCGTGCCGTGAACACAGAAATCCACTTTCCCCGGATTTATTCCGGGGGAAACGGAGTGGGTTGGGAAAAATGGAGCGGGGTGGAAGACAGGAGAAATGCGCAAGCAGAGGCGCCCCCCCTACCCCCCGACGAAATAGCGGCCGTCGCGGTCGGTTTCGGCCTGGCCGACGGCTTCCATCACGTCCAGCACGTCCTGGACGCGGCCGATCTTGGCCCTGGTGTTCTTGCCGGCGACGCGGCGGGCGAGGTCTTCGGCGCTGAGCGGACCGGTGGCGCTCTCCAGCAGCTCGCGCACGATGCGCGCCTGGGCCTTGCGGTCCTTGGCCGGGAAGGCGGGCAGTTTCTCGCCGGTCTCCACGGCGGCTTCGGCCAGGGCGAGACCGGCCTGCCCGGCCTTGGCTGTTTTCGGCGCGAAGCGCGGGATCTGGAAATCCGGCCGCAGCCAGCGCACATGGCCGCGTTTTTCTTCCTCATGCCGTTCCAGATTGAGCGCGACCAGGCGTTCCAGGATCGCCTCGTCGTCCAGATCGTCCGGCCAGCCATAGGCCTCGAACACGGCGGCGTCGATATCGTCATGAATGGATTTCAGCGTGCCGACCAGGCCGGCCTCATAGATGGTCTTCTCGGCCTCGCTGAGCGGCGGCTCGTCCGCCTTGCCGGCTTCGAGCGCCCGCACCCGTTCGAGCACATTGTAGAGCTTCGTCATGGTGAGGAAGCCGTGCTTGTCCAGCACCGCCTTGCGATGCGCATCGAGCCGTTCGCCCAGATCGTCGAGGCGGGCTTTGAGGGCGGGTTTGTCGGTGAGGTCGGGGAAGGGGAAGGGGTCGAAGCAGCGGGATTTGTTGTAGCGAGGGTCGTTTCCGACGCCCATCCTACTACCTGAAACCAAGGCCCACAGGACGTGGACGCTTGACGATAGCACCGCCAACCACTCTGCCTCTTCTGAGGCGATGCAAATCAACATGTTGTCCGGCAGTGTGCCTTCCGGGAGAAAGCTGAAGAAGCGGTGCTTTGACGTTTCCGTCGTTGCGATAATACGTGAACTGCCATCGATGGCCGGGCGCATCTGATTCCGTGGTTCCCCGAATATCCACCAATTGTCACGGTAGGTTTTGCGACTATTGAGATCACGCTCCGGCTTAACGGCCGCTCGAACGTGCTGATAAATGGCCGGATATCTATCGCGCACCTCATCTTCCGACAGGCCGAAAAGATCGATGACCATCACGCCCCGCGCTGTCTGGTTCAGATCGCGGCCATTCCGATAGGGATGGATGACCTGACCGATCGCCGTCCGGTCGGCATCGAGCTTTTCCGCTTCTTCCGGTGTCACGATGAAGCCGGAGCCGTGAAGCTTGACCCCCGGGCTCGATAATCCCGCATTCGCCAATAGCGGTCTCGCGGCACTGATCTTCGCACCCAGCCGGAGTGCAGGCCCGACCAGCCCCGTCCTCGACGCCAACCGCACCTCCGGCTGATCCGTATTCAGCCCGCTTTCCTCGACCACCTCCGCCAGCACGCCATCGCGTTCCTCGCCCGGGGCCGCCACCGTCATGGCAATGCGCACGGCGGCCTTGTCGGCGCTTTTCATCCAGGGATGGTCGGGGATGGCATAGACCAGCGAGAGGGGCGGCTTGCCGGACAGCGCCTTTTCGATCACGCGGCGATTGAAGGTCTGGCGGATGGAATTGGTGGTGATGAAGCCGAAGCGGCGCGGCCGTTCGCCGCCGCCCTTTTTCGCGCCCGCCGCCACACGCCCGGCCGCCTGGTTCCACCAGTACATGACGAAATCGGCGGATCTGGGCATGTCGGCATGGGCCGCCCACAGGGCTTCGGCATAACCGTCGCCCAGCTCGGCGCGCAAATCCTTGCCGCCGATAAAGGGCGGATTGCCCACGATGAAATCCGCCTGCGGCCACACCGCCGGTTTCGGGTTTTCATAGTCGTGGATTTCCCGCCGGGCGCTTTCGTCCGGCACGTCCTCGCCGGTGACGGGGTGGGGTTTCATGGTCTCGCCATCCCAGCGGGTGACCGGCTTGCCCTCCTCGTCACAGCGCAGGGTTTTCGCGGCATAGTCCAGCACCGCATCGCGGCATTCGATATTGTGGAAGTCGCGCAGCACCGGGTCGACCACCACATCCTGGCCGCCGGTCTTCAATTGCCATTTGATATAGCCGATCCACAGGACCAGCTCGGCAATCGCCGCGGCGCGGGGATTGAGCTCGATCCCCAGAAACTGGTGCGGATCGACGGTGTGGCCCTGGAATTCCAGTGTCGCCTCGCCGCCCAGCTCGGTGATGAAATCCACCACATCGCCTTCCAGCCGCTTCATCATCTCCATGGCGACATAGAGGAAATTGCCCGTGCCGCAGGCGGGATCCAGCACGCGGATCTCGCACAATTGCTCATGGAAGCGGCGGGCGGCACGGCGCGCCTCCTCGCTCTTGCCGTCCTCGATGAGCGCCTGGCATTCCACCTGCACATCGCGCCAGTCCTCGCGCAGGGGTTCGATAATGGTGGGCGTGACCAGGCGTTCCACATAGGCGCGCGGCGTGTAATGGGCGCCCAGCTTGTGGCGCTCCTTCCTGTCCAGCGCCTGTTCCAGCAGCGTGCCGAAAATCGCCGGTTCCACATCGCGCCAGTCGCGCCGGGCGGCGATGGTCAGCTCGGCGATCATTTCCGCCGTCAGCGGCAGGGCCCGGGCATCCCGGAACAGGCCGCCATTGAACTTGCGCACCGGTTCGCGGATCCAGGCATTCAGCGCGGAACCGGTATTCATGTCGCTCCAGAGCTGTTCCAGCGCCAGATGCGCCTTGTCGGGCATGCCCTGCAGCTCTTCGAGCATGCGGGTGAAACTGTCCTTCTTCAACAGCTCCACATCCTCGGCGAACATGGTGAAGAGGCAGCGCATGAGGAACATGGCCACCGTCTCGGCGTCGTGCTTCTGCTTTTCCAGATCGCGGGCGATGACGGCCAGGCGCGCGGCGATATCGCGCGTGACCTCGGCCGAACGTTTCGCCGGGTCCAGATCGTGCGGCGCCTGCCAGATCGCGCGCAGCCGGTCGCGCACGGGCTGCTGGTGCAGATCTTCCAGCAGGATGCGGAAACCGCGCCGGTCCGGGAAGTGGGCGTAATTCTTCCCCTGGCCGGAGAAGTCGGCAAAGACCTCGAAGCAATAGCCGACATCGCAGATAATCAGGAAGGGCGGCCAGCCATGTTCCGGCGGCAGGTCCTTGGCATAGCGCTCGGCCTGTTCGCGCGCCGCGCGCATCGCCGTGATCCAGGCATTGGTGCCGCGCTTCGCCGTGCCCAGCTTGCGGTCGCCGGCCTCGATGCCGTGCAGTTCGATCTGCGCCGGATCGGCCTGTTTCGCCTTGCCGGCCTTGGCGCTCTGCTTGGCCTCCAGCACGAAGGCGCCGCGCTTGTAGAGGTCGATATAGCGGGTGGAGACATGCCCGTCGGCGTGATGGCGCGTGACCGAGCGCTCGTAGACATAATCATTGAGGTGGTTGGCTTCGGTGACGGGGTCGGGATGGGGCAGGCCCAGCAGGTCGCACAGCTCGTTGATGAAGGAGTGCGTGTTCGAGCGCTCCGCGCCGCCGGACTTCTCCCAGCGCTCGACGAAACGGGCCACCGTTTCCGGTGCCACGCCGTCATCCTCGAACATCTGCGCCATGGCGCACCGCCTCCCCGCGCGATAACCGGCTGAAGCCTATCCGGTTTCCGCCGCGCGCGGCAATGTGTGATTGCGGCGTGCGGTCGCGGTCCGTCGAGGACGGCGCACTGTCTTCCCTTTTCGGGAGAGGAGGCGCCTGCCGCAAACACAGGGCTCTGTTTTCCCCGGATTTATTCCGGGGCCTGCCGGACGCGGCCCTGAGCCCCGTTTTCACCTCAGCCAGACTCCGGCACAAGGCCGGGGAAAGCGGCGTGGGTTGGGGAGAGGGCGAGAAAACTTATCCCCGCCCGGCGGGGCCGGGTTAGACTGGCGGGGCTGTTTCTCATTGCCGGTTTTCCGCCTTCGCGCGCCGCCTTCCGGGCTCTGGTGCAGCCCTGTCACCCCCTGGCACCGCAATGTCGCACCAATGGGGCAGTAATGATGGCGCCATGGGGCAGGCATGCGACAGGTCCGGCGCATCAAGGACCGGGCGATATAACCATAACCCGTTTGATTTTATCAGCTTTTCCGAATCACCCCGGCTAAATCAGTCCCGAACCCTTATCAGACCTTCCTGGGCCGCCGAGGCGACCAGCTTGCCGTCGCGGGTGAAGATCTGGCCGCGATTGAAACCGCGGGCACCGCCGGACCAGGGGGCGTCGGTGGCGTAGAGCAGCCAGTCATCCATGCGCACATCGTCATGGAACCACAGGGCATGATCGAGGCTGGCGGACTGCATCTTGCGCGTCATCCAGCTGACCCCGTGCGGCTGCATGCAGGTCGACAACAGGCCCATGTCCGAGGCGAAGGCGAGCACGGCCCGGTGCATCAGCTGGTTCTCGCCGATCGAGCCGGAGGCGCGGATCCACAGATTGCGCACCGGGGCGCGCTTGTCCGGATTGACCGGATTCCAGATCTCGACCGGGCGGATCTCGATCGGCCGCGAGCGGGTGAGGAATTTGTAGAGCGGTTCCGGGATCTCGTCCTTGTAGCGCTGGAAGATTTCCGCTTCCGACGGCAGATCATCCGGCGCCGGAACGTCCGGCATCTCGACCTGGTGCTCCAGCCCCTCTTCCTTGCGCTGGAAGGAGGCCGTCATGTTCAGGATCGGCTTGCCGCGCTGCATGGCGATGACGCGGCGGTTGGAGAAACTGCCACCGTCATAATCGCGCTCGACGCGATAGATGATAGGGAAATCCTCGTCGCCGGGGCGCATGAAATAGGCATGCACCGAGTGGGCGACCCGCTCGGCCTCGACCGAGCCGACCGCCGACATCAAGGCCTGGGCAATCACCTGGCCGCCGAAGACGCGCCCGCGCCCGCCCGGATTGCGGGGACCGCGATAGAGGTCGACATCGATCTCCTCGACATCGAGCAGGGTAACCAGGCCCTGGGCCAGTTCCTGCGGTGTCGGGCGGCGGCGTTTCTTCGCTTCGCCTTCCGGGTGTTGATCCCCGTCCATCATGCGGCCTCTTTCACGATTGCGTGTTGCACTGCGGCAAGTCTGGACCGTCCGGACGCAAATTTCCAGCTTCCGGTACGCCGCAGTGCAGGAGGCAGACAGTCTAGGAGGCGACGAGCTTCAGCGACTTGGTCGGCGCATCCCAGGGCAGGTGATTGTCTTCGAGCATCACCATATTGTCGCGATTGATGATTTCCGGGCGCGCGTGATAGCCCAGCAATTCCTCGACATCCTGGTCGGCATGGCGCGCAAGCACCATGGTCTCGTCGGACGAGAAATTCGTCAGGCCGCGGGCCAGTTCCTCACCGCCCTCGTCATACACGTGCAGCACATCGCCCTTCTGGAAGTCGCCATGGATCTTGACGATGTCCTCATGGCCGACACCCGCCTTGCTCTCGCGCAGCTTGGCCGCGGCGTCCTGGCGGATCACCAGACCGCCGGCACGGTGCAGGCGGTTGGTCAGCCAGACCGCCCAGGACGAGGCCGGCGTACCCTTGGCGATGCAGCGCGTATGACGGCGCTCGCCCTTGAGGATGCCGGACACGGGCCGATCGATGACGCCCTCGCCGATCAGCGTGTTGACGCCGGCATTCTGCGCCATGTTGGCGGCGCGCATCTTGGTCAGCATGCCGCCCGAGCCCAGCGAGCTGGTACCGGTGGTGACCTCGAGATACTCGCTGACATCCTCGACCGTCTCGATGAACTGCGCCTCCGGATCTTCCGGATTGCGGTCATAGAGCCCGTCGATATTGGTCAGCAGGATCAGATGGTCGGCCTGGATCATCTGCGCGACCTTGGCCGCCAGGCGATCATTGTCGCCGACGCGGATTTCCTCGGTCGTGATCGTGTCGTTCTCGTTCACGATCGGCATGATGCCGTGCTCGAACAGGCGCTGGATCGTGTTCTTGGTGTTGAGGAAGCGGCGGCGCTCCTCCAGATCTTCCAGCGTGACAAGAATCTGGGCGATGTCGAAACCGTGCTCGTGGGCGACCTGCTTGTAGGCATTGAGCAGCAGCGGCTGGCCGCAGGCGGCAGCGGCCTGCTTGTCCAGCACGCCGGCATCTTCCGGCGACTTCTTGATCGAGTTCAGCCCCAGGGCCACCGAGCCCGAGGAGGCCAGCACCACATCATATCCTTCCTCGCGCAGCTGCGCGATGTCGGCCAGAAGACCATGCATGAAGGCGTATTTCAGGGTCAGCCGGCCATCATTGGCCAACAGGCTGGACCCGATTTTCACGACGATGCGGTTTCGAACACTCACAAGAGGCTCCTCCGTGGCGCGGAACAATGCTGCTCCGCAGTAAAGACTGTGCGCAAAATATTTTGCGTTCAAATTTTTTCAACCCCAAAAGCCGGATGCCGCCATGCAATATCGCCGCGCCCACCTCATAATTTATGGCGCAAAGCTGAACGATTGCTTGCCATCCCGGTTTTCTGCGCCATCGGAAATATAATTTGAATTCGAAATATATTTTGCTATGTATCCCCTCATCAGCGGCTCGATGCGCTTTCCGGCGCGTCGAGCGCATTTGTTGTGAGCCTGTCGCAATCGCGTGAACACGTGCGTAATCTGGCGCCGGGCCTCGACAGCGCAGAAGGATTGGCGATGGACATTCTGATGATCGGTTGCGGGAATATGGGCGGTGCCATGCTGCGCCGCTGGGTGGATGCGGTTCCGGCCAGCTATACGGCCGTCAACCGGACACCCTCCGCGATACCCGCCGGCGCCGGTCATGCAGGGTCTCCGGACGCCCTGTCAGGGCGGACATTCGACGCCATCGTCATTGCCGTCAAACCGCAGCAGATCGCCGATATCGTTCCGGCCTACATGCCTTTCCTGAAGGATGATGGCTGCGTCATCTCCATCGCTGCGGGCTTCTCGATCGCCTCCATGAAGGCCGCCCTCGGCGACCGGCCGGCGATCCGCATCATGCCCAACCTGCCGGCCCAGATCGGCCGTGGCGTGAACGGTCTCTATGCCGACCCGTCCTGCTCCCCGGCCCATCGCGACCTGGCCGACCGGCTGGCGAAGGCCACCGGTTCGGCCGTCTGGCTGGACACCGAGGACGAGATCGACCGGATCACGGCGGTTGCCGGCTCCGGCACGGGCTATGTCTTCGAGATCGCCCGCGCCTATGTCGCGGCGGCCGAGCGCCTGGGCTTTGCCCCGGACACCGCCCGCACCCTGGTCCTCGAGACCCTGGCGGGCGCAGTGGAAATGGCGGCGCAGAGCGAGACGAGCCTGGAAGATCTGCGCAATTCCGTGATGAGCAAGAAGGGCACGACCGAGGCGGGCATCCACGCGCTGCGCCGCGACGGGCTGCTCGAGCAATTGCTCGTCGAAACCACGGAGGCGGCGTACGCACGCGCCTGCGAATTGCGCTAGTTGCCGCGCCTCCGAAACTCACCGACACTCCAGACCCCGAGCGAACGAGACATGTCAGATCGTATGCAAGCCTATATCGAACAATTGGGACGCCAGGCCAAGGAGGCGGCGCGCCAGCTCGCGACAGCCTCCACCGAGCGCAAGAATGCCGCACTCACGGCCGCAGCCGCGTCCCTGCGACTTCACGCCAACGACCTCATCGAGGCCAATCGCAAGGACGTCGAGAGCGTCCGCGAAGCCGGCAAACCGGACTCCTTCATCGACCGGCTGATGCTGGACGAGGCGCGGATCGAGGGTGTCGCCCAGGCCATCGAGGCCATCGCGACCCTGCCCGACCCGGTCGGCCGCCAGCTGATGTCCACCGAACGCCCCAACGGGCTGCGCATCGAACGCGTCGCCGTGCCGCTGGGCGTGATCGGGATGATCTATGAATCGCGCCCGAATGTCGGCGCCGATGCCGGCGCGCTGTGCCTGAAATCCGGCAATGCCGTGATCCTGCGCGGCGGTTCGGAGAGCCTCAACTCCACCCGCATCATCGTGGAATGCATGAAGGAAGGCCTGCGCGAGGCGGACCTGCCGGAAAACGCGATCCAGATGGTCGACACCACCAATCGCGCCGCCGTGCAGCACCTGCTGCAGTGCACCGATTATGTCGACCTGGTGATTCCGCGCGGCGGCAAGGGCCTCGTCTCGCTGGTGCGCGACCAGGCCAAGGTGCCGACGCTGCTGCACCTGGACGGCAATTGCCACACCTATGTCCACCAGCGCGCCGACCTGACCAAGGCGGCCGCCATCGTGAAGAATGCCAAACTGCGCCGCACCGGCATCTGCGGTGCGACCGAGAGCCTGGTCGTCGACCGCTCGGTCGCCGGAGATTTCCTGCCCGGCCTGGTCGATAGCATGGCGGGTTGCGAGTTCCGCGGCGATGCCGATGCTGTCGCCATCGACAGCCGCATCAAGCCGGCCAGCGAGGAAGACTGGGACACCGAATATCTCGACAGCTGCCTGTCGGTGAAGCTCGTCGACGGGCTGGAAGAAGCGATGAACTGGGTGTCCGATCACTCCTCGGCCCACACCGACGCCATCGTCACCGAGGATCCCGATGCTGCGGCCGCCTTCCTGACTGCCATCGACAGCGCCGTCGTGATGCACAATGCTTCGACGCAATTCTCCGACGGGGGCGAGTTCGGCATGGGCGCAGAAATCGGTATCGCGACCGGCAAGATGCACGCCCGCGGCCCGGTGGGGCTGGAGCAGCTCACCTCCTTCAAATACCTCGTTCACGGGGACGGCCAGACCCGCGCCTGATGACGCACCGCGTCCGGCCCGCCCCTTCCTGACCATCAACCCAAGGCAAGCTCATGGATATTGAAGCTCTGATCTCCCTTGCGCTCTATTTCGTCCTGATGATGGCGATCGGCCTCTACGCCTATCGCAAGTCGACGGACGACGTGTCGGGCTACATGCTCGGCGGGCGCCAGCTGAACCCGGCCGTGGCCTCGCTGTCGGCGGGCGCCTCGGACATGAGCGGCTGGATGCTCATGGGCCTGCCCGGCGCGATCTTCGCCACCGGCATGTCGGAGGCGTGGATCGCCATCGGTCTGATGATCGGGGCCTATTTCAACTATCGCCTGGTGGCGCCGCGGCTGCGCGTCTACACCGAGATTGCCGACGACGCGATCACCATTCCGGACTTCTTCGAGAAGCGCTTTGCGGACCATTCGCGCACGCTGCGCGTGATTTCCGCCGTGGTGATCATCATCTTCTTCACGCTGTACACCTCGGCCGGCGTCGTGTCGGGCGGCAAGCTGTTCGAGGCCTCCTTCGGCCTGGACTACCGCCTCGGCCTGTTCCTGACGGCGGGGGTCGTCGTCGCCTATACCCTGTTCGGCGGCTTCCTGGCGGTGTCGCTGACCGACTTCGTGCAGGGCTGCATCATGTTCGTCGCCCTGGTCCTGGTACCGGTGGTGACCATCATGCAGCTGGGCGGGTTCGGCCCGACGGTGGATGCGCTGAGCACGCTGAGCGTGGATGTCGGCGGATGGGAGAAATCCTATCTCTCCATGATCCCGCAGGAGAGTCTCGGCCTCGCGGCGATCGGCATCATCTCCACCATGTCCTGGGGCCTGGGCTATTTCGGCCAGCCCCACATCATCGTGCGCTTCATGGCGGTGCGTTCGCTCAAGGACGTTGCCGTCATGCGCCGCATCGGCATGAGCTGGATGCTGATCACGGTGCTCGGCGCCGTGCTGACCGGCGCCGCGGGCCTTGCCTATGTGAAGAGCCAGAATATCGACGTTGCCGACACTGTTCCGATCGCCCGCGTGATCGAAGCGCCGACCGATGCAACGACGTTCAGCGAGCTGGACAATATCGACACCACCGGCGCCTTCTCGGACGGCGATGTGGTGCTGGGTGACCAGGAAACGATCTTCATCCTGCTCTCGCAGGTGATCTTCCACCCCTATATCGCCGGCTTCCTGCTGGCCGCGATCCTGGCCGCGATCATGAGTACGATCTCGTCCCAGCTGCTGGTCTCGTCGAGTTCGCTGACGGAGGATTTCTACAAGATCTTCCTGCGACGGGGGGCCAGCCAGAAGGAGCTCGTCCTGGTCGGACGCCTGTCCGTGCTGGCGGTGTCTCTGGTGGCGATCGCACTGGCCTTCGACCCGGATTCGAACATCCTGAACCTGGTCTCCAACGCCTGGGCCGGATTCGGTGCCGCCTTCGGCCCGGTCGTCCTGATCAGCCTGTTCTGGCGCGGCATGACCAAGCAGGGCGCGATTGCCGGCATGGTGACCGGTGCCGTCACGGTGCTGGCCTGGATCTACGTCTTCAACCTGTCCGGTGTGATGTACGAGATCGTGCCGGGCTTCATCGCCGCGACGATCGCCATCATCGTGGTCTCGATGGTGTCGAAGGATCCGGAAAGCCATGTCACCGACTATTTCGACGAGATGACCGGCATCCTGAAAAAGGGCGAACTGCCCGGCAAGGAATAGACCCTTCGGTCCAGACAAACGGCAACGGCCGGCGGAGCGATCCGCCGGCCGTTTTCTTTGCGGTGCTCGTTGCGGATCAGGTGGGGAAGCGGATGGTGACGCTGGCCCCGCCCTGCGGCGCCTGCGACCGGGCAAGCTCGCCGCCCAGACGCTGGGCCAGCGCTTCCATCAGCGAGGAGCCCATGCCCTTGCCGGCCCCCTCCGCATATCCCTTGCCATTATCGCTCACCGAGACGGTCGCCTCACCCTCATTGATCCGCTCAAGGCTGACCGTCACCAGGCCCGGCTCGGCCATGCCCGGTTCGAAGGCGTGCTTGTAGGCGTTGGTCACGGCTTCGGTGATGAACAGGGCCGCCGGAATGGCAATATCCGGGTCCAGCTCGACATTGTCGGCTTCGACGCGGGTATCGACATCACAGCCATAGACCGTGCTGGCCTGGCGCAGATGGTAGAGCAGCTGTTCGAGGAAAGGGGCCATCTCGACGACCCGCAGATCGTCATTCTCATAGAGCGTCCGGTGTACCAGGGCGAGCGCATTGATCCGGCCGCCAGCCTCGGAAAGGACGCGCCGGGCCTCGGCATCGCTGGTCCGGCGGGCCTGGATGTTCAGGAAGCTCATCGTCACCTGGAGATTATTCTTCACCCGGTGATGGATCTCCCGCAGCAGCGCGCCGCGCTGTTCGGCCTCGGTCTCGAGTTCGGCGGTCCGGGCTTCCAGGTCATTGGCCATCGACGCCATCGTCTCGGCCAGGGTGCGGATTTCCGCCGGCGCGCGGCTGGCCCGCACCGGCTGCAGGCCCAGCCGTCCGCTGCCGTAGAGACGGGCCATGCGGCCGAGATAGGAAAGCCAGCGCAGCACGAAGAAATCGACCGCCAGCGACACGCACAACAGCGCCAGCAGCCACATCAGCGACGGCACCAGCACCGTTCCCACAATGTCGAAACCGGCCCAGCTGCCCAGCAGCAGCGACGGCGCGATCAGCACCAGCTGGATGTCGCGGCCGGCCAGCGGCGCCACCAGAAGTGCGCGGCCGGCCAGGCCGTTGACATTCTCCAGCATGACCGGCTCGCCAGTTTCGCGCACCCGGGCCAGAACACCGTCGGGCAATCGGGAAATACGCTCCTCGCGGGGGCCGTCGGGAATATAGGCGAGATTGCCGTCGGCATCGCTCAGCGCGAGGCTGGCCTCCGGCGGCAGGGCCTGCATCTGCAGCAGGCTGCGGGCCGGGCGGGTGTCGATATCGACCGCGATCGCGCCAGCAAACTCGCCATCGACGACGAGCCGGCGCGCCACCGTCATCACCGGCCGCTGCACCGTCCACCAGTCCAGATAGACGTCGCTGAAGACCTCGTCCTCGCCCTCTCTCAGGCGCACGAACCAGTCGAGCCCGGCCAGCTGGACGCTGTTGGAATCGACGGTTTCCACCGCGGCGCAGACAATGACGCCGTCCTCGTCGATCAGCTTGATATTGGAATAGATCGGCTGGGCCGCCCGTACGGCGGCCAGCGTGTCGACGCAGCGGCGGCCGTTCAGACTGCCGATATCGGGATAGTTCGCCAGCGCGGTGACCACGCCGGACACACGGTCCAGCTCACCGGCCAGATCGGCGGACGCCTCGACCAGCGCGGAATGCAGACTGTCGCGCTGGCGGGCGCTTTCCTCGCGGAATTCGATCACGCCCTGCGCGACCGACAGGACAAGGAGCGGGCTCAGGCTGAGCGTCAGAATCGCCAGCAGCTGCAGTCGCAGGCCTCGCCCCTGCTCCCGCCCCCCATTGGTTTTGGAAGACCCGCTCAGCCGGCCGAATGGCATTCGGATATCTGCTCAAGCTCGTTGAGAATGGTGTCCAGCGCGTCGGCCGCCGAAACGCCGTCCTCGCCGCCGGCCAGGGCCGGACCTTTCTCGAGCACTTCAAGCAGCCGGGCCCGGGCGCGATTGACCCGGCTCTTCATGGTCCCCACCGCACAGCCGCAGATATCGGCCGCCTCCTGATAGGCATAGCCGCCCGCACCGACCAGCAGCAGCGCTTCGCGATGCTCGGCCGAGAGTTCGTCGAGCGCGCGGCGCACATCGTCCAGCGCCAGCACATTGTCCTGGTCGACCGCAGCCGGCAGCGTCTCGCGCGCGGTTTCCTCATCCAGCTGGACCTGGCGCCAGGAGCGGCGCTTGTCGGAATAGAACTGGTTGCGCACGATGGTGAGCACCCAGGCCTTGAAATTGGTGTTGGCGCGGAACTGGTGACGCCGGTGCCAGGCACGCAGCATGGCATCCTGGGCCAGATCGTCAGCCGCCGTCGCATCGCCGGTGAGGCCGCGTGCAAACGCGCGCATATGCGGAATCATGTCGTGGAGCAGGGCCTTGAACTCGGTCTCGGGCACCTGCTCGACTGGACTGCCGTCAGCCATCCGAAACCCCCTCTTCCGCCTTGTCAGCCGTCTTGCCGGCAGACTTGGCCGCATCGTCGCCGGTCTCGTCCAGCGCGCTGAGGAGTGCTTCGAAATCGTCCGGAACACCTTCGTCCAGAACGCTGTCATACATGTCCCGCAACCGACGCCCGATGAGTTGCTGCCGCGACCGCGCCGTATCGGCATCGACGGATCTGGGCGGGCGGGAATCTGAAGAATCGTCTCTCATGATTTCCATGTTTAAATGCCGCACGCTTCCACAAGCCTAACATGAACCGGCGAAAAAACACCGTCTCGGCGCATGAAACGCCCCAAGCTGCAATGGGTTCCATCTTTTTTCCGCAAGGCTGGAACCGCGCACGCGCGAATGCGTTATGATGGGGGCTGGACTGTTGATTATCGGAGGGACGAGGGCCAGATGCCGTTCTCGGAAAACGTAAAACCCCACATTCCCTATCTGCGGCGCTATGCGCGCCTGCTGACAGGTGACCAAGGGTCGGGCGACGCCATTGTTCGGGCCGCTCTGGAAGCTGCGGTCGCCGGCGTCACGCCGATCGACCGGGACCTGCCGCCGCGGGTTTCTCTCTACAAGCTGCTTCACGACAACTGGAAGCAGGACACGGTTGCACCGGCCGGCGGCAGTGCCGCCCAGGAACGCCTGACACGCATTCCGACCAAGGCCCGCCAGGCTCTTCTGCTGACAGCGGTCGAGGGCTTTTCCGTGCGCGACGCCGCGATCATCCTTTCGGTGTCGACCGACGATGTCGACCGGCTTGCCGTCGAGGCGCAAGGTGCGATCGAGGACGGTCTGCGCACGCGTGTCCTGATCATCGAGGACGAACCGGTTGTGGCCCTGGATATCGAGGCGATCGTCGCCGAGGGCGGCCACGAGATCGTCGGCATTGCCCGGACCCGCCAGGAGGCGGTCGATCTGTATCGCACCAATGACGTGGAGCTGGTCCTGGCCGATATCCAGCTGGCGGATGGATCTTCCGGCATCGATGCGGTCAATGACATTCTCGCCGAATCGGACGTGCCGGTGATCTTCATTACCGCCTATCCGGAGCGCCTGCTGACGGGTGAGCGGCCGGAACCGACCTATCTCATCACCAAGCCCTTCATGCCGGAAACGGTTGCGGCAACGATCGGCCAGGTCCTGTTCTTCTTCGAGCCGGCCGAACCCGCGCCGGCGCAATAATCACAGTGCTTTCCTGAACTCTACTTGCGGGAGGCTCGCCCCGGGCCTCCCGCTGCTGCATTCAGCTGAGCTGAACGAGCAGCAGGATCACCGAAAGGCTGAACAGGGTCAGATAGATCACGACCCGTGACGGTGTTTCTCCGGGCTTCATCCTTGCCTCCATGGTGTTTGTCTTATCAAGGCACCAGATCAACGCACCGGTCCTGCTTCTGTTCCCCGTCGGCTCTCCGATTTTCCTTGTATTACAGGCGGTCCGGGGATTCTGTGCCACACGTCCAGCCCTGCACAAATGAAAACGCCCGCCTCTTTCGAGGCG
>NZ_JBDWAS010000004.1:0-2957 GCF_039978735.1 Maricaulis sp.
CGTGAAGGCGCGGCCGCAGGTGGGCGCAAAATACGGACACCGTTCGTTGTGTCAACGCAACAGGGCCGAAAGCCTAGCGTCTGTAGGCGAATGGCGTGTCGTCCGTGATATTGATGTAACGGTCTCGCAGTTGAGTCTGCCGCGATTCAAGCGCAGTCGGCTCGCCGTCGATGAGGACTGCAACCGGTGCACTCATCACTTCCAGCGGATCGCCATCCCACACCACGACATCACCGGCATAGCCCGGAGCGAGGGCGCCATAGCGGTCCCCGACGCCGTAGATTTCCGCCGGTGTCAGTGTGATCGCGCGGAAAGCCTCATCCCAGGGAACGCCGTTGGCAACGGCATTGCCGGCATGCTGCGGCACCAGGCGGGCGTTGAAATATCCGTCCGCCGTCGGGGCCGTGGAATAGGCGACATCGACACCCGCGGCCTGCAGACGCGCCGCGTTCTGCAGCGAGGCACCCAGCGCATCGAAGGAAGAAGGCAGGTCTTCCAGCGGATCCACGATCACCGGAATGCCGGCCGCGGCCAGCTCCTCGGCGACCATCCAGCCTTCCGCTGCCCCGACCAGGATCAGCTGGATCGGTGCATTGTCGGCCTTGAAGCGGATCGCCCGGCGGATGTCGGCTGCACGATTGACGGCCATGACCAGCGGCACGCGGCCGCGGGCGACGGGCAAGAGGGCCGCCGCGTCATAGCGGTTCAGCGCGTCGCCTTCATGATCGCCCGAGAAACGCCCCGGATAACCGCGGGCATCGGCCAGTGCGGCTTCCAGGAAGGCCCAGGCGGCCGGGCGCGAGCCGCCGGCGCGGCTGGCGCCCGATTCGGACAGGTCGGCATAGACGAAGCTGCCGGCCTGGAAGAGCGAGTCGGCATCGCCGCTCGTGTCGATCAGCGCGCCCTGGCCGGCGAAGATATTATGGCCGGTGGACGGGAAGATCGCCGCCCGCGTAACGCCTTCCACCCGGTTGGTGGCGAGATAGGTGCCGGCCGGGTTGAAACCGTCGGCAACATCGAGGGCGACCGAGAAGGGCGACTCGTCTGCGCTGTCGTCCGTGGTCGAGCCTTCCAGGCCGACCTCGATCAGGCCGAGCTGGGAGAAGGCGGCGAACACGCCGGGCGTGACCCAGTTGCCGGACGCATCGATCACGGTGGCGTCCTCGGGGATTTCCGCCCCTGCACCGACCGCAACGATATCGCCGTCACGCACGATAACGGTGGCGTTCTCGAGAATGCCGGCATCGGTATTGGTGACGACCCGGCCATTGGTCACGGCATAGGTCTGGGCGGCAGCCGGTGCAGCGAGGGCCAGACTGGCCGCCAGAACTGAAATCAGCTGTTTCATTACTGCTCTCCTTCGCCGGGCTGGCCGAGCATGAAGTCGCGGACGGGCTGGAGATCGCTGTTGCGCCGGTCATAGCTCAGCGCACCGTCGATCCAGACCTGGTCGGCCCGCGTGTAGGTGGAAAAGGGATTGCCGGACCACAGCACCACATCGGCGCGATAGCCTTCCTGCAGCGAACCGGTCTCGTCGCCGATGCCCAGAGCCTGCGCCGGACGCGAGGACGCCCAGGCCCAGGCTTCGGCCTCGGAGATGTCCAGGCCGGCCCGGCGGCCGTCGGCGAGCGCCTTGGCGATTTCCTGGTTGAGACGCTGGATGCCGTTGGCGTCGTCCGAGTGGATCATGGCGCAGGCGCCATTGGCGTGCGTCATGGCCAGGTTTTCGCGGACCGTGTCATAGGCTTCCATCTTGAAGCCGCCCCAGTCGGCCCACACGGCGGCACACACATTGTGCTCGGCCAGCAGGTCGGGGATCTTGTAGGCCTCGACAGCGTGGTGGAAGGTCGTGACCTGGTAGCCGAACTCCTCGGCCATATCCATGATCTGGGCCATCTGGTCGGCGCGGTAGCAGTGCTGCTGGACCAGGATCTCGCCCTCCAGCACACCCATCAGCGTGTCCAGCTCGAGATCCTGCGTCGGCGGATCGACATCCTCGCCATTCTCGGCGGCTTCCCAGTATTCATGCCAGCTGTCGCGATAGTTCGACGCCTCGATCCAGGCGGCGCGGTAACCGGCCATATTGCCCATGTCGGTGGCCGGCGAGCGGCCGCGATTGCCATAGACGCGCGACGGGTTTTCGCCGCAGGCCATTTTCAGCGTGTAGGGCGCGTCCGGGAATTTCATCTCCTGCACCGTACGCCCCGGCACATTGCGCAGGGTGATGCCGCGGCCGCCGAACAAATTGGCCGAGCCGGGCAGGACGTGCAGCGTGGTGACACCGCCGGCCAGCGCGTGCTCGAAACCGGGGTCCTGCGGCCAGACCGAGTGCTCGACCCAGACTTCCGCCGTCACCGGCTCGGTCGCCTCATTGCCGTCGGAATGGGCGCTGACGCCCGGCGAGGGATAGGCGCCCAGATGGGAGTGGATATCGATAATGCCCGGCGTGACATAGCGGCCTGCGCCATCGACCACGGTCGCACCGTCCGGCGCTTCCAGACCGGTACCGACAGCGGCGATACGGCCGTTTTCGATCAGCACGTCGCCATTCTCGATCTGTCCGCCGATCCCGTCGAGCACCGTGGCGCCACGGATCAGCGTCGTGCCGCTGGGCCGCGGCGTATAGGTGGACGGATACGGATCCAGATTGATCCGGACGATATCGCCGGATTCGCCCGAATTGCTGCCCGCGGACCCGGCACTGCCCGAGGAGGCGGTGTCCGAGCCACTGCTGCAGGCAGCCAGGGCGATTGCGGCTGTACACACCGCAAGGGCTGGCAGGCTTGGCTTCAGTGTCATCGTGATATCCCCATTTGCGTCCGCAGGCCTTGTGCCGCCAGCGGAGGAGCGGGGATTGAACGCGCTTCGGGGCCAAGCGTCAAATGCTGCAGCGATGATTTCCGCGGGAAACCGAAAGCACTCCGGTCGCTAAGAAAAAGGCCGGCCCGGATTGCCGG
>NZ_JBDWAS010000005.1:0-146683 GCF_039978735.1 Maricaulis sp.
GCGTGGCCATCTGCGGGGACACCGGCAAAAAGCTCGACCGGCCCGTGCCTGCAGGTTTCGAGACGGTCCCGCAAGGGATCCGGGTAAATCTCCGCGTGCGGGATGCCTCGGGCATCACCACCAAAGCTTCAAATCGGACACTCGATGTCCGCCGTGCATCCCGCACCCCTCTCATCGCTCCAGGGTTCTGCCCGTGGAGGGTTTCGTGCTGGGTGCCATCACCACACACCGCTTTCCCCGGATTTATTCCGGGGTCTGGCGGCGTTTCAGGCGCAGGCTCAGCCGGGCCCCGGCACAAGGCCGGGGAAAACAGAGAGAGTAAGGAGAGAAGAAAGGCTTGGAGCCTTACCCGGCCGCCTTTACCCGCCGGACCTGGCAGGTGGCGCTGGAGCGGGCGGCGATTTCGCCGGACGGGGTCCAGATCGTGCCCTCCATGAAAGCGACCCGGCCGCCGATCTTCGTGGCGACACCGCGGGCCCGGCAGGGCTCGACCGGCAGGGGGGCAAAGAAGCTGGTCTTGATCTCCAGTGTCGGCACGCCGCACATGAAACGCTCGGACACCAGCACAGCCAGCGACATTACCTCGTCGAGCATGGCCGTAACGATACCGCCCTGCACGGAGTTGCGCAGATTGGCGAGCTGTTGCGTGGGGTGGAAATCCGCCTCCAGCCAGCGTTCCTCGATCGAGAAGTCGGCCAGCTGGAAGCCCAGCAGCTTGGAGGCGTAGGGATGGTTGGCGCGCTGGCCGAGATAGGCGCGGATTTCGTCCGCGCTCATCGGCTCGCGTGGCGTACCGGCCAGATCCGGGGCGACCAGGTCGGAGCCCGACATCACTTCTTGCGGAAGCTGTCCAGCGAGACGACTTCGGCGCCGTCGCCGCCGGGGGCCTTCTTCTCGCCCTTGCCGGCTTTGCCGCCGGCAGCCGCCTCGGGCTTTTCGGCCGGGGCGGCCTCTGTCTCGTCCTCGGCCGGGTCCTGCTCGAACTGCAGGTGGAAACCGACGCTGGGATCGTGGAAGCGCGAAATCGCCGAATAGGGCATTTTCAGGTATTTCGGTACGCCGGAGAATTTCAGCGTCACCTCGAAACCCGTCTCCGTGACGTCGAGGTCCCAGAACTGGTGTTCCAGCACGATCGTCATCTCTTCGGGGTATTTTTCCAGCAGGGTCGGATCGATATCCACACCCGGCGCCTGGGTGCGGAAAGTGATGTAGAAGTGATGCTGTCCGGGCAGCCCGCCGGGGCCGGCCGCTTTCAGCAGAGCCTGACGGACCACGCCGCGAAGCGCGTCCTGCGCCATCAAGTCATAGCGCATCAGGTCCTTGGCCATGTCGATCTCCCCCGATCACCCTGTCGAAAAAAGGGTACCCCAAGCCCGGGGCAGGTCAACGGATATCGGCGGCTGGACTGCAGATGGAGCCGCGGCGTGGTGAAGGATGGCCTAACCCGCCTGCGGGCGCCGTGTGTGAATGTCTGTATGGGGATAAGTGGAGGCTTCTGTTGCCAGGCGCCTCCGAGCCCCGCCTGGACCGGCTAAAGGGTCCAGGACTTTAAAGCGAGATTACCCGCGCTGACTACGCAGCGAGAGCGACCTCTTCAGCAAAGTTGTCGTTGGCAACTTTCATAAGCGAGCCTGTAACGGGCCTCACCCGGGCGAAAGCAATCCCCTTTACCCGTCCGTCGATCCTGTTTCGGCCCCATGCCATTCCGCCCACTTGCTGAAGGTGGTGCGGGGAAGGATATGGTGGAGCCGCCGGGTACTGCCCCCGGGTCCGGTCCGGTTATTACGAGCGCGTTTATCGCCATAGTCGGCAAGCCGACACTCGGGAATATAGGCAGGAAATGTGGCGAGTTGAAGGGGCGGCTGCGGTTGCGGCTCAGCCCGCGCTGACACGCAGCAGCGCCACGGTGAGGATGCCCATGGAAGCGAGATAGCCCGTCAGCAGCACCGGAAACCGCAAGGCCAGGCCCACCATGCTTGCCTTGTAGAAGCGGCGTTCCTGCCACAGGCTCAACACAAACATGCCGGCCAGAAGAAAGCTCAGCGGAACGCCTCTTTGCAGCCCGGCCGGGATCTGCAGTGCCAGCGCCAGGAGCAGGAGGAGGGGGATCATCGCCGTGTGCCAGTAGAAGGAATAGACGATGTGCTCGACGATCTTTCGCCGTGGATGAAGGAGCAGGTTGAGCGCCGCGAAGACCAGCACCATGGCGATGAAGGACTGGCTGAGAATGGCGCTGACCCGGTCCTCGAAACTGCCGGGCCTGCGGATCACCTCGATAAAGACCGGCGCAAACCAGCCCCAGCCGAACTCCTGCATCAGCGTGTGATAACAGGCCGCGTCCTCGCTGCGCAGAACGCGGCCCGGCGGCGTTTCGCCCCGCATGAAGGTGCCGATCATGAAGGTCGTGCCGCGGGCGTGGATCAGCATGCCGCTTGCGTCGAACTCGTCCGGACCCGGCAGGACGCCGCACGTAAAGCCGCTCGGAATGCCGGACTCCCGGACGAGCCTGTCGAGATTCTCTGCCTGTTCGCGCCGCTCGGCCGTCCATTCGGGCGTCTGGGCCCGGATCTCCGCCTCGCTGGGCGAAAACGCCACGCCGAACACGCGGATGCCTGCCAGCGCGAGCACCGCGAAGAAGGCGACAACCATGATCAGATAGAGCCGGATCGGCGGTGTCAGACCCGCCCGCTTGCCGCCGACATAGTCGGCTGCGACCTGTCCGGGACGGGTGTAAAGATGGCGAAGCGTGGTCAGAAGCCGGCCGTCCCAGGCGAAAAGACCGTCGAAATACTCGGCCAGAAGGGAGACGGCGGGACGCCGGATATCGGTCGTGGACTGGCCGCAGGATGGACAGAAACGGTCATCCGTGACCGCACCGCAATTGGTGCAGCGCGACGGGTCTGTGTCACCATTGCCGCCCGGTCGGTCTGTCACGTTGCCCGTGCCTCCTGCAGTCCCGGCCAAGCGACAATCAGGACGTGGAATGCTCTCGCGGGTCAAGCGGTCTGGTATGCGGATAAAATAAGGGCGCTGCCGGAAAACCGGCAGCGCCCTTGATCCATCCACCCGGCAGCCGTCAGCCCATCGTGAACACATTGGTCGGGTGCAGCTTGTTTCCTGGTCCGGGAATAACCTTCAGAATTCCAAATCCGGAGGCAGCCAGCATTCCTCGCAACGGCTTGTCCAACCTCTTGTTCGTGAAGCGGAAGACGCTTCAGCTTTCCAAGAAGGCCGTCGCCGGGAAGCTCGGTGTCCATGTCGAGGTGGTCGGGCAGTGGGAACGCGGCGAGCATCTGCCGCGGGTCAAATACGTCCCTGCGCTCGTTGACTTCCTGGGCGATGATCGCTGGCTGCCAAGCGATACATTCTCTGATCGATTGTATCGCTTCCGGGCAATGCGCGGCTGGTCTCAGGAAAAACTTGGCACTTGGCTTGGCGTCGATGGACGAACCGTCGGCCGCTGGGAAGACGGAGCGCCGCTGCCGGAGAAGCGGCGACGTGATTTTGATCGTCGCATGATGGAGGCGAGCGATCAGGAGCGACGGTCACGCATCGAGAAGAATGTGACGCCAAGAGCGGCCGCCTCGAATAGTGCCAGCGAGTAGTGCTCGCTTTCCCATGGGCGGCGTTTCTTGGGCAGGCGGGAGGAAAGCTCCGGATAGATGTTGCAGACAGCGGACGCGATGTCGTCTTTCGAGCTGATGCCATAGACACAGAAACGCTGCCGCACCGTCAGCCGGGAAATCTGGACAACCGCATGCCCATCACCACTGGCGTCCTGTGCGAGCAAGCGGAGAAGTGCGCGGATTCGGGCGCGGCGTGTTGATCGCGGTGCATCGCCGTCCTCGAGTAGGACATGCTTTGGCTTGAAGCCTCGGATCAGCGTACGGGCAACACACCGGCAGTGTTGATTTTTGTCTACCCTCGCTTCGTGTCCGCCCCAATCCAGCAGTCGCCGGTCGGCGTCGAACGCTACAAAATAGAGCCCTTTCGAACTGGGCTCTATGGCAAGTACATGCGCTATATATCGGCCGTTGCTCAAGGTGATGAGCCGTCCAGGCGGCTACAGAGGGACCGGATAAATTCGACCTTGGCAGGCGGGTGCCGATCAGGCGTGTTGTTGCAGCGCTTCAATAATTTTACGGCGCGCGCATGGGTTCGGCGTCGAAGATCTATCGTTGTGTCGGGCAGGAGTTTCGCGGCGGGAATATCGAAAATCAGTTCGTACGAGATGAGTGTCAGTGTGTCCGGGCGTACAAGTCCGCGTTCAAATCGTGAGATCGTGCTAAAGCTGGTTCCGACCAGTTGGGCAAGTTCGGCCTGGTCGAGCCCGCCACGCCGGCGGCAGGCTTTGAGCCGAATAGCATTGGCATCAAACATCATTTGAAAGCACCGCGCCGTTAGCAGCACGGTGCGTGTCTATTTTGGCATGTTTGGCGCGCATGCGCAGACGTGGGCATTTGCAGACTGTGCAAATGCCCACGCCGTGACACGGTGCGAATGATGCGGGCTAAACTGATGGT
Organism: Maricaulis sp.; assembly: GCF_039978735.1. Lineage (GTDB taxonomy): Bacteria > Pseudomonadota > Alphaproteobacteria > Caulobacterales > Maricaulaceae > Maricaulis. The sequence goes on from NZ_JBDWAS010000005.1 coordinate 4,524, forward strand.
TCGAATTTGCTTTATCATCAGGGAAGTTCGCATCGATAGGAGACTCTTGTGCCGACAAGGCAGGCAGTTACGGTAAACCGCGAAGAACTCTACGATCTGGTCTGGTCACAGCCCATGCTCCACGCCGCCAAGCAGTTCGGCATCAGCGGCAATGGCTTGGCCAAGATTTGCAAGCGGCTCGAAATTCCCTATCCGCCGCGCGGCTATTGGGCGCAAGTTCAGGCGGGGAAGAAGCCGAAGAAGGCGCCGCTACGTGCGGCAGGCGCCAGGACTCCAGAAGCGACCGTCATCCGGCCAACACCATCACCGGCTCCTCCCCGACCTGATCCCATTGGAGATGCCGTAAGGGCGGCGGAAGACATTCCCGAGGTCCCAGTCCCGGCGGACTTGCGCCGGTCGCACCCGATTGTGGCGGCATGGGTGGAGGAAGACCAGCGACGGCGTCGGGAATCGCGCCACAATAGCTGGTCGGTTCATACCCCGACGACCGACCTCGACAAGCGGATATGGCGCATCAAAAGCGCGCTGTTCAAGGTGCTTGAAAAGCGCGGTCATGAAATCGAGCACGAGCGCGGTCGCCCGCGCGTACTGTGGTTCGTCATCGACAGCGAGCGCATCAATTTCTCGCTCTACGAGCGAGTGCGGCACCGGAAGGAGCGGCTGACCGCCGAAGAACGGCGAAACCGTGAAAGCTGGCTGAGCCAGACATGGAAACAATGGACCGAACCCACAGGTCTGCTCAAGTTTTCCGCCCATGCCGAGATAATGGGCAAGCACCGCCAAAAGGAATGGGAAGAGAAGGAGGGCGCTCCTATCGAGGGCCGGCTTGGAAAGATTGTGATCGCTCTGGAGGCGATGGCAGTCCTAGCTGCCGAAGAGCGCGCGCGGCGCGCCGAACAGGAACGTATCCGCCGCGAGGAGGAGCACCGTCATTATCTTGCCCGGCGCGCTCGTGAGCATGACCAGAAGCGGTGGAACCGCTTCCGCCAAATGGCGACGGACTGGGAGGAATGCGACCGCCTGCGGCGCTTCATAGCTGTCCTCGAATCCGAAGCGGTCGCACTGGTGGAACCATCGCCACAGCTGGAAGAGCGTATTGCTTGGGCACGGGCGCGGCTAAACGCGATGGATCCGATGGCAGAAGGTGCAACTGGTGTTGCTGCCAGGATCGAGGCCGTGAGCGAATGGGACTAACACGGTCTTGTACAGCACCGTCTTGTCTAACCACTTTGCGAAGTGCAATCGCAATTCGGCACTATCTATCAGCTATCGGCGGCGTCAATCGCGTTTATGATCAACTCCACGGCTTGATCGATCTCAGCTCTTGTTGTGGGCAAACCAACCGATAACCGAACGCAGCTTCGCGCCTCTTGTGGTTGAAGGCCGATCGTCAGCAACACGTGAGAGGGACCCTCTGCGCCGGATGCGCACGCTGATCCAGTGGAGGCCGAGAGACCCGGCTGTAGCTCTGCAAGAAGAGTCTGAGCGTCCACCCCTGGGATCATCACGTTCAAATTCCCCGCGTGCCGTCTGTCGCTGCCCACGAGTTCCAAATTTGGTATTGCAGAGGATAATCCTTCGAACAGCAATTTTGACATAGCCGCAAGATGCTCGATATTTTTGCTAAGGTGTTCTTGAGCTTCTTCCAGTGCGGCAGAAAACCCTACCACCAACGGGGTGGGGACCGTTCCTCCTCTCAGGCCGCCCTGCTGCCCGCCTCCAGGAACGAGCGGGGTAAGATGAGACAGAGTTTCCCAGCGACCACACAGGGCGCCTACACCCTTTGGGCCATAGCATTTGTGAGATGACAGGCTAACTAAGTGTGCGTGGCTTAGCACGTGCTTGAAACTTGTCACAGCTGTCGCTTGGGAAGCATCGGAGTGAAGGGTGGCATCAAACCTGTCCGCTATTGCAGCAATTTCGGCGATGTCCTCGATGGTTCCGATCTCGCCATTTACGAGACCTATGGACAACAATGCGGCACCCTCTTGCAGACGTCCTATTAGCTCCTCTCGATCAACCCGCCCGCCGCGATCGACTTTCAGGACGGTGCGATGGGCTCCGAACATCCGCTCAGCCTGCTTTGCGGCTTCCAGAACCGATTTGTGCTCTGCGGCACCCACCAATATCCGTGCTGCTGTGCCTTGCTCGTAGGCGGATATCGCATATCCAAGAATCGCTAGAGCGTTCGCTTCCGTCGCTCCAGACGTAAAAACAACTTCGTCCTCGCCTATGGCCAGCCGAGAGGCGATTCTCGAACTCGCTTCCCGCACAGCTTCAGTTGCGGCCCACCCTGCCGAGTGTTCCCGGGAATGAGGATTGCCATAGTGTTCTGCCCAATATGGCTCCATAGCTCTTAGGGCCGTGGATGAGGTGGGCGTGGACGACTGGTAGTCTAAATATATGTTTTTCATAACATTATTCCTGAGGACCTCAGCTCACCCGTCGCGTCAGCCTTCCATTGCTCGAGCCTGGAAGATACCTCCAGTTCTTAATTGACCTTAGCCGGGGCGGCTCCTAAGGTCGACCTGGAACTAATCTCCAGGTAGTACTATGCTTCGCGGAAAAATCTATCAGCCGGACTACACGCCCCATTTTTCCGGGCACGAAACCTTCCCGCTCCGATATGGGTGGTTGAAAAAGGCTGTGGATGCCGTCCTCGCTCCGGACATCCCGTCGGACATATTCTTCTCCGACGAGGCGATCGCCCACTTCGGTGTAGGGCGTAATATGGTGAATTCAATAAAGTTTTGGGCGCTCGCCACCGGCGTGCTGGTTCAGGAAAATCTACGCTCTGAATTCAAGCTCGGTCCGCTTGGGCATGAGCTCTTTCGGCCGGAGGGAGTAGACCCCTACATGGAGCACCCCTCTACCTTATGGGCATTGCATTGGAACCTGTGCTCGCAACCGAAACGCACAACGTGGCACTGGGTGTTTAGCTATCTCAGTCATCCGGTTTTCGAACGGGAGCAAGTGGTCGAACGCTTGCTGGCAGTGGCATTGGAGCGCGGGTGGTCACGTGTCTCCAAGGGCACTGTGAAGCGAGATGTGGAATGCTTTCTGCGCACCTATAATGCCAAGCCCGCAAGCGGCGACGACGCGCTCGAGTCGCCACTCGTTGAGCTCGGTCTTGTTCAATCGGTCGGCCGGCGCGATGGGTTTCGGCTGAATATCGGCCCTAAGCCTTCGCTTGACGACGGTGTTTTTGCTTATGCTGTCGGCAGCTTCTGGCGAGCCACATCAGATGCCAACTCCATGAGTTTCGAGAGTTTGGCTTACGATCCGGGAAGCCCAGGAAGGGTATTCCGACTGGAAGAAGACGATCTTATCGAGCGGCTCGCAGGCTTGTCGGAAACGACAGATGGCGCGATGGCTTGGTCCGAGACCGCGGGCTTAAAGCAGCTAACTCGGAGGGGAGAACTGGAGGAGCGGGATGAGCTCGACTTTCTCCGTATGGACTACCCGCCTGCAGAGGCGAGGAGCGCCGCATGAACTCGCTGATGGAGACCGTCACAGTCGCTCCCCGCTACCAAAAGGCCATACGGCTTGATGCGGACATCGACCAAGCAGAGGCATTGGAGGGATATGTCTCATCGCCCTCAACCGTTGAGCTTGTCGCTTCTATGGCATCCCATGTAGAGCAATCTGGCCAAGCCGCTTTCACATGGACGGGGCCGTATGGAGGGGGAAAGTCCTCTCTTGCAGTCGTGCTTTCCGGCCTTTTCTCCAATGACGACATTATCCGCAGGGCGGCTGAACGGGCTATTGGCGAGAAGGCCACAGCCAAAGTACGCAAAGCATTTCCTGGTTCCGACAGTGGCTGGAAGACCATCGGTGTAGTCGGAAGCAAAACAGACCCTGTTGGATCGATAGCAAACGCTCTTGGCCTTCACGAGCAAGGCGTTTCTGAAACGAAGCTCCTCGAAGTGTTCGATCAGCAGCTTTCCGAGCAGGCTGGATTGCTCTTGATCGTCGACGAAATGGGCAAGTTTCTGGAGGCGGCCGCCGCGGGCGAGGCAGATGTTCACGTCTTTCAACAACTTGCGGAGATGGCCAATCGAAGCAAGGGCAGATTCGTCTTTGTTGGCGTGCTTCATCAGGCGTTTGGCGACTATGCGGGCCGTGTCTCACGAGAGAAGCGCGACGAATGGTCAAAAATCCAAGGACGTTTCACAGACCTCGTCGTGAACCTAGCAGAAGAAGAACAGTTAGAGGTCATTTCTCGGGCCATCGTTAGCGAAACTGGTCAAAACGACGAGTTTGTGACGATCGCAAAATCCGCTGCAAACCTCGCGCAGCAAGGGCGTCGGCACCGCAGCAAACATCTCGTCGATGTTTTGGGTCGTTGTTGGCCCCTCCACCCTGTAACGGCTATGCTGCTAAGTCCAATCTCGCGCCGTCGCTTTGGGCAGAACCAAAGAAGCGTTTTTGGCTTCCTCAATTCCCACGAGCCGGAGGGATTTCGGAGTTTTCTGCGCGATGCGCAGCTCGGTGAACTTTATGAACCCGCGCGCCTTTGGGATTACCTTCAAATCAATCTTGAAGCATCCATTCTTGCTTCACCAGATTCTCATCGGTGGGCTACCGCATCTGAAGCCTTGGCAAGAGCTGAGACCCTGGGGGCAACTCCTAGCCATCTTCACCTATTGAAGACCATCGCTCTACTCGATCTATTTGGCGAACGGGTGGGGCTCAGAGCTACGCAGGCTATTCTAGAGCTTTGCGCTCCTAAAGATGTAGCTGCGCAAATCAGCGACCTGTCACGATGGTCCCTTATCGTCTTCAGAAAATTCAAAGATGCCTACGCTGTTTTTGCCGGTAGCGATTTCGACATAGATAGGGCGCTTGAAGAAGCCTATCGCGAAGCTCCGGCGCTCAAGCTGTCGAAGCTCTCTGAGCTTTCTTCGCTACACCCAACGTTGGCTAAGCGCCACTACCATTCCACTGGGGCGATGCGGTGGTTTGCGAACATTCTATTGTCGGCCGACGATCTCAAGAACGAAGCGCCGCCCAAACTGCCCAAGGGGGCGCTTGGTGCATTCGCTCTTGTGGTTACGTTAGACCCCAGCGAAAACGATGAACTGCCGAAACTCGCAAAAGCGGCGAGCCGGCGTTGGGGTAAGCATGGCCCGCTGCTCGGCGTTTCTGAGCGCTCCTCCCGCGCCGTTGAGTTTGCCCGTGAAATGCAGGCGCTAGAATACATTCAGGACACGAATGTCGAGCACTCCGGCGATGCTATCGCCCGGCGGGAGGTCGCCTCGCGAATCGCAGAGCTACGGGCTCGCGCCGAAGTCGAAATTCAATTGGCCTTTGAGGCGGCTGAATGGGTTTCCGCTGGAAGGGCTCCCATTCGCTTGGCAGGCGCGGATCGTAGTCGCTATGTGAGCGACGCGGCGGAAAGCAGATACCCAGATCGCCCGATTATACGGAATGAACTGCTGAATCGGGACAAGCCATCGAGCAATGCCGTCGCGGCCCAAAATGCCTTGCTCAAAGCGATGATCTTGAGGGAGGGCGAATCTCGCCTCGGCATTGAAGGTTTTCCGGCTGAAGGAGGGCTATACGCGGCGTTGTTGGAAACGCCCGGCCTCCATCGAAAGTGCAAGGGGCAGTGGCATTTCATGTCACCTGAGCCCAAAAAAGATCCAGCGAATTTGACGCCGCTCTGGAAGTCCACTGAGGCCTTCCTTGAAGATCGAAGTGACAGGACCGTTGGGCTTCATGAGGTCTATGCCTTTTGGAGGGATGGTCGCGCCGGTTTGAAATCTGGATTGATGCCAGTTCTGTCGATGGCGTTCATCCTGTCGATGCGCGACAAGATCGCCTTCTACCGAGAAGGCGTCTTTCAGCCGTCGCTCAAAGACGTTGATGCTGATGTGCTGGCCAGAGATGCCGCCGACATCCAACTTCGGTGGATGGACCTCTCTGTTGAGGCTAAGGCCATGCTGTCCAGTATGGCAACGACTGTACGAGATCTCGATGGTCAAAACGAGCTTCTCGACCTTCAACCCATCGACGTCGCGCGCGGCCTAATTTCCATCTTTTCCGATCTGCCGCCGTGGACGACAAAAACACTGCGTCTCTCAAAAAATGCACTGCGCGTACGAAACCTCTTCAAGAAGGCACACGACCCTAACAAGTTGCTTTTTGATGACTTGCCTCGCGAACTCGGTGGGGTAACCGGCGATAACAATTTGAGCGATCTCAGCGCCGGCGTCCAAGCTGCTCTGCGTGAACTCGTGGACGCCTATCCGAATGCGGTGCGGCGTCTCGAAACGCTGCTCTTGGCTGAGCTGAATGTTCCAAGCGAAAGTGAAGAGGCGTTGGCGGACCTGCGTGAGCGCGCGCTGAACGTCCAGAGGATGTCTGGCGATCACCAGATAGATGCTTTCGTGGGGCGCCTTGCTGCGTTCAAAGGTGCTCCCCAGGACATGGAAGGACTGATTAGCTTGGTCCTGTCCAAACCTCCCTCCATGTGGAGCGACGCGGATATCGATAAAGCGGCGCTGGAGCTCGCAGACCATGCCCAGCAATTCAATCGTCTTGAGGCCTATGCGCGGGTAAAAGGTCGCCCGGACCGCCGGCATGCGGTGGCGTTGGTTCTCGGCTTCGACGGACGGCCGACACCCTTGGCCCACGACTTTGAGGTGACAACCCAGGACCAAGCGCAGATTGACGCGCTTGCAGAACGTTTGTCGAAGGCGATCGCTGAAGCGGGAACTCATTCCGATGAGGTGGTTTTAGCTGCCTTAGCGAAACGCCTAACCGAGACAATCAAGTCCAAGACCCAAGCGACAGAGGTGGCAGAAGCATGACCGGCGATACGAAACATGTTCTCGGTCTATCGGGCGGCAAAGATAGCGCAGCGCTGGCCGTCTACATGCGTGAAAACCACCCCGAGCTGGATATAGAGTACTTCTTCACTGATACGGGAAAAGAGTTGGAAGAAGTCTACGAGTATCTCGGCCGCCTTGAGGGTTTTTTGGGCAAGCCAATCACTCGACTGAATCCCGACCGCGACTTCGATTTTTGGCTGAAGCAGTACAAGAATTTTTTGCCCTCCGCTCAGACGAGATGGTGCACAAGGATGCTCAAGCTGCGTCCCTTTGAGACTTGGTTGAAGCCGATGCTTGAGACCGGAACCAAGGTGATGAGCTATGTGGCAATTCGGGCTGATGAGGAATATCGCGACGGCTACATGTCGACGCACCACAACCTCCAAACGGCACTTCCGTTTAAGGATGCCGGGATAGACAAATCTGGGGTGTTTGAGATCCTTGAAGGGTCTGGTCTAGGATTGCCGGCCTATTACAGTTGGCGCTCCCGCAGCGGGTGCACGTTCTGCTTCTTTCAGCAGAAAATTGAATGGGTTCGTTTGCTCGAAAATCACCCGGGCGATTTTGAGATTGCAAGAAGTTACGAAAAAAACGCTCTTGAACACGGCTCGCCATTCACTTGGAGTCAAGGTGAGTCCCTCGATGAATTGTCTCGCCCTGATCGGATCGCACAAATCAAAGCCGAACATCAGAAGCGTCTCGACCGAGCTCGCAAGAAGCTCCAACGGAACCCGCTTCGGCCGGATGATGAACCGATGGATATTGATGAGCTGTATGGACAGGCAAAAGTCTGCCTTGCGTGTCATAAATAGCGGTTTGTTTATCCCAACCAAGGGCGAAGGCGCCGCCAGAGCCTCGCCGCAAGCATCTTGCCGCGTTGGTTAATCACCGCTTCAGTCCAATCGGTGTGGGTCTGCCCGTTGACTTCTAGTCTCTCGAAGCGGGCCAGTGATCGTAGAATATGAACCTCTGTCGCATACTTAATTATCTGAGACTTCTGATCTTCCAACGCTTCTGCCACGATCGGGTCTGCTTCGAATAGTTGCTCAATCGCGGGGGCACTTTCGCAAGCTAGCGCCTTAAAAAAGGAGTGCTTGCGAGCCCAACTTCCATTGCTTGCGCTGGAATTAAATTTCTGGGGCATAAGTGTAAGGTTTCCGATGCATGTCGCGCGACTATTCCCATATATATTGGGATCCCAGATGTGGCCGGCTTCGGGCTCTAGTGGGGCGATGTGTTCGACTGTGCCGTATTCATCAGCGTACCAATTCTGCGGACTTAGGAGTGCTGAATGCCCATCTTGTAGCATAGCGTCGGTATTTTCTGAAAATGACGCGCGATCGTGTGCGACAAGCAACGCAAACCTACAAAGTGTGCTATGCGCGCGTTCGCCGAACCGGGTTGCTTCCGCAGCTTTCTCTGCAAACGTATCTTCACTATCACCCAGCTTCCATTTTTGATTAACCAGGTGCAGGAGGGCTCCGCGAAGCTCAGAGACCGTAAAATCTCTAGGTTTCGCTCCGTCAAAACGTCTTGCGAGTGATGGGCAGCCCGCAACCTCCTGAATGAAGAGCTTGTGGTACTGACCATCGATGCCTGCCGTTGACCCAGAACACGCGCGAAAAAGTGTGGTGAAAGCAGCTATTGCCTTAAGGCCCTGGCAGAATTCGTACGCTGCGGTCCTAATGGCAGCTTCTCCTTGGGCCGACTCAACTCTCTCTACCAATTTGGCCACCACGGGATAGGTCATCCTGTGCTTCATTGACCGAAGGTAGGCGACTGCCAGCTTAGCCTCATTTCGCTCTGTTAAAGACTGACCCGCAAAGTATCTATCAGGTAGCCGATCTTCACTGCGTGCTCCTGTGAAAATTCCGCACGCATCAGCGACATAGCCGACCCCCTGGTACATATCGCGTGACGCTGCGCGGTCATTCGCAAGTTCATTCCTGCATGACTTGAGAAAGCTTCTCTGCTTTTCGAGTTTTGCACCAGGGCGCGATCCATTCTGTGCGAGTGCGATGGATATCATCAGGTTTCCAGCCGCTGTTCGCTCTCTTCCTGCTCGGTCTTCGTCCTCCTGATCGCGCTCTCGAGACAGAAAGTTTTCGATTTTGGTCAGACTTGTTCGCGCAGCTTGTTGCTCTCCCAAGTTCCCGTCTATCATAAACTCTGTAATATCAGCCCTAAGTAAATCTACTGCAGTTAGTGGGACTCCAGTGCTATTTAATGTGTCGAATAGCTCAAATGCCTGCTCTTGATCGAAACTAGTGATTCTAACGAGGTCGAGGCGTGATAGGAGGTGTTCTGCAAATACAAATATACTAAACAGGTTTTTGAAATTTGCATGAACTCCGTCGTTCTCAACTAATTCCAACACGTTTTCTGGGCAATTAAGGGTATATAGATCGCACACGGATCTAAAATTATCTACAAGATCGTTTTGTGAATAACTTGGGAAAAGCCCGTTTCGTTCTGTAAGCATTTTTACGCAAACATTTACGGACGCCGATATCTCCTTGAACACGCCCTTTATTTGGTCATGGCGACCATCCGTATTTATAGCGTCATCGTAGAATTCGCCATAGTCATATCGTTGATCCGGGTGTTCTAAAAAGTGGTGCATCGCCGAGTAGATTAGGCGAGCTTGAGGGCTGTTGAAGTTGTGAAGGGCCTCTCTTCCGAAATTCCACTGGTCGTCAGGTGCCCGCGAGAGCCTTGGAAAGCGACGATCGGTTCTTTCATCGTCTTCAAGTTGTAGTAGAAGCAGTTTGTTGAGTTGGGAGTCGATACTACTTGATCGCCGACGCAACCACTCTATAGCTTCATCCACCACGGGGCCTCCGACACCGCCCATAGAGACTTGTCGACCGCCGGCCTCAAATTCCCGCATTGTGGATATCAGGCATTTTTTAATGCATAGGCCGATAAGTGATATTGTTGTTATTCTTTGCTGCCCATCAATAATTCTAAAAACTTTAACTTCTGTCGGGTCTTCTTCATTGTTGTCATCTGAGATTAGAATAACGCCGCCGATGAATGCGCGCTTCTTTTCCGATCTAGAAATCCCGGCATTTATACTATCAAATATTGTCTCAAAAAATTTCTTTATGTCATCGTTAGACCACGCGTACATTCTCTGGAATGGCGGTATTACAAGCCCATGATTTTGTGTGAATACTGTCTTTAAATTTCCGGCTTTGGCCTGCACGGGTTTTACCATGTTGTCTCTCATTTGCACGTAGAGCGAGCTTGATGGTATTGCGCACTGAATGGCAATAGGCAAATGCGACATCGTGAGCGATCAGTGGCGGGAAAAATTGGCCTGGAAAGACGCTACCGACCAGCAGCTCTGAGGGTTCGGCGGCAAGCGCCAAGTTGATCAGCTTTGTGTCACAGAGTGCCACCATGTCCTCTGTCCAATCTGCTACGAGCTCGGGCTATGGCGATTGCCGACATGGTTATTCGCACCTCGTGCAAGCCACCACGCCATTTTTCGCATAATGGCTCTCATCGGGCAGCCGTTAGGGATGGAAGCGCGTTTTGCGAGTAGGTCGTAGGCAAAATGCAGCTCAATAGAGAGCTTTTTTCCATCCACCCAAAAGTTCGCGCACGTCAAATCGAGCAATTCGCGCGATTCTGGCGTATTCGCCGAAAAATGGCTCAACTGCGGGCTCTGAGCGAGTTCGCGCATTTTCCGTATGAAGTCATGATTTTCAGCCCGATTAAGGCCAATATTCGAACGCTCATGCTCAGCATCGGCCAGCTGGAGCAGAAGTCCCTGGCGACGTTTGCGATAGACATCGTCGGTGAGGGGCCCATCAATCAGCAGGTCCGTGAGGCGTTCGAGGCGCTGTTCGATCTGGTGGATCTGCAAATCTATCCGCTTTCGCGCTTCGGCCTCCTTGGTGCGGAAGTCGTTTTTCAGATCTTCGTATGCGTCCATGAGCTGGTCGGCTTCCTGCTCGGATATCTGGATACGGGAGAGGGCGGCGCCGACCTGCACATCCACATAGTCCTCCCGGATGCAGCAGGCTGAACACGTCTTGTTGCGGCATCGATAGTAGACGCGGTCCTTCTGCAACTCTCCAATGAGCAGGCGTTTGCAGGTCGCACAACGCAGCCGGCGCTTGTACGCGAAGTCGTGCACGCGCAGCTTTTCTCCGGACTTACCCTGCAGGATGTTCTGTATCCGCTCGAACAGGCGCGGGGATATCAAAGGCGTGTGGACGCCCTTGAAGGTTTCGGCGGTTTTGGAAAGCCGAATGACGCCCGCGTAGAATGGATTGTTCAACATGCGCCCGATCATGCTCGTGGAGAGCGGTTTGCCGGACGGGCTGCGCAGGCCCCGTTGTGTCATTTCTTCGCGTAGCGTGGTGATCGAGTAGCGTCCTGTTCCGTAGAGTTCGAAAGCTTTGGTCACTAGCGGCCCTGCGGTCGGATCGACCGTCTTGGGCTTGCCAGGACCCTGGTTGAGATAGCCGATCGGGGCGGGGAGGGGATAGAGGCCTTGCTTGAGGCGGCCGTAAAAACCCTTTCGCGTCTCCTCGCGCAGATTCCGGATGTAGTCGGCTGCGATCACCACCTGGATGTCGGCCGACAATCGCCCGCTTCGTGACGACAGATCGAGATCCTCGTTGGCGATATGGACTTCAACGCCCAGATCGCCCAACTCGCCAAGATCGGCCCAGTCCCGGAAATTCCTCGTGCCGCGGTCAACGCGGTGCAGAATGACCCCGCTCGCTTTTCTTCGGCGAAGCTGTTTGAGCATCGCACCGAAGACGGGTCGGCCCTGCTTAGCGGCGGTTTGCCGTTCCTCGAACCACTGGGAAATCGTGAGATTCTTTCGGTCCGCGTATTGCTGAATAGCGCTACGCTGTTCCTGAAGCGAAACGCCTTTCTGTCCTTGTTTGACAGTCGACACACGAATGTACGCGAAATATTCCCTCATATATCAATTAGTTATTTGATCTATAAGATAGAATCCTTTTTCGAAAGAGTCGAATCTCTTCGGGGGGAGTTGTCGGCCCGTGATTGAGAGCTGAGGCGCATAGCGATGCGTTCGACGAGGGCGATATAGCGCAGCAGCTGCGCTTCTTCTGCCTGGATTTGCCCTTCCGTGAACTCGTCCGGAAGGAGGGCGCGCAAGAACTCGATGCGGGGCGGGTTTGGTGTAGACATAGGTTCTGAGCATACCCTGGCGGGCGTTCCGTTGTAGGCGTGGGTACTCGCATGCCCTGCAAATGCCCACGTCTGGTGGCCGCGCCGGTCACGGGCGATGCTTTGCGCATATGCCAAAAAACGAAAAACAGGCTCAGCAAGAACGGGAGCCCAATACCAAGCCATCCAAGGTCAATGTGCCGGTCGTGTCGGCGATCGGTCCGCATGGGGAGTTGATCGAGACTATCTTCGATACTGATCGCGAGCGACCAAAGCTTGCCATCTGGAAGAACTTGAACGCACAGGTCCTTGACAGCTACACGCCGGACAGCCTGACACGCTACGTGCCCTTTGCGGGAGCCAAAGCGCTGGTCGAGCACAATGTCGTCCAGTTCGCGCAGGGGCCGATGGAATACGGAACGACCTGCGACCTCGTCGATGCGATCCGGGCCTACATCCACAAATATGTCGATGTCTCGGAAGCCTTCGAGCGGCTCGCCGCCAACTACGTGTTGTTGACCTGGGTGCATGACCGGTTCAACGAACTGCCGTACCTGCGTCGGCGCGGCGACTATGGAACTGGGAAGACGCGCTTTTTGACCGTCGTCGGATCGATCTGCTTCAAGCCGATTTTTGCGGGCGGCGCGTCGACCACATCGCCGATCTTTCATCTCCTCAATCAGATTGGCGGGACGCTGGTGATCGACGAGGCGGATTTCCGCTTCTCCGATGAAAGCGCGCTCATCGCGAAGATCCTCAATGCTGGCAATGTGAAGGGGTATCCTGTGCTGCGAAGCGAGACCACCAATGGCAAGGATTTTCGTCCCCGCGCGTTCAAAGTCTTCGGTCCCAAACTGGTGGGTATGCGTGGGCGATACGACGATCCGGCGCTGGAAAGCCGTTTCCTCACCGAGACGAGTTCCAATCCGACTGATCGACAGGATGTTCCTATCAACCTGCCCAGCGAGCAGGCGGCCGATGCTGCCGTTCTTCGCGACAAGCTTCTCTTATACCGGTTCCGGAACTTTGCGCGCCTCGGTGCGCCGGACCGGCTCGACGCGGCTGCGAACGGTATAGAGCCGCGCATGCATCAGATCTTGGCACCCCTGATGTCCGTTGCCGAGGAGGAGACCGATCGCCAAGCGATCCTTGCCCATGCGTCAGCGGCTCAGGAGGCGCTCAGAGAAGCCCGCGGCCAAACGATCGAGGCCGAGGTGCTTACCGTAATCAGGAAGCTGATGAAGAGCGAGCAAGGTGTCGGGGTGCGCATCCAGGATATCGCATCGGCACATGGACGCGCCTATCTCGATGCCGTCAGCAAGCCGCTCGCTCCGCGCGCCATGGGGGACATCGTGCGCACCAAGCTGAATTTGAAGACCCGGAAGAGCCATGGCGTATTCATCGTGTCCAAGACGCAGCACGGCACGCTGGAACGGCTCTACGAGCGCTATAGCGTGACCGATGAGGATGTGGCCCGATTAGCCGACCTTCTGGGGGAGACGACGCACATGGAGTTCGGGGACATTGGGGGAGGGTAGGCGGACGAGGCAGTGTAGCGTCCACGCCTTGGCGTTTGCGGGGCAACAGCGCCCCGGGTGGGCGCCAACACCCCCCAACGTCCCCAAAGTATCCATTTGCAGCTGCTGCAAATGCCCACGTCTACCGGAACGCTACCGATTTGCGAGAATGCAGGCGTGCGGGGAGCTGCCATCCTCCGCACGATTATCAGCATCGGACACGCCGTTCTTTCGGTGTCGTCCGCCGGCATCGACTGGCGATGTCGGCGACGCGATACGGAGAGAGACATGGAAACGACGACCGACTGCCGGACTTGCACGATCCGCGAACTCAACGATGACCTGCGGATCAAGGGAGAGGGTGGTCAGATGTTCATGACCCAGGGCGTGAAGGAGAAGGGTGAGGTGTTCTACACCGCTGCCGTTCATGCGCTGCGCGTGTATGACGACTTCACATCGGAAAACGATCCCTACGGCGACCACGACTTCGGTCGGTTTGTGATCCAGGGCGAAGCGCTTCTCTGGAAGATCGACTACTACGACGAGAACATGGAATTCGGGTCCGACGATCCGTCCAATCCAGACAAAACCACGCGCGTGCTCACGCTGATGCTCGCGAACGAATACTAGCTCTTTGGCCCCGCCCTTCGCGGGGCCTTTTCCTGCGTTGGCAACCTTCTGCTGGCGCGTCCTGCAAATCCCCACGTCTACGCGGGCAGGTTTTGTGCCGGTAGGCTTGGAGAATGCATCACCAATACAATCGAGCCGTCCGGTATTTCGCGCGTGTCCGGCACCGCGATGACGACAGGCTATTCGGTATCAAACAAGCGGACCGCATGTCCCACATCTATGTTGTCGGCAAGACGGGGACGGGGAAAACCACCCTGTTGGAGACCATGCTTGAAGGCGACATTCGAAATGGGGTCGGATGTGCGCTGCTCGATCCACATGGCGATCTGGCCGAGCGGCTGCTGCGTGGAACGAGTGCCGAGGAAAAGGCTCGTATCGTCTATGTCGACCCGGCCGATCCGAAGGCAACGATCAGCTACAATCCGCTGATGCGCACCACGCCGCCATTGCGCCCTCTCGTAGCTGCGGGCCTCCTGGACGTCTTCAAGCTGATGTGGAGCGATGCCTGGGGCTCGCGGATGGAGCACGTGCTGCGCAATGCGCTCTTGGCGCTTCTCGACCAGCCCAAAGCAACACTACCGGACATCCTGCTCCTGATCACCGATGACGCATTCCGGAAAACGGCATTGCCTCATATCCAGAATGAACAGGTCCGGCGCTATTGGGAGAGAGAGTTCCCGGCCTATGCCAAGCGCTATCGAGGCGAGGCCATCGCGCCGATCCAGTCGAAGGTCGGCGCACTCCTCGCGGATCCGCGGCTCTTGCGCTTCTTCACGGCGAAGACCGAGCCACTGCGGCTCCGCACGCTCATGGACGATGGCAAGGTGCTTGTCGTGAACCTTTCTAAGGGGCGACTGGGGGCTGATAGCTCCGCGCTTCTGGGAGGCGTTCTGACGACAATGCTGGGCGTTTCGGCCTTCTCGCGGGTCGCGCTGCCGGAAAACCGCCGCCGGCGTTTTTTCGTCTACATTGACGAGTTCCAGACTTTCACGACCCTCGCACTCGCGCAGATGCTTGCCGAGCTGCGCAAGACCGGGGTTGCCATGGTTTTGGCGCACCAATTCCTGCAGCAGATCGACCCGCCCGTGCGCCACGCGGTGCTTGGCAATGCCGGGACCCTTATCACCTTTCGAGTGGGGGCCGAGGATGCAGCCTATTTGGCAAAGGAGCTTGAGCCGAAATTCTCCCGTCTCGATCTCATCAATCTGCCCAACCACCACATCTACCTTCGACTGATGATCGACGGTGCGCCAAGTCGGCCGTTCAGCGCGACAACGATCCTGCCCGATCAAGTCCCGTCAACCTAGCTACCCAATGGTGGACTCGCTTAGGTTGTCAATTTCGTGTATCTATTCTTTTAAGGGAAACGTAGGGAGGATGGCATGCAGCTGAAGATCAAGCGCAGCCAGAAGTCCGGTCTCACCGGCACACCGATATTCATTCTCGATGTGATGGCAGAACTCAGCGATGAAGAGCATGAACTCGTCAAGAAGTACCGACTGAAAAACTTGCTTGTCTATACGTCCGAAGCGGCGAACCAGAACCTTGCCAAAGCCGAGGCCGGGAACTGGGCAGGGTTGGGCGGTGCGCTCATGGATCGGCTGACGAAACGGTCGTTTTCTCTCGATGATCTCGTCAATGGACAACACATCGAGTGCAAAGATCTCGACGAGGTCATTGGAACTGAAAGCCAGGTCCACATTGCTTGCCAGAATATTCGTGGCTATCTCGACGTCGCGAAGAGTTTCGACGGCACCGAACAAATCCTAGAGGTCGAGCCCGCCTAGGGTCGATGCCGGAAGACTTCCTTTCCGAGGTCGCGAAGTGGTGGCGTGAAGGCGTGGAGGCAGGCCGCAATTCGCCGTCGCTCGGTCCAAAAGTCGGGCGAGGGCTGTTTTCCAACTGGTTCCTCACAGAGCGCGAGCGCGACATCCGCGACCTGGTGGGATTGCACGAGCGATTGCGTCTTCGGCATGCCGCCATGCCAGCGCTCTCGCTCGACGCAAAATCCAAGGTGATCGGCGAAATACTGACGGGCGCCTTTCGTATCAGCGATGCGCGATACAATCGGCCGCTTCTTGAAGCCTATTACGATCTGGTCGACCGCATCCTCATAGAGGAGTGCTACTGGTGCCCGGAATACGATCCGGGCGACATCGCGGGATTGCCGCTTTCCACCCGCGTCGAGCTACGCGCATTTCTGCTACGCCGCAATCGCTTCTACGACGCATTCGACAAACGCCTCAGTATCCTCGGCACAACGCTGATGACACTCGGTGCCGACATTTTCGATGCTGTGGCCGAACAAGTCGGTCTGGACGAGAGCGAGGAAGACGCGAGGCTCTGGCTCGACGTTCCGCTAGCCGGTGCCGCGGAGGATGCGCCGGCATTGATCGAGCAGGTCGTGCGAACGGTTTGTTCGGAGCAGGAGCCGCTCTATCAACACGAACTCGCTGTCGACCTGCGCGAACAATTCATGCGCAATCTCCATGTGGCTTCTGGCATCAATCCGAACGACGTATCCAGCACCAAACCCCTGCTCCTACCACGCGCCGCAGAGGGGCAGTCGCCCTCCGAGCTGGTCGAAACCTATCTGGAATACACACCCTTCCAGGCCCTATTCGAAGCGGCCTTGCCTATGCCGATCCCGGAGCGCGTACGCTCCGAACATGCGCTTATTGTCGGCGGCTCGGGGCACGGCAAAAGCCAGCTTCTCCAAAAATTCATCCACCATGATCTGACGAGTAGTGGTGAGTGCCCGCCGGGCGTGATCGTGATCGACAGCCAGGGCGACCTCATCCATACGATCTCCCGTCTGTCGCTGTTCGATCCTGAAGCGGCCGACACCCTGGCGGACCGGGTGATCCTGATCGACCCAAACGATGTCGAGTTCCCGGTTGCGCTCAACCTCTTTGCCTTCGACGCCGCGCGGTTGGAGGGGTATGACCGCGCCAACAAGGAGCGCGTTCTAAACTCCGTCATCGATCTCTATGACTACTTCTTCTCTGCGCTATTGGGCGCGGAGCTGACACAGAAGCAGGGTGTCGTCTTTCGGTATCTCGCCCGTTTGATGCTCGCGATTCCGAACGCAACGATCCAGACGCTTCGTGAGCTGATGGAGGATGGCAAGCCGTTCAAGCCATACATGGAAACGCTCGACGGTTCGGCGAAGCGCTTCTTCGAGACCGAATTTTTCTCGCGAAGCTTTGTGGCCACCAAGACGCAGATCCTGCGCCGGCTCTGGGGTGTGCTTGCCAACCCTGTCTTCGAGCGCATGTTCTCGCATCCGGAGAACAAGATCGACCTCTTCGACGCCATGAATGAGGGCAAGATCGTCCTCATCAATACGGCCAAGGACCTTCTCAAATCTGAGGGCTGCTCGATCTTCGGCCGCTTCTTCATCGCCAAGATCGCCCAGGCCGCACTCGAACGTGCGACCGTATCGGAAGCCGATCGACGGCCTTGTTACGTCTATATCGATGAGGCGCACGACTATTTCGACGAAACTCTGGAGCACCTGTTCAACCAGGCCCGTAAATACCGTGTCGGGCTGCATATTGCCGCTCAACATCTCGACCAAATGCCGACGCGGCTGCGCTCCACCGTGTTGGCGTCGACATCGCTCAAGTTCGCTGGCGGTGTTTCGGCAAAGGATGCGCGGGCGCTCGCCGACGATATGCGCACGGATGCCGACTTCATCCGCTCCATGCGCAAACGCCGCGGTCAGTCTGAGTTCGCGGCGTACGTGAAGGGGCGCACAGAGGCCGCCCTTCGCATGAATGTGCCACTTGGGGCGGTGAATGCGCTTCCGATGCTGGATGATCATCAGTACCAAGCGCTCATCGACGCCAATCGAAAACGGTTCTGCGCCACCCTGGACGAGGTGGAGACGATCATTGCCGCGCCGTCGGCCGAGCGGCCTCTCAACATGGAGCCCATGCCCCAGTCGAAAGGCGAGCCGGGAGAGGAGGTGTTGCACGTAGACCAGCCGCTATCCGAGGAGAGAACAGAAATCGCGCTTCCTTCCGTCCAACCGATGGTGCCACCCCAAGGTATGCTACCGAAAGACGAACCCGACACGCTGGTTGAGGACGTTAAAGAAACAAGGCGCGACGAGATCGACCGATACGTTGCCGGTGTCGGAGGGCAACAGCACCGCAAGCTCCAGCAGATGGTGCGGGAGCTTGCCCAAGAGCGTGGATTCAAAGTGACGGTTGAAAAGCCCGTCTTGGGCGGGGGAGGGCAGGTCGATGTCGCCCTGGAACACGAACGGCTATCCGTGGGTGTCGAAATCTCGATCTCAACGAATATCGATCACGAACGCAAAAATGTCGTGAAGTGCTTCGAGGCGGGATTCGATCGGGTGTTCTTGGTCGTGCCCGATGCATCGAAACGCGCTCGCTTCAGCGAGATCATTGGGACAACGCTTGCAGACGATCAGGTCGCTAAATTCGAAGCCTTGGCGATTAATGAAGTTCCAGGTGCACTCGATGCCCTGGCGGCTCAGCTATCGTCGACAGAGGAAGTGATCCGGGGGTGGCGCGTCAGAACACACCTCAAACCGATATCAGAAGAGGAGGCCCAGCATCGGCGCGAGACGCTTGGGAAGATCATTGCGGAAACGGTGGGAAACAAGCGGTGTCCGACCGTCGATTGAGTAGTCGTTCGACGACAGGCGCGACTAGTGGATTAATCGAAACAAACGAGTTCGATTTGGGATTCCTGCTTTGTCGTAGTGTGCGAGTCATGGGGATACGCTTCTGCATCTCCTTTACCGTATCGGTCACCAACTCTGATCTATTGTAGGCGATTGTTGCGGCACGGCGCAGGCTCAAGCACGGTGTCTTCCATTCCCTCGTCGATCTTCAGGCCGCCATCAACCGCTTCGTCGCGAAGACAACGCCGACATCCCAAAACCCTTCATCTGGAAAGCCAGCCCGGACGATATCATCGCAGCCCGAAATCGAGGATTCCAAACGTTGGAATCAATCCACTAGAGATGCAGCTAGGAAACTGTGGGGACTGAACTGGATCCTCTATCATGGTCGATTTTTTGGTGGCATAACATTACTTCGATTTGGTAGGGTTGGGGGCAGCTGTGGCGAGCGGTGTCGGATTCGGTGCCAAGCAGGGGGTGGTCCTGCAAATTGAATCTACCGCGATCAGTATGCATCGCGTGACGCTAGCAAGAGGAGGAGCGAGCGCGGGCTTAGCGCCCCTCGGCTCTTGGGATCCCCGCCCCTTCTTAACGGATCAGAATGGTCGCCGCCTCTTCGAAGAGATCTCCCGCCGGTTGGATCAGAGCGCCAAGCAAGTTGGAGACATCCACGGGGTTGGGCTGACGTTGCCCGGCACGTTGCGCGGAGAGTCAATTCTTGAGGGGTCGTCTCGTCTGAATATTCGCGAAGAAGTGGACGTAACCGCTCAATTCAAAGCTCTGGGTGCTCCGCCGACCTATGTATTTCATGACGCGGAGTGCATGGGCCTTGGCGAGGCTTTGTCTGACGATAATCCGAAAGTGCTTTCGCACGGTACCTTCGCTTTATTGCTGGTAGACGAGGGCATCGGGGCGTCATTTTTTATAGAGGGCAAACCTTACCGCGGGGCAGGCGTAGCGGGTCACATCGGTCGTCTGGTCGTAGAGCAGCAAGGTACCTTCAATCCCACTTTCGCCTCACGAGGCACGCTTGAGGTTTTTGCCGCGCGGCCTTGGGTGAGTCAGAACGTCGTAAACGAGTATCTTTGCGAGAAGGGCAAGACCGGCGCGCTTGCACCCACAGCAAGTTCATTTCGCGCTGCGGTTGATGCTGCCGCTTCGGGCAGCATGTTTAGAAGCCTAACTTTTCAACAACTCGCAGACGGTCTGAGCAGTGCGGACCCTGTTGCAACTTCTGTGCTGACAGATGCAGCGCAACATTTGAGCATCGCGATGAACGCCATCATCACTATCATGAACCCCCCTCTCATCGTCATGGGCGGGGGCATGATCTTAGAAATCCCCGGTTTCTACGATCTGGTGGTGTCGCATGCACGCCGAACGGCGTGGGCAGGCTCTTGGAATGAGACCACGATCAAGGTGGCCAGGCTAGGACGCGATGCGCAAGTAAATGGTGCTGCCTACTCGCTTGCCCGCGCACTGGCAGGTAGACGGTAGTGCGTGCGGAGGAGTAAGGCGCTTGCGCGAAGTGATTATTAACGCAGACGACTTCGGTCTGACAGATGGCGTTTGCAGAGCGATCGTCGAGCTAATCGACACTGGTGCGGTTTCAAGCACGACGCTGATGCTAGCGGCCGAGGGAAGCATGGCCAGATGCCGCGATTGGCAGATATACAATCGCGCTGAACGAGTCGGAGTGCATTTGCAGTTAACGAGCGGGCGTCCGTTATCGCCGACGTCTCTTGTTCCAACCCTGGTGAGGTCCGGAGGCGAGTTCAAAAATCGAACCGAATTGGCCAGCGTCTCCATCGACGAGGTTGAGCGCGAATGGCGGGCGCAAATTGATATGTCCGCTGATCTGCTAGGCAGGTTGCCAACACATTTGGATAGCCATCACGGCGTCCATCATCTTGAGCAGTTTTCCTCGTTGTTCGCCAGACTCGCGATTGAGAAAGATGTTCCGGTCCGAGACCGCACAGCGATGTTGCTGCTCGGAGCGCCGGATGTCCTGACGGGAAGCGATGTCGTGTTGTATGATTGGACCGCGAAGGGGCTAAACGCAAAGAAATTGGAAGAGCAGTTGGGTGTGGAGTTCAATGCATCGAGAGCCTCCGATGTAATCGAAGTTGTTACCCATCCAGGATACAGTGACGAGCGGCTGCGCGCGATCAGTGCGTTAAATGACCTGCGAGATATTGATCGGAGCGCGCTAGCGGAATTTTCTAACTCTGACTGGCTTGCAAAACATGGTGCGAGGCTGGTGAGCTTCGGTGAGGTCGGGCACCGCCGTGGAGGCCCTGATGGCTAGTGTCGATGCAGTAGCCGCGATCGTTTCGGGGCGCGCGGATTGGGACGACTACATTAAAGCCGTGCCTGGTGAAGTCGACTTGACGTTCGCGGATCTCAATCTGTGCGATTTGTCCGGAAGGTCGATGGAACGGTGCAATTTCTCCGGAGCGCAGCTTAGCGGTGCTAATCTGGATCGCACACTGATTAAGGATTGCTGTTTTTCAGGCGCGAACCTTTCGCAGATAAGTTTAGTAGGTGCCGAGCTGCACGAAGTTACGGCGTCGAACCTGATCGCCGCGGGAATTGTCGTGCGTAAATCCAGATGGAGCAACGTGGAGCTCGAAAACTGCCAATTGGACCACGCGCAGTTTAACGACTGTGACCTTAACTCGTGTAATTTTGCAGGGGTAACTGGTACGAGACTTACTTTTGTTAACTTGCGTCAAGCGGGTGGGTCGATCAAGAAGCTCCAGGTTGCGCATCTTTCAGCGCAAGATGCGCGTTGGAAGGACTGCGAATTGCACGATTGGACCGTTGACCAGATTGAGGCGACGGCTTGCGCCGTGCACGGAGGTGGCATTCGAAATGTTGTGCTTCGCGCAGGGAATCTCGCGGATAGCGGTTTTGTAAATCAGCGCATCGAGCGACTTCAAATTGAGCCGGCGCATGTTGTCAGTCGGAACTTGGATTTCTCCGAATCCACGCTTGTTGGAATGGATTTGAAGGGGGTGGGGCTGGCGAGCGCGACAATGCTCGATACCGCTGTCATCAACTGCGTATGGCCAAGGCAGGATGGGTTCATAAGTGCTGTGGGCAGATTTATTCCGAACACTCACCTATTGCGACAGCCCGTACAGGACTTGAGAGGCGTCCCGCCAGTGACGCGACGCCAAATCGCGAACGCACAATATATTGTCCGGCTGCAGGAGCACGGTTCCGATGGAGTAGCGCAATTGGGGTTGGCGCTTTGGGGTTTAACTACGGGATTTGGCCAAAGCCTTCTTCGCTTGTCCCTTACTACACTCCTCTTTCTGGCGATGGGAACTCTTTTATTGCTCGCGGCGCGCGGTCAGCTGGTGGGGCACTTGTTTGTACCGACACTGCTTTATGGTGCTTGGTCGGATGCATTTGCTAGCTTTTTTGCCCTGTCCAATTCTGGAAGGTCGCCTACCGGATTGGAGGGGTTCGTGTTGGGATTGAACCGCATTCTCGGATTCGTTGCGCTCGGACTTTGGGTAAGTGTTGGAGCCAATAGACTCGGAAAGCTTGGAGCGGAATAGTTTTCATCGCCAGGTTGGATGCGCTGCGCGTTCCGAAAGTGTGAATGCGGTCCCGTCATGCAAACGGTCGCCGTAGTAAAACACTCGCTGGTCGAATCCGATATCGTCACCGCCCGCCGCGTTGAACTCTTCGACGGCGTGGGAAATGAGCGCGTCGCGCCTCACTCCCAAATGAAGCCAGGCAGATTCGGCAATTTTCTCAAGAAGATTTTGTCCCAAGAAACCGTCATAGCAGAGGCTGAGAAAACCGACTCTGTTTTGTTGCAGATTTTCGCTTTCAAGAAGTTGCAAGGGTGGCGGCAAGGGTAAGTTAAGATCGCTACGAATAGTTGTGTCTACGTACATATCGCTGTCACGCATAATAAGAGCGGATTTTTGTGTGTGGTGATCAAATCCAAATAGCAGATTTTGGCCATGCAATTCAGGTAAAATCCCGAGGGAGCGAACCGTGGATACCCACAAGCGTACAGCTGGTTTTACGATTCGCGAAGCAATAAAATCAAGGGGATCTTCATCGAACAGACTAGGGAGTTGGGCCAACAGGGGCGGGTCATTGGGCGCGCGCGCATCGCCGCCGTAGAGTGCAAAAGTTGGGACGATATAGCGGGCACTGTCGGCGGAGCAATTGGGGACGCATGATCGAAGAATAAAGCCAGTTGAGCTTCCATCTAGGAGTTCGACATAGCCTCCGGCCACATCGGGCAGGTGCGGCGCGCCGAAATTTTGAAGCTCTTGGCTAACCCACAACTGCGCTTCGACATCCAGTTGTGACAATTGCCGGGTGAAGCGTGAAATCCTACCTGGAAAGTGTAGCTTCACAAAGTGGGGCAGATGCGAGCCGGCGTCATCGTTCGAGCTGTGCACGAACACGGTTCGCGTGCTCGCAGTAGGAGACACTAGAAGCGTGAGTTCGCTGTTGCGATTCTCGCTCATTTCCTTCCACGGAGCGCGCAACAGCGTCGATGGGTGGATCGGAAATCTGATTGCGCCTTCGCGATTGACGTATAGGTCGCGAAGTGAATCCGCTAAGCTATGGTAAGTGCTCACAAATTTAGCAAGCATTGGAGGTGAAAGCGTGACGCATTCCACTAAAAACCGGTCGCGACCGGTCTCGGGCAGGTAGTCTTTATCAACTTCGTTGATCGCGGAAAACGGGCTGTAGTTGCGCGTTCCGTTTGTCAGATACCGCTCTGAATACAACCAAGGTTCGGTCGCGTCGGCTGCGTCTGTGACGATCATTGATCGTCCTCGATCCAAAAACCATATCCAAGGGGTGAAACGCAATTACCTTTTGCGTTCCGAGAGCAAATGAGCTTCGAGTTCGCCGGGGTTAAAATGGTGACCGTGTCAGCCGTGCTCAGGTTGCAAACGAACGTCCAGCGGCTCTCATGATTGTGTACTAGCAGGGCGGAGTCACCGGAGGGGCCGCCGGTGGTGGTTGCATTGATTGCCGAGTTGGAAACGTGAGACTGCATGGTCGCCATGTCGGTGAGAACCTTTCTTAGTTCGCGACCCGATGCGCCTTGAAGGGATGCTTGGAGAAACTCAAACGAGAGCCGTGTGCGATTCAGCGATCGCGGGTCGCCGTCCTGACGCTCGTGCGTAGTCTCAGGTTGATGATTAGCGAGCATCGGAAGGTAGAGATAAGGAATGCCGGGAAGTATGGCTGTCACGGCGAGACTCAAAAGAAGGCGGGACCAACCTTGTTCGGACGATACCCCGAGATTGCAGATGAATGGGAATGAGGAGTTGAGCTCATAGGCGTCGCCGTTCACGATGCGAACAGGGAGGTGCCATTGAGTCGCAAGGGCTACTATTTCGCGAAATTCTTCTTGTGTGAGCTGATCGGACTGCAGCAAAATCCCGTCGTGAGTCCGCGGAGGTCTAAGGGCGTCGCAAGGTAAGGCCTTTGTTCTATTTATGTGATCCTTCAATGAGAGCGCTGATTGGCTGAGCAGGGAAAGTACGAGCACTGCGGAATAGGCATAGTCTACGACTGGAACTGCCCACCCCGCCGCTCTTGGGAAGTAAGCCGCGCCTGCTGGGTCGGCATCAAGCTGCGCGAAAACAGTTAGGCCGACCGTATTGGCCATGCGCGCGATCTCACACGCAAGGCCGAGGCCCTCAGAGTTGTGGAACTGTTCCTCTGACAGTCGGTGACCATAATACGCACATCCGTCGAGCCGGACTCCGTGGATTCCAGATTCAGCTAGAAATGAGAGATGGCGCTCTATCTCGTCTCGGACCCTGGGAGAGGAAAGGCGGATGTCGAATGAGTCTTTAGAAAAAGTCTGCCACAATTGCCATTTGCGACCTTGCAGATGGTATTCCCGAAATACTGAACCGCCGCGGGGTGAGGTTTGACTAGATGGTGGCGAACTAGCTTGAAAAGCGTAAAGCGGCCCACTCTCAGTTGGAAACGAGAAGAATTCGCGTACAAATTTGTGGCCCCGCCCAGTATGATTGTACACGCCGTCAAGGATCAGCTTTCGGTTGCGTGCCCAATCTTTGATGAGCGACCAGTCTCCCAGCTCCGGTCGGACGGAGTACCAATCGTCGGGGGCGAAGCCGCCGTCACCTGATGAGGGGTAAACAGGAAGGACGTGCACCGCTATTCCTGCGGGCAGAAAGTGCTCAAGTACGCGCGTTAACTTCCCTAGTTGCGCTCCAGTGGGGACGCCAACGACTTCGGGATATGCGCCGACGATTATCACCCGGACTATCGGTGTTTAGTATTTATGGCACTTAACAGTGCGGCACCTAGGAGTCCGCCATCATTGCCGAACGTTGCTGGTCTGATGTCGGTACCAACGGCGACGTCTTCAAATGCTGTTTCTCGAGCGCGCGTTATCGCGCTGCTTATGTATGGACCGCCGTCGTCACTGACGTCAATTTCCATTGAGGCAAGCGCTACACCGCCGCCAATCGTGATGTGCCGTGGATTTAGGATGTTGATGATGTTGCCAATTGCCAATCCAAGCCATTCTCCCGCGGTCCTGAATGCCGTGACCGCACGTGGATCGCCCGACTGCGCCGCGAGAAATGTGCTTTCGAAAGTTACCGGAGAGTCTTTTTCATCCCGCCTAAGGGAGCTGGCATAGTACCTGGCAATTGCCGGCGCGGACGCGACGGTTTCGACGCATCCAGCCCGGCGTTGGCAGCTGCAGACAATATCCGTGCCAGGCGCGATCTTCATGTGGCCGAGTGCACCAGCGGTATCCTCGTCTCCATAGACCAAGCGGCCAAAGCAAGTGAGCGCACCGCCCACTCCGGTCCCGATAACGTAGTGTGCGAAGACCTCATCTTTCGATGCGATCTTCTGAAACTCAGCCCAAGCAGACGCCTTTCCATCGTTGACTACGGTTACGGAAGCAACATGTTTGCGCAATGAAGAGCTGAGCAGGACGGACCAATCAACGTTGCGGTAGCCATCGAAATGTCCGGAAGTCCACACGAAGCCTGCGCGATCCACAGCACCAGATGTGCTTATCGCAACAACTGCTTTGCGGCGGGTCGCTTTGGAGTGTGATTCCACAGCGGCGAGCACCTGATTCTTAACTTCGGTGAAGGTCCTGGAGTGTAGCTCAATCGCCGGAAGGCGCTGGACAATCTCTGCGCCGTGTTTGTTTACGTTGACGACGGCTCGCTTGATCGACGATCCGCCAATGTCGAGGCTAAAGATATCCATAGAAGTCGCTCTGATTACCGTATACCCGCTCTAGTAGATTACCATGGTGTTACCATCGTGCAATCCTGATAACTATTGAGCAGCGACCGCCTCCCTCAAGGAGGCAGCACTGCGTCACGAGATAGTCAGCTGCGTGATCGCCAAATCTGTCTTGAATACCCGCAAGGAGTGAACGATTCGCAGTTGTCGGTCGGCATCGATTGACTGTGTCGGCGCAGCAACTTGGAGCAATTTCATGAATGACGAATGCCGATGGGCGAAGATTCGCAAGTCTATACTGAAGCCTTTTTCAGGCTGCGCTCATCGAATTTCAATCTGCGCGGGAGAGTGTGAGTGTGGTAAGATTGTGAAATGGAATATACACTATGGGGTAGAGTGTTCTTAGATTACTCACGCGCGTCAAGGACAAATTTGGGCTGATGCGCCCTAAAGCGCGGGACTGTTTCACTATATGATTTTCGACACTCAGGGTCGCCGAAAGTATCTCACGCCCAAGGAACGTGAGCGCTTTATCCGTTCGTGCGGGAAGCTCGCCACATGTGAGGAGGCCTTCTGTCTCATGCTCGCGTTCTCTGGCTGCCGGATCAGCGAAGCCCTAGCGCTCACACCTGACCGGATCGATCTCGACATGCGCGCTGTTATTATCCAGTGCCTCAAGAAACGCCGGGAAGAGCCGGTGTATCGTGCGGTGCCCTTGCCGGATTGGGTGCTGACGAAGCTAAAACGCCACCTCGAAACGATAGGAGCTGGCGAGCGGCTATGGCCATGGAGCCGGGGTAAGGGCTGGCTGATCATCAAACGTGTGATGGCGGGAATACGGCTAACGGGTGCGCATGCCTGTCCGAAAGGGCTTCGCCACGGCTTCGGCGTCTTTGCGGTGCAAAGCGGTATACCGCTGAACCTACTCCAGCGCTGGCTTGGGCACGAAAAGCTTGAGACGACTGCGATTTATGCGAACGCGATCGGGGCTGAAGAGCGTAGGATCGCTCAGCGCATGTGGCGCGGGTCAGAGCCTCGCGAGGCCGCCTGAGCGTGAACGCTATACCCCATAGTGTTCAACGCAGGGGGCATCCAATGAATAGCAGTGTCGCGCGCACCCGTATGTTCGGGCGCGCCCTTCTTCTTGCCAGCACGCTTATCCCGCTCTCAGGGTGCGTCGCCGCGGCGCCCGCGCTCATGATGGCGGCGTCGCTCGCCACCACCGCATACGGTGGATACAAGGTGTATCAGTCCGCCACTGGCGGAGACGTTGGGATCGAGCTTGCAGACGAGCGCATTGATCCAGATGCGCGTAACGCCATCATCGCAGCGGATCGCCTGGCATTCTGGTCGTCGCCCGATAGGTCATTGGTCGAGGCGGCTCAGCGCGCTGAGGGCGTGCTTGGTATTGATCAGATCATCTCGCCGGCAACGACTGACGGTCGACTGCGAGCGCTGGGCATTCCGTCAGATCTTTCACAAATGACGATCCGCGAGCGTGATGCTGCCCTTGCGCGCGCCGCTGATGCGCTCGGGGCTGACCTGGTTCTTGGCTTGGTCAAGTTGGGCGTCGAGCAAAACACGAACATGCTCTCACTCAATCGCGCCACCCTGACGCAAAACTATCAGGTCATTCTCTATCGGCGGGGGACGGGCAACATCTGGACTAGCAACATCGCTGCGGTCGTGGGGTTAGGGGGAAGCCTGCCAAGCGATCACGAGGTAGAGGGCGTTGTCGGGCAAGCCATTGTCGATCGCCTGCGCGAGATCGCCTCTGGTACGGCCCAAACGCAGGTCTCAGCATTCAATCAGATGTCGCAGGTGGGGTGTGCCGGCAGCGGAGCGGTCGGATGCGTGCGCTGACGGCAGCCCTGGCTGCCAGCGTTTGGGTGTCGGCCGCCAGCGGTGCGCAGGAGACGCTGGACAGTGGGCCGTGGGGCGGTGATGTGACTGTCGAATACAGCCCGACCCGGTATCTTGGGCGCGTGCGGGCGATCACGAGTTTTCGGGAGGTTGGATGGCTCTCCGTCGCGTGCACGTCCGACGAGACTGATTTCACGCCCTGTACGGTTCATCTCTATGGTGCGTTCGCTACACCGCCCGCCGTTGCGCGGACTATCGTGCTCTCCATCTTCAAGGACGGTGAACAAATCGTCATCCAGTCCTTCGACCGCCGGAACGTGTCGATGATTGGAGAGGATCGTGTGTCGCTAAATTGGCAGATGAATGCTGGCAGTGCCGGCGCGCTCTGGCTGGCGCTCGCTGAGGGCGGGCCGATCGCCTTCCAGTTTGCCGATGCCAATGGGCTGGGACGCCCCATTTCGTATGCGACCTACACCTACGAACTTCCCGCCTTGCCGCAGCGCGCGATCGACATCGTGCAGACCATGCGGACGTCAGGTGCGCGACCACGCGCCTGGGCAGAAGACATTCTGGGACGCTGCGCGGTGACCATGCGCGGGCAAGAGGGTGTCGTGCGGGTTCAGCTAAGCGGCGAGCAGTTCCAGCACGTCTCGTGCTGATAGCGTCGTTTCACCTATTTGGGCAGCACGGCACAGGCCGGAAACCAGTGTGGCGTCCAACGGATCATAGCAGTACCGAGGAGGCGTTCGTGCTGGATGCAATTGATACCAAGATTGGGGCGCAGTTGCGCCTCTGGAGATGCCTAAAAGGGGTGGGAAAGGCCGACCTGGGCCGCGAGATTGGCCTTAGCCCCGCACATCTTACCCTCATCGAAGACGGCCGCGGCCGTCTGGGCACCGCACGCCTTTTCGCGGCGGCACGAGCCATTGGTGTTCCCGTCTCAACCTTGCTTGAGGGCGCGAACGACAACTGGTTCTAAACACGTAATTCGGGTATTGGTGGCGATATGCATCAACAGGATGTCAGAGCGGTCGGCGTCTGGATACGCGTTTCGACCGAAGACCAGGCGAAGGGGGACAGCCCTTCGATCCACAAAACACGCGCTGAGCAATATGCGCAGTTTAAGGGCTGGTCGATTGTCGAGACCTACGATCTCTCGGGTGTTTCTGGCAAAGCCGTCCTAGATCACCCTGAGGCCAAGCGAATGCTGGAAGACGTGAAGCGCGGACGGATATCCGCGCTTTTGTTTTCCAAGCTCGCCCGTTTGGCGCGGAGTACCAAGGAACTCCTCGAATTCTCCGAGATCTTCCGCGCGCACGATGCGGACTTGATTTCGCTGCAGGAGAATATCGATACATCGACGCCGTCGGGTCGGCTCTTCTACACCATGATTGCTGCCATGGCGCAGTGGGAACGCGAAGAGATCGTTGACCGCATCAAGGCGTCTGTCGTCACACGAGCGAAAATGGGGAAGCGCGTCGCCGGCGCGGCTCCATATGGCTATCAGTGGAAAGACGATGAGGTCGTGCCACATCCGGATGAGGCGCCCGTGCGGGCACTGATCTATGAACTGTTTGCCGAGTACGAGCGGAAGGGAACGGTCCGCCGTATTCTCACCGAGCGCGGATATCGAACACGCAAGGGGAAAGAGTTCTCGATCAGTACGATCCAGCTCCTGTTGCGCGATCCCACCGCGAAGGGACTACGCCGCTCCAACTACACGCAGCTGGAAAACCGTGGTGGATCGGTCCAGCTCAAGCCCGAGGAGGAGTGGGAGTGGCATCCGTGCGAGGCGATTGTCTCCAAGGAGCTGTGGGAGCGTTGCAACGCTATCCTCGATCGTCAGGCGAAGAAGGCACCCTCCGGTCCGCGCGGAAAGTACCTGTTTGCCGGCAAGGTCAAATGTGAGCGCGACGGACAGACCATGTACGTGCTCAACGAGAGCCCGAAATTTGTCTGTCGGAAGTGCCGTTCGAAAATTCCCCAGGACGATCTTGAAGCTATCTTCCGCGATCGACTACGGGCCTTCTTCTCGTCGCGCGAAGAGATCGAAGCGTACCTGAAAACGACGACCGATCAGATCGAGGCCAAGGCCAATCAGATGCAGGTTTTGAAGCGGGAGCGTGTCTCGCTTGCCAGCGATCGCGACAAGCTACTGCGCGGCTATCTCGATGGGACGATCGAACCGACCCGCTACAAGCAGGCCGATAAAGAAGCGGCGGAGCGCGGGGAGGAGATTGCGCAGAGCATCGCTGCGCTTGAAGGCGAAATCTCAGCCCTGCAGGTAACCCAGGACTCCAGTGAGGAAGTCGTTGCGGGAGCTCAAGCACTCTACGACCGGTGGGATTGTCTGACCCACGAACAGAAAGCCTCGGTGATCAATACGATCACCGAGGAAATCGTTGTCGGAGATCGGGACATAGCGATTCATCTTCGCTATGTCCCGACTCCGCAAGAGAGCGGGAATTACATACAGAACACATTCAGCTTGTTGCCGTCCGGGTCGCGGAAATAACCGGCATAGAAGCCGCTTTCGCCGCGCGGGCCGGCCGGGCCCTCGTCCTGGGCGCCCAGCTCGATGGCCAGCTTGTAGACCTTGTCGACCTGGGCACGGTCCTTGGCCTGGAAGGCGGCCATGACGCCATTGCCGACCGTGGCGGTATTGCCGTCGAACGGCTTGGTCAGCGCGATGCCGCAACCGCCATCGGCCGTGCCCCAGGCGATGAAGGTGTCCTCTTCCATGAAGCGGCCGGCGCCGAATTCGGCACAGAGCTTGTCATAGAAGGCGGCGGCGCGGGGCAGGTCATTCGTCCCCAGTGTCACATAACCCAACATGTCGATAGTCCTCCATTGCGGGGCTGTTCCCCGATTGTTCCGCCCGGCAGGCTATCGCAACCCGGTCCCGTGGCAAGCCGGAAACGGCGGGCCACGGGATCATTCCTGCCAGTACGGTGTCCGGAGCGCCGGCCGACAGGTTCAGCTGGCCGCGTGCTGGTTCTGGTAGCGGGTCACGACTTCGACAATGACGGTGGTGGCAATGTGGGCCGCCGCGCCCACCGTCCACCAG
This sequence comes from Maricaulis sp., assembly GCF_039978735.1. Classification (GTDB taxonomy): domain Bacteria; phylum Pseudomonadota; class Alphaproteobacteria; order Caulobacterales; family Maricaulaceae; genus Maricaulis. The sequence continues at coordinate 35,487 of NZ_JBDWAS010000005.1, forward strand.
ATCGTGGCCCACAGCATGACGGAGGTGCCGGTGCCGATATTGATCCCGGTGAAAATGATCATGCCGAGCACATAGCTGGCGAGGTGGATCCAGAGAGAAAGCCGCAATCCGGCCGTCACCCTGGCGTTCTTGGTCCGTATCGTGCGGGCGGCTTCCTCCTCCGGGTCGACGCACAGCGCCAGGGCATCGACCTGGAAAGCTGCGGCGAGGGCGGTGAGGGAGTCGCGGGAGGCCTGCTCGCCATTCTCGATCCGCTGCACCGTGCGAAGCCCGATGCCGGCCAGTTCTGCCAGATGTTCCTGCGACCAGTGCCGCTCTTCGCGCCAGCGTTTGATCTTCGCTGCGTCTGCCTTGAAAGCCATGTTCTTCTCCTGGAGGCTTGTTGTAGTCGGATGAGCCGGATTGACCAGACCCGCTGCGGGTGCGCCACGCCTGCCTTGCGTCACGAGCCCGCCACGCGGCCGCCACAGGCCCGCCAGTTGCGTTTTGCGGGGCGTATCGGGGGCAGCGGGCAGCGAAGCGACCGGAAGTCTTGAGGCTTGGCCGGTTATCCCCGGCGCTGCGCTGCAGGCAGGCTCACGGCTGCGTCTCGAGCGGTTAGACTTGTGAAGATCGAATCAGTCGAGTTGCGCGGATCGCAGGAGGAATTCATGGCGGACCTGGCCTTTGCGGATAGCCGGCCGGAAGCGGCGGGCGCGGGCAGCCTGCCCGGCTCGGCCGTGGAGCGTTCCTATCTCGATCTCCTGCGCGATATCCTCGAGACGGGCGCCGAACAGCATGATCGCACCGGTGTCGGTACGCGCGCTGTCTTCGGGCGGCAATTGCGCTGCGACCTGTCCGAAGGCTTTCCGCTTCTGACCACCAAGAAGGTGCATTTCAAATCGATCGCCATCGAACTGCTCTGGTTCCTGCGCGGCGAGACGAATGTGCGCTGGCTGCAGGAGCGCGGCGTGACGATCTGGGACGAGTGGGCCGACGAGAACGGCGACCTCGGACCGGTCTACGGCAAGCAGTGGCGCCGCTGGGAAGGTCCGGACGGCACCGAGATCGACCAGTTGTCCAACATCCTCGAACAAATCCGCAACAACCCGTCCTCGCGCCGGCTGATCGTGTCGGGCTGGAACCCGGCGGATGTGCCCAACATGGCGCTGCCGCCCTGTCACACGCTCTACCAGTTCAATGTCGCCAACGGGAAACTCTCCTGCCAGCTCTACCAGCGCTCCGCCGACATGTTCCTGGGCGTGCCGTTCAACATCGCCTCCTATGCGCTGCTGACCGCCATGGTGGCGCAGGTCTGCGGGCTGGAGCCGGGCGAGTACATCCACACATTCGGCGACGCCCACATCTATTCCAACCATATGGACCAGGTCGAAGAACAGCTCTCGCGCACGCCGCGGTCGCTGCCGCGCCTGTCGCTCAATCCGGACGCGAAGGACCTGTTCGCCTTCGAATACGAGGACATCACCCTGCAGGGCTACGACCCGCACCCGCGCATCGCTGCGCCGGTCGCGGTCTAGGGGGCGGCATGTCCGGACCTCTCACCGATCTGGGGGCGCAGATCGCACAGGTTTCCGACATCTATGCCCGCAATTACGGCATCGACCGGTCCGGCGACTGGTATCTGCTCAAACTGCAGGAAGAGATGGGCGAGCTGACCCAGGCCTATCTCGATGCGACCGGCCGGTCGCGCCGTCCGGCCGACGATGAAGCCCGTGCGGCGCTGCGCCGGGAAATGGCCGATGCGCTGGGCATGCTGCTCCTGCTGGCGCGCTCCGAAGGCGTCGACCTGGATGCAGCCGTGCAGGAAAAATGGCTCAGCTGGCTGGACAAGCCGGTATCGGCATGACCGGCACGATTATTCCGAAAGTCTGCCTGGTCGCGGCGCGCGGCCGCAATGGTGTGATCGGTGCCGATGGCGATCTGCCCTGGCGCCTGTCCTCCGACATGAAGCTGTTCCGCGACACGACGCGCGGCAAGCCGGTGATCATGGGGCGCAAGACCTGGGAGAGCCTGCCGCGGCGGCCGCTGCCGGGCCGGCTCAATATCGTCATCACCCGGCAGTCCGGCTATCGGGCCGACGGCGCGACGGTGGCCGGCAATCTCGGCGATGCGCTGGCTGCGGCCTTTGCCCGGGCCAATGAGGACAGGGTCGACGAGGTTTGCGTCATCGGTGGCGCGCAGATCTACATGGCTGCCCTGGAGCTGGCCGACCGGCTCTATCTGACCGATGTGGATGCGGCGCCGGACGGCGATACCCGTTTCCCCGATGTCGACGAAGCCGCCTGGAATGAAGTCCGCCGCGAGGCCCATCCTGCCGGCGAAGGCGACGATCATGCCTTCGTCTTCCGGCGTCTCGACCGCATCTGATACGCGCGAAAACGGGGGACGCTGCGTCTGCGTGTCCCGCTTGCCCGCTCTTGAACCCCGGCGCGCTTGCGTTCATGTAGGGCGCAAGACTAGCAAGAGGATCGATCCAGCCCATGCCGTGGAACGACAATCAGGGTGGAGGCGGCGGAGGCCCTTGGGGCTCCGGCGGAGGAAATAACAACAACCAGAACCCGTGGGGCGGACGCCGTCCCCAGGGGGGAGGCGGCGGCGATGAAGGCCCCGATCTCGACGAGGTTGTTCGCGACATGCAGCGCAAGCTTCGTGGCCTGTTCGGCGGCGGCGGAAGCGGCGGCAATGGTGGCGGCAAGAAGGGCGGTGGCGGAGCCAGCGCCTTCGGCTTCGGCTTCATCCTGCTGGTGATCGCCGGCGTCTGGTTCGTCATGCCGGGCTCCGGCTGGTACCAGGTCGGCCCGAACGAGGCTGGCGTCGTGCTGCGCTTCGGCGAGTATTCCCGGACCTCCTCGCCGGGTTTCCACTTCAAGCTGCCCACGCCGATCGAGACGGTGACGCTGCCGGAAGTGACGACAACGAACACGATCACCATCGGCCAGGGCAATGAAGGCCAGATGCTCACCCGCGACGAGAATATCGTCGATATCGACTTCGCCGTGCAGTGGCGTGTCGATCTGAGCTATCCCGACGGTGTGCGCGACTACCTGTTCAATGTGCGCGATCCGGAAGCGACCGTCCGGGCCGTGGCGGAAAGCGCCATGCGCGAAGTCGTCGGTACGTCGGACCTGCAATTCATCATCACGGAAGGCCGGACCGAAGTGTCTCACCGGACGCGGGCCCTGCTGCAGGAAACGCTGAACGAGTACAATGCCGGCATCGAGGTTCTGCAGGTCAACCTGCGCAACGCCCAGCCGCCCGAGCGCGTCATCGACGCCTTCCGCGGTGTGGACGTCGCCCAGCAGGAAGCCGAACGTGCCCAGCTCAACGCGACCGCCCACGCCAACAGCGTGATCCCGGCGGCCCGCGGCCGCGCAGCCCAGGTGACCCAGCAGGCCCAGGCCTATCGGGACTCGGTGATTGCCGAGGCCCAGGGCCAGGCCGATCGCTTCGTGGCCATCTACGACCAGTATCGTCTCGCGCCGAATGTTACGCGCCGGCGCATGTATCTCGAGACGATCGAGGAAATCTTCCGCCGGTCGGACCTGATCGTGCTTGATGACCAGGCCGGGGCTGTGCCCTACCTGCCGCTCAACGAACTCGGCCAGAACCGCAATCGTACGCAAGGAGGCAATCAATGATCCGCACGTTCGGCATTATCATTCTTGCGGTTGCCGTCTTCATCGGCCTGCAGAGTGTCTACACGGTCTCGGAAACCGAGCAGGCCCTGATCCTGCGCCTCGGCGAGCCCGTCGATGCGGTCAACGAGGTTGGCGAGCCCGACCCGGGCCTGCACTTCAAGCCGCCTTTCATCATGGAAGTGCTGACCTTCGACAAGCGCAATATCGAGCTTGATCTCGATCCGGAAGAAATCCTGGCCTCGGACCAGGAACGCCTGATCGTCGACGCTTTCCTGCGCTATCGCATCACCGATCCGCTGCGCTTCTACCAGACCTTCCGCGACGAGCGCGGCGCCCGCGTTCGCCTGCAGCAGATCATGGATGACAGCCTGCGCGGCGTCATCGCGTCGATCCCGTCCTCCGAAGTTATCTCTGGCCAGCGTGCCGAGCTGATGGATCGGGTGCAGGCCGCGGTGGAAGACCAGGTCCGCACCGGCAGCTTCGGCATCGAAGTGATCGATGTGCGTATCCTGCGCGCCGACCTGCCGCAGCAGATCGCCGAGAACGTCTTCCAGCGCATGCGCTCGGAACGTGACCAGGAAGCGGCCCGCATCCGCGCCGAAGGCGAACAGCGGGCCGCGGAAATCCGCGCCAATGCCGATCGCCAGGCGGCGATCATCGAGGCCGAGGCGCGCGCCGAATCCGAACGGATCCGCGGTGAGGGCGATGCCCGCCAGAACCAGATCTTCGCCGAGGCCTACAGCCGCGACGAGGAATTCTTCGCCTTCTATCGCTCGATGCTGGCCTACCAGCAGGCGATGGGCGACGGCACGCCGATCGTGATTCCGCCGGACAGCGAGTTCTTCAACTACTTCCGGTCGGAAACCGGCCAGTAGTGTGGACGGTCCTGATCGCCGGGCTCGGGGTGGCGATCGCGCTTGAAGGCGCGGTCTACGCCCTGGCCCCCGGCGCCATGAAAGACGTGATCGCCAGAATTGGCACGATGAGCCCGGACCAGCTTCGCCTGGCCGGGCTCACGGCTTTGTGTCTGGGCGTCGCCATTGTTGCCCTGGCGGTGCGCTGAGAACGCCGCAACCCTTACGCCTGCATCACTGCGGTTGCAGCGGGGTGCCGCGAAGCGGTATTCACCTTGTTCTGTATTCCGGTTCCCGAAATCGAACGGATATTTGCAATGCGGCGTTTTCTTGTTGTCTTCCTGGTTCTCCTGGTCTCTCCGGCGGTGCTGGCGCATCCGGCGCCTGACGGCTTTGCCGATCTGGCCGAGCGCCTGTCTCCGGCCGTGGTGAACATCTCGGCCGCCCAGCGTCTGGACAGTGGAGACGGACTGCCGGAATTCCCCGAGGGCTCGCCGCTGGAGCGTTTCAACGACATATTCGGCGATGCCCCGCGCATCGCGAATTCGCTCGGTTCCGGCTTCATCATCGATCCGGAAGGCCTGGTGGTGACAAACAATCACGTCATCGACGGTGCCGACGAGGTCGAGGTCGCCCTGCCCGACGGGCGTGTCTTCGCGGCTGAAGTCGTGGGGATCGATCCGGTCACCGATCTGGCTGTCCTGCGCATGGAGGTGAACGAGGCGCTGCCCCACGTCGATTTCGGCGACAGTGACACGGCGCGCGTCGGCGACTGGGTGATCGCCATCGGCAATCCCTTCGGCCTGGGCGGTACGCTGACGGCAGGTGTGGTCTCGGCGCGCGGCCGCGATGCCGGCGGTCAGTATGACGACTACATCCAGACCGATGTGGCCATCAATACGGGCAATTCAGGCGGGCCGCTGTTCGACATGGCGGGCAATGTGATCGGCGTGAACACGCTGATCCTGTCGCCGACGGGCGCCAGTGTCGGCATCTCGCTGTCCATCCCGTCCAACCTGGCGCGCCGCGTGGTCGATCAGCTGATCGAGTTCGGCGAGACCCGCCGCGGCTGGCTGGGCGTGAGTGTGCATCGCGTCACCCCGGAACTGGCCGAGAGCTTTGGTCTGAACACGCCTTATGGCGCCATTGTCTCGCGGATCGAGGAAGACGGTCCGGGCGAAGCCGCTGGCCTGCGCCAGGGCGATCTGATCCTGAGCTTTGACGGTCAGCGTGTCCGCGAGAGCCGCACTTTCCCGCGCATGGTCGCGGAAAGCGAGATCGGCCGCGAGGTCCAGGTCGAGATCATCCGCCGCGACCGCCGCATGACACTGGACATTACGGTGGGCGAGCTTGAGCGCGAGGGTGATGAAGACCCGGCGTCGGGCAGCGGTTCCGCCGGCGGCGTGGTCGACCCCTCCCAGGGCAATGCGAATGAAGTTCTCGGCATGACGCTCGCCGCGCTGGATGCCCCCTCGCGCCGCCGCTACCGGGTCGATCCGGACGCCCAGGGTGTGCTGGTGACAGAGGTCGACGCGTCCAGCGACGCCGCTGGCAAGATCCGCCCCGGCGATGTGATCGAGGAAGTGGAATTCACCCGCGTGGCGACGATTGCCGATATCCGCGAGATCGTTTCCGGTCATTCCGGCGGTCCGATCCGCTTCCAGGTCAATCGCGGCGGCCAGTACGTGCTGCATTCCATCCGGCCGTGACGTCGCCCGCCACCCGGACCCTGCTGATTGCGGGACCGACTGCGGCGGGCAAGACCGCCCTGGCAATTGCTGCAGCGGAGCGGCTGGACGGCGAGATCGTCAATGCGGACTCCATGCAGATTTATGACGGTCTGCACCTGATCACCGCGCGGCCGTCACCCGAGGAAGCCGCGCGTATTCCCCATCATCTTTTCGGTGTGGCCGATCCCGGCGAGCGCTGGTCGGCGGGGCGCTGGGCCGAAGCCGCCCTGGCGGCCTGCGCGGATATCCGGGCCCGCGGACGCACGCCCATCCTGGCCGGCGGGACGGGGCTCTATTTCCACACACTGACGGTCGGTCTGGCGCCCGTGCCGGAGATCGGGCCGCCCGCCCGGGCAAAGGCTGCGGCGCTTTACGATGCAGGCGGTATGGAGGCGCTGCGCGATGAGGCGCGCCGTCTGGATCCGGCTGCCGAGGCACGGATCGAGCAGGGTGACCGCCAGCGCCTGCTGCGGGTGGTGGAGGTCGGCCTTGAAACCGGCCGGGCTCTCTCGGACTTCCAGGCCGATACACAACCGCTCCTGCCGCCGGGCAGCTGGCGCGGGATCGTCATCGAACCGGACCGGGCCGCGCTCTACGACCGGATCGACAGGCGCTTCGACGGGATGATGCAGGCCGGCGCGCTGGCCGAGGTCGAAGCGTTCGCGGCCCGCAATCTCGATCCGGACCTGCCCGCCATGAAGGCGCTGGGCGTGCCGCCGCTGATCGCGCATCTGCGCGGCGAGCTCGACCTCGACACGGCGGTCGAGACCGCGAAGCGCGACAGCCGCCGCTATGCCAAACGGCAACTGACATGGTTCCGTAATCAAACGGCCAGCTGGCCGCGGATAGTCTCGCTTGATCCGGCGGTGGCGCAGGCCGAACTCGCCGGCATTCTGGACGAGGGGGACTGACATGCATCCAGGCACCATGATCAACGCGCTGACGGCTCTGACCCTGGCGGCGACACCGGCGATGGCCCAGGAGACGGCCGTCGATGCCATCCTGCAGGCTGACCGCGATTTCGCGGCGATGGCCGCCGAGACCGGGCCCGGTCCGGCTTTCGAGGCTTATATGGACGATGTCGACGGGCGGCTGATCCGCGGTACGGCGGACGCGCTGGTCGGCTCGGCAGAGATACGCGGCTCGTTCGATGCCTGGCCGGAGGGTATATTGCTGCACTGGGAGCCGCTGGAAGGCTTTGCCTCCGAGGGCGGTGATTTCGGTGTCACCTGGGGGCTGTGGTCGCTGCATCCGGATGGCGATCGCGCCAGCGCGCCGGCCGGACGCGGCACCTATGTCACCGTATGGCGGCAGGACGAGGCGGGGAATTGGCGCGGTTTGCTGGACATGGGGACGAATGATCCGTCCTATCGGCCCGAAGCACCGGAAGCCGATTCGCAAAGCGCCCCCGAGGATGACTGACCCGCTTTACACGAAAGACATCGATCTCGACCCGATCCGCAAATGCCGCCTGGCCATTCTGGGCTATGGCAATCATGGCCGTTCGCACGCGCTGTGTCTGCGTGACAGCGGTGTGCGGGATGTCCGGATCGCGCTGCGGGACGGGTCGCCATCGCGCGACAAGGCCAAGGCGGACGGGTTCGAGGTGATCGGCCTAGACGAGGCCGCGCGCTGGGCCGATGCCATCGCGCTGCTCGCCGCCGACGAGGCCCATCGCCAGATCTGGGATCGGCATATCGCGCCCAACCGCAAGCCCGGCCAGGCGCTGATCCTCTGCCACGGCTTCTCGATCCATTACGGGCTGATCGAGCCGCCGGCCGATGCCGATATCATCCTGGCCGCAGCGAAAGGGCCGGGCGGGGCGGTGCGTCAGGAGTTCGAGAAAGGCAAGGGGCTTATCGGCTTCTGGGCCGTGCACCAGGACGCCTCCGGCCACGCCCGCGAGCTCGCCCTGGCCTATCTCGCCGGCATCGGATCCGGTGAGGTGGGCATCTTCCCGACGACATTCCGCGAGGAGACCGTGTCCGACCTGTTCGGTGAGCAGGTCGTGCTGGTGGGCGGGATGGTTGCTCTCGCCAAGGCCAGTTTCGACCGGCTGGTTGCTGCCGGCGTATCGCCGCGCATGGCCTATATCGACTGCGTCCACGAGATCAAATATCTCGCCGACCTGATTCAGGCGCGCGGGATTGCCGGCATGTATGAGGCGATCTCCGACACGGCCGAATATGGCGCGCGCCAGATCGAGGATGCCATTGCAGGCCCGGAACTCCGGCGCACCTTCGACAACGCCATGGCAGCGATCGAGGATGGCAGTTTTGCCAGGCGCTGGGTCGAGACCTACGAGGCGGGCAACGCCATGACAGCTGACCGCGCCCGTGATCGCGAACTGCCGGTCGAGGCCGCCGGTGCTGAGCTTCGCAGCCGCATCTACGGTGACGCGAAATAGCCAAGCCGCCGAAGGGGCTGTATTAAGCGGCTATTGTTTGTTTCTCACTGCGGGGGCAGGACATGTCATTCAATCCGGTCAAGATCCGGCGATATGGTGAACCCAAGGAAGTGGTGGCGCGCGTCTTCGAGGAAGTGGGCGGCATCCCGAAGGTCATGGAATTGCTCGATCTGAGCCGCACACGCGTCTATGCGCTGGCGGATCCCGATTCCAGCAATGAAATCTCCTACACCCGCATGGCCACGCTGACCGAGAACGGTGCGACCGCCGCGGCCCAGCACCTCGCAGCCCTGGCGGGCGGCATCTTCCTGCCGATCGAGAAGGCGGACGACGCCAACTGGCTGGCGCTGGCCGGCGATGCCAGCCGTTCCAATGCGCGCAATATCTCCGCGCTGATGGAATCGCTGAGCGAGACCGAGCGCTCGCCCGGCCGGGTCGATCAGGACGAGGCCCGCGGCATTCTCAAGGTTCTGGACGAACAGCTCGCTGTGCTGGCCATCCAGCGCGCCAAGCTGGTGGCCATCGCTTCGGGCGAAGCCGTCGACATGGACGCCGAAATGTCCGACGGTGAGGCGGGTTCCAACTGATTTGCGCCCGGCCCGACCTGTGACCTGTCAGACGAACCGCGCCATACGGAACGGCCGAGCATGAACCGGATTTTCGATTTCATCCTGCGTATGGATGCGCGTGCAGCGCGGGCCATCGGCGTGTCGGTGGCCCTGTTCGTCGTGGTCGCGGTCATTTTCCTGATCGGGCGTTTCGTGCTGGAGATTGAACCCGGTGCCGCCGGCAGCTGGTTCGGTTCGCTGCAGGATCGCTGGTACGCACTGCCTGTGACGATCGGTGTCTTTATCGCCCTGTCCTTCCTGGGCGCGCCGCAATTCGGACTGATGGCGGCAGCGATTGTCGCCTTCGGTCCTGTCACAGGGGCGCTCTACGCCTGGATCGCGACCCTGACGGCGGCATCGGTAAATTTCTGGATGGGGCGCGTCTTCGGCGCGCGCATCCTCAAGCGCTATGGCGGCGACTGGGCCAACCGGATCTCGAGTTTCATCGGCCGCAACGGGCTGGTGGCGTCCATGGTGGTGCGCTGGGTGCCGTCCGGACCCTTCATCGTGGTCAATATGGGCTTCGGCATCGCCCGCACGCCCTATTGGGCCTTCCTTCTGGGCACCGCCCTGGGCACCGGTCCCAAGATCATCGTGGTCGGCCTTGCAGGGCAGGGGATTCTGGCCATGCTGGGCGAAGGCCGGGTGCTGGTCGGACTGGCGCTGTTCGGCGCGGTCGGGGCCTGGTTCGGCATCATGCTGGTGGCGCGCAAATGGCTGCGCCGGAACCGGCCCGAGCCGGCGGCCGAGACCGAGGCAGCGGCGCCCGAATAGCAGGCGCATCTGCCATGACATGTGTGCCCGCACCGTTGCGCCCCTTGCAATCTATCGCGGAGCATCGCACAAGAAAACAAGTTGCACCGCGGCTTTGCCGCCACACGTCTGAACGCGCCACGCTCATGCTCAACAGCCTTTTCGGTTTGCTCTCCGCGGATATCGCCATCGACCTGGGTACCGCGAATACGCTCGTTTACGTCAAGGGGCGCGGCGTCGTCCTGAACGAGCCGTCCGTTGTCGCCTACAAGATCGAGAAGGGCCGCAAGCACGTGCAGGCCGTCGGCGCCGAGGCCAAGCTGATGCTGGGCAAGACGCCGGGGAATGTCGAAGCGATCCGCCCGATGCGCGACGGCGTGATCGCCGACTTCGACGTGGCCGAGGAAATGATCAAGCACTTCATCCAGAAAGTGCACAATCGCCGCGCCATGGTCTCGCCGCAGGTCGTGATCTGCGTGCCGTCGGGCGCGACGGCGGTTGAACGCCGCGCCATCCATGAAAGCGCGCTGGGTGCCGGTGCCCGCAAGGTCTATCTGATCGACGAACCGATGGCGGCTGCCGTCGGCGCCGGCCTGCCGATCGACGAGCCGACCGGTTCGATGATCGTCGATATCGGCGGCGGCACGACCGAAGTGGCCGTGATGTCGCTGTCCGGCATCGTATACTCGCGCTCCGTCCGCGTCGGCGGTGACAAGATGGACGAGGCGATCATCAACTATATCCGCCGGTCTGCGAACCTTCTGATCGGCGAGACCTCGGCCGAGCGGATCAAGAAGGAAATCGGGTCGGCCATGCCGCCGGTGAAGGGCGAAGGCCTGTCGCTGGACATCAAGGGCCGCGACCTGATGAATGGCGTGCCGCGCGAGATCGCCGTCACCGAAGCGATGATTGCCGACAGCCTGTCCGAGCCGGTCGAGCAGATCGTGGAAGCCGTCAAGCAGGCCCTTGAGGCGACACCGCCGGAGCTGGCGGCCGACATCGTCGACAAGGGGATCGTTCTGACGGGCGGCGGCGCCTTGCTGCGCAATCTCGACACCGAGCTGCGCGAACGCACCGGCCTGCCGGTGAGCCTGGCCGACGAGGCGCTGTCCTGCGTCGTGCTCGGTTGCGGCAAGGCCGTCGAAGACTTGCGGATTTGGCGCCCCATTCTCTCCGAAGCCGTGTAACCTTCGCCCTTGCGGGTGGAGAAGGAGTGAGTCGCGGTGGCCACGAGGCGCTCGACACGACATGATGGCGAGCAGGGCGTCCGTTTCTCGCGGACCGTCTTCATTGCGCTTCTTGTTCTGTCCTGTGCGCTGATCGCCTTCGATCGCCCGCAATCGCGATCCGACACCTTCGCCCGTATCCGCGCCGGCTTCACCGACCTGACGACGCCCGTACTGGAACTGGCGGCCCAGCCGCTTCGCGCCATCAAGGATATCGGTCCCTACTTCCGCCGGCAGGGCGAGCTTGCCCAGGAAAACGCCGATCTGCGCCAGCAATTGATCGAGGCGCGCTACTGGGAAGACCTCGCCTATCGCCAGCGCGACCGGATCGAGATCTACGAAGACGCCCTCAATGTCGACACGCCTGCGACCCGGGACCGGATCGGCGCCTGGACCGTGGCCGACCCGCGTGGCCCCTTCGTCCGTGCCCGCCTGATCGGCCGTGGCGCACAGTCGGGCATCGAGGATGGGTATCCGGTCATCAATCTCTACGGCCTGGTCGGGCGGGTCTACGAGACCGGCCGGCATTCGGCCCGCGTCTTGCTGCTCACTGACCTCAACAGCCGGATCCCGGTGATGGCAGACCGCTCGAATGCGCGGGCCATTCTTGTCGGCGATAACTCGCCCTATCCGCGCCTGGAATATGTCGGCCGGGCGCCGGATATCCAGCCGGGTGACCGTATCGTCTCGTCGGGTGACGACGGCATCCTGCCGCGCGGCCTGCCTGTGGGCGAAGCCGTAGCGACGCGCGAGGGCGGCTGGCGGGTCCGGCTGTATTCGGACCAGGCGCCGATCGATTTTGTCTGGGTCTGGCCTTACCGACGTGTGACGCCGCCGGACGAGGAGGTCAGCACCGACGAAGCCGGACTGCTCGACCCCGAAGAGGCCGGCCCGGCGACCGCGGAGCCGGTCGCCGAGGCGGCGCCTGCAGGCGCGGACAGCGGCGATGAAGAAGGCGGCGCTACTGTGGATCCGGAGGCCCAGCCATGAGAAAGCCGACGGACCGCAGCTCGATCTGGTTCTCTGTCGCCTTGTGCGTCTTTACTGTCCTGCTGGCCTTGGTCACCCAGGCGGCGCCGACACGCCTGATCGACGGCATATCGGTCATGCCGACCTGGCCGTTGATGGCGATTTTCCTGTGGTCGGGGCTGCGCCCGCACTTCATGCCGCCGATCGTGATCTTTGCCATCGGTCTCGCCCAGGATCTCCTGACCGGCGCGCCGATGGGGGTCTGGGCCCTGTCCTATCTGGTCGCGCTGGCGGTCTGCCGCTTCCGCGGCGAGGACGGCATGCCGCGCGATCTGCCGCCGGTCCTGCTGCGTTTCGGGGCAACGCTGCTGCTGGCCCACGGTATCGCCTTTGCCGCCGGAAGTTTCGCCCTGGAGCAGATGGCTGACCTGCAGCTCTTGATCATCGAACTGGCAGCCACGATGCTGATGTTCCCGCTACTGGCCTTCTTGGCGCTGCGAAATCGCCGCCCGGTCCGGTCCGGGTTCATCGGGGGCTGATCGCGAGGCAAGATGCGCGCTGACCGCCAGGAACAGGATCTGAAATTCACCCGCAGGGCCCTCATCATGTCGGGCCTTGGAGGGCTGGCTTTCATCGGGCTGGGCGCACGCCTGTACTCGCTGCAGATGCTGGAAGGCGAGCGCTATCGCCTGCTGTCCGAGGACAACCAGTTCAATTTCGACCTCCTGCCGCCGTCGCGGGGCCGCATTCTCGATCGCTTCGGTGTCGCGGTCGCCGACAATCGCGACAGCTACCGGGTACTGCTGGTGCCGGAGCAGGCCGGCGATGTCGGGGCGGCCCTGGACCGGCTGTCGCGCTTCATGCCCATGTCCGACGCCGATCGCGAACAGGTGCTGCGCGCGGTGCGCCGCCAGTCGCGCTACCGCCCGGTGACCGTGGCGGACGATCTGGACTGGCAGACTTTTTCGGCGATCAATCTCAACGCGCCGGATCTGGGCGGTGTGCGCCCTGATGTTGGCGAGGTGCGGTCCTACCCCTATGGCGCGGCCTTCGCGCATGTCATCGGCTATGTGCAGACGGCGAACGAGGACGATATCGCTGCCAGTCCGCGCGAGGAGGAGGGGCTGCTGCTGCATCCGGGCTTCCGGGTCGGCAAGACCGGTGTGGAAGTCTCTCGCGAACGCGATCTGCGCGGCGCCGCCGGTGCACTGAAGACCGAGGTGAATGCCCGCGGGCGCGTGATCCGCGAACTGCCCGAACAGTCCACGGCGCCCCAGCCCGGCCGCGATGTGGTCCTGACCCTCGATGCCGATATCCAGCGCTACGCCCACGAGCGGCTGGGCCAGGAATCCGCATCGGCCGTGGTGATCGACGTGAATACGGGCGAGCTCATTGCGCTTGTGTCGACGCCCAGCTTCGATCCCAACCTGTTTGTCGGCGGCATTTCCTCGTCGGACTACGCAGCCCTGCGGGCAAACGATCACAATCCGCTGTTCCACAAGTCAATCATGGGGACCTACCCGCCCGGCTCGACCTTCAAGGCCGTTGTGGCGGCGGCCGCGCTGGAGCACGGCCTTGTCGATCCCAACGAGACGATCTTCTGCAACGGATCCACCATGCTGGGCCGGCGCGAGTTTCACTGCTGGCGCCGTCGGGGCCATGGGCGCGTGAATCTGCACGAAGCGGTGAAGACATCCTGCGATATCTTCTTCTATGAAATGGCCGACCGTCTCGGTATCGACCGGCTTCACGACATGGCGGTCCGCTTCGGCGTCGGCGAGCAGTTCGACATCGGTATTTCCGGCGTGCGTTCCGGCAATATGCCGAACCCGGCCTGGCTGCGTGCGCGCAGCAATGAGCCTTGGACGACGGGGCACACCTACAATGTCGGCATCGGCCAGGGCGCGGTGCTGATGTCTCCGCTGCAGCTGGCGGTGATGACGGCCCGTGTCGCTTCCGGGCGCGCTGTCGAGCCGACGCTCTATCGCAATGCGCTGGCGCGTCCGGCGCCGCATATCGGCGTTTCCGAACCGGCACTCGCTCGCGTACGGGCCGGTCTGCGCGGCGTCGTCGAGGAACCGGGCGGTACGTCCTATTCGCTGGGCGGGCTGGGCATCGAAGGCGTCGCCATGGCCGGCAAGACCGGTACGGCACAGGTCTATTCCATCACCGCCGAGGAGCGCGCGTCCGGCGTTCGCGACCAGGACGACCTGCCCTGGCGGCTGCGCGATCACGGCCTCTTCATGTGCTATGCCCCCGCTGACGATCCGAAATACGCCGTGGTCGTCGTGGTGGAGCATGGCGGCGGATCGAGCGCTGCGACACGTCCGGCGCGCGATATCCTGCGCCGCGTTGTCGCGCGTGACCCGTCGAGCCGCGCCGGCGTGTTTGCCGACCTTGCCGGCAATGACCGGCGCGGGGGCGCCTGATGGCGGTTTTTCGTGAGAGCGTGCCGCGCGATCTGCGCGGCAAGCTGATGGAGCTGAACTGGACGCTGGTCCTGTTGCTGATCCTGCTCGGAGCGGCCGGTGTCGGCATGCTGTACTCGGTGGCCGGCGGCAGCTGGACACCCTGGGCCGTCAATCATGCCATCCGCTTTTCGGCGGCTTTCGGCGGCATGATGGTGATCGCGATGTTTCCGCCGCGCTTCTGGATGGGCGTGGCCTATCCGGTCTATGTCGTGGCACTTGTCCTGCTCGCGGGGGTCGAGATCGCCGGTGTCACGATCAACGGGTCGCAGCGCTGGCTGGATATCGGACCGATCCGGGTGCAGCCCTCCGAAGTCATGAAGCTGGCCCTCGTGTTCGCGCTCGCGCGCTTCTATCACGACCTGCCGACCGAGAAGGTCTCCAGCCTCGGTGGTCTGCTGGTCCCGGCGGCGCTGATCGGTCTGCCCGCGCTGCTGATCGCGAAACAGCCTGACCTGGGCACCACCCTGCTTCTGATTGCAACGGGCGGGGCGATCGTCTTCCTCGCCGGGCTGAGCTGGAAGATCATCCTGCCGGGCGCCATGGCCGGAGTTGCCGGTGCGGTGGGTTTCTTCCGCTACGGGCTGCACGACTATCAGCGCGAACGCATCATGACGATGTTCAATCCGGACGCCGATCCGCTCGGTGCGGGCTACCAGATTCTGCAGTCCAAGATCGCGCTGGGGTCCGGCGGGTTCACCGGCAAGGGCTTCATGGAGGGAACCCAGTCCCAGCTGGAATACCTGCCGGAAAAGCAGACCGACTTCATCTTCACGATTCTGGGCGAGGAGTTCGGTTTTGTTGGCGGGCTCGTCGTCATGTCGATCTATGCGCTCGTACTGGCCAACACGATCGCCATCGCGATCAGCTGCAAGTCCACCTTCCTGCGCTTGCTGAGCATGGGCGTGGCGACGACTTTCGCGCTCTATGTGATCATCAATGTCGGCATGGTGATGGGGGCCCTGCCGGTGGTTGGCGTACCCTTGCCGCTCATCTCCTACGGCGGGACGGTGATGATGGCCGTGCTGGCCGGTTTCGGTCTGATCCTGGGCGCACACATTCACCGCAATGCCGAACCGCCGCGTGGAGCAGGCCTGTTCGGCTAGCAGTTCCGGCCGGGTATCAGGCGGTGCCGGTATTTCGATATCGGGCGCTACCGGGCACGATGTTTGCGCTGGCGAAGCGAGCTTGACCTGATCGGGCCGTTGGGGAAGTGTGCGCGACAATTTTTCGCAATTCGGGCGCGGGGGGCCGCGCCCAGGCAGGGGAGAGTTTTCATGGCGGTTACGCCCACGGGGACGCATGCGCACTGGTCGTCGCGCTTTGCATTCATCATGGCAGCGGTCGGGTCCGCGGTCGGTCTCGGCAATCTCTGGCGCTTCCCGTTCATGACGGGTCAGAATGGCGGTTCGGCCTTCGTGCTGATCTATATCGGCTGCGTGATCCTGTTCGCGCTGCCGGTCCTGATGGCGGAAATCGCCATCGGCCGCCACGCTCAGCAATCGGCAATTTCCTCGACGCGCAAGATGGCGCTCGAGGCCGGCAAGTCCGGCAAGTGGTCGATCGTGGGCTGGGTATGTACCGCGGCCGGCTTCCTGATCCTGACGACCTATTCGGTGATCGCCGGCCAGGTCATGGCGTTCTCGGTCGCTGGCTTTGCCGGCGGCTTCGGTACGGATGAAGGCGCGACCATGTTCTACAATGGTCAGGGCATTCAGCTGTTCTGGCACATCGTGTTCATGGGCCTGACGGTCGCTATCGTCGCCCAGGGGCTCAAGGGCGGGATCGAACGCGTTGCCACGCTGCTCATGCCGCTCTTCTTCGTCGTCCTGCTGGGCCTGACCATCTACTCGCTGGTCAATGGCCACGCGGCTGAAGCTGTCGCCTACCTCTTCCGCCCGGACTTCTCGGCCGTCTCGGGCCAGACCTTCGTCCAGGCGCTTGGCCAGGCTTTCTTCTCGGTCTCGGTCGCCTCGGCGATCATGATTACCTACGGCTCCTACCTGTCCAAGGATGCCAATATCGGTTCCTCATCGCTGACCATCGCATCGGCTGACACGCTGGTCGCGCTGGTGGCAGGCCTGATGATCTTCCCGATCGTCTTCATGGTGGGTATCGACCCCGGTGAAGGTCTGGGCCTGATCTTCTCGGCGCTGCCGGCCGTTTTCGCCGACATGCCGGCGGGCAATATCATCGGCGGGTCCTTCTTTGCCCTGGCGCTGATCGCGGCCGTGACGTCGTCGATCTCGCTGCTGGAAGGCGTCGTGGCCTTCGTTGACGAGCACGCGAATTTCGGCCGTGCGCAGACGGCGGTTCTGGTCGGCTTCTTTGCCTTCATGATCGGTGCGGGTGCCGTTTACTCGCCGGAGTTCGGCGGCAATTTCGTCGACTGGCTCTCGGGCAGCCTGCTGCTGCCGCTGGGCGGCTTCCTGGTGGCGGTCTTTGCCGGCTGGGTGATCCCCAAGGCGCTGCTGCGCGACGAGCTCTCGCACACCGGCAAGGGGCTGTTCGAGTTCTTCCACTTTGCGGTGCGCTGGATTGTGCCGCCGGCGATCTTCGTGATCCTGGCGCTGGGTCTGGATGCCCAGTTCAACAATGGCGGCATTGGTGCGATGCTGGGCCTCAGCTAGGCCCTCATAGCACCACCATTGGTGTTACACGGGGTCGCGTCCATACGATGCGACCCCGTTTTCTTGTCTGGGTCAGCCCATGCGGTCGGCAAAGGCGTCGGTCGCGCGCACCAGGGCATCGACGACACCCGGTTCGCCGGCGGCATGACCGGCATCGCCGATCATCTGCAGCCGCGCCCGCGGCCAGGCCCGGGCCAGCGACCAGGCCGAGCGCGGCGGGGTCACCATGTCGTAGCGGCCCTGCACGATGACGCCGGGCAGGTGGCTGAAACGGCCGACATCCTCCAGCAGCACGCCATCGCGTTCCAGGAAGCCCTTGTGGACGAAGTAGTGCGTCTCCAGCCGGGCCAGCGCGTCGGAACGGATCGGGTCGGCGAGGGGGGCGGACGGGTCGCCCGTCATCGAGATCAGGGCGCTTTCCCAGCGCGCCCAGGCGAGCGCGTCCGGGCGGCGGCGGATGATGTCCGGCTCGGCCAGGCGCTCGTAATAGGCGCGCACGATATCCCCGCGTTCTTCCGGGGCGAGCGGGTCGACCAGGCGTTCCCAGGCATCCGGGAAGAGCATGTTGGCGCCCTGGCGGTAGAACCAGTTCAGCTCCAGCTCGGTGCACAGGAAGACGCCGCGCAGGACCAGGCCGAGGCAGCGGTCCGGGTGCTGGCGGGCATAGGCGATGGCCAGGGTCGCGCCCCAGGAGCCGCCGAAGACCAGCCACTTGTCGACACCCATGCGTTCGCGGATGCGCTCGATATCGTCGATCAGGTCGGCGGTCGTGTTGTTCTCCAGCCCGCCATGCGGCGTGGAGCGGCCACAGCCGCGCTGGTCGAACAGGATGATGCGATAGCGGTGCGGGTCGAAGAAGCGGCGCAGGGCTGGCGAGACACCGCCGCCGGGGCCGCCATGCAGGGTGATGACGGGCAGGCCGTCAGGACGGCCGCATTCCTCGACATGAAGCTCGTGTCCGCCGCTCACCGGCAGGCGGAATGTCTGCGTTGCGTGGATCGGCGGATACAGCAGTCGGCGGGAGTAGGCGGCGTCCATTCCAGATATGTCCTGTTAGCGCGTCGTAAACGCAATAAACCATAGCCTAGACCCTCATGTCCCTATATCATCTTTCACCTTGGGGCTAATCAGAGACTGTTGGGAAACCACCGCGTAATGACCGGATTTCGGCGCTTCCTTGTGGCATTGGCCGCGTGTTCCTTCGTCGCGGGCTGTGCCAGTGCCCCGATTTCCGTCTCGTCCCGTTTTGCCGGCGCGGGTGAAGCCTCGCCGCAGCAGGCCAGCGTCAGCCGGACGGCCGCCGATTTCGAGGATACTGCCCGGGCGCGCGGCTGGATACGCGAAGCCGGATCGATGGAAACCGCCATGTCCTGGATGGGCCGCCTGGCGGGCCAGTCGGACGACGAGGCCGGCACCGACCGCGCACCGGTGGCCCGTTATCTCGAAGCCAATGAAACCACGCTCGACGCGCCCGGTTTTGCCGCTCATTTCCTGACCGACATGACCCTGGCCTGGGAACTTGCCGGCGCGGTCGACAATGCCGCTGCCGAACTTATCGCCCAGGGCGGCGGTGTCTCCCGCAGCGCCCTCAGCCGCAGCATCGGCGATGTCGAGACCGTCACCGCCCGGGCCCGCGACACGCTCGCCCTGTTCGATGCCGTTCTGGCGGAAATGCCGGTTCCCGGCGACGAGGAACTCGCCAGCCAGCTGGTGTCCGAGCGCGACCTTTTCGCGGTCCGCACCGACAGCCTGCGCGAGCGCGTCGACGAGCTGGTCGATCTGCGCCGCAGCAACGCCTCTGACGACAGCCTGTCCTGATGCTCGATCCCGATAGCGTAAAAGGCTTTCTCGCACCCGAGGAAGGCGCGGATCTCGCTGCCTGTGCACGCGAGGCCGGACGGCTCGGCCCGGTGCTGGAGATCGGCAGCTATTGCGGCAAGTCGGCCCTTTATCTGGGGCCCGCGGTGCGCGAGGCGGGCACGGTGTTGTTCACGCTCGATCATCATCGCGGTTCGGAAGAACACCAGAAGGGCGAAGAGTATCACGACCCCGATCTCTACAATGCCGAACTGGGTGCGGTGGAAACGCTGCCGGCCCTGCGAGAGACGCTGTTCCGCGCCGGCCTGGAAGACTGTGTGATCCCGGTGATCGGCAAGTCGGCGACCGTGGCTGCCCACTGGACCACGCCGCTGGGCATGGTCTTCATCGATGGCGGGCATTCCATGGACGCGGCACTGGCCGACTATCGCGGCTGGAGCGGACGCATCCTGCCGGACGGACTGCTGGCGATTCACGACGTCTTCCCGAACCCGGAAGATGGCGGCCGTCCGCCCTATGAGATCTGGAAGCTCGCCTGTGCGTCCGGCCTGTTCGAGCCGGTCAGGCGGACAGGAACGCTGGAAGTGCTTCGGCGTCTGGCCTGACCGGATATTCCACCACCCAGTTACGCACCAGCAGGCCGGAGCCCGGGGTGAGGCCGTCCAGCGCGTCGGCCGCCATGATCAGCGCGCCGGCGGTCCAGCTGGGGCGCTCATAGGGCCAGACGACTTCCTCGACGAATTGCCAGCCCATCCAGTAACCGCCGGACTTGGCCTTCAGCGGCGCGAGATCGGCGATCAGCGTGCGGGCCTGGTCGCGCTTGCCGGCGGCGAGGCAGGCCAGGGCCAGTTCGGCGGTTTCGGCTGCGGTGACCCAAGGCTCATCCGAAACACAGCGGCAGCCCAGGCCCGGTTTCACGAAATCGGTCCAGCGCGCATAGAGGCGAGCGCGGGCTGCGTCGCCGGTCAGCACACCGGCCAGAACCGGGTAATACCAGTCCATCGCATAGCGGCGGCGGTCCGTGCCCTTGCGGTCGAAGCGGGCATCATTCTCGCGCAGCGCCGCGCCCAGCTTGCGGCGGGCCTGGGCCCAGTGATCGACGGCGGCCTCCATCAGGCGGCCCATCAGGATGGCGCATTCCAGCGATTTGTAGAGCGAGGCATTGCCGGCGCGCAGTGAGTCGATCGTCTCCAGCGGCTCGTCGCCATCGCGGGCGCGCCAGACGATATCGCCCTGCCGTGTCTGGTGGTCGAGGATGAAATCCATCGCGCGCTGTACCATCGGCCAGTAGCGCGGCAGGTCCGACAGGGCGCCCAGCGCGAGCAGGGAGCGCAGCACGGTGACGGCGGCATAGCCGGTGAAATTGGTGTCGCGGGCGGTTTCCGGCGTGCCGGGGACGAGATGGCGATTGGTGTCGTCCAGCGGGACAGAGGCGCCCAGATCGCCGGTCCAGCCGCCATCGGCCTCCTGGCGCTCGGCGAGATGGTCGAGGGCGCGGCGCGTGGCGGTTTCGCGGCCGGCGATCGCCAGCCCCATCGCGCCTTCGCCGTGATTCCAGGCATCCCAGATGCCCGCCTCGATCCAGGGAATATCGCCGCCGGGACGCTGCAGGGCCTCGATGTGACGGGCACAGGCGCGGATATCGACCAGGCCTGCCATCACGCCGTCTTCCGGAAATACATGACGACCGACTTGCCCATCACCGGGTCGAGCACCGCTTCCATTGCCCGCGTCAGCCACGGCCGGTCCAGCAGGTCCCATTCGAGGAATTTGCGGTAGATGCGGACCAGCGTGCTGGTCTCGCGGCTGTCCCACAGCGCGCATTGCAGCCACCAGTAGGGGCTGTGCAGGCTGTGCGCCCAGTGCCGCAGATAGCGACGGAAACCATGCTTTTCGACCTGGGCCCTCAGCGCGTCCGGCCGGAAGATGCGCACATGGCCGCCCGGCGTGCGCGGATAGGCCGGCGACAGCCACCAGCAGATCGCTTCGGGCCAGTAGCGCGGCACCGAGGCAACGAAAATGCCGCCGGGTTTCAGAAGGCGCGAAATCTCGGACAGGAAGAGATCCGGATCGGGCACGTGTTCGAGCACTTCGGAACAGATGATCCGGTCGAAGCTTCTGTCGGGGAAGGGCAGGGCCTCCCCGTTTGCGGTCGCCAGCACGGCATGGCGCAGCGGCGAGGCCGGTTCGGGCGGCGGCAGTTCGAAGAATTTGTCGAGCGCGATGACGACATCGTCATAGCACAGGTCGACGCCCACGGCGGTGACCGGCGTCTCGTCCCAGTAGAGGCCGTGCAGGTGGCGCCCCTGGCCGCAGCCAAGGTCGAGCACGCGCTGGCCTGCATCCAGGTCGAGCGCTTTGAGGCGGACAGTCAGCATGCGCGGGCTTTCCCCCGTTCGGCGAGCGCTTCGGCATAGAGCCGCGAGGCGGCGAGGGCGTGGGACGACCAGTTGAACTCGGCGCGGGCGCGGGTGCTGGCCCGCTCGCCCAGCTGTGCCGCTTCGGTGGGCGCATCGAGCAGGCGGGCGAGATTGGCGGCCATCGCTTCCGCATCGCCGGCGGGCGAAACGAGACCGGCATCGCCCACCACTTCGGGCAGCGCACCGCCATCGCTGGACACAACGGCCGCGCCGCAGGCCATGGCTTCCGCGGCGGGAAAGCCGAAGCCTTCGAAGCGCGCCGGACAGGCAACGATGTGGGCACGGCGATAAAGATCGGCGACCTCCTCGCGGGTGAGGTCGCTGGAGGTGGAGACGCGCTGGGACAGGCCGTGCGCGGCCAGCCGGCGCTTGGCCGGTCCGTCGCGCAGCTGGCCGACAATGTGCAGCCGCGCCTTGGGCCGGGCCGCCGCAACGCGCGCCAGCGCATCGATCAGCACGTCGAGACCCTTGATCGGCACGTCGGCGCTGGCCGTTGTCACGATCAGCCCGGTTTCGCGCGGAATGGACGGATCCGGCCGGAAGACGTCGTGGTCGATGCCGTTATAGGCGACACGCACGCGGTCCGGGGCGACGCCATAGCGTTCGGCATGGGTGTCGCGCGCGGCTTCGGAGACGGCGAGATGGCGCTGCAGGCGGCGTGCGGTGCGGGCCTGCATCCCGACAAACCGGTACCAGCGCCGTGTCAGCAGCGCCTTCCACCAGGCGTCGCTGGCGGCCAGGGCATAGTCGTGATCGATGGCGATGGGGTGGTGCAGGGTGGTGATCACCGGCAGGCGGCGCTCGATCCGCAGGAAGGGCGTCGAGAGCGTCTGGTTGTCGTGCACGACATCGTATTCGCCGGCATTGTCGGCGAGATAGCGGTCGAGGCGGCGGCCGAAGGCATAGAGCTCGCCGAAAGCGCCGGAATTGTGCGCCAGCCACTCCGACAGATCGGCCCAGGAGGCCAGATGCTTCGCACGCAGCGCCATGAAGGCATTGTCTTCGGCAAACAGGTCGAGCGAGGGCAGGCGCACCAGATCGATGCCCGGATCGAGTTCGGGATAGGGCGGGCCGGAGGCAACGGTGACCTTGTGGCCCAGCGCGGCCAGCCCGCGCGTCAGCTCGCGGATATAGACGCCCTGGCCGCCGACATGCGGGTGCGAGCGATAGCCGGTGACGAGCACGCGCAAGGGCCGGACGGGGTCCGCGTCCGGTGTGTCTTCCAGCTGTGTGGAAACAAGGGTATCTCGGCCCATGACGCGTGATTCCGGCGGTGGTGTTCGAACCGCGAACCTATAGAAGTGAACATTGTTCGCCAAGCGTGCCATACCAGCCTGCTGCATGGCAGGAACCGCAGCGACGCCAGGAAGGCAAGATGATCCGCACGCCCGCATTCCGCTTTGCCGCCTATTACGGCGCCTTCTACCTGACGCTGGGATGCTTCCTGCCCTATTTCCCGCAATGGCTGGACGGGCGCGGACTGTCGCCGGAATGGATCGGCTGGATCGTGGCGGCCGGCATGGCCGGGCGCACGCTGGTCTCGCCGGTGGGCGCCCGCTGGTCGGACCGGGCCGTCCGCCGCCGCGATCCGATCCTGGTCTTTGCCATTGGCTGTGTCGTGGTGTTCGGCCTGCACGGCCCGTCATCCCTGCCCTGGGTGCTGCTGGTCCTGTCCTTCCTGTCCGGCGCGCTGCTGTTCGGACAGATCCCGGTGATCGATGCCTTCGCCATGCGCGCAGCCCGCGACGACCGCTTTGCCTTCGGCCCCGTGCGCGCTTTCGGCTCGGCGATGTTCATCGTCGCGAATTTCTCGGCCGGCGCCCTGATCGACCGTTTCGGCACGGAGAGTATTCTGGCCTGGCTGATCCTGGGGGCGGGCCTGCTGGCGCTGGCCGCGTCCTGGCTACCCGAGGGGCGCCGGCCGGACACGCACAGCGCCGATCATGCCCGGCTGGGGCATATCCTGGTGATGCTGGGCGGCCCGCTGGGGATTGCGCTTCTGGCTTCGGCCATGGTGCAGGCCGGGCATGGCTTCTACTACGCATTTTCCGCCAAGGCCTGGAGCGAGCAGGGCCTGTCGGGAACCGCGATCGGCGCGCTCTGGGCGACCGGCGTTGCCGTCGAGATCGGTTTTCTCTGGCTGTCCGGGCGCGGCCTTCTGGGGCGTGCAAGCCCGGCCATGCTGATCGGGGCCGGGGCCGTTGCATCCATTCTGCGCTGGGGGCTGACCGCGTTTTCTCCGCCGCTCTGGGCGCTGTTCGCACTGCAATCCTTGCATGCGCTCACCTTCGCCGCCACCTATGTCGGGTTCCTGCGGTTCGCGTCCGACCATGTTCCAGATGAGCATGCTGCGCTGGCTCAGGCACTCAACTCGGCCCTGTCCGGCGGAGTTGTGATGGCCGCGGCTTCGGCGGTTTCGGGATATTTCTATGCCCGGATCGGCGCGGGCGGGTTTGCATTGATGGTGATTCCGGCCGTGTGTGGCCTGGCTGCCGCAGTTTTGCTGCACCGCTTCCAGGCACTCCCGCGGACGGAGAAATTCGACTAGGGTCAGGGGCATGAGGGGAGAAACTGTCATCACTGCTGACCCGGCGGGCCTGACCGTCCGGGAGGACGGACGACGCACCGTGCTGGAGCCGAGCGGCGACTGGCTGGTCGATACCGTCGGTGTGCAGGATGCAGCCATTCGCGCCGTCGAGGAGAACAGCGAGCCGGGCGATATCGTCATCGACCTGGACGGGCTGGGCCGGATCGACACGGCCGGCGCCTACCTCCTTGGCCGGGCAACGCGGCGGTGCAGCGAGCCCGATGGCGACATTCATTATCGCGGCGATCATCCCACCGCCCGGCGGCTGATCGAGGAGGTGCGCTCGCGCACCACGATCTGCCAGCCCGAACGCGAACCCGTCTTCGGCTTCATGGGCGCGATGGCGCGGATCGGGGCGGGTCTCGAGGCAGCCTGGCTGGAAGCGGTCAGCACGATGGCCTTCTTCGGCCGTACCGTGACAACGGGGCTTCGCATGGCGGCCCAGCCCTGGCGCTTCCGGCTGACACCGACGGTCTGGGCGATGGAAGAGGTGGGGGTGAATGCCCTGCCCATCATCGCCGTCCTGTCCTTCTTCATCGGCGCGGTCGTGGCCTATATGGGCGCCAACCTGCTGCGCAGTGTCGGCTTCTCGGTCTTTACCGTGGAACTCGTCGGCATTGCCGTGCTGCGGGAATTCGGCGTGCTGATCACTGCGATCATGCTGGCCGGCCGCTCAGACAGCGCCTTCACCGCTTCGATCGGGGCGATGAAGATGCAGCAGGAAATCGATGCCATGCGTGTGCTCGGCCTCGACCCCTACGAGGCACTGGTGATGCCGCGCGTGGTCGCTTGCGTGCTGATGGCGCCGCTCCTGACCTTCGGGGCGATGATTTCGGGAATCTTCGGCGGCATGCTGGTCGCCTGGTCCGCCCAGGACATCTCGCCCACACTGTTCATCACCCGCTTCCATTCTGAACTCGACTGGAGCCATTTCTGGGTCGGCATGTCCAAGGCGCCGGTCTTCGGGCTTGTCGTTGCGATCATCGGCTGCCGCCAGGGCATGGAAGTGCGCGGCGATGTGGAATCGCTCGGGCGCCGGGTGACAGCGTCGGTGGTGCAGTCGATCTTTGCCGTCATCGTGCTCGAGGCCCTGTTCGCCATGATGTATCTGGAGCTGGGCATATGAGCGGAGAGGACGTTCTCATCTCCGTGCGTGGCCTGCGTACCCAGTTCGGCGATCACGTGGTGCACGACGATCTCGATCTGGATATCCGCCGGGGCGAGATCCTGGGCGTGGTCGGCGGTTCGGGCACCGGCAAGACGGTGATGATGAACGCCATTCTCGGCCTCATGACGCCGGCAGCGGGCGAGATCCGGCTCAACGGACGCCTGTTCAGCGAGATGAGCACCGCCGAGCGGCGGCGCGTCGACAGCCGCTGGGGCGTGCTGTTCCAGAACGGGGCCCTGTTCACCTCGCTCAACGTGCTGGAAAACGTCATGGCGCCGCTGCGCGAGCATGTCGATATGCCGATCTCCCTGATGGAGGAGATCGCCGGCATGAAGATCGGCCTGGCCGGCCTGCAGCCCGAAGCCGCGACACGCTTTCCCGCAGAGCTCTCCGGCGGCATGCGCAAGCGCGTCGCCCTGGCGCGGGCCCTGGCGCTGGACCCGGAAATCCTGTTTCTCGACGAGCCCACCGCCGGGCTCGACCCGATCGGTGCGGCGGCCTTCGACAGCCTGGTGCTGGAATTGTCGCGGGCGCTGGGCCTGACCATCATGATGATCACCCACGATCTCGACAGTCTCTACGCAATCTGCGACCGGGTGGCCGTACTCGCCGACAAGCGGGTGGAGGTTGTCGCTCCGCTCCGCGAACTGCTGGACCATCCGCATCCGTGGATCCAGGAATACTTCCACGGACCGCGCGGCCGCGCCGCGCTGGCCGGAAAGGAGATTTAGGCATGGAAACCAAAGCCCATCACGCGCTGGTCGGCCTGTTCACCGTCCTGCTTGCCGCTGCCCTCGGCTTCTTCGCCCTCTGGCTGGGCAAGGTCTCCTTCGACGAGGATTATGCCCTCTACGACATCGTGTTCGACGGGCCGGTCCGCGGGCTGCGCGAAAGTGGCGAGGTGCGCTTCAACGGCATCCAGGTCGGCGAGGTGATCGAGCTGGAACTGGACGAGCAGAGCCGGGTGATCGCTCGGGTCCGCGTGCTCGCCCAGACACCGGTCAGGGTGGACAGTTTCGCCCAGCTCGAACCGCAGGGCCTGACGGGCCTCTCCTACATCCTGATCTCCGGCGGCTCGCCGAATGCCCAGCGACTGCTCAGCCCGCCGGGCCGCCAGCCCCCGAAAATCTTTGCCCGGCGTGCCCAGCTGGAGGGGCTGTTCGAAGGCTCCGAAGACGTGCTGGATGCAGCCCAGACGGCGCTGTTCCGCCTGTCGGCCCTGCTCAGCGAGCAGAATGTCGACGAGGTTTCGGAGACCCTGTCCAACCTGCGCGCCCTGACCGAGCGACTGAGTGCCGAGGATGCCCTGATCGCCGACATGCGCCAGGCGATCGGCCGGATCGATACGGCGGCCGGCGATATTTCGGCCGCGGCCAATTCGCTGGAACAGTTCGGTGCGACGGCCGAGCGCTTCCTGGTCAATGATCTGACCCCGGCGGTGAACGAGACGACGCTGGCCGCCCAGGCGGTGAATGTGGCGGCCGTGAACACCGACACCATGATCCGCACCATCACGCCGCCGCTGGAAGACTTTGCCGATAGCGGGCTGCAGGATCTCAACCGGGCCTCGTCCGACCTGCGCCGCCTGATCGCGACGCTCGAACGCATCGCCCTGGAAATCGAGAGCAATCCCGGTGCCTTCGTTGCCGGCTCGCCCCGTGAAACCGTGGAGGTCCCGCAATGAGCGGAACACGTTTCCTCAAGCCGGCGCTGATCGCGCTGAGCCTGCTGCCGGTGGCAGCCTGTGTCTCGCTTTTGCCCGAGAGCGATCCGGTCTCGGTCTACCGCCTGTCCTCGCCGGAACCGCGAGAATGGAGTGGCAATAGCGAAAACTGGACCATCATCGAGATCGAGATGCCGCAGGCGCCACGCGGCCTGTCCGGCGACCAGATCGCGCTGGTCCGGGACGGGCAGAGCCTGGCCTATGTCCATGGCGCGCGCTGGATCGCACCGGCGCCGGGCCTGCTGCAGAGCCTGGTGATCGACACGTTCAACGCCGATCAGGCGCGCCTGGCGCCGGCCCGGCCGGAAGACGGGGTGCGGGCCGATTACGAGCTGCATCTCGATCTGCGCCAGTTCGAGGCGGACTATGATCACGGCGACAGCGCCGCGCCGACCGTTCATGTGCGTATCGCGGCGCGGCTGGTGGCCGAACACGGCCGCCGCTTTGTCGGGGCGCGAGTGTTTTCGGCGGAACGCCGGGCGACGGACAACCGGACCGGCGCCATCGTCGATGCCTTCGATGCAGCCGCGATCTCGATCAGCCGCGACATCGCCGCCTGGACCGCCATGGCAACGGAGATGCAGGACAGCGAAGCCGGCAGCGAATAATCGCCGCCCGGCCGCGTGCTGGTCTAGTCGTCGGAGCGTTTCTTGCGGTCAGACGGCGACGGCGCGCCGTCCTCGTCCTGTGGCATGTTGGACAGCAGGTCCTTCCAGCGCCAGCCCGGATCGCCCTGACCCCGGCGTCCGCCGCGCTCGGGGAAGCCGACACTGTTGTCGCTGCGCGGACGCTCCTCGGCCGGTGCTGCCGGCGTTTCGCCATCCTGGGCGGAGGCGTGCTTCGCGTCCGGATCGGCGGCATCTGCATCCGGTGCGGGCGATGAACGCCGCCGCTGCAGCGGATCCGGCAGTTCATTGGCGCCGAGGTCGGGCACGCGCCGGCCGCCGGCCACACTTCCCATGCGCAGCATGAAGTCGCTGAGCAATTCGTAATTCTGGCGGATGCGCGACTGGAAGGCGGCATCGATTTCCTGGGCTTCCTCGGCGGCAGCCATGGCGGCAGCATTCAGCCCGTCCAGACCGCGGCGCAGGGCGTCGGCGGCTTCCTGGGCCCGATCGCGCGCCATGACGGGCATTTCCGCCAGACGCTGCGTCATGGTCTCGATCTGACGCTCGACCGACTGGCTCTCGGTGCGCGCGGTTTCAAGAACGGCCTCGAGACGGCGGCGGACGGAGTCGGCGGCCTCGTCGGCGGCCCGCGATGCGCGCTGGGTGAGTTTCTCGGCCTCG
This sequence comes from Maricaulis sp., assembly GCF_039978735.1. Classification (GTDB taxonomy): domain Bacteria; phylum Pseudomonadota; class Alphaproteobacteria; order Caulobacterales; family Maricaulaceae; genus Maricaulis. The sequence continues at coordinate 63,775 of NZ_JBDWAS010000005.1, forward strand.
GCCAGGCGGGCCTCGAAGGCCTCGTCCGAGCGGCGGGCGGCTTCATAGGCCGTCTCATTGGTCTTCTCGACCTTGGAGGAGACGATATCGGCCTGTTTCTCGATCGCCTCGATCGCGGCCTCGGAGACCTCCTTGGCCTCCTGTGCCGACGCGATCAGGCGGGCCAGTGCGGCCTCGTGCTCGCTGGCGGCGTGTTCGGTTTCCGAACGGACCCGGCCGGCCATGTCGTCGGCCCGCGCCAGGGCGGCGTCGACCGCCTCGCGGAAGGCCTCGGCACCGGAGGACGCCGCCGATTTCAGAGCACCGGCGCCTTCCTGGGCGGTCTTGGCCATGACTTCCAGCTCGGCCTTGTGGAAGTCCAGCGCAGCAGCGATCTTTTCCTGTTCCTGGCGCAGGGCCTCGCTGGCCTCGCTCAGGCGCTGGCGGTGTTTCACATAGGCCGCGTCGAGATTTTCCGAACGTTCCTTGAGACCGTTGGACAGATCGCGCAGATGGTCCGCGCGTTCGGTGATGACAATTGCAGCCTGGTCGCTGCGTTCGACGATTGCCGTGCCGGCAGCATCCAGGTCGCTCAGGCTGGCGCGGATACGCTTCTCGCTGTCGCTGGCCTGGGAGGCGGCGAGCTCGGCCGCTGCGGCGACCATTTTCGACTGATCGGAAATTGCGGCGGCGATCAGGGCCGCCTTGTCGTCGAGGGATTCGGACACCTCGCCGAGGCGCAGGCGTTCGCTGCGCAGGTCTTTCAACAGGCCTTCGGCGCGGTCGCGCGCATCGGTCGCCGACTGTTCCAGCGTGTCGGCATGGTGCGCGATCACCTCTTCCATGGCGGCGAGGCGCGCCAGGGCGCTTTCCAGCGCCGCATTGATCCGCTCGACCTCGTCGGACACGGCATCGGACAGGCTCTGGACTTCATGTTCGGCATAGCGGGCGGGTTCGACGAGCTTGCGCAGGGCGATCTCGACGCGCCGTGTATTGCGGCCGCTGCGGACGACTTCACGCGCCATCAGACCGCTCATGATGAAGAGCAGGGCCGGGGCGATAGCGAACACGGACAGACCGGTCAGCTGGCCGAAACCATAGCGCGTCAACGCGTCCAGTGACTGGATGCCCAGATAGCCCCAGATGAAGGCGCCTGCGGCGCCGATCCACAACAGTGCGAACGTATTGCCCAGCCAGACCATCCAGTTGCCGCTGGACTTGCCGCCGGCATCGTCCCATTGCGGGTTCTGTGAAGCCTGGGTGGACAGCGCATGCGATTGCGCTGTGGCGACCGGTGAATCCTGAGCGTCATCCGCCATATTCATCTCCGCCAGTTCGATTGTCTGGTCCTGGGTGTGTCTGGTCATTCCGGGCCCGATTGGCTGCCTTGGTCCGGCGCCGGATCAAGCCCTGTGCGCGCCGGATTGTTCATTATGGCAGAGAATAGGCGCAAATGCGCGCCGCACACACAGATAATCTATGCGGAACCGGTATTTGCCGGGAAAACCTGCGGTCGATAGCGGGGATCAGCTGCGGTAGGACTGCGGCGGTTCGGACACCAGGCGCGGCGTCTGCTCTATCCGGAACAGGCTGCCCGCCGCATCCGCGCAATCGCTCAGGGATGCCGCGTTGTAACCCACGCCCTGGAAGGCATAGTCCTGACCGGTCACATAGACGGCCGAGATGGTCCGGTACTCGGCCGGGCCGACAGCGGCACAATCGACCGCCTCGACCTCGACACCGACGGACGACAAGGCCGCCAGCGCGAGCCATTCGATCAGCGAAGCGAGAAACTGGATCATCCCAAACGTGCACCCTACGATCCGATTCAACCCCTCACGAGGGTATGACGTGTTATATCCAAAGCGCGTTCATGGAAGATGGGAATTTTGTGAATTGTTTGTAAGCAAGGTGGCGGAAATGCGGCAGAGGCAGCACGATCATGGATGACCGCGACGGGGCAGGACTGCTCCGGTTTCTCGGGCTTTGTGCCTTCGGCCTTCTGCTGGCCAACCTGCCGGGCATGGCGGGCGTGTGGCCCTCCGCCGACCTGCCGGAGATCGGCGGCCGGACGCTGGGCGCCGCCGGCGCCGTGGCCTGGTGGACAGGTCAGACCCTCGTCTCATGGACATTCAATATCCTGCTGATCGCCGCATTCGGGGGCTGGCTGGCCTGGCAACAGGACCGGGGCTTGCGGGTGCCGCTGGGCTGGATGCTCCTGCTGGGCCTGGTTGTGGCCTATTTCGTCTGGTTCGGAGAGCTGATCTCGATCCTGGCGATCGCAAGCATGATTGCCTTGCCGCTGCGCGCCATGCAGCCGGCCTCGCGCCTCGTTACCGCGCTGGTCCTGGTCGGCGGGACGCTGCTGATCGTGGTGGCGGGATCGGCCGTGACCGCGCTTCTGCCCGACACGATGGAGCCCGGCCAGTTGCTGGGTTTCGGCGCCGAACAGGTCACCGAAGCCGAAGCGGCACACCGGGCCGGCTATTTCGCGCAATTGCCCCGCAATATGGCAACGGCGCTGCAATGGCATCTCATGGAGGTCGTTTTTCTCGGCGGCGGTGTTCTGGGGCTGGCAATGATCGGCATGCTCGCGCTGGAAACCGGATTTGCCGGCGGGCGGTGGCCGGCGATGCATTATGTCCTGGTTGCAGCCGTCTGCCTGGGCCTCGGCCTGCCGCTGACCGGATGGGCGGCTGCGGCGGCTCTGGCGCGGGACTTCGCCCCGTCCGGCCTTTGGCAGAGCAATGGTGCGCATGCGGTTGGCGCCTTGCTGTGCGCGGCCGGGTTCGCAGCGCTGATCGTCCTGGCGGGCAATCAGGCCCGTCTCGCACCGGTGACCCGACTTCTCGAACAGGCCGGCAAGATCTGGCTCAGCCTCTATACCGCCCAGCTCCTGATCGGGCTCGCCCTGTTTTCCTTGCTGCCCGGCCTGTCGCTCTACGGACGGCTGGGCCCGGCCGGGCTGGCGCTGACCGGTTTCCTTCTGTGCGTTGTGCAGGCGCTCGCCGTCTGGGCCTGGAGCCGGTCTTTCCGGACCGGCCCCGTGGAATGGCTGCTGGACGGGCTGTCCCGCCGGCAGTTCGGCCCGCTGCGCCGCTTATCTTAAGCTTCTGCGTCCGGCTGGTTTTCCGGTTCGGCATCGCGGAAGGCGGGAAGCGCCCGTGCCGCTTCGTCCGCCGCCAGCAGTGTGGGGCAGTTCGAGATATCGGCGCCCCACCGCCGGGCATTGTATATTTGCGGCACCAGATAAACCTCGGCGAGACCGGGCGCATCGCCGTGCAGGAAGGGCGTGGTGCGAGGGTGAGTGGCCACCATTGTTTCCAGTGACTGCAGCCCCGAACCGATCCAGCGCTGGGCCCAGGCCTTCATGCCTTCCGGGCCTTGGCCCAGATCGCCGGCGATGGCCTTCAGGATGCGCAGGTTCTGCACGGGATGGATATCGCAGGCGATCACCGAGGCCCAGCCGCGCACGAGGCAGCGCGCTTGCGCGGATGAGGGCAGCAGCGCCGGTTGCGGCCAGGTCTCCTCGATCCATTCCAGGATCGCCGGCGATTGCAGCAGGCGCTGGCCGTCATGCTCGAGCACAGGCACCAGGCCCTGCGGCTGGATGCGCCGCCAGTCTTCGCTGTTCTGTTCGCCATCCTTCAGATTGATCGAGACCTGCTCATAGGCAACGCCCTTGAGATTGAGGGCGATGCGCAGGCGGTAGGCGGCGCTTGAGCGCCAATAGCCGTAAAGCGTCGTGGTCATGAGCGGGCCTCCGGGATGGAGAATTCCAGCACCGGCAGGCCGGCAACTTCCGCCTTGACCGTGTCGCCTGCCTTGAGCGGGCCGACGCCGGCCGGCGTGCCGGTGAAGACCAGGTCTCCGGCGCCGAGCGTGAAGAAGCGGCCCAGTTCGGCGAGAAGCGCCTCCGGCGCCAGGATCATCTGGTCCAGATCGCCCGACTGCCGGGGCTCGCCATTGACCGACAGGCTGATCGCGCCGGACGCCGGCGGCGGTCCGGCGCGCAGCGTACCGACCGGCGCGCTGTCGCGGAACGCCTTGGCAATCTCCCACGGCGCGGACTTTTCCTTCAGCCGGGCCTGCAGGTCGCGCTTGGTCAGATCGACCCCGACACCGCTGGCGACGATGGCGCCGCCCTCACCGAGGGCCAGCACCAGCTCGACTTCATGATGCAGATCCGCGGTCTCTGCGGGGTAGGCGATCGTGGCGTCAGGCGTGACGGCGTCGGCGGGCTTCATGAAGAAGATCGCTTCCGCCTTTGCTCCCATCTCCTTTGCGTGATCGGCATAATTGCGTCCGATGCAGAAGACACGGGCAACCGGGAAGGAACGGCTGTCGCCGTCGATGGCAAGGCGGGGCCGGGCAGGCGGCGTCACGAAGTCGGTCATGGCGCTTGAGATAGCGCGAGCCGTGCCCGGTCGTCGAGACAACAATTGCTTGCGGCCCGTGGGCCTGTGTTGCACCACTGCGGCATGACCCGCCCGACCGTGCCCGATACCCCGTCGCACCTGCGCCTGCAGGACTATCTGCCCTATCGCCTCGCCGTGGCGTCCAACCTTGTCAGCCGGCTGGTGGCGCGGGCCTACCAGGACCAGTTCGGTGTGACGATCTGGGAATGGCGCGTGATCGCGATCCTGGGTGAGGGCGTGCCGATGACGGCCCAGGCGATCAGCGACAGTGCGGCGATGGACAAGGTGTCGGTCTCGCGCGCAGTGCGCAGCCTGGAAGAGCGCGGACTGGTGGAGCGCGAGAACCACGCCGCAGACCGGCGGTCACGCATGTTGCATCTGACGGCCGACGGGCGGCGCGTCTACGACGAGATTGCACCGGTCGCGCTGGCGCAGGAAGCGGCCTTGCTGAGCGAGTTCTCGGACGCGGAAATCGAGACGCTCGCCGGCTTGCTGGACCGGCTGAGACAACGGTCCAGCGCGCTTTCCGGCATGTGACAGCGCGCAGCTCGCCCAGAGGTTGATACTCGTAATCTATACTTGCCAATTTGTGATCAGTTTGAGAATAGGAAGCATGGTTATCGAAAGCTGTAATAATCTATGAGCTTTTGAAATCTTTCCGTTAAGGCCTCGATTCTAGGACTAGCCCTGACGACGCCACGTGGCGTTCCCCAAAGACAAAGGGCAGGGGCCTTACATATGCGTTTTCTCATTCTGCCGGTGATCGCCGGCGCTCTTATTTCAACTCCGGCTTTCGCAGAAACCTCGCAGCGTGACCTTGAAGTGATCGGCCGTGCGCTGGGCTTCATGGAAGGCGTCAGCGGTTCGGACCGGACTGTTGCCATCGTTTACGACGCCGGCAGCGAAGCCGAAGCGCAGGCTCTGGCCGGCGCCATGTCCGGCGGCCTGTCGGCTGGCCGGGTCACGCTGAATGCGCGCCTCGTTCCGATGGCCGATGCAGGCAGCCTGTCCGGCGCCCACGCCGCGGTCCTGCTGGGCTCGGCGTCCGGCGATGCCGGCGTCTTCTCCGCCGCCAGCTCGGCCGGCGTGATGACCGTTTCCACCGATATGGGCTGCGTTGAAAGCGGCCAGTGCGTGATGGGTGTCCAGAGCGCCCCGTCGGTCCGCATCGTCGTCAATCGCGGTGCTGCCGATGCCTCGTCGGTCTCCTTCGCGGCCGCCTTCGCGATGATGATCGAAGAAATCTAGACCGGACAGGATCCAGAAGAGTTACGACCATGAAAAAGCAAATTCTCACCACTTCCATTTCTGCACTGGTGGCCGGTCTTGCCTGGCAGGCCGGCGCTTCGGCTCAAACCCTCGACTACACGGCGATGAGCGAACTGTTCGGCGAACCGGTCACGGCCGGTGCCACGGGCGCCCCGCAGCGCGCGTCCGACGTTCCCGCCACGATGGTGATCATCACCGGCGAAGACATCCGCCGTTTCCCGGAACGCGATATCCCGGGCATCCTGCGTCACTATGCCGGCATGGACGTGACCCGCTACGGCTTCGGCGACGGCCAGGTCAATATCCGCGGTGCCGCGACGGGCTATACGCCGCGCCTCCTGGTGCTGGTGAACGGCCGTGAAGTCTATCTGGACAGCTATGGCTACACCGCCTGGGCGACCCTGCCGGTCCAGCTGGACGAGATCCAGCAGATCGAAGTCGTGAAAGGCGCCCAGTCGGCGCTCTACGGCTTCAACGCCGTGTCCGGCGTGGTCAATATCATCACGCGCAATCCGGAACTGGGCAATTATGCCACCGCGCACGTCGATGGCGGCACGGACAGCTATACCGACCTGTCGCTGGTCGCCGCCTACGGCTTGGGCGAGCGGGCCTCGGTCCGCTTCAGCCTTGGCTCGACCCGTGCCGACGAGTTCGCCGGCAATCCGGGCAATACCGGTGCGGCCGGCTTTGGCGATGTCGAGTTTTCCCGCGACACGCTGGCGCTGGAAGGCCGTTTCGCCCTGACGAACAAGGTGAACCTGATCACCGAGTTCACGCATTCCGAAGTGAACCAGGTGGAAAGCACCAGCATCGCGCTGGCGGCGGAGAGCGAATACGAGATCACCTCCTATCGTGCCGGTGTCGAAGCCGACACCGATCTGGGCTTCCTGACGATCTCCGGCTTCCGCAACGAGGTCGAGGTGCTCTACAGCTTCGGGCTGAACGAGACTTCGCTGACGGCCTTTGCGATCGAAGACCTGTTCAAGGTCGGTACGCGCAACACCGTCCGTCTGTCGGCCGAGTATCGCGACGGCGAGTCCAACTCCTTCCCGGCTCCGGGCAATGGCGATTTCGGCTATGAGACCCTTGCTGCATCGGCAATGTGGAACCGCAAGTTCTCCGACACCGTCGAGCTGACCCTGGCCGGCCGCTACGACCATGTGGACTGGAGCCGTGACGGCGATCCCGATCCGGCGCTCTACCCGTTCTCGCGGGAAGACTATGACGTCACAATCGAGGAGTTCAGCTACAATGCCGCGCTCGTCTGGCGTCCGGAATTCGGCGGCACGATGCGCTTCTCGACGGGCCGCGGCGTGCTGGCGCCGACGATGTTCGACATCGGTTTCGGCCTGCCGGTAACGGTGGGCGGCAATACGCTGGTCATCTCCGGCGACCCGAATATCGAGCCGGCCATCGTGACCAATTACGAGATCGCCTATGACCGGTCCCTGTCGCCGACTGTCGATCTGCGCGCAGCGCTCTTCTACCACGAGACCGAGAAGGACCGCGGTGCTTTCGGTCCCGTGCCGGATCTCTTCCCGCCGGCCGTCAACGCTCCGGCCTTCCTGTTCGGAAACCGTGGCGATACGGCGACGACGGGTGCCGAGGTCACGCTCAACGGCAATCCGGAAGGTCCGTGGAACTGGTCGGTGAACTACACCCTCCAGTCCGTCGAGGACGATCTGTCGCCCTTCGGCGTCAACACCGTCCGTGACTATGAAGGCGCCACGCCGAGCCATCTGGCGAATGCCCGTGTCGGCTGGACCGGTGAGCGCTTCCGCGCCGATGTGCTGGTCAATTATGTCTCCAGCACGGATGTGCCGATGCAGCCGGCCTTCGGTTCCGTGTCGCGCGTGTCTGTTGACGATGTGATCTCCGCCTCCTTCCGCGGCGAATACGTCATCAACGATCACCTGTCGGTCGCGCTGAACGCCCAGAACGCGAATTTTGGCGATGGTGAACAGACCAATGCCAATACGTTAACTGAATCGCGGTTCTGGTTGTCACTCCGCGCAGGCTTCTAGCGGTGACTGCGCCCCGCCGCACATCGTGCGGCGGGGCGGCCATCCGGTGGGCACCGGAAGAGGAGAGGGAATATGGGCAAGGCATCACGTTTCAGTCTTTCGATCGCGCAATCCTTTGCGGTTGCACCGATCGCGGCCATCCTGGCGCTGACCGGCGTTGCGGGTCTGGGGACCTGGGCGCTGCTCAATGCGTCGCACACCCAGGACGCCGTCATCGGCGACATGAATGCCGGCCTGCGGCTCACCGAATTCCAGGCCCGGCTGGAAGCCATCAATGCCGACGTGCTGAGCATCGTCACACGCCAGGCCGCCGGCGACAGCGTTGACGTTCTGGCCGGCTTCGAGGCCGTGGCCGGACGGGTGGACGGTCTGTCCGACAGTATCGAGACCCTGCGTCCGTTTGCCGAAGAGGCCGGCCGCGGCGACACGATCAACGAACTGGTCGAACAGCTCGCGCTCTACAAGGATGCGCTGGACTTCGTCGGCCAGATGCTGGAACTCGACTTTGCCAGTTCGGTGGCCTTCCTGCAGCCCTTCGATGAAGTGTTCGACGGTATCAATGCCGATCTCACGGCACTGGCTGAACACGCAGCCGAACTCTCCGAACAGGACGTCGCGGCGGCTCAGCGCACATCGAACACCTCGATTGCGATCTTCCTTTCGCTGGTCGTGATTGCCGGTGCGGGCCTGATTGCGGTTTCCGTTCTCTTCGGCCGCCGGACCGCAAAATCCGTTCGGACGATCGCCGATGCCACGGAAGTCCTGGCGACCGGCGACTACTCGCTCGACATCAATGCACTGCAACGCTCGGACGAGCTGGGGGCCGTGGTGGAAAGTCTCAAGCGCTTCCGCGACAACGGTCTGAAAGCCGAGCAGCTGGAAGCGGATACGCGCGCGCAGGCGGAAGCCAATGAGCGCCGCGCTGCCCGTCTGAACGAGCTGGCGCACAGTTTCGATGCCGATGTCCGGGCGATGCTGCGTGAAGTCAGCGAAGCCTGCAGCGGCATGGCGGCCATCGCCCAGCAATTGTCGCAGGCGGCATCGGAGGGCTCGCAGCAGAGCGACCAGATGGCGTCCTACGCCTCGGAAGCCTCGTCCAACGTGGAATCCGTGGCGGCTGCGGCAGAAGAATTGTCAGCCTCGATCGCGGAAGTCACCCAGCAGATCCAGGGCTCCTCGACCATGGCGTCGCAGGCCGATGAGCGCGCCAAGAGCGTGCGCACCGTGGTCGGCAATCTCGGCGCCGCGGCGCAGGAGATCGGCCAGGTCGTCCAGTTGATCAACGACATCTCCGAGCAGACCAATCTTCTCGCCTTGAACGCGACCATCGAGGCCGCCCGTGCGGGCGAGGCCGGCAAGGGCTTCGCCGTCGTGGCATCGGAAGTGAAGTCGCTGGCGGCCCAGACCGCCCAGGCCACGGACGATATCCGCGAGCGGATCCAGGCGATCCAGGATGCGGCGGCAACCTCGTCGGCCTCGATCGAGGACGTGACCCGCGCGGTCGGCGAAATCAGCCAGACTTCGGCGGCCATCGCGGCCGCTGCGGAAGAGCAGAGCGCCTCGACGCGGGAAATCTCGTCGTCCGTGTCACAGGCCGCCACCAGCGCCCGCTCGGTGTCGGAAAATGTCGAGGCGGTGTCGCGCTCGGCCCGTCAGACCGGCGAGGCATCGCAGGACGTGCTGCAGGCCGTGCAGACCGTGTCCGAGCGCGCCGAACGCCTCAACAAGACCGTCGAAAGCTTCCTGACGGAGGTTCGCAAGGCCGGCTGATCTCCCCCCTCCTGAAGTCGCCTTGCAACGTTGAAGGCCCGGCACCGGCTCCCCTCCCGGTTCCGGGCCTTCTTGTTTTCTGGCTCAGCGCTCGCCGAGGGCGCGGGCAGGCAGGTAGATGATCTGGGCGGCCAGATCGGTCAGCACGCCGATACCGGTCGAGCGCACATGGGTCGACTCGCCCATCAGCGCGTCGTTGAGAACGCCGCTTGAGGACAGGCGCATCAGGGTCGGTGAACTGGCGAAAGTGGTGTGGTTGATGAAGCCGCGGCCATCGGCGATGGGCGACAGGTCGATCACGGCCACACCCAGCGCGTTGAGCTCGTCGCGATAGGCGCCGGATCCGATGCGCGGATGGCCGCCGCCGCGAAGCTGCTGCGACAGGAAGAGCGCCCGGTCCCGGCTGGAGGAAAACACGGCCAGGTGCTGGGGTGGCGGATCGAGCGAGGCCAGCTGCATGCGGAAGACGTCGAAGTCGATGTCCGGCGAAGCGAGCATGACCGGGTCTATCTTTTCCAGCACATCGTTGCGGCCGCGCAGGCTGAGTTCGCGCAGGGCCTCCATCGTCACCAGAGCCCCCATGGAGTGCGCCAGGATGGTAATGCCCATGGTCTGCGTGTCGGCCAGCATGGTCAGCGTTTCGGCCAGTCCGTCGCGGGCAAACTGCGCGCTGTCGCGGTCATAAAGATAGGCCGGCAAACGTCCAGCCGAGGGCCAGGCATAGTGCACGCCGACGCCGGGGATCCCGAAATCATTGAGCACCTGGGCATTGAGATACAGCCCGTCGGAGAACGGCGTATTGAAGCCGTGCACAAACAGGAAGATGCGCCGCTCGTCCAGCGTGATCGGAGCGAGGGCTTCGTCGATCCGGCTGATGAAGTCGGACCCGTCCGCGAGGTTTTCAAACCCCGTCAGCGCGAACTCCCGGGCCGGATTGACGCGGCTGGAGGGCAGATTGACGCTGCCGGGTTCGCGATTGTGCGGCACCCAGACGCCGGCTTCGGCAAAGTAGAGATCGTCTCCGCGGCCGGGACCGAAGCGAACCGCCGGGTCGTCTGACGGCGTGCGCGTCGTGGCGATGAAGACAGTTTCGTCGCTGCCCTTGGCCTCGCCCGGGTCCACCACCGGGAGGCGTGCCGGGTTGGACGCACAGGCGGTGGCCAGCGTGAGGACGGCAAGAAGCACGCCCAGAAGCCGGGCTGGCGATGCAGGGACGAGCATTCGGCATTTCCTCGGGAGCGATTGAAGCGATGCCTGCATCCCTAGGCATTCGCGCGCGCTGTGGCAACGCCATGCGCGGCGGCGCGTGCGCGGGATCGACCGATCAACCGGAACTGCGAGGAAAAATGCTGCGCCTTGAAGGAGCCATTTCGAACCCAAAGGGTTCGCAAGCGCGACCGCGCGCCGGCCGGTCAGGCCGCCCCATCGGAGACGTTCGCGAAGCGAACTGTCGTGAGATCAGAAAAATGGTGCGCCCACTAGGATTCGAACCTAGGACCCGCTGATTAAGAGTTTGTGCAGAATGTCGCAAAAACAAAGCTCTAGAAGTCGTCGAGGTACAAATACTGCGCAAGTCTTTGTACCTCTGATGCGACGACTTTCCGCGGCGGCCCGCGCCCTCTGGCGCTATCTCCGCAGCCCCGCTTGCCCTCACACCGATGACGGTTCCGTCTGCAGTCAGTGCGTCGAGGACTGGTGGATGCATAAATGAAAAACCCCGCCGGCATCCCGGCGGGGTTTCTTGTTCGGCGCAGATCAATCCGGACAGATATCCGGCGGCACCGGCTCGCCCTCGATGACGGCCTGCAGGGCGGCGATGCGGCAGGCATTGATCGCGGCGATCGCGGCGCAGCCGAGATAACCGGCCGTGAACGATCCATTGTCGGCCGGCAGGTGTGCCGGGCACACCTCGGCATCAGCCGCCTGGGCGGCCGTCATCTGCGGGCGGACTTCCACAATTTGCGTGATGTACTCCGTTTCGGTGATCGTCTCCGGCGATGGCGGCGAGGCCGATGCACAACTGGTAAGCGACAGCGCCAGGAATGCGGCGGCCACTCCAATCAGGGTCCGTTTCATGGATGCTCCTTTGTGCGGTGCTGACCGCTTCGCGCCGCGCTCGCTGCGCGGCCACCAGGGCAAGATCGAGATCGCGGGTCAGCACGGCGTTCTCGTTTGCCAGCTCGGCGGCGCGCGCATTGGCCGTTGCGCGCGCCTCACGCTCCGCTGAGAGCGTTCCGAGGGTGTCCAGATGCTCGCGGGCCGTCCGCGCCAGATCGCGCTCTGCGGTCGCCAGTTTTTCCTCGGCGGCGGCCAGCTCCCGGCCGAGCGGCGCGACGGCGAACACCCACATTACGGCCAGCATGACGATCGCCCCGCCGGCAGGCCCGGCCAGGAGGCGCAGGAGGGCCGGCAGGGCGAGCATCAGACGGCCTCGGTCAGGCGTTCGCGGAGCGCGTAGCCTTCCAGCGGCCAGATCCGGCGAACGGCATCCTCGTATGCAAATTTGCGCCCCAGATCTTCATTGAAGTTTGCGGGGTCGGCAGGTGCAGCTTGCCCCGTCACGACATAGCCGTTTGCCAGCTCCAGAACCGCGATGGTCATCGACGGAAGGCAAGCCGGGTGCAGATACTCTTCCGAGACAATCTTCCCCTTGATGCTTTCCAGGGTGACGCGGTTCGGCGTCTTCTGAACCGCCGCGCTTTGCGCGTCGGTCACTTCGAGCGAGTCCATCTTAGACACTCCTCTTGAATTGCGGCCTAGCCCCGGCCGCGGGGGATTACTCCACCGCCGGGCTGGAAACCCAGCCGCACCACCCGGCCTTGATGTTGCCGGCCGTGAAGGCGCCGGTGTCGGTATTCATCACATGCGTGAATGCCATGCGGTGCCAGACGCCCACGGCGAGCGTGTCGGCCGCGAAAGTGATGGTGTTCCCATCCATGTCCTTGATCGTGATTGCCAAGCCGGCCTCGCCGATGAAGAGCGCGGTCGGATGTGCGCCGCCATCGCCCGTGATCGCGTTCGTGTCGTGCGGCGTCACGTCTTGAATAGACTGCACGGCATCGCCGGATGTGTTGCGTCGTTTCGTGGCCATTGTTGGCTCCTCAAGGTTTCGCGGCGGCGATCTGCCGGCGCCGGCGGAATTCGATGTAGGCCCAGGCGCCGGCGATCACGGCGACCAAGAGCCAGGGCCCGTACTGGTGGACGAGATCGACCCAGCGCAGTGCGTGGGTTGCGGTGCTGGCTGCGTCGGCCAGGCTGGCCGGTTCCGGCGTGGCCTCGATCGCGGCCGCGCCCGCGGTGGCCGCGCCGGCCGCAATGCGCGAGGCCTGCACAGATCCCGACTGATGGACGTTGTCGTGCTCGACCACGTCCGGCACGGCCGAGATCCCGCGCGGCGATCGCACGGGCTCGGCCGACGCCGGCGGCGCCACCGGCATCGGTACCGGCCGGGCGGCGGGCATCTGGGAGAGAAAGAGCGCCTGCTCTTCTGCGCGTCGACGCACCAGCCCGGGCAGAACCCGGCCGCCGCCGCGGCGCCATTTCGGGAACTCCTGCGCAGCGCCCTCATAGTCACCGGCGTTCAGCAGCCGCAACAGCGTGCTATCGCCCAGCCCTTCGGGGATATCGTCCACGTCCTCATCGAGGCCGACATTGAAGGCGAACGACACGAGCGCGTCGAATTGCGCCTGACTGACCGGCACGTGGACGAGCCGGTTCACACCAGCCTCGAAGGCCGACACGTCCCGCGTGAACAGCTCTTCGGCCCGATCGCGTGTGATGACCAGGCCTTCATGGACGTCGCTGCCGGTGTGGCCCCAGCCAATCGTCCAGACGCCGGCCGGGCACAGATAGGCCTCGAGGCGCAAAGCCTCGTGATGCTGGATCAGTCGCCGGCCGGTGGGTGACAGCATCATGATTGACCCCCAATGCGCATCAGGCCGTTGGCCGCCAATTCGTTCTGGAAGTGCGCGCTGTCGGTCATCTCGGAGACCGGCCGAACCGACACGATCATCTGCGCGCGCAAGGCTGCGACATCGGCCGGGTCGAACCCTTCCGCGGCCGGCACTTCGCCGGTCAGAAGGTCGACGAATACCTGCAGCGCGCGTGTGTGCGTGCCGTAGTGCGTTGGCGTCCCGGTCCCGGTCGGCGACAGAGGCGCGCCCAGACGCGTGGAGAAACCCAGCGCCGCGGCAAGCGCAATCACCTGTTCTCGGATAGCGGCCGGCACGATGATGACGACAGAGCGGTCATATGCGGTCATGTGCTCGCCTCCAGCGATGCCTTTTCCTGGGACGTCAGCGCACGGTCGAGGATGATAACGGCCGTCCAGTTTGTGGTGGGCAGATCGTAATCGCCCGCGCCGATGGTCTGGCCTTCCAGATAGGACCAGGCTCCCGCGACCAGGGTTGCAACCGTGGCGTCGGTGCCGAGGTCACCCACCGCGATGGTCAGCTGGTCAATCACGCCGTCATGCACGACGCGTGGAACGGTGACATCGAAGGTCGGCCGCTCATCGTCGGCCGCTGCCCAGGCCGGATGTCCCAGCACCGGCTTGACCGACGCATTGTCGGCCGTGGCGCCGGTGTCCGCGTAGGCGAAAACACGTAGGCCGTAGATCGAACCAAAATCGAGTTCAGAGCGGACAAAAGCGGAGACAGAAAACGACCCGTTCGCAGATGTAGCGAAAACTTGATCATAGCCGCGGTCGGTGCCGAAGGTGTTGAAGAGCGCAGTGCCCTCGGACTTGGTCAGGTCGATCTGCTGGCGATAGAGCGCCCCGGCGGTCAGACTAAGCGGGTAAACAAGATAGCCGTTCGTCGAGCCTGCAGCGTGGACGGCCTGCCCGGCCGTGATTTCCCATCCGGTCGGAACCGTCCAGCCTGTTGAGGTCGACATGTCGCCGGTCAGCACCATCTCCGCACCGAGCGGGGTTGCCCCCGCACCCGGCGCAATGTCGAATAGCAGGCCAACAGGCTGACCGTTGGCGGTCTGCGTCACGACGGGGTTATCGTACGACTCCTGCCACATCGTCCCGGCTTCCCGCAGATCCAGCCAGACAGCAGGCAAAAGATCCGCGATCGTGAAGCCGCCCGACGCGCCCCCCGCGGCCGCCATGTTCCCGCCCGCCACCGCAATCGCCGCCGCCACGGTCATGACTTCCTCCCCTGCTGGCCCGGCTGGAGACTGAGCAGAAGATCCAGCTGGCCGCGCATGTGCGAGACATCGCCGTGAATACTGTCCAGCCGGCCGGCGTTCGCGTCGGTCGCCTCCTTGGCGTCGCGGGCCTCCTTGGCGGCCTGCCGCGCTTCGTTCGTCGCCTTGTCAATCCGTGCGTTGGTCGAGATCTTGTCGCGCAGCCAGGCGCCGGCGATACCGAGCGTCAGGCCCGCCGCCCCGAAGAGTGTCAGGCCGTGAGGGATTTCCGGTCCACCGTCCGCCATGCCAGCTCCCTAGTCCTTGCCCGGCACGGAAAGCGTGCCGGTCGAAATGACCTCGGATGCGGTCAGGTTGGTGATCTTCCAGCCGACCGTGACCGGGCTCGTGGTCCGGTTCCAGAACTGCAGCAACAGCGTATCGCCGGCTTCGACCTCGATATCGAGCGCGCCGCCGGTGAACTGGCCGTTCGACACCCCGTTGATGAATGCGAAGTGCTCATCGCCGGCGCCGGTCTTCTCGAAGCGAAGCGTCACCGGCACCGAGATCCCGCTCAGCGTGACTTCATTGGTGCGCTGCTGCGCGAAGTCGTCGGAGCCCTGGAAGAGGACGCCCGCCGTCAGCGTGATCGGGTCCAGCGTTGTCTCGCCGGAGACGTTCGCCAGCACGCTCATCGAGCCAGTATTGAACACGGTGTTGCCGTCCGAGGTGTTGACGATCTTCCAGGCCGCATCCTCGGCCGCCGCGGCGTTGCGGTTCCAGAATTGCATCATGACGGTGTCGCCATTCTCGAACGTGACAAAGCGCGTGAACTCGTCGAAGCGGCCTTGATCCACGCCGTTCTTGAACACCCGGTACTCGTCGCAGTCGCCGGTCTTTTCAAACCGCAGCTGGATCGGCGCGTTGATGCCGGTGATTGTCTCCGTGCTCGTCCGCAGCTGAGTGAAATTCGAGTTGCCGGTGTTCAAATCCCCGGGCTCGAACGAGATCGCATTCGGCGTCTCGTCGGCCTCGGCGTTCACCGTGACAGACCAGGTATCCAGCGTGGCATCGCCATTGCTGACATTCTTGACAGTGATGCTCGTCGCCACGGTGCCGGACTGGCCATGACTGCAGCGGAAAGCCAGCGTGTCGTCTGGCGACACGGAGATCTCTACAGATCCGGACCACGCGACCCAGGAGGCGCCGTTCTTGCGGTAGCTTGACGTAATCAGGCCAGAATTGGCGCCCTCTGTCAGGCGCAGCACAATCGGCGCATCGATGCCGGTGATTGCCTCGGTGCTGCTGGTCGCAACACCGTTGTCATTGGTGGATGTGGTCCAGTCCAGCGCCGCAGGTACGACATCAGAGCCGCCGCCTGCGATCACGGCGATGATACGGCCGTTGACGACGTTCAGCGCGACATCGCCCACGTCGATTACACCGGTGTGCTGCGTGCCGTACGGGTGTACGATCAAGGAATTGAGCGAGAGATTGCCAATCCAGAAATCCACATCGCTGTCGAAATTGCCGTCAATCGCGCCGATCTCGATGCTCGACCAAGGCGTTTGATCGCCATCGTCCGGTGCCGCCGCCGACATCGCCGGCTCACCGTCGAAAAACACCATCAGGCCGGAGCCGTGCGAGCCCGTGGTTCGCACAGCGCGGATACGGATCGTGTGCCGTGCGCCAGGCGCCAGCGGCCCGGCCTGCAGCCCGAACAACTCGCGTGACGACGACGGCACATCCCAGACCGACATACGTAACCGGATGTTGCTGGCATTGATAATCAGCTCTAGCGAATAATACGGCCCGCCGCCGTTGTTCTTCAGCTTGAGCAGATTGATCACCTTCGTCGGGTTCGAGGTCAGCCCGGCCGTGACCGGTGCCAGGATATCGAACTCCAGATCGAACCCGTCCGCGATATCCCCGATATCACGGTGGATATATGCCACGCCGGAAGAGACGGCCGCGCGGCGCTCGATCTTCAGGGCGTTGCCGATCCCCCAGGGCGCCGCCGCAACCGCCGGCGCATTGCCGGCCGTTGTCCAGCCGCCCAGATCCGCAAAGTCCTCGGTGATGACAGGCGTCGATCCGCCAAAGAGGAAGTCCGGCGTCAGGAAGCCGCCGAAGAACTCCGAATAGACCGGCTCGCGCTGATCCATAAATTCCGTGCCCGCCACGCGCGGCAGATAGTCTCGCGGATTGCGCACCGGCAGCGCCCCGCCCAGGGCCCAGCGCACCCAATGGTCCGCTATCACGCGGCGCTGCGCACTGGTGACGGGGTGAACATTGTCACCTAGATAGGTCTGGTGATCGCGCAGCGACAACTGCAACTCGTGCGCGATGTCGAAGAAGCCCGCGGTCGGCCCCCACAACTCGGCGATCTGGCGGACATTCTCGGCATTGCCGAAGATCGCGTCATCGGCCGCGCCGGTCGTATATTCGCTCGGCGCACCTGCGAGCAGGAAATAGGGCTGGGCCCGGTCATGAACGTTGGCCGCCCAGCAGCAATAATGCATCACGAACAGCCAGGCGCCCGCGATCGTGTTGCGGTCCAGCCGGATGGCCGTGCCGGCCGTTAGCGAGCCGGTATAACCGGACGTGTTGATATTGATCGTGATATCATTGCCGTTCACCGCCTCGACGCGGGCGGCCAGATGGTCGGCCTTCGGGATGCCCTCAACGCGCAGCACGATCCCGTCACCGGCCGCCCAGCCCGCACCGCTGGCCAGCTGCACCGTTGTGGTCGCGCCCAGGCTGATCGCCGTGATCGCCGTTTCCGGCGGTCTCAGCGCGCCCAGCGGTAGATGCCGGTCGTTGTGGTTGTGATCCAGAGCGACGACAGAAATGTCTGCGTCTGCGTAGGCTTCCATGATGCGCGCATCGGCGGTCATCTGCGAAGCCTTGGTAATCAGGTCGAAATCATCACTATAGATCGAAGACGAGCCGTATTCAGCAACACCCCACAAACGGTCATTCTCCGTCATCGAGAGGCATTTGATATTGTTGATGTAGCTCGGATCGGCGGCGGGGTCCCAACCCGCCTTCGAGCCCGACCAGGCATTGTTGATGACCGTGGCCAGCAGGCGATCGGCGAACTGCTCCGGATAGCCATCCAGGCCCGCGCCTTGGTGCGGGATCGAAGTCCCCAGCCACAGGATGGTCCGCCCCTCCCATTCCAGCACGGGCGACTTGGTGCGCAGGCGCTGCAGCGCCACGTCGCGGATGGGCTCGCCGGGCTTGACCACGGACGGATAGCCGAAGCGGTTGTTTGCCGTCAGCGTGCCGTTGCGCGGCTTCAGCGTCAGCTGACGCACCTCGCGCGTGGTGTGAACCACAGCCCCGCCCAGATCGAGGTATGCAGCCCCGCCATCGGCGGGCGCCTGCACGCCGGCGTCGGTATTGCCGTAGTGAGCAGAAGCCTCGACATTCGATCGATCTAGCGCCACCCATGCGCCGGATGCGCCGGTGCGATCCGAGGACGGCGCGACATAGCCGCCGCCATTGCCTTGCCCGGCCGTCACCTCATCGGCCGCGACCAGCGCGGAAAAATCGCCTGTCCGCCAGGCCCAGAAGCGCCCGCCGCTATCGCCCAGCTCGGCGCGCGAAAGCGTCATTGCAGGCGCGCCCGGCGGCATTTCCGAAACATCGACCAGCTGCAGGAGCGAAACCGTTGCGGCCGCGATCATGCCGTCAATGCTGACGACGCCAACGCCTTCTTCGATAATTCGAACAAGGTCCTCCATCAGAGGCCCGACACTCGGATTGCCGTCGTCGTCATACCCGGCAACACGGCCCCGCCGCGCTGCGAGCAACGGGATCCCGACACCGCTTTCCGTGCGCGGCACGCGCACACTGCGCTCGATGTCCCGGCGCATCTCCTGCCGGTCCCGGATCGCGGTATCTTCCTTCTCGTTCAGCTTTTCCGGATCCAGACGCGTGCTCACCTCGTCAGAGGTCGGGCTTGCCAGCGGCCGCAGGCCCTCGACAACCAGCAGGTCGCCGGCGAGCGGGGGCGTGGTCAGCGTCACCGTGCCCGTACCGGGATAGGATGCCACGGTGACGGCGTAATCAGCCGGATAGGTCAGGACGGTTTCGACCTCGCCGCGGATCCGCGTGACCCGCAATTCCTGCGCGCCGCGGATGACGAAGTCGAAGTCGTGCGGCCCCGCATCGCCTGCGGAAAGCACCCAGGGACCGGACCGGCGATCATTGACATCCTGGCTCACGCGAAAACTCCCAACCGTTCGGATTGCGGGCCGATGGTCGGGGCTTGCGCGCGCGCGGGGGGCTAAAGCCTAGCCGCCGGCATTCGCAAGATCGGGTGCGCGATCGGGGGCTTGTTCGCCGGGCGCCCACCAGTATCCTTGGCCATAGTCGCGCCGGTATCGCCGCTCCAGCCGGCGGAAACGCTCGCCGGCCTGCGGATCGATTTCCTCCTGCAGGCTGTCCAGCAACATGCGCTCATAGGCAAGACGCAGATACCAGATCGAGCCGCCCGGCGTATTGCCGCGCAGGAAGCGGGTCGCTTCCGCTCCGATATCGGTATCCTCGCCCTGCAGCGCTTGGGCGACGTTGCCGATCGTCAGGTTGCGAACCTCGTCCGCCGTCTGCACCAGCGGGCCGGCCGCCGTCATCGCCAGGCCACCGCCGAACCGGTTCACGTCCGAAAACAGGAAATCGCCGAAAATACCCATGCCGCCACCCTGCAGACCGGCCGACATCCAGAATTCCGGCGTGTTCATCGGCCGGGGATCCCGCCCCTTGACGATCTCCTTCACCTGCAGCGACAGCGCGCCCAGGACGGTCGTGTAGATCAGCATCTTTGCGGCCAGCCGCGCCCCCATCAGTACGCCCGCCTGTGCCGCCACCTGCCAGGTGCGGCCGGAATAGAGCATCAGCACCGAGACCGGGAAGGATTTGTACATCGCAAAGGACCGCCGGAAGATATTCACCAACGGGCTGGATGTGCTCGACGCTGCGCCCAAGAAGGCGCGCGCGCGAAGTGAGGCGGTCGGCACGGCGTATTCCGTCTCGATCTGCACCATTTCCAGCAGGCGGGTTGCCAGCCGGTCGGCATCGGCCGGATCCAGCCGGTCCGACCGCCCTACATCTTCCGGCCGCAGGAAGCGCGCACCGGACTGCGGCTCATAGAGATCCACCGACCGGATCACATCCCAGTCTGCCGGCGAGATCCCGTGCCGCTGGAAACTCTCCCGCAATGCCTTCGGCAGATCGTCAAAGCCGCGCTCGGCCTGGTCGCCCAGCCAGCCCATCATTTCCATGCCGAAGGCCCAGCGCCGGCCTTCCGTCATCGGTGACAGGCCGGACCAGCGCAGCACGATATCGGGCAGCCGCCGCGTCACTTCATGGCTGGAAAACTCGTTGATGAAGCGGCCCTGTCCGCCCATCACCTGGGCGGCACCGTCCGCGATCAGCCCGGCGCGGACGGCCATCCGCCGGTCGGTATCGCTGGCCGGGTTGAACATGCGCAACAGCTGGCCGGTCAGCTTGTGTTCGTTCATTCCCTGCATACCGCGCGCGAGGCGGTGAAATCCGTCATCGGTCAGCGCGGAAATCGCGGCGGAACCCAGCTGGGTCGAGATCTTGAAGTTGACGGCATCGCCCACGACACGGCCGAGCATGGTGTTTGACGACGCATAGGCCGCGCCCGTGTGCAGATCCCACATGTCGCGCATGACGGCGGCCTGATGCTTTACGGCATCCACCGGCGAGCGCCCGGCAAAGCCGCCATGGTCCGCACGGCCTTCCTCGGCTTCCTTCAGGGCCACCTGTTCGGCAAAACGCAGGGTGGCGTTCGGGTTCGGGCCCAGGATCTCCATCGAGGCGGTATCCCGCGCCAGCGTGTCGATATGGTTCATCATGGCGGAAAACGGATCCGCCTCGCCGAAACGCGTCTGGTATTCCATCCAGCTGTCGGCATCCCGGAACACCAGAAAACGATGCTCGCCGCGCCGCCTGGCCAGCGATCGGGCGCCGCCGCCGGAAGACGGTTCACGGCGCGACCAGCCATGCGTCGTGATCGCCCGGTATGTGTCCTCGAGGAGCTCATCAATCCGCCCGGGCGCCAGCGGCTCGCCGGTCGCGTGATCGATCATCCGGGCCTCATCCAGCCGTGGCCGGATATAGGCCCGCCAAGCCTCAAAGCCTTCGCGGGCGATGCGCACGCTGTCATGCACCTGCGGCAGGCCCCACCCGTCCAGACGGGCAATCGCGCCGCCCGCGGCGTTGTAGCGCTGGCGCAGGAAGTCGGCCGCTCTCAGCCAGCCCTGCGCGAGATCCCGGGCGGCTGCATCGCCGCTATCCTCGCCCAGGGCTTCACGGACCAGATTTTCCAGCCGGGCCCGGTTGCGGGTGTTCGACAGGGCGTCGCGCTCGAACTCGAACACCGCATCTGTCATCAGGCCGTGCGCGCGGCCGCGCAACGCGTTGTAGCGGCTGCGCACGCTGGAATGCGGAGAGGATCCGAAATGCTCGATCAGCTCGGGCAGGGCGTCGCCGGGCGCGCGCCGCCCCTGGGTATCCTGCCGGGCAAGAACCTGTTCGCGGATCCGGCGCGAGGCTGCCACCTGCAGGCGGGTTCGCCGGGCTGCTTCGGCCGCTTCGGCCTCAAGCCGCGCCATGGCGCGGCTATCGGCTTCGAATTCCGACGCCCCGGCGGCGCGCTCCTGTTCCAGCACGCCCAGCATTTCGTCCGCCTGGCGGCGGTCCAGCTCGCCCTCACGCACTGCCCGCTCGATACAATTCCGCAGGCTCATGACCCACCTCCACCCAGTGAACATGTGCGCAGCGCCGACAGCAGCGATTGTTGGCGATCCAGGTCCGCCTCGATCTCCGCGCGACTGGTCATTTCCGGCTGGTCGTCAATGATCCGGCCGGTCGGGATCATGTCCTCGTCCGCCGCGGCGGCATAGGCGCGCTGTTCAGCTTCCAGCTGCGCCAGCTGGTCGCGCGGCCCGGCGCCGCTCACATCGTCGAACAGGTCCCCATCGGCCGCGGCGCGCGCGGGCGGCGTCTCGATGGTGCGATAGGGATTGTCGGGAGACATGTCGCCGCGCCGCGAGGCCTCGGCTGCCCAGTCGAACATATCGCGGTGAAGCGCTTGCGCCTCTGGTTCAGAGACCTTTCGTGCAACCCGTCTCAACTCTTGGTTCAGATCACGTAGCCGGACCCGAGCGGCGGCAAGCCTGTCTTGTAAATCGGCTGCGTCTTGTTGGCGGCGGACTGCAGCTTGCGAGACCTCTTCAGAAAACCCCTCGGCAATGCCTTCGCGCTCGGCAGTCAGCGCATGGCGGCGCTTTCCGGAAATGGCCCCGCCAAGCTCGGTATCAATATCGCGAAGCCGGGCCCCTGAATACGGGTCCAGCCGTTCGATGACTGCGCGCTCTAGCGCTGCCGGGTCCGCGTCGCGCGCCAGCCGTCGCTGGATTTGTTCTATCACGAACTCCTCTCGACTGATCTGGTCGACGATAGTGGACGAATACGCACTGTCGAACTCGCGACCGGCTGGCAACGACACTGGCGCAGGAGAACCGTCCGCGCCGGACGAAAGAAGGCGCGATCGCCGAGAAGAAACCTCTTCTCTCGGAACGGCGATGTCCAGCGCCCGCTCAAGCGCCGCGTTTTCGACGCCAGGCGCAAGCGGATTGCTGGCCTCGATCTCCGCCTCACGCTCCAGCAGATCGGCCAGCCCTCGCGCTTCGGCGCTCTCCGGCGCCAGCTCGCGCAGGGCTTCGGCCTGCCGGTTCAGTGGCAGACGGTTCCAGCCGATTTCCAGAGCCCGGCCGCCGCCGCCGGCGACTGCCCCGAACACGGCACCGACGCCGACGCGAAAGGCCATTTCGTCGCCTGTCAGCTCGGCCAGACCCATCTCCTGGCGCCAGCGTTGCGCGGCCGGCAGGGACGCACCCTCGACCAGCGCGTTAACGCCGGCCTCGCGCGCCGCCACGGTCACGATGTTCTTGCCGCCGCCGATCGGCAGCGTCGCGAGGTTCAGCGGATCCTCGAAACTGCCCAGCACCCCGCCCACCAGCGCCGGCACGAATTCCAGGCCTTCGGCGTCCGCGGCGATCTCCTGTATCCGGGCCCGGCGCTCGGCTTCCCAGTCCTCGCGGGAGCGGATTGCAGTGGCGTATTCCGGGTTTCCGGTGCGCAGCTCGGCAATACGGGCCTCGAACCGCTCGATCCGGCTGCCCTCCAGCCGCCGTTCGCGCGGGTCGTGGATCAGCAGCGGGTGGTCCAGCCGCACGCCCGTGGCCTCGCGCACCTCATCGATGCGGCGCGAGTACAGATCCAGATCGGACCGGCGTTCCTGGTTGACATTCTCCACCCAGCGCTGGGCCTCCCAGGCGGCGCCGATTTGCTCGGTCCAGCCGCGGGGCGCGCGTCCCATGGGCTGAAGGCCGGACCGGTCGGGGCTTTCATAAATCGGGATCATCAGCGCACCCAGTCCGGGTGTTGCGTGGAGATCCGGCCGCGCAGGGCGGCCAGGTCCAGCTCATAGGGCGCACCGGCCTCGTCCAGGGCTACGGTCGGGTTGACGGCGTTGCGCCGGCCAAAGCCGATGAAGTACCGGCCTTCGCCGGCGGGCAGGAAATAGGCCCCGCGCAGAGCCTGTGCGGTCAGAGGCTCGCCGACTCCATCACGCGGCCGTGCAGGCAGGGCGGCCAGGTCATCATCGCCCAGCCCGCCCAGCACATCGCCCAGCCGGTCGGCGCGAAGCCAGTTTGGCGCGATCAGTGGATAATCGCGGCCAAACAAGCCCCGCCCGTCCATTTCGCCCATCCCGCCGAACTGCACCTGGCGGCGTCCGTCCGACAGGAAGACGGCGCCCAGGGCTTCATTCAGCGCCCGTTCGTACAGGTCGCGGTTGAAATCGTCCCGGGTCAGCCCCTGCCGTGTGGCGCGTGCGTCATAGATATTCCCCGCCGCCAGCGTCACGGCCGCCGCCGTCTCGGGCAGGCTCTCGCCCATATCGCCGAAAAAGGCCAGCTGGATCTCGGCAAGGGTATTTCCGCCCGCCGCGGCGTCATTCGTCCGGGGCAACCGGCTTTCCCATCCGTCCACCTCACGCAGCTGCAGGCCGCGCGCCATGTCCTCGGCTGCAGCTGTCGCACCGGCCGTCAGCAATCCGCCCAGATGCGCCAGGGACGGCTCGTCCGGCGCGATCTCGCCCAGCGCCTGCGGCGCATCCGGGCCCAGCGCATCGACAATGGAGCGCGCCATGGCAAAGCGCTCCACGTCACCCGCGCCCACGGCTTCGGTCAGCTGCCGGCGTTCTGCGCCCGTGAAGTACCGCGGCGAGGCGAGGCCGTAGTTTGCGGCCACCACGCGCGCGGTTGCCGCGCGTTCGGCCAGGCTTTGCGTCAGGATCTCCATGCTCGGCATACCGGCTTCGTCCAGCATGTTCAGCGGCGGCACCTCGGCCACGCCGGCCCGCACGGCCGTCGACAGAGGATCGTTCGCCAGGCCGGATTGCAGCTGCGTGCGCACCCGGCCCAGCGTGGCCAGCTGGCGCGCCTGATAGGGTGTGGCGCTGCCGGCGTCCTGCAGACGCGCGCGTTGTTCGTTCTCCAGCGCTTCCAGCTCGGCGAGCGGCCGCGTCCAGGCCCAGTCGGCCAGCTGCGCCAGGCCGGACCCCTCGCGTGCTTCGGCGGCCAGATCTGCCGCACCGATCGCTTCGGCCTCGCGGGCGATGCGCTCGAACACGTCAGCACCCAGCGGCAGACCCTCGCCGGTGACTTCCACAGCATCGCGCAGGGCACGATCCAGCACGCGTTCACGCGCCGCAATCTGCCGGTCAAGCTCGGCCTGGCCGCGCGCGATCGTGCGCGACATGGCGGCGTCGATCGCGTTGATGTCCTGTCGCGACAAATCGGCGTAAGGCCCGTCTGTCGCTTCGGCATCGGCCAGAAAGGCGTCGCGGAACTCGCTTTGCGCCGCCACACCGTCGGTGCGGGAAAACGCGCCCAGCACCCGGCCCGATGCGAGGATCCGCCGCGCGCTGCCCATCTGCCGGGCGATCTCCTCCGGCGACAGGGCACCGGCGCGCTCGGCGTCCGGCTCAAATTCCCGCTCGCCCAGGGAAAAGGCTTCGCGCGGCCCATAGGCCAGCAGGGCCTCCTCCATGGCGGCCAGCTCGCCGGACAGGGCCGCATCGGCCGTCTCGTCGAGCCCGGCCTGGCGGGCCATGCGGTCCAGATCGTTCAGGCGCTGCGTGTTGGCCGTCTCGATGTCAGCCCGCGCGCTGGCTTCGGCGGCCGCCACCGTGGCGCGCGCCGTCTGGCGCTCATAGACCAGCCGGTTGCGGTCGAACATTTCGCCGAACCGGGCCCGCAGTACGGGCGAACCCTGCAGCGGCGCTGACAGGTCAAGCTGGCTTCGCAGGTTATCGAGCCCGCGGCCCAGCGCGTCGGGGTCGTGACCGTGCTCGGCATAGACGCCTTCCATCTCGCGCCGCGCATGTGTTTCCAGCTGCGACAGCGCGATATGATTACCGGTCTGGTTGAACGCGCGGGCATAGGCCGTGTTGCGCTCGATCTGGCGAAACTCCGGATCCATGCCGGCGACGGCGCCGGCCTCCTGGCCCTCACGCGTCGCGCGTTCGTCGGCCACCCGGCCGATTGTTGCGGACAGCGATCGCAGGCGATAGCCGATCCGCTCCATGTCGCCGGCCGTGTTCCCGACCGGCGTGCCGATCGCGGGTGACATGTCCACGGATACCGGCTCGAAACGCGCCAGCGGCACACCGCCGGGTCTGCGGTTTGCAGTCATCGATCAGCCTTTCATTCCGCTTTCCGCGGCCGACAGAACACCATCGATCAGGCCCGCGCCGAACGTCTCCGCCGCGCGCCGCGCCAGGGCGGCCGACGCATAGCGGCGCTGCGCGGCACGGCGGGCGCCGGAATTGCGGGTTTTCGTCAGCGCGTCCTGCGCCATCCGGCGGTTCTCGCGGTCCATCTGGTCGACCGTCGCGGATCCCAGATCCACACCGGATGCGGCGAAGGCGGCGCGCAGCCGGCCGGACACTTCCATCTGGCGCTGCAGGATCGCATTCGAGCGCTGCAGCGCGGCCGTCTCTTCCGCTTCGGCCATGATGAGCTGGTCGCCAGCCTGCCGCTCCAGATCTCCGGCCCGCACACCAGCCCCGGCGATCGAGAAGATTGCCGAGGACGTGGAGGCAAAGCGCTGCATCTCGTACAGCCTGGACGTGGAGGCAGACGGCATTTCCTCTTCGGCAGGGTCCCGCCCGAACTGCGACTGGTATATGTCCTGAAACAGGTTAGCCAACATGGGGAAGCCTCACCTCCGCTTTGATGCTGCGCACGCGCAGCGGGGCCCGGAATGCCTGCCCGATGGAAATCGTGTTGCCGCGCCGAGTGCCCAGAAGTCCGTCCACCTCGACCTCGCCGGTAAACAGGGTGTTGGTGACGCTCTCGAACGCACCGGTGCCCATGGTGCGCAGATCGGCGCGCCGCGCCGGCCGGCCATTGGCCGTAACCGTGATGGACCCGGTATCGATCAGTGACAGCCAGACCGAATAGACGGTCGACAACTGCCCCACGATCCAGCCATAGCGCTGGTCGCGTGGCGGCAGCAGCTCCACGGAAACCTCGAAGGGCAGGCCGGCCTGAACAGTCGAGGCAGCGCCGGCGGGCTCGGGAAAGCTCACCGCGCCGTCCTCGACCGTTGCGGATCCCCACGGACGGCCATCCAGCCACAACTCGACCGTCTTGCCCTCCAGGTGATCCAGCCCCGCCATCGATGTCGCGGCGGGATCCAGAGCGCGGATCACGGCCGCGTCATACAGGCTCGTTTCGTCATAGGCTTCCAGGCGCCGCGTGGTCACGCCGCCGGCCGTGCGTTCGATCACGGCGTAAACCTCGTCTGCACCTTCGGTTCCGAAGGACATGAATTTCCCGTCCGTGTCCCAGTTGTGCCAGGCCAGAAACTCCTCATCGGCCATCAGGGCGCACACCCCGGCCGATCCGTCCGAATTCGCCAGAAACACCAGCTCGGCGCCCCGGGCCGAGGCGCCGCGCCGCACGGTCCAGTCCCCGGGATCCTTCACAAGGTGCGGCGCCAGTCGCGACAGGCTGGGCGCAACAAAGCTCTGCAGACCCTCGGCATAGGAGAAGGCCCGCACGGCCCCACCATCGGCCTGCACGAACAGCGTCTGGTCATCGGCCTCCAGAACATCGAGGCCGATTTTCACGCCGCGGCGGGTGCCCTTGGCAAAGCTGATGGGTTCACCCTTCACGATCACGCGGTCCGTGACCCAGAATTCGGCGTCGTCTGTGAAGATGCCGAGCGAGCGTCCGGGATAGATATGGCGGATACGCTTGATCTGGTCGTCATCGATCGCCAGCGACAGCGCACCGTCCCCGGTCAGCTCGATGTCGAAGTTGAAATAATCGCCCAGCACTGAAAACAGAACCGTGGCCGGCCGTGACCGCATCCCGCCCATAAGCAACCGGCTTTGATAAAAGGTCCCGCAGGAGGGATATCCGCGCGCCGCGGAAAAGATGTCCTCGCCGCCCTTCTCGCCTTCCTGCACGCGCGATACCTGCAGGATCTCGTCACCGTCGCCCGGGCCCAGGAATTGATATCCCAGTACGGGGTGCTCCTGTTGCGCCAGATCGCCGACGAACTCGACCGTGAACGTGTTGTTGTCGGTCTTCGTGACCGTCACATTGCCCGCGCCGATATCCTCGATCGCTGCAAGGGCCGTCGCGATATTGTTGGCCGTGTCGGCATCATTGCCGGCATAGGTGATGCCGGGCGACACCTTGCCGGCATAGGACAGCGTGAACCGGTCCGACCCGTCCGTCATGTTCAGGGTCAGAACCTCCTGTTTTTCGTTCTTGCCGTTCGTGTAGGACGTGCCGTCGAACTGTTCGCGCGGGACGTTCTCGAACGCCTGTTCGCGCGCATCCCAGTTTCCCGCGTCGGAATAGCGAAAAACCCGCCAGGGCGCATAGTCGGAATGGAACTGCAACAGCGTGTCCAGAGACTGGGCCCGGTTGACGATCGCAATGTCCGCGTGACGGTGCGGCGCGGGGATCGAGGCACGGCGTTCGCGCGCGTCATACACCTCGATATTCCGGTCCGTGTGAACCATCAGATACGTCGCCGTGGTGTCGTAGGCGAAACCGAACGCCTTCACGTTCGACAGCTCGTCCGTCTCGCGCCAGAAACGCAGCTCGGCCGCGGCGAATTCGCGGCCCTCGATCGCGACCGTTCCGAACACGCGCCAATAGCGCGCCGTGATCGACTGGCGCGGGCCCAGACCGGCCCGGCGCGATTGTTTGCCATCCGCGTCGAACGTATTGCCGAAGGCCGTCCATGTGCTGGCGTCGTGCGAATATTCCACCCGCCAGGCATCGGCCGCAGCCGCGCCTTCCACCTCGAAATCGATCGCATCCACCAGATGCACCTCGACCGGCGCCCCGAAATCCACGCGCACGATATAGCCGCCGCCGTTGGGCACAACGGGATCCGTGACGATAATGATGGGTTCGCCGTTCGGATCTTCGATGATCTCGACAGACCCGGAGGGCGTCGTGACGGATCCCGGCGGGATATCGATCGCCTCCAGCTGGCCGCGCACATAGTCGACATGCACAAGCCCGCCGCGATCGCGGAAACCGCCGGTCGGCAGGCACAGCACATTGCGCGCCGACTTCAGCCCCTTGTCGTAAAAGCTCAGATCCTCACGGGCCGCCAGACCGGCATCCAGCTCGCCGGCCGACAGGTTCGGCCACGATTTGCCGAATGACACCATGGATCAGTCCCCGCCCAGTCGCGCGCGAACCAGCGGGCCTCCATCCGGCAGGGCCTGCACCGGGGGAAGGGTCATCGCCTCGCGCTGGACGGCCAGCGCCAGCTTGCCGCCGAACGCGTTGGCGTCGAGCGAGCCATAGGCCTCGATCTTCAGCGTCTGATACCGCGAGCGATCCTGGTTGATGTCCAGGGCCAGCACGGCGGCCAGATCCGTCATCACAAAGTCCCGGAAGATCGGCGACCATTTCCCCGGCGAGGTCGGGCGCCGCTGATAGAGCGCGAAGGCGATCGGCTCGTCGCACCACAGCTCATCCTCGAAGATCTCGAAATTCTGCGTGCCCGCGGTCTTGTCCTGGTCGAAAAAGATCGCATAGGGCTCGCCCAGCCGGTCGCCGGGCAGCGTATAGCGGTACGCCCAGCGCGAAGGCGGCGGACTGGCCAGCTGCGACAGCTTGCGCGTCACCGTGTTGAAGCGCCATGTCGTCAGCGTCAGGGCCGCATCGGTCAGCGGCCAGTAGGCAGCGGCGACCTTCTCCTGAAGATCGCCGCCGTCGAACTTTTCGATGCCGCCCGCCACGCCGGCGCGCCATAGCGCTTGCGAGGCCAGCTGGATATCTGTCAGAACCGTGGCGGCATCCATCGCGCCCACTCCGGATTAGGGGGTCTCGTAAAGCGGCGTCAGGGCGATATCGCCGGTCGTCACGACGACGACATAGATGCGAACACCCGGTGTGCCGTCACAGTCATACGAGACGGTGATGACATCGCCCGTGGCCATGCGGTCGGCGAGGGCGTCGAAATAGCCGTCCGTCTCCACCTGGGCGCGGGTGTCATTCGTGACGTAGCCCCACTGGTGCTTCACCGATCCCTTGCCGGTACCGATCGCGCCCAGCTCGCGGATGACGTTCAGGCCGTCCTTGTCCAGTGCCATGATTTCAATCCTTCTCTTGGCAAAACAATCGAAGGGGCGGGCCCGCAGGCCCGCCCGATCAGTCCGGTCAGGTGGCCGGCGTGTTGTTCACCCCGTAGAACGGGGCGTTCGGGTTGTAGCGAAGCTGGATCGCACAGGGCTCCACATGGCGTTTGGCGCCGGCCCGAAGGCGCTGGGTGACAAGCCAGGCCTGCTTCTTGCCATCCCACCAGATGTCCGGCTTGCCCGAACGCTGGCCGACCGCGGCGATTGCGGGGCCATAGTAGAGCAGACCGTTTTCCTGGTCGGTGTCCGGCGAGACGAGGCCGGTGTGGCGCATCCAGGTGACACCGTTCCAGCTGCGCACATACGCCTTGTTGAGATACGGCAGCGCATCGCCGACATACTCGCCGCTGGCGAACTGCTTGTAGGTCAGCATCTGGTTCCACGCATTCGGACCCAGCAGGCCGTACCAGCCGCCCTCATCGTCCGGCCACTCGTAAAGAGCAGCGTTGGTCGTGGCCTGCAGGGCCAGATCGACCGACATGCCTTCCGACCAGTCGCCGACATACTGGTCCGTGCCGTTAATCTCCTCGACCACGTAGTCGTCCAGCGCCCGCGCAATGGCAAAAGCGCCCTGGTCGGCAACCACATCACGGTCGTCGGCCAGCATCTTGTCGAGATCCTCATCATCGATGTAGTCCGACGCGAAATCGTCTTCGGTGGTCAGCTTGATCTTGGACCGGCCGGCATTCATGGGCGGGATGTCGGCGTGGCGGGACGGACGCTTGGTCGTGCGGCCCTTCCCGGCGACATACATGGTAAGGCTTTCGGCGCCGATGACGCCTTCCGTGCGATTGCGCACGGTCGCGAAAACCTTGGACTTTTTGCGCTGGAACGTGTGTTCCACGCGCGCTTCGTATTTCTCGGTGAACAGTACGGGTGCCTGATGGGACATCTCGGGGCTCCTGCGATCGATTGAAGGAAGTCCCTCGATCGCGAGAGGGCCGCGGGCTGCAGGCGGGCCGGATATCCGGGAAGGCCGCCTCGCTGCGGGTCGCTCCTGACGGGACGAAACGCAGCGAGGCTATGGCTGGCGCAAAAGCGGGGGGGCTAAAGCCCTACTGGTCCTTGAAGACTTTTGCGGCGCGTTCATCGACCTCTTTGGCAAATGCCGGGTCGAACTTGGCACTGCCGCGCTGATAGCGATCGTCCCGCATGTCGCGGCGCACCGCTTCCACTGTCATCTTGCTAGCGGCCGAGGCTGCGTCGCCATCCAGCTGCACGCCCTTCTCACCGGCCAGGCCGAACACGGCTTCGAACAGCCCCATCCCGTCAGCCGTCGCCTGGAAGGCCTTTGCAAGCTCGCGTTGTTCGGCCGTCAGCTTGCCCTGCGAAACGAGCCCTTCGAACCGTTGGTCCAGCGATCGCATCCGCCGCTCGTAAGCGTCCTTCCCGCCGGCCTTCTCGAACTCGGCGTCCTGGTCGAATGGCGCTTCCAGAATGCCTTGCTCGGCCGCGGCCTCCAGGACGCCGGTGACGAAGCCGTTATAGGCATCCGGTGTGATGCCGGCGGCCAGGGCCCTGTCGCGGATGATGCCCAGCATCGGATCGTCCTTCGGCGCCGGATTGCCGTGCTTGGCAATGAAATCGTCCGAGAATTTCAGATCGGGATATTCGTCCGCCGTCTTGGGGGCACCCGGCTTCTGCGCCAGCTTCTCGCGCAGGCCCTCGGCGCGCTCGTTCGCCTTGGTCAGGCCTTCCAGCAGCTTGTCGATCGTCTCCTGGTCATTGGCCCCGGCCAGCTCGTCGGCCAGTCCTTCCGGCCGGTAGCCTTGCGGCTGGCCGTCGCCCTCGCCGCCTTCACCTTCGCCGCCCTCGCCAGCGGCGCCATCACCGCCCGCCGGCGGCGTCTCGTCTGCCGGCGTGTCACCCGGCGTTTCTTCATTTTCTTCACTCATGGGCAGGCTCCTCTTCAAGATCGATTTCGTGCGCCCGGCTCAGCATCTTGTGCAGCAGGACAACCATGGAATTCTGACCCTCCCGGAAGGGGCCGTAGGTCAGCATCTGGTCGCGGCCGAAAACGTCGCCCGGCCAGGTGGCGCTCAGCAGGAATTCCTGGATCAGCCAGTGCAGCAGCTTTTCGCCGGCCGGCGAGGCAAACACCTCGCGGGCGCACTCGGCGACGCGGTCGTAATCGCCGCGATCGATACGGGCACCCAGCTTGTCCTTGATGTCGAAGATCTTGTCCCAGCCGCCCCCGCCATCGATCAGCTGGGCGACGATATCGGCCGGGCCGGCCATTGTGTGTTCGGGCATGGTTTCCTAGGCCGCCTTTGCGGCGGGCTCCTGTTGCTGCAGTTTGGCGATCTGGGCCTTGACCAGCTCGGCCACGACGGCCTCGATCTGCTCTTTCTCGGTGACGTTGCGCACCAGATCGATCGGCACGCCCAGCTTGCTTGCCAGCCAGCGCGGCAGATCTTCGACCTTCGCGGCCATGGCCGTCAGCTCCTGGCCGATCAGCTGCCCCGTGATCTCCAGCCACTGCACCACGCGCTGAACCTCTTTCATGTTCTGGGCGTCGGCGAGCGGCGAAACGACTTTCAGGGCGGTGTAAAGCTGGTCGATGCTGACAGAGGTTTTGAGCAGCTGCCGGTTGAACAGGATCTCGATCACCCGATCGACGGCCGGCACGATGATCTCCTTGACGAACCGGCCATAGACGACAGCCAGATCCTCGGCATAGACGCGGATATGCTCGATCACCTGGCTTGCCGACAGCGGGGTCTGGCCCTTCGAAGCGGGGATAGGCCGGTCAAACAGCAGCTCGCGGATACGCTCGCGATATTCGTTCAGCAGGATCGACGACAGATCGAAATTTTTTGGCACGTCCAGGGCCTGCAATTCCGGTCCGCGGGGACCGCCGTTCGACTGAACCGGTATCATCGAGCCCGGCGCCAGGCGCGACAGGTTCAGCGTGCCGCCGGCATTCATGGTCTGGGTCCGCGTCCACAGGCCCAGGATCGCCAGCGCCGCCGCGCGCAGGGTCAGCTCGACGGTCTTGTTCGCAACGCGCACGTCCGGCAGTGCCATCATGGCTGGGCCGCGGCCCATCACCTCGCCGGGGATCTTGTAGAAGCGCGGCGTCAACCAGGGGCATTTGCGGCTTTGCTCGCGGAAGATCAGGACAACGCCGCTTTCGTCGCCGTCATCATCCTGCACCAGGACTGACGTCACCCAGCGGCGGTTTTCACCGTCCCACACCGTGGCCTGCCGCACCTCGCGCTCGACCTCGGCATCATCGCCGCCCTTCTCCAGGGCCTCCATCATCGACTTGGGCAGCCTGTGCTGCCCCTTTCCCTTCGCCGCATCGGGCCAGCGGGACGCGATCTCGCGGATCGGCCATTTCTTGGGATAGTAGATCCGCTCGACGCGGCCACCGCGCCCCTCGACCAGTGCGATGTCAACGGCTGGCACCGCCTCGAAAATTACCGGATCGTCCTCGTCACCGTCGGAAATCAGCATTGCGCCCTGGCCGGCGGTCAGATCGATGCACATTTCGGCCAGCGCGCCGTCGAACATGGGCGAATTCATCGCCGCCCCGGCCGCATCGGAGATCTCGGAAAGCTCTCTCTGCAGCTCCTGGCGCCCGGCTTCATCCGGTACGGCGCGCTTGGCGGCAGGGCCCAGCTCCAGCTCGAAGAAAGTCTGGAGCGAGGGCGCGATATCGTTTTTCAGACGCCCGGCAAAGCGCATCGAGGACGAGACGGCCGTACTGTCGAACAGGTGGTTCAGCCGGTCTGCGCCCTTGGCGGCGTCCGGATCCCGATAGACCAGGATCTGGTCGTAAACTTCCTTGATGAGGCAGTCCCAGCCGCGGCGGTCGTTGAATGCGCGATCGCAATCCTTCCACAGTGCGCCCGGGTCGCTCGGTGCCTTGATCTTCATCGCCTATCCCAGCGTGTCGCGGATCTGACTGGCCAGCGCGGCGCGCCGGCCGGACGAGCTGGCCCGGATGCGCTGGGCATCGGCCTCGCCTTCCAGCTCGGTTTGCTTGCCCTGCTCATTGATCTTGGCGCGGCGTTCGGCCGCCATCAGGCCCTCATTCACCTTGGGCGAACCAAAACCGAAAACCTTCCCGATCTCACGGAAAACCCCAGTCATGCTGCCAACTCCTCTTGCAGACGAACGCCGTCCGGATCCCGCCGCCCGATCAGCCAGCCCCGCGCAATGATGCCGCGCATGGGCAGACGAAATCCGCACAGCCGTACGAGCTTGCAGGCTTTGGGCAGATCCGCGCGGACAAGGCAGATCAGCCGGCCGTGACGTTCGCCGGCCACATCGAGCACAGCATTCATGCCGTCCAGGCCCGCGCGAAGGCGCGCGCGATCGCGCAGCGCCGGGCCGGCCAGCATCCACACCTGCGTGACAGGCGCGCCATCGATGTCGTGGTCCGGAATGAAGCCGCCGATTGCGGCCAGCTCGCCGCCGACGCGCACTTCAAAGGCTTCGCCCATCGCCAGCTGCGCCGTCACACTGGCCCAGCGCTTGCGGGTCCAGCGCATCGCAGAGCCGTCATCATCCAGCGCTTGGGCGAGGGATGAGGGCAGGGCAGGGCGGATGTCGATGTCGTGGGTCATACAGCCTCGTGATCTGGTCCGCTCACGGGGACGCGCCGGAAACCATGCCCAATGGCGACGCGTACAGGCTCCCCGCGAGCGGTGGCCCGATCCTCCCGGCGCGCGCAGGCGCGGGGGGCTAAAGCACTACGGTTGCCAGCCCCAGCTCACCGCGTCGCCGCGGCCGGTCATCTGGCGCTCCATGGCAGCCTCGGCTTCGCGCTCCTGATAGGTGCGGTCGCGCTGGCGGCCGTGCCCGGACTGCACCCATCCCAGCCCTTCCACGCTCAGGATGATGTACTGCAGGGCGTCGTGAACATCAGAATACGGGTGGTCTTTGTTTGGCCGGTCGCGGGTCTTCTCCTTCCCGCCTTCCTTGTACTTCGGGAAGTGGTACTTGCCCCCGAACCCGGCCAGCAGGGACGGGCATTCGCTCGACACGATCAGGCCCGGCCGGCCGTCCGGCGTGGAATTCGCCAACGCCTTCATCACCGCGTCGCGCCGCGGACCGAATTCATTGGTCGGCGCGATCGTGATGGGCAGGCCCAGGGCCAGCTCCACCGTGTCCAACCACGACAGCTGGCCGTTTTCCTTGTCCGCGCCGGCATCCATGGCCGGGTCGCCATAGACCTCGATCCGCGCATTCGGGAAATTGTCCTGCAGGCACCGTACCAGCAGATCCGCAAACGCCGATGCGCCGCACCGGCCCGGGCACAGCTCCATCAGGATCCGCCATTGCCCTTCATCGTCGCGCTGGGCGAAGACGGCGGCCGGGTTCAGCGTCTGCCCGCCATCGAGGCCGATATACAGGCGCCGGCGGGGATTGAACGGGATCGCCGCGCCGAAGCGATGCCGCTGGCCGTATGTGGGATAAACGGCCTCGCCGTCTTCCGCGAAACCCCACTTGTTATGCACCAGCCGCTGGATGTCGTTCGGCTTGTGCTTCATGTCCTCGATCATCGCTTCGTAATAGTCCGGAGCGAGATTGGTGCGGTTTTCGGCGTCCGGATCCATGCCGCCGGGTTGTTCGAAGAAGTCCCAGCCCTTCGGCAGATCCAGTACGAAATATTTGTACAGCCAGTGGTCCATGTCGGGCGGGTTCCAGTCCGCCGTCAGCCCGTTCCACTTCAGCTGGAAAGCCCGTTCGCCCAGCAGCGATTTCTTGCCGCCGCGCTTGATCCGGCCGAGCAGGAAGGTCAGCACGTCCTCATTCAGTCGCGCGGCCCCGTTGATGAAGCCATGGCCGGGCTCGAACCCGTCCATCACGTCTTCGGCCGCGTGATCGCCCACCGCTACAAAGTCGACGTTCCAGCGCATCTCGCCGTATTCGTCCCGCAGGCGCAGCTGGTGCAGGGCGGGGCGTTCGTTCGCACCTTTCCAGCTGCCCCAATCCTTGGGGAACCAGTCATGCCAGGTGCGCACCGTGTTGCGGTACATCGAGCCATAGGTGTCGGCCACGACAACGCTGTCCATGTACCGCACCCCGTCTTTCGCCCGGGGTTGCTGGCGCAGCTTGAACAGCCCGTCCATGAAGCACGTAACGGTCTTGCCGGAGCCGTAGGGCCCCATGATGCCGCGCGCGCGCGCATCGCTGGCCAGGAAGCGCGCCGAGACCGGGCCGGGCATTTGCCAGCCCCCGTCCCCGCCCGCCGCTTTCAGGACCCGGTCGTAATCCTCCGGCGACAAACCGCCCCAGTCTTCGCGCTCCTGTTGACCAGGGTATTTCTGATTGACGCGTCCCCCGTCCCCGTAATGCTGCAAATCCCCCGCGGGGGCGGCGTCGGTTCGCGTCATGGTTGAAAATCCGGTCAGGCTAGAGGTGGTCGGGTCGATTGGAGGTCGAGCCGGATTTTCAAAGCGCCGGCCGGGGGCGGGGGCTAAGGCGACCAGGGGGAGGGGTCGGGCGATTGCCCGCTGATATTCGATTAGCGGCTATTCGGGTGTTTCGTCATTGTTATTCAATGACTTAGCGTCAGGTGACGACTTTCCGTCTGACGACTTTCCCGCATTGCCCTCGATAAGTGCTTGATTTTCCTCGCGCACGTCCCGAGGCCGGGTATCGAAGCCCAGGACCTCGCGCGCCTGGCCGATCGCTGGCGTGCCGCCGGCCGCGAAGATCCCGAGGACAGGCACATCATTGCCCTGGTCATCCGCCACAACCATCCCGCGGCGCTCGTGCATGTAGGGCGAGGCGGACTTCCTGGCATCGTTGATGATCGCCAGGCAGCGCTCCAGCCGGCCGAGGATCTCGTCATCCTTCATCTTGGTGAAGTCGACCTTGCGGCCGGTCAGCCGTTCGGCCTGGTCAGCGAGATCTCGCAGCAGCTCCTCTGGTGCCATATCGCCGAGCGCGACCAGGCCTTCCAGCGGGAGCGTGTACTGGGCGCCGAGATAGGCGACCCAGTCCTGTGATCGCTTGTTCTTGGACCCTTTCGGCCGGCCGGGGCCGCGCTTATCACCGCTGGCCGCATCCGCCTTGCGCCTGGGCGACCGCATCACCGGGTCCAGATCGAACAGCTCACCGACCAGCTCGCCCAGAACGGGCAGTTCGCCCGGGCCGGTCGCGTCGATCGCGGCTGCGATGCCCTCTTTTCGCTCGTCAGGCATTAAACACCCGATATTTAATAGGAAAATCGCGGTTCGGGATGCGGGGACGAGAGGCATCCCGGCCGCATCCCGAAGCTAAACCGCTGATATACTTAGAGAAAATACCCCTCTGGGATGTCGGGATGTGAGGATGTGATGTATTCCCACGTGTGCGCGCGCGCGCGTGAAAAACCTCTATCCCGGCATCCCGACATCCCGGACGCATGTTTTCTCCTGTTCAATCAACGGGTTGAGTTCGGGATGCGGCGCGGATGCGAGGCTGATGTGGCATCCCGAAAATTCGCGTCACCAGCTCGCGGACATGCATCGACCCTGACGGGGCCGGGGGCGACGGGGGGCTAAGTGGTCAGAATGGCGGATCCGTGCCGCCGGGATCCGCGTCCTCATCCCCGTCATCCGTGCCGACGATCTCGTCCATGCGCAGCCAGGTGCACCATCGCCGCCGCCCGTCGAGGGTCGAGCGCTCGGACACCCACATCCCCTGACGGGTCTCGGGGTCATAGCGCGCCGCCTGCTGCAGGGCGCCCGCCCAGGCGCCCTCCACACCGCTCTCGCCGCCGAAATCGCTGTCCTCGAACAGGGATCGCAGCTTGTCGTCAGCCGAGGGCACGGAAAGCCAGAACGCCACGCCGGGGTATTCCCGCTTGCCGGTCTCGATCTTCAGTCCGGCCGACGCCAGAAGCGTGTTCGCCTTCTTCAGCTCGCCCGCCCGCGTCAGATCCCCGAACGCCTCGATGCGCACCTGCTGGTCCTCGCTCATGAAGGCCGCTAGCACGGCGCCCACCGAGGGCTGGGAACCCGACTTCCACGCCGGGACCGGGGCGCTCATCATCTGGATCAGGCAGCGTTCCCATTCCTCCACCTGGCCGATGAACTCGGCCATGCCTTCCGGCGCCAGCATTGCGGCCTTCTCGGCCACGCTGTCGGCGTCCGGCATCTCGTCCTGCGTCAGCATGTCGGCGCACGCCAGGAGCACGCCGAACTGGTCGGCACCCCGGCTGTCATGCCCCACGGCCATCAGTGCCCGGTGATAGCTGGTCAGCACGGCGTCATAATCGGCCCACCGGTCCATCAGGCGCCGCAACAGCTTGCGGCCGAGGATCTGCAGCTCCTGGCGGTCCAGGGCCGGGGCGATCGCGCCCGGCTCGAATGGATCCAGCTGCAGGAACACCATGCGCGAGCGGTCTTCCGGCCGCATGGCCGGGCGGCGGATCGCCGCGAAGCCGAAACAGTTGCGCGCCTTGAACTCCACGCCCTTGTGCTCGGCACCGCCGCGCATCACCACGCCATCGGAACAACTGTCCCGCGCCAGCTCGATAACGGCCTTGCTCTTGGCACTGTTCGCGTCGGCCTCGAACTGGTCGAGGATCACGGGACAGGCGTCATGCATGATGTGCTGATACAGGCCCGCGGCCGTGGCGTTGGTGGCATAGATCGCCCCTTCGCCGAACAGCTCGCGCAGCACGCGCCGCGTCACCGATGATTTGCCGGTGCCGCGCGGGCCGGTCAGGAAGAAAGAGGGGCGCCAGTGCAGCGCACCGCCCAGCATCCCGGCGCCGATCCAGCCCTGCAGCAAGTCGGCATCGATGTCGCGCCGCCAATTCCAGGTGCGCAGGAGCGCATTCAGATCCCGCCCGGGCTTCACACTCACGGGCTCGGCCCAGGGCGCCGGGCGCCGCGGCCCGGCCGGATACACGGCATCGCCGTAATCGCCGGGCGGCCGCACGATCATCTTGCTCTTGCGGTCGAGGGAATACAGCGCGTTGCCGCAATGCACCGTCAGCGAGCCGTCATACTCGCGCCAGGCACCCCGCCCGCGCACCAGCTCGAAATCGCGCCAGACGCCCTTCATGGCGCAGGCGTTGTACAGGGCATCGCCCACCACGTTCGCGTCCCAGCCGTTCACATTGTCGGGATCCGCAAAGAAGGCCTTGATTGCCTCCTCGCCCTGTTCGGCGACCTCCTTTGGCGGCGCCTTTCGCCGCGGCGCCCACCAGTACAGATAATCGATCCGGCCGGCGAACATGCCCTTGATCTTTTCGGCCTTCAGCTCGGTAAGCGAGACCACCTGACCCAGCGTGTTCAGGAAGAAAAACCGGCCCGCATCCATGCCCAGCGGAATAACCGGGCAGTCGACCGGCAGGCCGTATTGATCCAGCACCCCGAAGGCTCGTGCCATGCCCGGCGGCACGGTCTGCCCGCCCAGGGTGCGCGGCTGGCCCTTGGCCACATCCACGGCCAGACCAGCGCCGGAAAAATCTTCCGCATCCGCCAACGCAGCGCGCACTTCACTTTCCGCTGGATCGTCCATCGGCAACAAGCTCTCAGTATTCGGAACAACTCAAAGGGTTCGCCGGCGGGTGGCCCTGGGGAAGACCGCCCGCCGGCTACGAGGGCGCTGCTCAGCCGGGTGAGGCGTCATTCACCAGCTGGCGCGCCGCCTCGATCGGAGACGCCCGCAGCCCGCCGAACGGGCGCTTGCGCAACAGGTCGGGCAATCCCGGATCCCGGTCGGCCAGGGCGTCCAGGTCCACGTCATTCATCATCGCCAGCTGCTCGGCGTTGCCTACGCCCGCCGCCATCAGCCGTTTCTCGATCGCGTCGCCGATCCCCTTCACCTGGCTAAGCGGGGTTCCGGCGCCTTTCCTTTGGGGCTTGATGTTCGTCGGGATGGAGCACTTCGCCCTCGGCCCGCGGAATGTTTCCCGCTCAAACGCACCGGCGGCGTCCTGCTCGAACCCGTCATCATCGGGGTCCCGCGGCAGGCGCGGCCGCGTCGGCGGCTCCGGTACTGGGTCAAAACCCAGCTTCAGGGGAGACAGCGCGACCAGCACGCCACGGAATGCCTCCCAACTGGCGCGGTACAAAACATCACATCGCCAGCGTTCAGCTGAAAAGGCCGGGCCGCCCAGATCGGGCGCCTGCCGCGCAAAGGTCTCAGCCGGCGGAAAACTGTGTCGCCGCCCGAAATCCAGCAGCCGCCGCGCCGCTTCCATATTCTCGGATGACCAGGGCAAATCCGGATCGCGGTCAACCCAAGCCATAGCATCGTGACTCACGGCCTCGTAAGCCATCACGGCGACGAACGCCACAGCTGCCCGGTCGCTTGTTTCTTCATTAAGCCTTCGGCTCATTTCTTCTCTCCCATCAAAAGCTCATTGGCGTCCTTGCCGCGGTGCGCCCGCGCCACGCTCACCGGCACGCCCAGCGTGGCCACCCGGCGGATCGCCTGGGCGAAACCCTTCGCGGCAGGCCCGCCGGCCCAGTCATTGTCGGCAAAGACGGTGTGATGTGTGATCGCGGGCGAGGCTGGCCCTGTCGGCAGCTCGAACGTGGCCAGCCCGTTCAGACTGCCCAGTGCCCAGCTGGCGCGCGAGGGATCGGCCACGGCAATGGTCGCGGCGTCCTCGATGCCCTCGGAGCTTACCAGGCCCAGCGGCACGCGCGGATCGGTGCCTGGCCAGACACGGATCGCCGTGCCGCGCGTCACGCCCAGCATTTTCTTTGCCGGGCCCTCTTTCACCTTCCCGCCGGTTTGCGCGTCCAGATAGGTGCGATGCACCGCCGTAATGGTGCCATCAGCGCGCCGCATTGCGGCAATCATGGCCGGGATGCGCGCACGCTGTCGGTCAGGGCCGATCCAGTCCAGCGCCTCGCTGGCGCGCAGCTCGGTGATCGCGGCCGGAAGCCGGTCCAGTCGGATGCAGCGCACCTCAGTGAGATACCGCCAGGCCGTGGTGCCGGGCACCAGCGGCCCTGCCGACTGCCAGATGCCTTGTGCGGTGCGGATCTTGCGCGCCCGATCGCGCGCCTCGGCGGCCTCGTCCCGCGCGATCTTCTCGCGCGCATCGCGCCGCACCTTCTCCAGCTTTTTCGGATCCCCGCCGGTCAGGCCATAGCGCCGCATCGCCCATTCGCGCACGGCCGCCCGGTCCTTCAGAACGCCCAGATAGACGGGCAGGTCGATGATATCGCCCTTCTCCGTCTCGCCGGCGTCGAACTCCTTGAACGCGCCCGCGCCGGACCCCGTCATCCAGATCTTGAAACTGGTGCCCTTCGTCTCTCCGCGCGCCGGGTTCGGGCCCACCCAATAGATGCCGTCCCGCCGGCCGTGCGGCGCCCATTCGTTCACCAGGGCGACGATATCGCCCTGCATCAGGCTCTTGATCTCGGCAAAGGTCACGGTCGGGGGCGGGGCGTCAGTCAAGGAGAAAATCCCCCTTGTCGCGCATCTCGCCCTCAATGTTGGCGATCATGCTTTTGATCTTCTTCACGCTGTCACGCGCGCTCACACCTCGCACCGATACACTGGACAGTCGGTCAACATCCTCGCCGAGGACCATGGCTTCCAGACTGACCAACCGCCGCCACAGATCGGCTTTGCTCGGGGCCTTCGCGTCCGCCGTGGGCAATGTCAGCACGTAGAATTCGCCCTTGTCGGCCCGCAACGTGATGCCCAGGTCTGACGGTCGAAACGCCCGGCACTCGGCGACAGGCACATCCAGGCGTCCGCCGGCATGAGCGACCAGCCCCACCAGGATCTCCAGCGGGTCGAAGAACCGGTCTGGCGCTGCCGCCTTCGCGGCGTTCTCTGCCTCCACCGCTCCGGCAATCCGCGTCGCCGCACTGGCCAGCTTGCGCGCCCGCGCTTCCAGCGCCTCCACGCCTTCGGCCAGGGCGGCGTCCTGCTCTTCGCGGGTCAGGTTGCGGGCCACCCTTTCGGCTGCCTTCACCGGCACCGTGCCGGCCTTCACGGCCTCCACAAGGGCGGGGCTGCCATGCTCCTGCACTGCCCGGGCGCGCCTGATAGACCGTTCGGATACGTCGAAATCCTTGGCCAGCTGGGCGTTTGATCTTAAAGGCGGCACGCGTGCCGCCTTTTCTGCGGAACCCGGCCCGCGGTCCGCCTTTTCTTCCGCCCGGTCCTCATCGCCCAGGGGCAGCCGCGCTTCTGCATCCGGCTCGGGCCGTGCGGGCCGGTGCGAAGGCAGGCGCCCCACTTCCGCGGCCAGCATGGCGCATTGCGCCGGCGACAGGTGCCGGCGGTGCAAATTCTTCGACAGGATAAAGGCAATCGGATCCTTGCCGGTAAACGCCACCCAGTGCGGCGTGATGCCCAGCTTGCGGCACGCTTCGCGGCGGTTCCGCCCGTCCAGCAACTCGCCCTCGAAGATCACCAGCGGATCCATCAGGCCGTTTTCTGCAATGTCCGCCGCCAGGGCCTCGGCGTCCTTGTCGGGCAGCCAGGGAAACAGATCCGCCACCGGGTGAACCGGCAGATTGAAAATATCCATCTTGCTCATCCGAAGGCCCCTTCACGAACGGCGTCTTCCAGCCGCGCCATCACCGCGTCGAAGGCCGCGTCCTCGCGCGCCTCCTCGATCAGCCGCACCGACCGGCGCAGCTCGCGCCGCTCGATCCACATCAGGCCTTCCAGCTGGCGCAGCGACAGGCCCGCCACCGTGTGCGCCAGATAGATCGTGCCGGTGCGCGCCACGGCCTCGGCCCGGGTGCGCCGGCTGCGCGGCGATATGTCGAAAACACTGTGCGGCGTGGCGCCCATGGCGGGGGCCACGATCCCGGCAGTAAACGGCAGCAGGTGCGCGCTCATCCTCTCACCCGTCCAAAGGCATCATTTGCGCGGGCGGCAGCATTTTTGCGCCGTGCGCGGTCAGCTCCACCCATTCATCATCCCGGCAGCGCAGGCCCCGCACCGTGCCGTCATCCTCGAAGCGCAGGTCACAGATGCGCGCGGCCACGTGCCGCGGGATCTCGGCGCCGTAATCGCCGTATGCCACCTGCACCATCATGTCGCCGCGCCCGGGGGCGGGTTTGGGCACCGGCAGGATCTCGCGCCACGGGCTGGTCATGCCGGCTCCTTCGCCAGAATGTCGTCCACCCG
Source organism: Maricaulis sp. (assembly GCF_039978735.1). Taxonomy (GTDB): domain Bacteria; phylum Pseudomonadota; class Alphaproteobacteria; order Caulobacterales; family Maricaulaceae; genus Maricaulis. The sequence continues at coordinate 106,212 of NZ_JBDWAS010000005.1, forward strand.
GTGCGCCGCCCGCGCGATATAGGACAGGGCCTCGCGATCGCGGGCCGATTGGGGCGCCTCCACAACGGCCTGCGCCGCGTGGATCAGGGCCATGGCCTGATAGTGGGCCCAGCCGGGCAGGGCGCGCCGCTCCGCCTCGTCGTATAGACAGTGGACCGCATCGTCGGTCCGATCGCGCAGATGGGCGATTTGCTCCGGCGTCGGCCGGTCCGACAGGACAACGCGATCGGCGGCGGCGACAAGGCAGGCAATGGGGGTGCGGGCGGTCATGGTCAGCCCTCCCATTTTTCGCGCAGCACACTCAGGCGTTGCTCGATTGCCCCAGGGCTGGCAGGTGTTCCCAACGCCTCCAAAACCCCATATGCCGATGTGCAGATATCGGTGGCCAAGAGCGCCATCAGCTCGGGCTCTTCGCCATCTCTCGTCATGATGATGCAGCGCTTGCCGCGACCGCAGAACCAGCCGGCCTCCAAGTGAGCGCTACGACCGCACGGCAGCAGCAGCACACAAGTGTCCGCCCATTCCATTCCGCGCAAATCGGTGATGTATCCCCGCGCGGCAATCGGGCTGGTCGTGATGTGGTGGCGGTATTCATCCGCCGTCCAGTATCGCCAGTCCGGGTCGATTTCGTCCCAGGCGAAGCCGGGCACCCCGCTCGGGGGATTTCGAAAATCGTAGACCTCGTGGCCCCAGTTGCGCAGCACCTTGACCATTGCAGGCTGAAAGGGATTGCGCCAACTCGACGCGAGATAAATGCGCGCCATCGCCTCAGCCCTCCCTCTCGCATTCCGCCGCAATCACGGTCATCGCGAGGGCTTTGATCTCGGCAATGGTTGGATCGGGGGCGGGCTCGGCCAGGATACGCTGCGCCATGGCCACCATGTCGCCGCCCGGGCGCAGACTGTCGGCGTCCTTCACGGCCCCGGCATTGTCGCGCAGCAGGCAGGCCAGCGCGCCGGTTTCCAGGCGCACCAGCTCGTGCACGCCGCCGTCATGGCCCTTCCATTTGTGGATGATGCGCGCGCCGGTCAGTGCCGGGATCTTGTCATCGCTCATCACGATCCTCCTTGAGTGAACAGCAGCATTCCGCTCACCACGGCGAGCGCGGGCAGAAGGCGCCAGGTCAGCACCGCCATCGCGGCAACAGCACGCGGGGAGTCGGCCGGGCGGGGGGTCATTGGGACACCGGGAGCGGGGTTACGCGGCCATCGTCGGACGGCCGGAACCGGGCTTCGGACACATCGAGAAAGTCCGGCGGCAGGACGTATCCGGCCTCCTCCAGGGCGCGCAGGATCGGCTCGCGCATATAGTTCGGGAAATACCCGTTATACCGGCTGCGCCAGGCATAGAGGGTTTTCGTGTCCCGGTTCAGCAAATGGGCGAAGTTCTCCACGCCGCCAACCAGCGCGCAGCAGCGCTCGATCGGCGTGCGCGCATCCTCCAGGCGGTCCGGGATGGGGTAGTAGCCCCGCCGTTCGGGCGGCACGGGAAGGGCGGAATTCGCAGTGCTCATGGACAGTCTCGAAAATTGAATTCGACAGATATGCGACTTTCGCATACATAGGCGCATATGATTTGCGCCAATCGTCAATATCCAAGTTTCGGCAAATTCGACATTCATGTGCCCATGAATGCAGATACGCTCGATCCGCAGGACCGCTCCTATAAAGAGCGGATGGCGCGCGCCGGTGTGAACCAGACCGACGCCCAGCAAGCCCTTGACTGGTCACAAACTAAGGTTAGTCGGTTCGTCAACGGCGAACGTAAACGCGTGACGCTGGAAGAGCGTCTGGCGTTCGAACAATGGTTGGAAATCGTTGAACGTCGGGCTGGGGTGGAAACCAGTGGCCGGGGGGACAACGAGGGACGAGTGCTCGATTTTCCAATTATGCCGGCAGCGCGCCGGATCCCGCTTTACGGCCTGGCGGCCGCAGGCCCCAACGGGGGCGTTCATCTCGACCACGACAGTGTCGTCGACATGATCGAGCGGATCCCCGCCCAGGGCACGCGGGATGATGTGTTTGCGCTGGAAGTGTTCGGCGACAGCATGGAGCCGCGTTATTACGCGGCCGAGCGGGTTTACTGCGTGCGAAACCGGCAGCCCGGGCCGGGGCGAGACGTTATCGTCGAGCTCAAGTCCGGCGACGCCTATCTGAAGACCTATGTCGCCATGCGCGACGGCTTCGTGTTCTGCCGGCAGCTCAATCCGGATCAGGAATGCCGGTACTCGCTGCAGGACATCAGGGCGCTGCACGCCGTGGTTGGTCGCAGCTAGCACACCAAGCGGCGCGCCCAGGCGCGCCGCTCACTTGTGCATCCACCAATCTTCCACGCATTCGCTGCAGACCTCCCCGTCCTTGCAATTGGGGCAGGGGCGAGGGAAGAGCGCGCGCAATATTGTCCTAAGCAACCTGAGCATTGCACTTTTCCACAATTTTTAGTGGTCCCCGAAAATTATTCACGTTGTGGCTCGCAAATCAACGCGCAAACGCGTGAATTGACGAAATGCGCAAATCGGGTATTTTGCGCATATTAATGCGTCAACTTCTCCGGAAAATGCGCAATCACAGGGAGCCCACCATGAACGATGCCCGCCGGTCCGCCTGGACCAATCCGCCCGCCGAAGATTTCGACCAGGCGGAGAACACCCCCGAGCCGCAAGCCACCCGGCCGGCCGCGCACGCCGGGGATGCCTGTCCCGATTGTGGCGAGGTGCACGCCAATCGCCAGGTGTTCGAAAGCCTTGAGGAGGCCCAGCTCTACCTCCAGGCCTTCAAGGACGATTTTCTTCAGCTGGCGGCTCGCTACCCGAAAATCTCCTGGGTGATTGGCGCATTCTCCCGCACGCCCGCCGGCATCCAGATGGAAAGAGGGATGGATTGCACGGCCCAGATGGTCGGCGAGATGATCGACGATCTGATGATGTCGAAAGACAGCATCCGCCAGGCCGCGCGCAACGCAAACCGCCGAAAGCTCGCCGAACTCGGGGCGGCGGTGACGAACGCCCCGAACGCGGACGGGAGCACCGTCCAATGACGCCGCGCCCTGCCATGATCGAGACGCCCGGCGGCACGGTGTGTGTCGCCGGTGCCGACGAGGGCGCCAGCTGCGCCGTCTACACCGACGACACCAAGGCCGCCGAGGCGCTGAAGAAGGCGCAGGACGGCTGCATTGCCGTGCTCAAGCGCTATGGCCTGTTCGGCCTGGTCGTGTGCGGTGCGCGCGCCGGCGACGGCCGCGACACCACGATTTCCGCCGCCGTCCATGGCGACAGCCAGTTTATCGGCACCGCCCTCCTGCGGCTGGAAACCCTGCCCGGCTGGACCGAAGCCGCTGCCTTCGAAGCGGCAGCAAAGAAGGAAGGACGGGCATGAGATACGAACCCTTCGAACCCGACACTCCGCCTATCAAGCCCACCGCCCAGGATCGTGAGGTTTTCGCGGAAGACTATCCGCCCGAAACATTCGATGTGGGCGACACTGTTACCGCCAGGCTGACGCATGGCTCGTTCGAAGACATGGAGATCGTCAAGATCTTCCCCAAGGCACGCCGCTTCCGCGTTCGTGGCTGGCTGGGCGAATACACCCGCAACGGCGAAGGGCGCATCCGCAGCGTCGAAGTCAGCTTTGACGATGTGGAGCTGGAGGCGCGCGCATCATGACCCTCGCCGCCTACATCCTCCTCGACACCGGCGCCATTGTCTTTCATCGCTCGGCCGCGCCGCGGCCGGGTGCGGTCCTGGTCGCGGTCGGCGCGCAGAAGGATCTGCCGCGGCAGATCTTCGCGGCCGCGCGCGTCGAGGGCGCCTGTGTCACCGTGCCGGGATACGATCCCGCCGCCGCCCCGGCCGCGCGCATGATCGCGATCGAGCGCTTTTTGACCGTGCTCGCCGGCCGTCCCGTTTCCTGGTCCGATTTTCCGTCAGCCGAAGGCCCGCCTGCCGCGTGTGGTCGCCCCAGCTTATCCTTTGAACCCCGAGAGGTGTTTGACAAGGCGCACGCGGCGGCGGGCCGGGAGGCTCGCCAGATTTCCACCACGCTCTAGCACAGGGAGAACCCAAATGAGCGACACCACCATGAAACCTGTCCTGGTCACCACCCAACATCGCGGGGTGTTTGCCGGTCTGATCCCGGACGATCAGGATCTGACCGCCAAGGCGATGCCCCTGAAGGGCGCCAAGATGGCGATCTACTGGGGCACAACGAAGGGCCTGATGCAGCTGTGCGAAGAGGGGCCGACCTCCAAGTCGAAGATCTCTTCTCCGGCCGACATTCCCATGCTGCATGACATCACGGCGGTCTTCGGGATCTCCGACGACGCCTGGAAGAAGTGGCAAGCCGCGTGATTTCGGCACGCGACACCATCATCACGGCTGACGATGTCGTCCGCGGGGGCGCTTGCGCCAGCGGTGTCGCCGAGGCCGTGCAGCGCTATGCCGGCCAGCTGGCCGCGGCCATGCCCGCATCAGCGGTGCTTCGCCTGGTCGATCCAGGCGAACGCCGCTACGTGCGCGCCGCTGCAAAGCTGGACGGCTACGGCGACGGCTCCGGCTCCGGCTACGGCGACGGCTCCGGCTCCGGCTCCGGCTCCGGCTACGGCTACGGCTACGGCTCCGGCTACGGCTACGGCGACGGCTACGGCGACGGCTCCGGCTACGGCTACGGCGACGGCTCCGGCGACGGCTCCGGCTACGGCTACGGCTACGGCTACGGCTACGGCGACGGCTCCGGCTACGGCTACGGCTCCGGCTACGGCTACGGCTACGGCTACGGCGACGGCTACGGCTACGGCTACGGCGACGGCTCCGGCTACGGCTACGGCGACGGCTACGGCGACGGCTCCGGCTACGGCTAGCGCGCCTGCCCGGCGGGGCGAAGTGTCCCGCCGGGCTTTCGATATGACTACCGAACAGGGATGGGGAAGATGCCCGACTACAAGATGCTCATCCAGAGTGCCGTCGCCGCCAAGACCGCGATCAAGGCGCAAAGTGCGGCCGCAGACCGGCTGTGGAAACGCGGCGACTACGTCGAGTGGCGCGGCCCCGACGGGTGGCGCTCCGGCCTGGTTGTCGCAACCGACTATGGCCGCCGGCTGTTCGTCGAGGATGCCCAGACCAGCCGATGCAGCTGGATCTCCATCGGCACTCTTCGCTCAAAGACGGATCCGGATCGCGACATCTCCGAAGAAATCCGGGTGTCTTGTGAATTGGAGGCGGCGCGATGACGGATCTGTTCGACAAGGATGTCTGGCGTCTGGCCGATGTCGCCGAATTCTTCGGCGAAACGGTCTCGACCGCGCGGCGCAAGATCGCCGCACGCGAGCGGGCGGGCTTTCCTCGCCCGCGCGCAAAGGTTCTGCCGAACGAACCCTATAAATGGGATGCGGCCGAGGTGCGGGCCTGGGATGCGCGAACGCGCGGCCAGGTGCCCGACGCGGCCAATGACAGCGGCCCGGAAGCCCCCTCCGCCGGACCGCAGCAACTGCCGGGCGTCCCTGTGTCCCGGCAGCACCTCGGCGCGGGCGGTTCCCCCAAAGACCATGGCGCCGCCCGCGCCCGTTTGCTTGCGAGGCTGTGATGGCGATCCCGGAGGATATCGACCGGATCTGCCAGATGATCGAAATGTTCGAGGCACATCTGGACGAGGGCGGCGATTACGATCATCGCAATGTCCAGGAGATCGCCAGGATGGCGGTTCGTGTCGCCCGCTACATGCGAGACCTGCAGCACCGGCACGAAAAGCTGCGCCGCAATGCAGGGAGCGTCGCCCGGCAATACGCCTCGCTGATCCGGTTTCACGCACGCCAGGAACCGCATCTGCTGAAAATACTCGAGCTGCACCTCGACGGCGACGACGCGGCCGCCGACGATCTGTTCGATCGGCTCAACGGCTTGCCCGGCGCTGCGAAACCGGATTAACACTATGCCCGCCATGCCCCGAAAACAGCCCGACCGCCCCAAGGATGGCCGCAAGGCCCGCCGGTCCGATCCGCCCTATATGACGTGGCGGAATGGCGCCGGCAAATGGGAACCCGGCCCCGCCCTGCGCCGCGCGGGCTGGGCCGTCATCCGCCTGCGCGATGGCGCCGGCAAGGATCTGCCCCGCGGTCTGGCGCGCATCATGGCGCGCGAGATCAACGCCGATGCAGAGAAATGGAAGGCCGATCCGGCCGCGCCCGGCCTGCGCTACGGCCCGGCCCGCGCGGCCGCCACGGCCGTTTCGCCGGATGCCGATGCGCGCACCCTGAACAATGCGTTCGAGCGTTTCCGCGATCACCGGTCCATCCGCCGCCTCGCGCGCAAGACGCAGACGGAATACCGCAAGAACCTGACGCGCTTCATCGCCTGGGCCGATGGCGAGCACCCCGCCGCGATCGACCGCAAGACGCTGACATGCTTTTTCGAGGCCGAATGGGACCGCATCTTTGCCGAGCGCGCCCTGGGCTGGCTGGAGGGCCGCTGGGAGGCCGCGCCGCGCGTCACCGGTCATGACGGTGCGCGCTATGTGGCAGACGTGCGCTCGGCCCGCTGGCAGGCGATGGACGAGGCCCGGGCCGGCGGGCCGAACCCGGCCGGCATGGCCCAGGTCAACGCCATTATCCGCGCTGTGTCGCGCTTCTATGCCTTTATCGACCGCGAGCTGGGCTGGGTGGATCCCGGTTTCAACCCGGCCTCGCGCTTCGATCTGGACGCGCTCAAGCCGCGTCTGGTCCTGCCGTCCGATGCCGCCCTGGCCGAACTGGTCGAGACGGCCGACGCGATCGGCCTGCCCTCGATCGGCGACGCGCTGGTTATTCTGGCCAATGCCGGGCCGCGCCCGGCCGATATGGTCAAATGGACGATGGAGATGTGGAAGACGGGCCGCATCACCGCCCGGATCCAGAAGACGGGTGCGCGCACCGATTTCCGCTTTCCGGCCGTGCTGCGCCGGCGCATGTCAGATCTGATGCTGCGCCGCGAGGCGGAAGGATCTGCCGCGCCCTTGATCCTGATGACGGATGCGCGGCGCGTCGCCTACACGGTGGATCACCTCGAAACCGTCTATGCCCAGGTGCGCAGCGCCGCGGCCGACCGCGCCCGCGGCCGGCAGGATCGCGCCCTGGCCGACGAGATCGAGGGCGTCACCCTCTATGATTTCCGCAAGAAGGCGATCACGCGCCTGCACGCCGCCGGCAACAGCCGCGACGATATCGCCGCGATCACGGGCCACAGCTACAAGACGATCGCAACGATCCTCGATCACTACATCATCCCGACCAGCGAAGCCGCCGATCGCGCCGTCGACAGGCTCGACGCCTACATGAAGGAACAAGGGGTGAAGTGGTGAGCCATGGCGCAGATGCGCTCGCCTACGCCTGCCTCTCAGGCGGGATGGAGATCCGCGCCGCCCGGCGGGCCGGAAAAGCGATCATCGCGCCGTCGATTGACGGGCATTACACCGTGATCGATGAGGGGGAGAAAGTCGTTGACGACTTTCTAGAAAGTCGTCGTTCCGTATCCGTTCCAACAGGAACAAAGCTATCCCGTTGAAAGTGTTGGTGCGCCCACTAGGATTCGAACCTAGGACCCGCTGATTAAGAGTCAGCTGCTCTACCAACTGAGCTATAGGCGCGCCGGTTGGGAGCGCGGAAAATACGCAGGATCGTGACAAAATCAAGTCACTCCTTGCGTGCCCCGCACATGGCAGGCATGCGCGAGGCGCAGGGCTGGGTTAATGGCCGTCTATTCGACCTGTGCCCGCCCGATCGTTCCCATGTCCGAACCGAACCAGATTTCACCGGTCTGCGGCAGGTATTGCATGTGGCGCACGACACCGCCGCCGGACGGGACGGCTGTTACCGAGAAGAAGCGCTCGCTGGCCGGATCGAAACCGACGAACCAGTTGGGGTCGACACCCGTTTCGACAAACCAGATCCGGTCCTGACCATCGACCGCCAGGGCGTAGGGGCGGGCATTCTCGCCCGAGGGCATCTCCCATTCGGTCGCGCTGGCGCTTTGCGGATCGTAGACGCCGAGATAGCCGCCATTGTAATCGCCATACCAGATGCGGCCGTCCGAGGTGATGCCGATCCGGCGCGGGCGGCTGTCCTCGCGCGGCAGGTCATGCTCGGTCAGCGCCATCGTCTGCGGATCGATCGAGGCCAGCTTGTAGGTGCCGAACAGGGCGACCCAGACCGTGCCGTCCGGCGCGATCTTGATGCCGTAGGGGCGGGCGCCCTCGGTCGGCACGGGCAGGATCTGCACCGCGCGTTCCGACACGTCGAGGAAGCCGACCGAATTGGCCTGCTGGCTGGAGAACCAGATGTCGCCATTGGCGTCCCAGACGAGGGTGTGCGGATCACGAGCCGTGCCGGCCGGCGTGTCGATGATCTCGAATTCGCCGGTCTCGACATCATAGCGGCCGATATGGGCGTCGCGATTGCCGGCATACCAGACGTCACCATCTGGCGCGACGATCAGATTGTGCGGTCCCGCGCCTTCGCGAAGGTCGATCCGCTCCATCTCGCCGGACGCGACATCAAGGCGGGCGATGTAGGAATTCTGCTGGCCGACGAACCAGACGGTCTGGCCGTCCAGCGTGTAGGGATCGCGCGGGCGGCCCTCCCACGGCACGTCCCATTCCTCGATATCGATACTGGCCGTCGCGGTCGCGGTCTCTTCACCGGCTGCCTCTTCGGCAGCGGGCTCGACCGGCGTGGGGGCTTCCGCAGACCGGCTTTCCTGCAGGCTTCCGGCGGCGTCGTCATCCGCTGGCACGGGCGCATCCTGGGAGCAGGCCATCAGGGTCAGGCTGGCGAGGACGGCAAGCGGCGTGAGTGTGTGGCGCATGGATATTCTCCCCTTTGGGGCGAACACTAAAAGCGAGCGGGCGTTGGCTGCAAGGCGAATCGCTCCGGGCCAGGGCGGAAAATTCGCCTCATGCACGAACCTCAACGCCCTGTTCACCGTGACCGGAATTGACGGACCGCACCGTCCGGCGATGAAGGCCGTTGTTAAGACTGGCCGGTTACAAGGGCCGCATGCTTGCTGACAGGAAATTCTCCGACCGGCCCTTGTTCGACCAGGCCCATCTCGACCGCTATACCGGCGGTGACGAGACGCTGACGGCCGAACTGCTGGGGCTGATGTGCGAACAGGCGGCCCGCTGTATCGGCCTGATGGCCGATGCGCGTGACGAGACGGCCTGGCAGGCAGCGACGCATACGCTGAAAGGGGCCGCACGCGGCGTTGGCGCCTTTGCGCTGGCGGATGTGTGCGAAGCGGCCGAACACCAGCCCCAATCGGCCTGGCCGGGAGCCCGGCTTGCCATCGAGCGCTGTTTTCGCGAATCCGAGATGGCGTTCCGGGCGCCGCGCTAGCGCGTCTTGTCCCAGATCTTGAACTCGTAGGCGATGGAGCGCTCGACAAGTTCGCGCCAGACCGGTTCGGCGATGTCGAGCGACAGGCCGACGCGGCTCGCCTCTGCCTTCACTTTCGACACGACATCCTCGATCCGCCATTCGTCACGCACGGCGTCACGGTCCGGCTTGATGCGGGCCGCCGCTTCCATGTAGCGGGCACGCTTGGCGATCAGGCCGACGAGCTCGCGGTCGAGCGCATCCACGCCGTCGCGGACCTCGGCCATGGTGCGGCAGTCTTCCGGAGAAAGGGGAGATGTCGAGACTGAGCTCATCGGGCAACCCTGCGAAGTTTCGACCCTTATAGGCGGGCACGCCGCCAGTCCCAAGCCGCCAGCTGCCAGAGGTGGTGAAAACCGGTCCGGCAGGGCTCGCCATCGCCGCGGGCGGCGCTATGGTGCCATCTAGCACGAGGGAGTCCCTGTCATGTCTCAACCCGTTCGGATCTATGGCGACCGGCGCAGCGGCAATTGTCTCAAGGTAAAATGGACCGCGGATTATCTCGGTCTGGACTATGACTGGCACGAGATCGACGTCGTGAAGGGCGAGACCCGGTCCGACGACTTTCTCGCCATCAATCCGGCCGGGCAGGTGCCGTGCCTTGAACGGTCCGACGGGCGTATCCTGGCCCAGTCGAACGCGATCATCTTCCACCTCGCACGCGGCTCGGCGCTGATCCCGGACGATGAGTTCGACCAGGCGAAGATGCTGGAATGGATGTTCTGGGAACAGTACAGCCACGAGCCCTTCATCGCGGTCCGCCGCTTCCGGAAGGCCTTCATGAACACGCCCGACGAAGAGATCGAGCCCGATCTCATGGCGAAGGGCCGGCGGGCCCTGGGCGTGATGGAGATGCGTCTCTTGTCGCGTGATTTCATCGTGCGCGACCAGGTGACCCTCGCCGACATTGCCCTGGTTGCCTACACGCGGGTCGCCGATGAGGGCGGCTTCGACCTCGATGAATTCCTCGGCGTACGCGCCTGGGTGGCGCGGGTCGAGCAGGAAATCGGCATCGATATGGACGATGGCCGCATGAGCCCGCTGGGCTAGGCTGGGACGCCGGATTTGCGGGTGCCGGACCGGACTCGGACGCGATCCGGCACCCGATCCGGCCCTGTCTGGGGGCAGGTCCGGAAAGTCGACGCGCTCTCAAACGGCGTCGTTCAACCCCTTTTATGCGAATGATTTTCAAAGTCAACAAAGGTCAGCGGGGACCGAAGGCAACCCAGCCGATCTCATACAGGATGCTGTCCCGGATGATATCCTCGTCGGGGACGAGGCCGCCCAGATCGCTGATGCGCGTCCGGAACCAGTAGACCGGCCCGTCCGGCTCGCCGGCCTGCTTGCAGAAGAGATCGCCTTCGCGGCCCGGGATCTCATTGGTCGCGAAACAGTCGTCCGGGCGCAAAAGCGTGTCTCCGAACCGGCTGCCGACATGCCAGGCATTGGCGATGCGTCCCGGTTCCCGAACGCGGATGGCGACGATGCCGGGCGTGTCGTCATGACCGAGGAAGTCGATGGTCGGGGCGTCTGCGCCGGGTGGGGTGGCCGCGATCCGGCGCGCGCGGGGCGGACTGCCGGGGTCAGGATCGACGGTCCGGAAGGTATAGCCCGGCAAATGCACCGCGAAGCGCTCTTCGCCGAATGGCGTTTCATGCGTGAACGGGCCCAGCGCCGCGCGCGACCACATCCACGCATCCGCGGTCATCGTCCGACAGTCCGCCAGACGATCTCGTAGACCGTGCCGGCGGCCATGATATCGGCCGGCGGCAGTACGCCGTCCGGGCCGGCGTAGTCGATCGACATCCAGTAGGACAGGCCTGCCAGCTCCGGATCGTCGCAATGCACATCGCCGGAGCGCTCTTCCATGCCGGCCACGCAGAGCGGTCCGACAAGGCCCGCTTCCCCGGCGGCATCGCCGATATCGGCGGAGGCCTCCACCAGCCCGGCGGTGCGTACGCGCACGGCCAGCAGACGTTCGCCTTCGCCGTCGAAGACGATCTCGGCTTCGCCGTCAGCCGTGCGCCGGGCCTCGATGACCGGATAGGCCATGCCTTCCGACCAGGCTTCCGCCTCGACCACGTCGAAGCCGGGCAGGAGGCCGGCCAGCGTGTCGCGGTCAAACGCGGTGCGGGCCGTGACCGGGCCGATCTGGCTGTTGGACACGCTCCAGCGTTCCGCGGCTTCACCGTTGCTGCAAGCCGCAGCGGCCAGCGCTGTTGCCGCGAGTGCGGGCAGGACGCGGATGGTTGAAATCGTCATGAAGCGCCCCCCTTGCGCTGCCGGTAGCGGTCTGGATTGCACAGGGGAGCCGCGGCATCAAGCGCAGGCTAGCGCGCCAGTTCCTTCATGGCCTCGTCGACGCCTTCCAGCGTCAGCGGGAACATGCGGTCGGCACCGATGATCTCCTGCACGAGGCGGGTGGAGTAGGAATGCTCCCACCATTTCTGCGGCGTCGGATTGATCCAGATGAGGTGAGGCCAGGTGTCGACGATGCGCTGCAGCCAGCTGGCGCCGGCTTCCTCGTTCCAGTGCTCCACCGAGCCGCCTTCATGGGTGATCTCGTAAGGCGCCATGGCGGCGTCGCCGACAATGATCACTTTCCAGTCGTGCGGATATTTGTGCATCACATCCATGGTTGGCACGGTCTCGGTGCGCCGGCGCAGGTTGGAACGCCACACGCCCTCATAGGGGCAGTTGTGGAAGTAGAAATATTCCAGGTTCTTGAAGGTCGAGCGCGCCGCCGAGAACAGCTCCTCGCACAGCTTCACATGCGGATCCATCGAGCCGCCGACATCGAACAGGGCCAGCACCTTGATGGCATTGCGCCGTTCCGGGCGCATGACGACGTCCAGCCAGCCCTGGCGGGCGGTGGCGCTGATCGTGTTGTCCAGATCCAGCTCTTCATGGGCGCCGTCGCGGGCAAACCTGCGCAGCCGGCGCAGGGCGACTTTCAGATTGCGGGTGCCGATCTCCCGGTCGCCGTCCAGATCCTTGTAGCGGCGCTGTTCCCAGACTTTCGTGGCGCGCTTGTGCTGGCTCTTGCCGCCGATGCGCACGCCGGCCGGATTATAGCCGGAATGGCCGAAGGGCGAGGTGCCGCCCGTACCGATCCACTTGGAGCCGCCCTCGTGGCGCTCTTCCTGCTCCTCCAGGCGTTTCTTCAGCGTCTCCATGAGCTCGTCGAAATCCATGGCCTTCAGCTCGGCCATTTCCTCCTCGGTCAGAAGGCGCTGCATCATGGCTTCCAGCCATTCGTCCGGGATTTCCTTCTCGCCGAACATCTGGGTCAGCGTCTCCACGCCCTGGAAGACGTGCGAGAAGACCATGTCGAACTTGTCGAAATCCTTCTCGTCCTTCACCAGCGCGGCGCGGCTGACGGAATAGAAATGGCCGATCTCCGGCTCGATCACGCCCTTGTCGAGCGCTTCGAGCAGGGTGAGATATTCCCGCGTGGTGACGGGAATCCGGGCAGAGCGCAGTTCGGTGAAGAAGTGATGCAGCATACCGCGCAAACTAGGCGCGCGCCGGGGCAGGCTCAATAGGCAAAGACGGAGGCGTCAGTCTTCCAGGTTCTGGCCGAAGGTCACCAGCACGCCGAACGGGTCGAGAATGGCGAATTCGCGATAGCCCCAGGGCTTGTCTTCCAGACCGCCATTGGGGTGGATGCAGCCGGCGGCGAGTGCCTGTTCATGGATGCCGGTGATGTCGTCGACATCGACCCGGCAGGAGGTCCACTCGCACACCTCTTTGCGATCGGTGGTGAAGAAGTGCAGCTCGGCGCCATCGCGCGTGACGCCGCCATAGCTGGGCGGATCCTCCCAGGCCCAGGCGGCAAAGCCCAGCTGTTTGAAGAAGGTCAGGCTGTCCGCCACTTTCAGCGAGGGCAGGACCGGAATGGCCCGCATCAGTCTTGTTCCGGTCATGCCTGTCTCCCGCCTCCGCATGCGCGCCCGATCCGAGCATGCACGGGGAGGCGGGACCAGTTAATTCGGCGATAGGCCGCGCGTGGGCCGGTTAGTCGACCGGCGTCAGGGCCGGTTTGACGACCTTCTTGCGGCTGTCGAAGCGCTGGCCGAGATCCTCGGCTTCCTTGTCGGAGAGGTCCTTGCGGGCAAGTTTGAAGAACTCGCCTTCCTCTTCCTCCATGTGGTGGTCGAGCAGTTCGGCGAGCGTGTGGAATTTCTGGCCCCACTCGGTATTGTCCTTGGGCATGGTGTCGAGCTCCTCGATCAGCGAGTTGATCATGTGGTGCTCGTTCTTGGCCTCGAGGCTCTCTTCCTCGTCGCCCTTCTGCTCCAGCTTGGCGTAGAAGGTGGCTTCCTCGACCTTGTTGTGCGTCCACAATTCCAGCTTGAACGCGTCGAACAATTCCTGGCGCGTCTTGGCCGCGCGGTCGGTCGTGTCCTCGATCTGCCCGATCAGGTCACGGGCCTTGTCATGGTCCTGTTTGATCCGGTCGAAAATGTCGGTCATGGAAACCTCCTCGCGCGTGTTGATGGATATGCAAGCAACGCGCGCGAGGGGGAGATGTTCCGTAAAGCGGGTGACCCTAGGCGGCGCCAGGGCCCCGCGGGCCGCCGCCGGGGCCGCCGGCGCCACCCGGGCCGCGGCGGGTCATGAAGGCGAGCTTTTCGAACAGCATGACGTCCTGCTCGTTCTTCAGGAGCGCGCCGTGGAGCGGCGGGATCAGCTTGCGGGGGTCGCGTTCGGTCAGCACGGCCGGGTCGACATCCTCGACGAGGAGGAGTTTCAGCCAGTCCAGCAATTCCGAGGTCGACGGCTTCTTCTTCACGCCCGGCACGTCGCGGATGTCGTAGAAGAGTTTCAGCGCATCGGCGAGCAGACGGCCCTTCAGGCCGGGGAAGTGGACCTCGACGATCTTCTTCATCGTCTCTTCGTCGGGGAAGGCGATGAAGTGGAAGAAGCAGCGGCGCAGGAAGGCGTCCGGCAATTCCTTCTCATTGTTCGAGGTGATGATGACGACGGGGCGGGTCTCCGCCTTCACCGTCTCGCCGGTCTCGTAGACATGGAACTCCATCTTGTCGAGTTCCTGCAGGAGGTCGTTGGGAAACTCGATATCGGCCTTGTCGATCTCGTCGATCAGCAGCACCGAGCGCTCCGGCGCGGTGAAAGCCTCCCACAGCTTGCCGCGGCGGATGTAGTTGTTGATGTCGTGGACACGGGTCTCGCCCAGCTGGCTGTCGCGCAGGCGGGCGACGGCGTCGTACTCATAGAGGCCCTGGCGGGCCTTGGTGGTCGACTTGATGTGCCATTCGATCAGCGGCATGCCCATGGCGCGCGCGACCTGTTTGGCCAGCTCGGTCTTGCCCGTGCCCGGCTCGCCCTTGACGAGCAGCGGACGCTCGAGAGCCACTGCAGCGTTGACCGCAGCGCTCAGTTCGTCGTCAGCGACGTATTGATCTGTACCTTCGAAACGCATGACAGCCGACTTAGCGCGTCTGGGCGCCGCCGTGTAGTCCCGCCATACCGATTATTTTGATGCGGATGCAGATCGGTTCCAGTCGACCATGTCCATGGCCAGCGGTTCGCCGCGTTTCAGGGCGCGTGTGGCCGGCCGGCCGATCACCTCGCCATACCATTTCGGCGCCAGCCCGTGACCCGGACGGATCGAGCGTACATGGTCCGGCGTCAGGACTTCGCCGGCCTCGACATCCTTCACCACGTAGAGCGAGCGGCGATAGGTCACCGAACCGCGCTCGCAGCCGGCCAGGTCGTAGCGCACGCGGCCGAGCGCATGGAAGGCGGCGGTGCAATCCTCGACCAGGCGCGTCATCTCGTCCGGCTCGAGCGAGAAGGCGCTGTCCGGGCCGCCATCGGCGCGCGACAGGGTGAAGTGTTTCTCGATCACCCTTGCGCCCAGGGCGACGGCCGCGACGGCGCAGGCGGTGCCCGGCGTGTGGTCGCTGAGGCCCGGGATCGCGCTGAAGCTCTCGCCCAGATGGGGCACGGTGCGCAGGTCTGCTTCCTCGATCGGCGCGGGATAGGAAGACAGGCAGTGCAGCAGCGCCAGGCCGGTATTGCCATGCTCGCGCGCGGTGCGGACCGCGTCGTGGATCTCGGCCAGGTTTGCCATGCCCGTGGACAGGATGATCGGCTTGCCGGTCTGCGCCACGCGGGCGATCAGCGGCAGGTCGGTCACCTCGAAACTGGCGATCTTGTAGGCCGGCGCGTTGAGGCTTTCGAGCAGGTCGACGGCAGTGTGATCGAAGGGTGTCGAGAAGATCGGCACGCCCAGTTCGGCGGCGCGGGCAAACAGGGCCTCATGCCATTCGAAGGGCGTCTCGGCCTCGCGGTAAAGCTCGTGCAGGGTGCGGCCCTTCCACAGACCGTCCTCGATCCGGAAACCGGGACCGTCATGATCGATCGTGATCGTGTCGGCGGTGTAGGTCTGGATCTTGATGGCATGGGCGCCACAGGCTGCGGCCGCTTCGATCGTTTCCAGGGCGCGGTCGATCCGGCCGAGATGATTGGCCGAGACTTCGGCGATGACGAGCGGCGGATGGTCGGGGCCGACCAGGCGTCCGGCGATATCGAACGAGGTAGGTTTCATCGGCTCAGCCCGTTGCCTGCTGCCGGCCATCACCGGCCCAGCGGTCGCGATGCAGTTCCAGGCAGATCGCGGCGACCGGCCGGCCGTCGCGGCGGACGCGGTTTTCGATGCGGTCCGTTTCCTCAAAACCGAACTTGCGATGCAGACCGAGCACCGGCGCGTTGAACTCCAGCACCTCGCAGCGCAGCGTTTCCAAGCCGAGCGTGGTGAAGGCATGGTCGATGATCAGGCGTTCCACCGCGCTGCCGACACCGCGTCCGGTCAGGTCCGCCTCGCCGATATAGAAGGCCCAGCTGGCCGAGCGGTGGCGCGGATCGATTTCGGACAGGATGACGACGCCGATATCCTTGCCATCGCACTGGATAATGCGGATTTCCCGCTCCGGATCGCCCAGGGCAATGCGGTACCAGGTCTGGTGTTCCCAGGGCTCGATCGGATGGTCGGTATACATGTTGCGGCGGACATGCGGTCCGTTCCGCCAGCCATGGACAGGCCACATATCGGTCATGGTGGCCGGGCGCAGGGTGATGGCGCCGTCTGTGAGGACAGGCTTTTCCGGCAGCGGATCAAACGGGTTCATGACCGGCCTCCCGCTGGCGTTCGATCCGTTCGACCAGGGCCTGGGCAACCCGCTGCGCGCCGCGCCCGTCACAGACGGCGGCGGCGCGTTCGGCCATGCGGGCCCGTGCGGCGGGGCGTTCCAGCCGCCGGATCAGGCCGGGCAGTTCGGCGAGCACGTCTTCCGGACTGGCAATGGCGGCCAGGGCGCCATCGCTATCCAGAAGACCGGTCATCTCCTGCTGGTTTCCGGCCAGCACGACAGCGATACTGGGCAGGCCGACGACGCAGCGCTCCAGCGCGGTGCCACCGCCGGCGCCAATGGCGAGATCGGCCTTCGCCATGCGCCGGGCCATGTCGTCGATATCGATCTGCACCGTCAGGCGCGGCTCGGTGCGGCACATCGCTTCCAGCGCCGCCCGGCTGGGCGCGCGGGGGCCCAGGATCACCTCGACGGACGCTTCTGGCAGCGTGTCCAGAACGAGGCGGGCAACCGGTTCGGAAATGCCGCCCAGATCGGTCAGGCCCATCGAGACCAGGACACGCTTGACCGGACCCGGATTGAAGTGGCGGTCGAGGGCGCGCTGGCGCTGGTCGGCGAATTCGCTGCGCACCAGGGCAAAGGCACCGCCGGCCATGATGTTGCAATCGCCGGGGACGCGGCCGGCATAGTCGAACGGGCTGCCGCCGGGCATGGGGTCGACCAGCAGGTCGCAATCATGTGTGCGTTCGGGCAGATCCTCGATCACGGCGATGAGGCCGGCGCGGTCGCGCATGCGGGTCTCGTCGGCCTGGCTCGAGGTGTAGAGATCGACGAAAATCGCGTCGGCGCGGCCGTTCCACTCGGCCGGAAAATCGAAGTCGGCTTCGCTTCGTGCGGTGGTCACGGGCAGGGCCGAACGGGCCAGCGCAGGTGCTGCATCCAGCGTCCCTTCGCAACACGCAAAGGCAACATTGGTGCCCCATTCGTGCGACATCGGGTGACACAAGGCGCGCGCCAGGGCCAGGCAACGCATCACGTGTCCGCCGCCCAGGCTGGGCGAGGCATCGGCACGAAACAGGATGCGGGGGGCGTGGCGTGTCATGATGGGCCCGATAATACCATGGTGCAGAATGGGGGCGGACGAGTTAATGCGCCGTTAGGTGCAGGCGCGAAGATTGGGCGGTCCAGATGGAGGATAAGTCATGACGCTCGCCGTCATCGTCCAGGCCCGCGCCGGCTCGTCCCGGCTGCCGCGCAAGGTGCTCGAGCTGCTGGGCGACAAGCGCGTGCTGGACCGGGTGCTCGATCGTTGCCGGCGTATCGCGGTTGCCGATCATGTGATCTGCGCTATTCCCGAAGGCGAGGCGGACGATCCCGTCGCCGATGCGGCGCGGCGGGCCGGTGTGGCGGTGTTCCGCGGGTCAGAGCACGATGTGCTGGCGCGCTATCTCGGGGCCGCAAGAATGGTCGGTGCGGACGAGGTGGTGCGGATCACCAGCGACTGCCCCTTCATCGATCCGGACATGGTCGATCAGCTGGTCGCGCTCTATCGCGAGAGCGGGGCGGATTATGCCAACAATACGCTCCTGCCCGGCTTTCCGCGCGGGCTGGATTGCGAGATCGTCTCCACGGCCTGGCTGGAGCGGGCCGATGCCGAGGCGACCGATCCGGCCGACCGTGAACATGTGACGGCCTGGATCCGCAACCGGCCGGGCCTGAAACTCGCCTGTCTGGAAGGCCCCGGCGGGGAGGCCGCGAACTGGCGCTGGACGCTGGACTATCCGGCCGATCTGGCCTTCTGCCGGGCCGTGTTCGAACGGGCAGGCGAGGCGGCAGCGGAGCTGGATTTTTCCGCGCTTTCAGAGCTTTGCCGCAAGGCGCCGGACCTGGTGGCGATCAATGCCGTGCATGCCGATCCGGCGCGCCCGGATATCCGCCGTCCCGCCGCCATTGTCCGCGACTATCTGCCCGCTGGTGCAAGACCGCCTGTGCGCTAGCATGGGCGAAAGGATTTGTTCACCGACACACCCGACCCTGCTGGCAATTCTTGATGTGGCGCCAGGTGATTCGGGGTGCCGAACCGACGAGGTGCAGCGATGGCTGACGGGATGGCCCGGACCCAGAATTTCTTCGCCTTCGAGTGGACGACCGGCAAGGTCGCCGATTGCGATCCCAATTTCCCGACCACGCTCTATGCCTGGGACGGTGAGGCGCTGGCGCTCGATGCGACGGACACGGCCTTCTTCGGCTTCGTCCAGCAAGGCCCGGCCGAGCTGACGACGGCGTCCGGCACTTTCACGCTGGGCACCGGCATGTATTTCTCCGCCAACAATGTGCTCTCGGTGAAAGGCGGCCAGGGCATCGTGATGGCGCGCGAGCATCACCAGGCCTTCTTCATGGTCGGCGGTCCGGTTGAGCCCCAGGGGCGGCTGAAATACATCGATGGCTGCACCGACAGCCTGCTGATCGCACCGGTGAAGATGGGCGATCCCTGCCTCAACCTTCTCTACTTCCCGCCGGGTATCGACCAGACCTCGCACACCCACCCGTCCGACCGGATCGGCGTGGTGTTCTCCGGCGAGGGCGAGTGCGAGACCCCGGAAGGCATCATCCCGCTGAAACCCGGCGTGATGTTCCGCATCCCCTATGAGGGCCACCACAAATTCCGCACGGCCGGCAGCGAGATGCGCGTCATCGCCTACCACCCGGACAGCGATTTCGGCCCCCAGGACGAAAACCACCCCATGATCAACCGCACCATGGTCGAGGGTGTGTCTGCCTCCAAGATCGACGCAATCCGCACGAAGTAGGGGGCGGGGTTCCTCTCCTTTCTTGTCATCCCGGATGGATGCCCGGCGCAGGCCGGGCGCAAGTCCGAGACCCATAATCCCGGTGCGTCTCCAAGCTTCACGATTGCCGAGCCTGCTTTCGGTCAGCAGGGGCGCGTATAGGTCCCGGCCCTGCGGCCCGCCTTTGCGGGCCTTCCGGCCGGGATGACAGTATGAGGTTTTATTTCCCCGCCCGTTCGTCCGGTTCCCATTGCGGGCGGAGCCATACATCACCCTGGGCGTCCGGCTTGCCGTCGGCGCCGTAGCGGCCGCGGCGGAGATTGCGGCGGCGGTTGATTTCGCTGGGGGCGGGCTTTTTCTCACCATCGCCGAGGGCGGCTTCCAGGATGCGCAGATCGGCGATCATGGCGGCGAGTTCGTCGAATTCCATCGCGAAGGGATGATCCGGCCCGTCGAGCGAACGGTCGAAGGTGACGTGTTTCTCGATCACCGTGGCGCCCAGTGCGGCGGCGGCGATGGGGGCGGTGTGGCCGGGTGAGTGATCGGACAGGCCGACCGGACGGCCCAGCGCGGTTTTCAGCCTGGTGATGGCGGTGAGGTTCATGTCGTCCCAGCCGGGCGGATAGCTGGCGGCGCAATGCAGCACGGTGATGTCGTGACAGCCGGCATGCTTGAGCGTGGCGACGGCCTCCTCGACCTCGTCGAGATAGGCCGCGCCGGTCGACAGGATCACCGGTTTGCCGGTGCGGCCGAGCTTTTCCAGCAGCGGGACAAAGGTGAGATCGCCCGAAGCGAGCTTGTAGCGCTTGACCCCGATACCCTCCATCAGATCGACGGCCTCCAGCGAGAAGGGCGTCGACATGAATTCGATGCCGTTGTCCTCGCAGCAGGCTTTCAGCGGGGCGTGCCAGTCGTCCGGCAGGCCGGCATTGGAAAAGGCGGCGTGTTTCGGATTGGCGACGATCTCGCCGCTTTGCGGATCGCGCACGAAACGGGCGATCAGCCCGTCGCGGCTCAGCGTCTGGAATTTGGCGACATCGGCGCCGGCGCGGGCCGCGGCCTCGATATAGCGTTTCGCCGTGTCCGGATCGCCGCCGTGATTGGAGCCGATTTCTGCGATGATATCGATATGGGGCATTACGAGGCGAGGCTTTCCAGGCTGGCGTTCGGACCGCGCTTCTCGTCCATCAGGCGGCAGATATGCACCGTGTCGACGGGCCAGTTGCGGGCGTTGAGCTCGGCCAGGACCGCGCGGGCGCTGGCCAGATCGGCGGGCGTATCGACCGACAGGTCGATCTCCGGGTGATGGAGGGCGTCCGGGAAGGTGACGGTGTGGATGCGGTAGGCCTCGCGGTTTTCCCGGATGCGTAGGGTGACGTGTTCGCGGTCGCGCTCGGTGGTCGCCGGATCTGCCGCGATCTGGCGCAGCACGGCGGTCTCGACCACTTCGGCGCGCAGCCCTTTGGGCAGATGCCCGTCGGCCGGGCGGGTGTACTCCGCACGTGTGGCGCGATGCCCGGCGACACAGGCCTCGATCACCGCCGGATCGCGGAACGGGCTGTCCGAGGTGATGCGCACCAGCGTGGTTGCCAGCGTGGCGTCGGCGACTTTGAGGAAGCGGCTGAGCACATCATGCTCGGAACCGCGGAAGACGCGCAGGCCCTCCGCCTCGCCCAGCGCGACCAGGGCATCGTCGTCCGGGTTTTCCGTGGTGGCGATCACCAGCTCGTCAATGCCGGGAATATGGCGCAGGCGGCGGCACTGATAGGCGAGCAGCGAGGTGGCGCCCTCGATCGGTTCGAGGACCTTGCCCGGCAGCCGGTTGGAGCCGGTGCGGGCCTGAATGACGGCGACGGTACGGGTCACGTATCACCCTCCTGGAGCGGCGGGAGCGCAATGTCCTGCCAGGTTCGAACCATACGCGCGGGAGCGTAGGGCGGAAAGGTTGACGGGATATGGCCTGCCAGGTGTTCCCGGCCGGCCAGCATGCGCACGAGCAGGGCCGGCACGTTCAGCCCGGCCAGGGTCATCAGATAGCCGAACCCCCACATGCGCGGATTGATCTCCAGCAGGAAGGCCGGCTCGCCCGGTGCCGGGCGTTTTACCTCGACGGCGGCGAGCCCGTGCCAGGGGCCGCTGGCGCGCAGCACGGCCAGGCCGGCATCGCGCAGGGCCTCGTCGACCACGGTCTCGCCCGCGACAGCGACGCCGCCCGAGGGCGGATTGGTCTGAAGTTTTCGGTGCAGGGTGGACACGATCAGTTCGCCGCGATCCCACAGCGAGCCGATCGTGTAGACTGTGTCGGCGCCGCCGGGGATATATGTCTGGACGACACAGGGCCCGTGCTCATCGGCGGTGTCGGCCCAGATCCGGCGCAGTTCGTCCATGTCCTGCGGATAGGAGACGCCGCGGGCGCCGCGCGAACAGCGTGGCTTGACCACACAGGGAAAACCGCCGGTCCAGGCGTCCAGATCGGCCAGGCTTTCCGGCTGCAGGGTGACGGGGCAGGGCAGGCCGGCTTCGGCGGCCCGGGCCAGCAGCTTGCCCTTGTCGATACCGAATTCGAGCACGTCCGGATCGGGCACGGGCACGCGCAGGCCTTCAGCTTCCCACTGACGGGCAACGGGGGCGAGGGCGGCGGCTTCGGCCTCGGAGCCGGGGATGATCGTGTCCAGCCCCTGCAGGGCGCACAATTCGCGAACCGCGTGGAGATAGGCTTCGCGATTGCCGGCTGACGGCAGGACACAGCGCCCGGCGCCGGGCTCATAGAGCCCGCCGGCGAGCGGGTTGATGTCGGCGGCGACGAGTTTGAGATCCGCATCGGCCTGACGCAGCGAGCGCAGCGTGCCCAGGCCCGGCGGTGCGCCGACCCCGGTGACCAGCACGCCGGTAGAGAGTTCGGACAGCCTCATGGGCGCCGCCAGTCCGGGATGTCCCGGCCGATCAGGTCTTCCAGGGCGGCGATCTCCGGCGCGAAACGGTCTTCCAGCATTGCGCGGATGGCCGGATCCATGGGCGGCACGGTGACCTTGTCCTGCTGGATGGGCGGGTAGACGCCATCGGCCGAGGTCGCGCCCGAAATGCCGCTGACCGGCGCGACGAGTTCGGCGTGCAGGGTTTCGAAGGGCGTATCCGCGCGGCCGTCACAGAGGCCGTCGAGGATCGGGATTTTCGAGGTGGGGATGCCGCCGGTATTATAGCGCTTCTCCATCGCCACCGGCACGGGATCGAGTTCCAGAAAGCGGAAGATGCGCGTCATGACGGCCTCGCCATCGCGGTCGAGCTCGTCCTGCAGCAGGATCAGCGTATCGAAGCGGTCGGCATAGTGGCGCAGGCGGCCGGCATAGCGGCCGGTCCCGGTATAGAGCCACTGGAAGCCCCAATTGTCGGCCACGCGCTGCGGCTCGACCTCCAGCGTCTTCGCGAAGGACAGGAATTCTGCGTCGCGCCGGACATTCTGGAGATAGTGGGACCAGGCCCGGTCGACCGGGTTGCGCAGGATGGCGATGATCTTCGTGGCGGGGCCGCAATAGCTCATCACCCGCGGCGCCGCGATGGGCGCGTAGGCGTAATAGTCCGGCGAGACGTCGCCGATGCGCGCCGCGCCGTCATAGTCGGCGAACAGGGCCTGGTAGGCCTCGACCGTCGGCGCCGTGTCGAAGTGATAGAAGGCGGGCCAGTAGACCGAACCGTCGCCGACGCCGGAGAAGAAACGGCCTTCCTTGCGCACCTTGGACAGGAAGATGTCCGGGTGCTGGCTGAGATAGTGGTAGAGCGAGGTCGTGCCGGATTTCGGCGCGCCGATCACCAGGAAGTTCGGCCACACCTCGCGGGGCTTGTCGGTCTGATTGTCGCTCGGATCGGTCACGCGGGGCTCATTGATGGGCTGGGTCAGGACGGTCGAATCAGGGATGGAACCGGGCACAGGAGCGCCCGGCCGGTCTTAAGAAATTACTGCATCGCCGCGCCGGCCGGCAGGATGAGATCGATCAGCTGGCGCGCGACCCGTTCGGCGCCCCGCCCGTCGACGAGCGCCTGTCCGGATCGCGCCATGGCGCCGCGGCGCTGTGCATCGGGGATCAGGGCCTCCAGCGCGGCCGACAGGCGTTCGCCGAACGCCTCGCCCGGCGCGATGGTGAGGCCCAGACCCAGCGGTTCGACCTGGCCGGCGCGGGTGGCCTGATTGCCGGCAATGGGCACGCAGATGACGGGCAGGCCGGTGGCGGCCGCCTCGTGCAGCGTCGTGCCGCCGGCGAGAATGCCGATATCGGCTTTCTCCAGCGCCGGGCGCAGGCGCGGCGGCATGCCGGGCCGGGCGCCGGGGCGGCGGATTTCCACCTGCAGGCCGTACGTGATCGACAGGCGGTCGAGCACATGTTCGATCATGCCGAGAAGCGGCGTGTCGGTGCCGCCCAGGCTGACCAGGATGCGGCGGGCCTTGGGCGCGATCTCGCGCGGCGGCAGGCCGGCATAATCGGGATGCAGCAGCAGGACTTCGGGGCCGTCGAGCACTGGGATGGCGGGCTCGGACGGGCTTGCGACGAGGGTCTGCCGGATCAGGAGGTCGGGCGTGGCGCCATCGGTGCGGCCGCCCACCAGAACGGTGAGGATGCCGGAGGCCCGTACGGCAGCGACAAGGGCGGCATCGACCTGCTGCCAGTCGCCGACGAGCAATTCCGTGCCGGCACTGACGAGATAGCCGGTCAGGCTGGCCCCGGTCTCATCGCCCTCCAGACAGCGGATGTCGGCGACGGCGTCGAGGCCTGCGGGCAGGTATTCCGGTGTGGCGGTGATGAAGAGCGGGCGCTGGCCCTGGCTGTTGAAGGCGCCGGCCAGCGCGCTGCAGCGCATGACATGACCCAGGCCGATCTCCCCGCCGCCATCGGCGCGAATTGCGATGCGGCCGGGGAGGGGCGGGGTCATCAGCGGGCTCCTGCCTCTTCGGCAAGGGCCTGTTCGACCTTGCGCATCGTGTTCTCCCAGTCCTGGAAGCCGGTGCCGAAGAAGGACCGGCTCTGGGGATACCAGTGCTGCTGGCCGGTGCCGAGCAGGGTCCAGGCGCTGGAGCGGGCATGGACGAACCACACCTTGCCGCCGCAGGCGGCGGCGAGGTTGGAGGTGGCGTTCATCGGCGCGATCACCAGATCGCAGACGCTGGACAGGGCGGCGACCTTGTCGAGATCCATCTTCAGATCGATATCGCGCGGCTGGTGGATGGTTATGCCGAAGCGCTTGCCGGCCAGTTCGAGTTCGTCCTCGACCTCGCCGTATTGCAGGTTCACGAATTGCACGCCCGGCACGCGCAGAACGCCTTCCCAGGCATCGAAGGCCGAGAAGAAGCGCGAGCGGCGCGGATCCATTTTCAGCGACTTCCAGAGAATGCCGACCTTGAGCCCCTCGCCGAAACTGTCGAGCTGTTTGCGGAAGGCAGCTTGGTCGGCCGGATCGGCCTTCAGGAAGCCGGGTTCGGACGGGAAGTCCTCGATCTTGCTGCGGAAGGCGCGCAGCGGCGTCGCCATCGGGGTCCAGAAATCGGCACCATCGCCGATCTTGGGCACGGCCCGTACTTCGCGGCCCTCGACGGTGGCCGACATGTGGTGGCCGACAACGGCCTGCGGGAAGGAGCGTTTGACGATCGGCATCAGGCGGTATTCGCAGGCGATGCGCAGCTCGCCATCCGGGCCGATGGCCTCGATCAGGTCCTTCACCGTGTTCATGAACAGGACTTCGTCGCCCAGACCCTGCTCGCCGACCAGGACGAGGGTCTTGCCGCGGATCTGCGCCGGGTCGACGCCGTCCCACATGGGGGCGTCGATGGTGAAGAGTGTCGCCTGGGCGCGGTTCGGGTCGAGACGGGCAGCATTGGCGGCCCAGCCTTCCTCCAGCTTGCCGCAGGCCAGAAGCACCATGGAGCGGGAGTGGCGCATCGAGGCCTCTTCCATCTCGTCGGCGGGATCCTTCAGCGCCATTTCATAGTGCGGCAGCGATTTTTCGGGCTCGCCCAGCAGCTCGTAGACATTGGCCATATTGTTGTGGGAGCGGCCATAGCCCGGGTTCAGGCGCAGCGCTTCTTCATAGAAGGTGACGGATTCAAGCGGCCGGCCGGCATCGTTGAGCACGGTGCCCATCGAGTTCCACAGCTCGTAATTCTCCTGGTGCGCATAGATCGCGGTACGCAGGAGTTCGATGGCTTCCTCGAACTTGCCCTGGTCGCGCAGCACGCCGGCCAGATTGATGATGGCGTTGGGATTTCCGGGCGCGAGCTGGCACTCGAGGCGGTAGAACTTCTCCGCCGCCGGCAGCATGTCCAGCTTCCAGGCGACGAGGCCGAGCTTCTGGTAGATTTCCGCGTCCTGGGGGTCGATCTTCCAGGCGGCCTCGAAGAAATCGAGCGAGCGCGACAGGCGTCCCAGCCGGTAGAGCATCAGACCCATGACGTGATTGGTCAGGGCGAGGTCGGGGGCGATCGTGACGGCCTTGTAGGCGATGCGCGCCGCTTCGGAATGCTGGTTCTCGGCGGAAAGTTTCAGGGCCCGCTTGGCCTGGGCGACGACTTTCTGATAGTCGCGGCGGCGGCTTTCCGGGATGCGCAAAGCCGTCTTGTCGAGCTGCAGGGACGTGGCGTCCAGCGGGACGGCGTCGCGGGCCTCATTCTTCTCGACTTCGGCGTCTGCGGCGAGTTCCGCATCCAGATCCAGCGCGGGTGCGTGGGTCATGATCAACAAACCTGTCCTTATTTTCCTCGCATCAGGGCCGGGATTCGCTTTAAGAAGTTGCTAACGATACCGGCACGGCAGGCTTTCAAGGCGGAAACGATTTCTTCACCCGGACTTGCCAACCTGCCGCCAGCTCGGCTGTGACCGCCGTCCTGCGCAACGGAGTTTGCTCATGCCCCTGAAGATCTCGCTCAAACCCGGCGAGAAGTTTGTCCTCAACGGGGCCGTCATCGAAAACGGTGACCGGCGTGCCAACCTTGTGCTCAAGAACAAGGCGGCCGTCCTGCGCGAAAAGGACATCCTCCAGGAAGGCGACGTCACCACGCCGGTCCGCCGCATCTATTTCCCCATCATGATGATGTACCTGTCCGACAGGAAGGATGACTCCCTTTATGACGAGTTCGTGCTGCGCATGAACGAGTTCATGGGTGTCGTGTCGGATCCGGGCGTGCTGTCGATCTGTGTATCGGTCAGCCGCGATGTCATGGCGGGCGAGCATTACAAGGCCCTGATGGGCTGCCGCAAACTGATGACCTACGAAGCCGAGAGACTGGCCTGATGTCACTTCAAGCTTACCAGCAGGCAAGCCAGCGCAGCGAGGACCCGCGGTCAACCGAATACCGGTTGTTTGCCCAGGTCACGCGGGCGCTGATGGCGTCCAAGACGCTTCCCAAGGAAGACGTGAAGGGCCGGGCCGAGGCGCTCGACTGGAACCGCCGCGTCTGGAGCAATCTGGCGATCGACTGCGCCAGCCAGGACAACAAGCTGCCGGAGAGTCTGCGCGCCGCGATCATCTCGCTGTCCATCTTCGTGTCCAAGCATGCCAGCGTGGCGCTGCGCAATCCGGATGCGGTCGACGATCTGGTCGATATCAATCGCACGGTGATGCAGGGGCTGATGCCCCAGGCCAATGCCGGCGCTGAGGGCCAGGCCGTCGGGTAGGAATTGCCGCCCCGGCAAAAAACGACAGGCAGGAAAGGGCGTCTCTGGTGAGGAGGCGCCCTTTTCCTTTTTCAACCCACTGAAATTCCGAGGTGATTTGTCAGACCTGCGCGGCACGCCGCTTGCGAAGTCGTGCGCAGGACAAAACGTCCACGGCCGAAAAATTCGGTTTGGATACTTCCAGAATGGAGGACTGACAAAATGGCACTTTCTGTCAACACCAACGCTGGGGCGATGATCGCCCTGCAGAACCTGAACAAGACGAACTCGGAATTGGGAATGGTCCAGAACCGTATCAATACCGGCCTCGAGGTCTCGAGCGCGAAGGACAATGGCGGCATCTACGCCATCGCCCAACGCATGCGCTCGCAGGTCGCCGGCTATGGTGCGGTGAGCAACTCGCTCGACCTGGCGATTTCCGTGACCGATGTGGGCCTGGCTGCCGGTGAGGCGATTTCGGACCTGCTCGTCGAAATGAAGGAAAAGGCTCTTGCTGCAGCCGATGCGTCGCTCGACTCGGCCTCGCGCACAGCCCTGAATGAAGATTTCAAGGCCCTGCGGGACCAGATCACGACCATCACCAGCAATGCCGAATTCAACGGTACGAACCTGATCAACGGGTCCGTCACCTCGATCTCGGCTCTGGCCAATGCCGATGGCTCCAACACCATCACGGTCTCCGATGCGAACCTTACGCTCGGCGGCGGTATCGTGACGGTGGCGGCCACGGCCTCCTTCGCTTCGGCTGGCGACGCGTCCACGATGGTCACGACCATCGAGACCTCGCTCGACAACCTGAATGCCTCGCTGGCGAAACTCGGTACGGCGTCGAAGTCGCTGGAGGTCCACAAGACCTTCACGTCCAAGCTGTCCGACTCGCTGGAAAAGGGCATTGGCAATCTGGTCGATGCGGACCTGGCGAAGGAAAGCGCCCGGCTCCAGTCGCTGCAGGTCAAGCAGCAGCTGGGTGTCCAGGCGCTCTCGATCGCCAATCAGGCCCCGCAGACCATTCTGTCGTTCTTCGGCTAAGTTCGCCCGTCGGGACCGCCTTCTGGCGGTCCCGACTTTTTTCTGCATCGCCGGCGCTGGCGCATTCGCGTGCCTGAATTCCGGAATTAACTCATTTTTAAGCATAAATTCTTGCCGATCGGCAAAATCTGCCGGCCATTTTTGCCGGTTTGCCCGGCAGATATTTCCCAGTGAATGGTTACCGCGGCAGGCCTTGCCGGGTGAAAAGCGCCAGCCGAATCAGGGGCGCCCGCATTAACCAGATATAGCAAGGGAAAACTGGCCCCGGCTTTGCTCTCTACGTTGATGGGTCAGAAGACCTGGCGAGCAAAACGCTCGTTACATCACAAGAATGGAGAGGGCCAAGAAATGGCTACTATCAACACCAATGCCGGCGCCATGGTTGCGCTGCAGAACCTGAACCAGACCAACCGTGACCTGGAGCAAGTCCAGAGCCGCATCAACACCGGTCTGGCGATTTCCTCCGCCAAGGACAATGGCGGTATCTACGCGATCGCCCAGAAAATGCGTTCGGACGTTGCCGGCTACGGCGCTGTCCGCAACTCGCTGGACCTCGCGCAGTCGACGACCGACGTGGCCCTCGCCGCCGGTGAAGCCATCTCCGACCTGCTGGTCGAGATGAAGGAAAAGGCCCTGGCCGCTTCCGACACCTCGCTCGACACGGCCTCGCGCACCGCCCTGAACGAAGACTTCAAGGCGCTCCGCGACCAGATCTCCACGATCACGTCGAACGCCGAATTCAACGGCACGAACCTGATCAACGGTACCGTGACCTCGATCTCGGCCCTGGCCAATGCTGACGGCTCCAACACGATCACCATCTCCGACGCGAACCTGACGCTCGGCGGCGGTACCGTGACGGTTGCTGCCGCGGCGTCCTTCTCGTCCGCTGGTGACGCATCGACGATGGTCACCACCATCGAAACCTCGCTGGACAACCTGAACGCTTCGCTGGCCAAGCTCGGCACGGCTTCGAAGTCTCTGGAAGTTCACAAGGGTTTCGTCGGCAAGCTGTCTGACGCCCTGGAAAAGGGTATCGGCAACCTGGTCGACGCGGACCTGGCCAAAGAAAGTGCCCGCCTTCAGTCTCTGCAGGTCAAGCAGCAGCTGGGTGTGCAGGCGCTCTCGATCGCCAACTCGGCGCCCAGCACGATCCTGGGCTACTTCCGTTAATCGCGGGATTTGGGATGGCGGAGCCTCGCTCCGCCATCCCCGTCCGCGTTTGACGTGAGGGATTAGGAGGCGTCGGCGCCTCCGCGTCGACGATTAGGACAATGGCAGAAACGGGGTTCAATCCAAGAACTGTTCCGGTGTCCGGCTACACCGAAAACAGGGATCTCAGTGTCGACCGTCCACGCGAAGGCGTGCGGCGGGTCGAGCCGCTTGAGCAAGCCGACAAACCTGCCGAGGCCGGCATCGGCCAGGAGCAGCGCGCCGAGGAGATCGCGCGCATGGTGGAATCGGCGCTGAGCAATTCGCGCCTGAAAATCCTCCAGGACGAAACCGATGGCGACTATATCTATCTGATGGTCGACCAGGACACCGGTGAGACCGTCCGCCGCTGGCCGCCGGAAAAGCATGGCGACCTTCTCGAATATCTCCGCACCCGCCAGGCCGGTCTGATCGACCGTCTCGCCTGAGCCTGACCGGCAGGTCGGCGACCCGGCAAAAACTGACCGGTCCGGCCGACCTTGCTGGGCAAATTACGCAAACCGAAAAAACGCTCTCCGGCAGACCATTCCGTAACCTGCTGTTTTTTATCGCATTGCCGGTTTAACCATAACCGGCACGGCATTTGCGCTTGTGTGTTCGAACCGCCGCTGAAGGTGGCGAATTGGATACGCGGGAGAATGTCGCATGACGATGAGCGTCCACACCAATACCGGGGCCATGATCGCCCTGCAGAACCTGAACAAGACCTCCTACGAGATGCAGGACGTCCAGAACCGCATCAATACGGGTCTGAAGATTTCGGGTGCCAAGGACAATTCGGCGATCTACGCCGTGGCCCAGGGTATGCGCTCGGATATCGGCGCGCTGGATGCCGTCAAGAACGGTCTCGACCGGGCCTCCACCATCGGCGATGTCGCCCTGGCGGCCGGCGAGTCGATCTCGGACCTGCTGGTCGAGATGCGCGAAAAGGCGACGGCGGCGATGGACCCCTCGCTCGATGCCTTCTCCCGCCAGGCTTACGACGCCGACTTCAAGGCCCTGCTCGACCAGGTCCAGGTGATCATCCAGAACGCCGAGTTCGATGGCGCCAACATCCTCAACGGTTCGATCACCGGCGGCATCGAATTCCTCGCCGACGCCGATGCAGCCCGCACGGTTACGCTGAAATCCCAGGATCTGAGCGTTGGCGGCACGGTCATCACGCTTGCCGCCACGGCCAGCCTGACCTCGGTGACCCTGGCCACGGCCGCGGTGACGGCCATCAAGACCAGCCTGGAAAACGTCAACCAGGCGCTCGCCAATCTCGGCTCCGACGTCAAGAAGCTGGAAGCCCATTCCGGCTTCGTCGACAAGCTGCGCGACAGCCTGACCGAGGGCGTCGGCAACCTGGTCGATGCGGATCTCGCGCGGGAAAGCGCGCGGCTGCAGGCCTTGCAGGTGAAACAGCAACTGGGTGTCCAGGCGCTGTCGATCGCCAACTCCCAGCCGCAGACCATTCTCAGCCTCTTCCAGGGCTAAGCGGCTCTGGCTACACACTCCACCACCACGGCGCGGCCTCCGGATTTCCGGAGGCCGTTTCCGTTTGGGCGACTCATTTCATGATCGCGGCTTCAAGGAGGCCCGCCGATGTCCGCAACCTTCCTGCCCTATGGCCGCCAGGCCATTGACGAAAGCGATATCGAGGCCGTTGCGGAGGTGCTGCGCGGCGACTGGCTGACAACGGGGCCGGCCGTCGAAGCCTTCGACGCTGCCTTTGCCGAAGCCGTTGGCGCGCGGCATTCGGTGTCCTGCTCGAATGGCACGGCGGCACTGCATCTGGCGCTGGCCGCGCTGGGTGTGAAAGAGGGCGATACCTGTGTCGTGCCGGCCATCACCTTCATGGCGACCGCCAATGCCGCGCGCTATTGCGGCGCGGAAGTGGCTTTCGCCGATGTCGATCCGGATACGGGGCTGATGACACCGGAAACGCTGGATGCGGCGCTGGCGCGGGCCGAGGGCACGGCGCGGGTCGTGCTGCCGGTGCATCTGGCCGGCCAGTGCGGCGCGCTGGACGAGCTGGCGCATGCCGCGACGCTGGCCGGGGCGGTGCTGGTCGAGGATGCCAGCCACGCGGCGGGCTCTTTCTATCAGGGCGAACCGGTGGGCAATGGCCGCTATTCGGCGGCAACCACCTTCTCCTTCCATCCGGTCAAGACGATCGCGGCCGGCGAGGGCGGGGCGGTGACGACGAATGACGATGCGGTCGCCGCACGGCTCCGTCTTCTGCGCAGCCATGGCATCGAGCGCGATCCGGCGCGTCACCGGCGCCAGGAGGGCGAGCCCTGGTGGCACGAAATGCACGCGCTGGGCTGGAATTACCGGCTGAGCGACATTCATGCGGCGCTGGCGCATTCCCAGCTGAAACGACTGCCGGCCTTCATCGAACGCCGTCAGGCGCTGGCGCGCGCCTATGACGCGGCGCTGCAGGGTCTGCCGGACACGGTACGTCCGCTGGCGCGCACGCGCGCCTGCAATCCCTGTCTGCATCTCTATCCGGTGCGGATCGATTTCGAGGCGGCTGGGCGCTCGCGCAGCGCCGTGATGGAGGCGCTGCGGGCGCACGGTATCGGCACCCAGGTGCACTACATCCCGGTCAATGAGCAGCCCTATTACCAGGACCGCTATGGCCGGCAGGAGCTGTCCGGCGCGCGCCGTTATTACGAGCGCACGCTGTCGCTGCCGCTGTTTGTTGGCATGGCGGACGACGACCCGCAGCGGGTCGTGGACCGGCTGGCGCAGGTGCTGGGGCTCTAGAACAGGATCGCTTCCTGCGGAATCGCCCCTGCTCCGGACTCCTGAGCGGTCGCGTGATCGAACCGGTGAACCGGCTCCCACTTCACCTGATCACGCTCGACTTGAGCGGTCGCGTGATCGAACCGGTGAACCGGCTCCCACTTCACCTGATCACGCTTCAGGCGGCTTCGGCCTGTCCGATCAGGCGGCGCAGGGCCTTGCCGTCCAGCTGTTCCGGATTGGTGTTCGAGGCATAGCTGAACCCGTCCGTCACGAGATGCGCACCGGTGGCCAGATAGCGGGCCATCAGCTTGGCGCTGTGGGCCGGCAGGATGGCATAGCGGTCTTCCAGCTCCACCGTGGTGCGCGAGTCGTCCTCTGGGATCATGATCTCGTGCAGCTTCTCGCCCGGGCGGATGCCGATGATGCGGTGCGGCAGGTCCGGCGCCATGGCGCGGGCCAGATCGGCTGTGCTCATCGAGGGGATTTTCGGCACGAAGACTTCACCGCCGCGCGCCATCGCCAGGCTGGACATGACGAAGTTCACGCCCTGTTCGAGCGTGATCCAGAAACGCGTCATGCGCGGATCCGTGATCGGCAGTTCGCGGGCGCCGTCTTTCAGAAGCTTGCGGAAATAGGGAATGACCGAGCCGCGCGAGCCGACGACATTGCCGTAGCGCACGACCGAGAAGACCGGTCCGCCATCGCCGCCCATGTGCTGGGCCGCCGTGAATATTTTATCCGCGGCCAGTTTCGAGGCGCCGTAGAGATTGATCGGGTTCGCCGCCTTGTCCGTGGACAGGGCGCAGACATTCGAGACGCCGCGCTTGATCGCCGCGCGGACCACGTTTTCTGCGCCCATGACATTCGTCTTGATGCATTCGAACGGGTTGTATTCGGCGATCGGCACATGCTTCAGCGCGGCCGCGTGGATGACGATATCGACATCGCGCATCGCCTGGTCCAGCCGCGACTCGTCGCGCACATCGCCGATGAAATAGCGCAGGAAGGGATAATCGCTGGGCGAAAAATCCTGAGCCATTTCATATTGTTTCAGCTCGTCGCGCGAGAAGATGATCAGCTTCTTCGGCTTGAACTCGGCACAGATCGCCGCCGTGATCTGGCGCCCGAAGGAGCCGGTCCCGCCGGTGATCAGAATGGTCTTGCCGTCCAGCGGCATGCGCGGCTCGAGAAAGCTGCGCTGGGGCAGCAGTTTCTCCAGGGGCGTCTCGGGCGCAGTCCTGTCAGACATGCATGGCCTCGCGATTCGATTTCGATGACCGACGCTGCGCCGACAGGGTTAACGGCGCGTTAGGCCCTGCCGGAGCGCCGATCCTAGCAGATTTCCGCCCCGCGGGCCGGAAAACCGGGGTCCGGCGCCGAAAAAAGTGTTTGAAGGCAAGTTGTTTACGCTGTCTGGCAACACTTTGTTTGCGTTCTGCGGCGACACTCTGCAACCAGGATAAAAGGGTATCGGATCGTGGCGATCGTCGGGATCAACCAGTCACTGCTGACCAGCTGGTATTCGGCTCGGGTTACCGCCGCCACGGTGGGCTCGTCGCCGCTTGCCCAGTCGGCTGCCGGCCGCAGCCAGGCGGGCGAGGATGTGGCTGCGCCCTGGGAACTCGAATCCGAAAACCTGCAGACCCTCGAGGAGATGCGGCGCCGCGTGATGGCGACGCAGGATTTCTTCCTCGATCCGGGCCGTGAATTCTCCGATGTCGATGCGCCGGACGATCACAAGGCCCTGTTCTCCCTGCACCAGGGTCTCAAGCGCCTGGTCTCGCTGGCCGAAGAGGCCCGGGACAAGACCACCAATGATGCGCGCCGGATGATCCTGGAGAAGGCTTTCCAGAACGGTCTCGGTCAGCTCGACGAATACTTCCAGGACATGCGCCTGGAGGAGCTGACCCTGCTGAAAGGGGAAGAGCTGCGCAAGGTCGAGAGCGGCGTTGCCGTGTCGCGCGGCCTGTCGCAGTTCAAGTCCGGCATCATCCATACCGGCGAGTTCGACGCCGAAGTGCCCAGCCTGACCGGCGATGTACAGTTCAATATCTCGGTGAGGAAGAATGGCGTCACCACCGATGTCGCCATCAATCTCGCCGATATGGGCGGTCAGACGCGCAATCTCGACAACATCGTCGCCCACATCAATACCGAGCTGGAAGCGGCCGGCATGGTGACGCGTTTCGAGCGCACCAAGATCGGCGAGAAGAACGATATCGGCGTCATTCCCGGAAACGATCATGGCTTCCTGGTGCGCGGTGTCTCTACGGAACAGATTTCCTTCTCCGCCCCGGCGGCCCAGCCCGCGCTCTATTTCGCCGGCGTGTCCGGCATCAACGAGACGGCGGGCGGCCAGATCGTCAAGCTGACGGACCTTGCCAGCGGCGACCCCTCGATCGGCTATTCCACCCGTTTCTCGGCCGACCCGACCAGGTCCGAAGTCAATGTGGTCGGCGGCGAGGAGGGCGAGACCCGCACCAAGCTGGTCGACAACCCGCTCGAGATCCAGGCGACGGCGGCTGCGGCGGACGGCGGTATCTTCGTGGTCGGCAAGACCACGGCCTCGACCGACGGCCAGACGCTGAAGGGCGAGCAGGACCTGGTCCTGGCCAAGTATGATTCGGCCGGCAATCGCGTCTGGAGCCGTGTGCTCGGCGCGGCCGACGATGCCGAGGGTGCCAGCGTTGCGGTCGATGCCGACGGTAATGTCGTGGTGACCGGCCAGGTGACCGGCGGTCTCGGCGACACCACCGATATCGGCGGATCCGACAGCTTTGTGGCCAAGTATAATGCGGCCGGCGTCGAGCAATGGCTGCAACGCTTCGGCGGCACCGGCGACGACAAGGGCACGGCCGTTGCGGTCGGCGATGACGGTACGGTCTATGTCGCCGGCAAGGCGGCCTCGGCCTTCGGCAACCAGCCGCACCAGGGCGGGGTCAGCGACGGTTATCTGCGCGCGATCGGCACCGACGGCCAGACGCTGTGGACCCGCCGCATCGGCGATGCCGGCGATGAGACAGTGTCCGCGATCGCGGTCGCCGATGACGGCAATATCCTGGTCGCCAGCAATGAGGGCGGCACGGCGGTGCTGCGCAAGTTCGATGCGTCCGACAATGCAGCACCGGCCCTGTGGGAGCAGTCGCTGGGCGATCTGGACGACGGTTCGATCGGCGGCATCGCGGTCGACGGCACCGATGTCTACATCACCGGCGCGGCCGGCAGCGCCTTCGCGCCGAGCGCCCCGGTGGGCGCCCATAATGGCGGCGTGCGCGATGCCTTCGTGGTCAAGCTGACCGACGGCGCCAGCGCCAGTGTCGACTATACGACCTTTGTCGGCTCCGACTCCGATGACGGCGCAGCGGGCATCCAGGTCTTCAACGGCAAGGTCTATATCGCCGGCAAGACGCTGGGCGGGATCAATGGCGATACGCTGAACGGCGAGCGCGACGCCTTCGCGGCGCAGCTCGATGCGGCGACCGGCGCGCTCGACTGGTCGCACCAGATGTCCGGCCGCAACGGGCTGTCACAGGCCACGGGCCTGGCGATCGGGGCGGGCGACGACTCGGTGCTGGACGCGCTGGGCCTGCCGTCCGGTGCGCTGACCTATTCCGACACCCGCGTGGTGACCGACCGCAGTTCGGCGCGCGAGGGCGATCATTTCTACGTGTCCGTCGATGGCGGCCGCCGCAAGAAGATCAGCATTGACGGCGACGATACGATGCGGTCGCTGACCTTCAAGATCAATGCGGCCTTGGTGCTCAACGGCACGGCGGATGTGCGCCGCTCCTCCGATGGCGACCAGCTGCGGATCAAGGCGGCCGAAGGCAAGACGATCGAGCTATTCGCCGGCGGCGATGGCCGCGATCTGCTGGAGTCGCTGGGCATCCAGCCGGGCGCCATCGTCAATACCGGCTCCCTGCTGGACGATGACGAGAAGACCTCCGACAGTCCGCCGCTCTTCGCGCTGGAATTGCCGGTGTCGATGTCGCTGGCTGACGAAAAATCTGCGGAGTCCGCCTTCGAGGCGATCCAGGATGCGATGTCCAAGGTGCAGCGCGCCTATCGCGAGATCACCATGGATCCGGCGCTCAAGGCGCTGCTGGAAGGTCCGCAGGCGGGCAAGAAGGGCGGCACGGTTCCGGCCTATTACAGCGCACAGCTGGCCAATTACCAGGCCGGCCTGTCGCGTCTGAGCGCCGGCCCGCAGGGCGGCGGCCTCTTCCTCTAGCTCCGGTCCTTGCCGGTCAGAGTGGTTTCGAGAAGGTGAGGGCCAGCAGGCGCGGCGGGGTGTCCTCGTCGACCTCGGCTCCTGCCTCGATGGCCTCGTTGAGCCCGGTCAGCACCAGGCCCGCGGCTTCAGCACCGGCGACATAATCCGACACGGAATGCACATAGGCCTCGACGAGCGCGGCTTTGCCATTGCGCTCGAACTGCGCCCGGCTGCCGCGCATCTGGCGGTCCGGATGAAGTTCGCAAATGAAGAGCAGCCCGCCGGGTTTCAGGGCGCGGCCGATCTCGGCATAGACCGGCGCCAGGTCGTCGACATGCTCCAGCACGAGATTGCCGACGACAAGATCCGCCACCGCATCGGCGCAGGGCCAGGGGCGGGTGATGTCGTGTTCGGCAAAGCGGACATGATCGCCCAGCGCGCGGGCACGGGCGCGCTCCAGCATGGCGGGCGAGAGATCGAGGGCGAGCACGGAGGCGGCGCGCGAGGCGAGATATTCGGTATTCTTGCCGGTGCCGGCACCGATCTCGATCACATCGGCGCCGTCGAGGGGGAGCTCCGTGGTGCGCAGGACCAGGGCGTCGAGATCGCGGGTGCGGTTCTCGTTGCTGTCATAGATCTTCGCCCATTCAGAATAGGCGTCGCGGGTCGGAATCGGCTCGGTCATGATCGGCTCCTTCACCGTATGACCGCTTGCCGCGATTGGCCCGGCAAGTAAAGGCCGGGCCGGTTTGCGGCGGATGTTCCGGGCAATCAGGCCGTATGATTTACCGCCATCGCGAAACTGCCGGTGGGACCGGACGGACGATGGCCATTGGCGCCATAGCCCGAGCCGGCATGGCGCTGGCGGGCGGCCTCGTCGGCGATGGCTTTCACCACGCCTTCGGTCAGCACTTTCATGGCGTTGACCACGCGGCCGTTCTCGTCGAGCGCGGTGTGGAAGGCCTTCGTCGCGTCGCGCAGCAGAGCCTTGGCCTGTTCCGGAGCGCCGGAAAAACGGCCCGGTTCCTGGCGGGCGCGGGCCACTTCGGCGCGGTAGATATTGGCGAGCTCGGTCTTTTCGGTCTGAAGCTCGATCGCCTCATGGGGGCGGCGGGCCTTGAACAGGCGCGTCTCCTCCTGGATCAGCGCGGTCAGGCGCTGGGTCAGCTTGAGCAGGGCCTGGGTGCGTTCCGACCCGTTTGCGGCTGCCAGTTCCGTCATGTCAATTCCCTCCTCCGGCTTCCTGATAGCGCAGGATCTCGGCCGTCAGCCGGTCGGCCAGGCCCAGCCCGCCCGATTGCGCCATCACTTTTGCGTATTCCTCGTGCAGCAGTCCCTTGAAGGCCTTTTCGCCCGGACCGCCGCCAAACGGATTGTCCTCGCCCACGCCCGAGAACATCTGTTCGAGCATCTGGGAGAGGAAGAAGGCTTCGAACTCTTCCGCGGCCGCGCGGGCCTCGGTCTCGGTGCGCGCAGCGGCGGTGTTCGGGGCGCCCTGGGAGCGTCCCGCCGCGGCGGCATTGGCCATCTGGAGTTCGAACAGATTGTCCATTGTGCTTACAGGACCTCGATATCGGCCTGCAGGGCGCCGGCGGCCTTGATCGCCTGGAGAATGGTGATCATGTCGCGCGGGCTGACACCCATCGCGTTGAGGCCGTCGACCAGCTCGCTCAGCGAAACGCTGCCGCGGTCCAGCACGCCCAGCTGCATCGTGTCTTCCTCGGCGGTGACATTCGTGCGCGGCAGCACCACCGTCTCGCCATTCTCGGCGAAGGGCGAGGGCTGGCTGGCAACGGGGGTTTCCGAGACGGTGATGGTCAGATTGCCCTGGGCGATGGCGACGGTGGAGACGCGCACATGCTCGCCCATGACGATGGTGCCGGTATTCTCGTCGATCACGATGCGCGCCGGCAGGTCCGGCTGCACACGCAGCTGCTCGACTTCGGCCAGCAGGTCGATCATGTCGCCGTCATAGCTGGCCATGCGGTTCAGGCGGACCGTGGACGGGTTTTCCGCCCGCGCCGCGCCGCGGCCGATATAGGCATTGATGGCGTCGGCCATGCGGCGCGCCGTGGTGAAATCCGGATTGCGCAGGGACAGGCGCAGGCTGTCGCGATTGGCGATCTCTGCCCACGGGTCGATGCCGGTGCCGTCAAACGGGTTTTCCACGATGCCGCCATTGGCGATCCGGCCGGAGGTCGGCACGCCGCGGGTGATCGTTGCGGCATCGCCGCCGGCTTCGAAACCGCCCACGGTCAGCGAGCCCTGGGCAACGGCCCAGGCGCGGCCATGGCTGTCGAACAGCGGCGTGGCGATCAGCGTGCCGCCCTGCAGGCTGTCGGCATCGCCGATGGCAGAGACCGTCACATCGATGCGCGAGCCCTGGCCGGAGAAGGCCGGCAGGCTGGCAGTCACCATCACGGCGGCGACATTATTGGTGTTCAGGTTCGCGTCGCGGGTGTTGACGTTGAAGTGTTCCAGCATCGCGTTCAGCGACTGGTTGGTGAAGGCCGAGTTGCGCAGGCTGTCGCCCGAGCCGTCGAGGCCGACGACCAGGCCGTAGCCGACAAGCGGGTTTTCGCGAACGTCTTCGACGTCCACCATGTCCTTGATGCGCGAATTGGCCAGGGCCGGGGCGGCCAGGGCGAGGGCGGCGATCAGGGCGGTCAAGATGCGCATTTTGCGGTCTCCGGAACGGGTTCGCACACGTCCTTGCGAAGACCGTGCCAGACTGGCAAACTTGGTTAATATAATAAAACACTGAAAAACAAAGGGTTTGGCGCTAGGTTGGTTGCGGATGGGGCGGAAAACCTGACCTGTGCGGCCGATTGCCGGGCATAAATTGCCGGGCAAATCGCGTCGGTTAAGCCTCTATTAAGTGGCCCGGTTCATCCATTAACGCATCGCAGAGAGGCATCGATTCTCGCCATGAAGATCCAGGGACCCAGCTCGAACTCCGCCGTTTCGGCCGGCAAGCGCAAGACCACGTCCGGCGCGTCCTCCCAGGGATTCTCGGTCGACACAGGCAGCCCGGCGGGCCGCACGGCCTCGACCGGCGCCGCAGGTGCGACCTCGGCGGTCCAGTCTGTCGATGCGATCCTCGCCCTGCAGGGTGTGGAAGATGCGACCCAGGCCAAGAAGAAGGCGACCGAGCGGGCGATGAACCTGCTCGATGTGCTCGACGAGCTGAAGCTTGCCCTGCTTGAAGGCGGCCTGCCGCGCGCCAAGCTGGTGGCCCTGATGAACCTGCTGCAGACCCGCCGCGACCAGACTCACGATGCCCGGCTGGAAGCCGCGCTGGACGAGGTTGAGACGCGTGCCGCCGTGGAACTGGCCAAGTTCTCCTGATCGGGACCGCCTCGCGCAGGTCTGAAAACTCACACTATTTCTGATGCTTTCCGGTGCGGCCGCTGAATTGCAGGGCCGCCAACAGCGCCTGCGCGTTGACTTGCGGGGATCGGCGCATATTCTCCGGCCCGCTTTCAGGGGAGCGTGGGAAACCGTATTGTGGTGAGTGGAAAGCGATGAGTGAATCCGAACGCATCGAACTGCCCAAGAACTATTTCCCGTCGGACGACGAGCCGTTCATGAATGACCGGCAAAAAGAGTATTTCCGGCGCAAGTTGATGGCCTGGAAGGAGGAGATCCTCCGCGAGAGCCGTTCGACCATCTCCAATCTCCAGGAAGATATGGGCGCGCTGCCCGATCTGGCCGACCGCGCCTCGACCGAGACCGATCGCTCCCTGGAGCTGCGGGCCCGCGACCGCCAGCGCAAGCTGATCTCCAAGATCGACAGCGCCCTGCGCCGCATCGAGGAAGACAATTACGGCTATTGCGAAGAGACCGGTGAACCGATCTCGCTCGCCCGCCTCGACGCCCGCCCCGTGGCAACCCTGAGCCTGGAAGCCCAGGAACGCCACGAACGCAAGGAACGCGTCCACCGCGACGAGTAGGACTTTACCGCTG
The DNA here is from genome assembly GCF_039978735.1 of Maricaulis sp. Classification (GTDB taxonomy): domain Bacteria; phylum Pseudomonadota; class Alphaproteobacteria; order Caulobacterales; family Maricaulaceae; genus Maricaulis. The sequence continues at coordinate 146,326 of NZ_JBDWAS010000005.1, forward strand.
TCCGCGGCGGGTTCTTCTTTTCCCGTTTGCTCGGCTTCCCCCGGCCTTGTGCCGGGGTCAGGTTGAGCCTGCGCCTGAAACGCCGCCAGGCCCCGGAATAAATCCGGGGAAAGCGCGATCATTCATCTCAACTTCTCTATTTCTCCCGGCTACCCGCTTCCGGCCGGGAAAAATGCGGGTGGTATTGGTGGCGCTTCAGCACCTCCTCTCCCCCGCCGGGGGCAGGGGAATCGCATATGAGATTTGAGGTTGCGTTGATTGGTGTTGCGGATTCGGTTGGTGTCTTGTTTTGGAGTGCTGCCGATGTTTTCCGAGCTTCCCGATCCGCGAGCGGCCAATGCCCGTCATCGCCTTTGTG
>NZ_JBDWAS010000006.1:0-36123 GCF_039978735.1 Maricaulis sp.
CGGGGACACCGGCAAAAAGCTCGACCGGAGCGTGCCTGCAGGTTTCGAGACGGTCCCGCAAGGGATCCGGGTAAATCTCCGCGTGCGGGATGCCTCGGGCATCACCACCAAAGCTTCAAATCGGACACTCGATGTCCGCCGTGCATCCCGCACCCCTCTCATCGCTCCAGAGCGCAAGCCCGTGGAGGGTTTCGTGTTTCCTCATCTGCAAACACACACGATTTTTCCCGGAAGCGCGCAGCGCTGTCCGGGACCGACTGGACGCGGCTCACGCTTCACGCAGCAAGGTAGATCACGGATCTGCAGCCTGCCTGCGCAGGCTGAAGCCTGCGCCCGCGAAAGCGGGTGGCCGGGAAAAATGGAAGAGGTTGAAATGCGCACGTCCGCTTTCCCCGGACTTGTTCCGGGGCCTGCCGGCGTTTCACGTGCAGGCTCCACCAGGCCCCGGCACGGGGGCCGGGGGAAATGGAGCGAGGATGGGGAAGAAGAGAATCCGGGGCTGCGCCCGCGGAGACGCCGGGCAGATGCGGGACGTCACTCTCCCCGTTGGCCCACCCCGCCAGCTTGCCCCTTTCAACCTCCCTCTTGCATATCCCCTGAAATCCTGTACTTTGTTTTTCAAAGTTCTTGGAGAATGTCATGTCGAACGATACCGATCTTGCCTATCTGCGCTCTGTGGCCGAAGCCGGCCAGCAGGCGCCGTCCCTCGCCGGGCGGTTCTTCGTCTGGTGGGGCGGGCTCGCCGCGCCGGCGCTTCTGGCACACTGGTTCATCATCACCGGCCTGGCGGGGATCGAGCCGGATCTCGTGGGCTTTGTATGGATGGCCTACGGGCTGATCGGCATGACGGGCACTGCCCTTCTCGGCCGCAGCCTGCGCAACAAGCCCGGTACGGGCGCGGTGAACAATCGCGGCGAGAGCGCCGTGTGGAACGGGGTGATGTGGCTGGTCGCGGCCTATGCCATCGGCGCGGTCGTCGCGCTGGTGCTGGGACGGGGCGACATGATCCTGTTCGACACCATCCCGCTGGTCGCCTTCGGCGGCTATGGCGTCTCCTTCTGGGTGTCCGCCAGCCTGGGCGGACCGCGCTGGATGCGGCCGATGTCGGTCATCGCCTGGCTGGCCTGCGGCGGCGGTATGAGCCTGGCCGGTACGCCGGAACTCTACCTGTTCAGCGCCGCCGCAGTGGCAATCCTGGCCATCCTACCCGGCGTCATCCTGCTGCGCGGGGAACCGGCCGGCGAGGCGGCATAGATGGGCGCCGAATTCGACGCCTCCCGGATCGACGAGACGATCCATGGCCGCCTGCGCCTGGGCATCATGGCGCTGCTCTCGGCGGCCAGCAGCGCCACTTTCGCCGAGATCAAGCAGAAGACCGGTGCCAGTGACGGCAATCTCTCGGTCCATCTGAGAAAGCTGGAAGATGCGGGCTATGTGTCGGTCGAGAAAAGCTTTGTCGACCGCAAGCCCCAGACCCGCGCCGCTTTGACAGAGGCAGGCCGAAAGGCCTGGCTGGCCTATCTCGACGAGCTGCGCATGCTGCTCGGCGAAGCGCCTGAAAACTGAGGAAGATCAGGCAGCCAGCCGGCTGCGCTCATGGGTCCAGGCGATCACATCGCCCTCATGGCCCGCTTGCACGAAACCGGCCTTTTCCAGCACCCGGTGGGCGGCGTCGCGGTCATCCGGCGTGCGGGCCACCACCTGTTTCACCGCATCGTGGGAATAGGCCCACTGCAGGAGCGTGTTGACCGCCTCGGTCGCCAGGCCCTGTTCGCGCCAGGACGTCAGCATGGAATAGCCGATCTCCACCACACCGTCGGCGTCCGGCGCCCCCATGAAGCCACCGCTGCCTAGCAAGCGGTGCATGACGGGCGAGATGAAGACCCAGGCCCGCCAGCCGGTCTGCTCGGGGTGGGCATCCAGCGTCTCGCGCAGCCGGCGCATGGCTGTCTCGTCGGTCAGTTCCGGCGGCCAGGACGGCTCCGCCTCAACCTCAAGCGCGTCGAAGAAGGCCTGCCGGTCATCGAGCTGCAGGGCCGCCAGGCGCCGGTCCAGCGCGACCAGCCGCAGGCGCGGCGAAGCGATTTCGATCTGTGTCGTCATCAGCGCTTGGTCCATGTCCCGGCCTTGCGTCCGGACAGCCGCAGCTGCCGTCCGGAACGTCCATCCTGATTGTGCCCGAAACGGGGCCGCTTGTCCGCCGGAAATCCGGCCGGCGCCCGTATCTCACCCGCCGCCTGCGGCGCAGGCGAATCATGCAGAGTCTAGGCGGGCTTCACGTCGCCTTTGCGACAGTGTCAGGCCTGCATGGTCCAGCCTTCCACGCCCATCGCCGCCTGGCGGACCGCCTCGGTCAGGGTGGGGTGGGGATGGCAGGTGCGGGCGATATCTTCCGACGCCGCCTGGAATTCCATGGCGAGGCAGATCTCGGCAATCATCTCGCCGACATTGGCCCCGATCATGTGGGCCCCCAGGATTTCGTCGGTCTCGGCATCGGCCAGGATTTTCACGAAACCTTCTGTCTGATGATTGGTGCGCGCCCGGGAGTTGGCCTGGAAGGGGAATTTGCCCTTCTTGTACTTGCGGCCTTCCGCCTTGAGCTCTTCCTCGGTCTTGCCGACCGCGGCGATTTCCGGCGCCGTATAGACCACGCCCGGGATCACGCCATAATTCACATGCCCCGCCTTGCCGGCGATGCGTTCCGCGCAGGCCGTGCCTTCATCCTCAGCCTTGTGGGCCAGCATAGGACCGCTGGTGCAGTCGCCGATCACCCAGACATTCTCCGCCGACGTGCGGAAGTGGTCATTGGCGATCACGCCGCGCTTGTCGGTCTCGATACCGACATTTTCCAGACCCAGGCCTTCGGTGTAGGGACGGCGGCCGATGCAGACCAGAACCGTATCGGCTTCCAGCGTCTTGGCCTCGCCGCCTTCGGCCGGCTCGATCGTGACTTTCAGCGTGTCCGCGTCGGAAGCATCCACGCCGGTGACCTTGGTGGAAAGATGGAATTCCATGCCCTGCTTGGCGAAGGTGCGCTGGGCGTTCTTGGCCAGCTCGCCATCCATGCCGGGCAGGATGCGGTCGAGATATTCGACGACCGTCACTTCGGCGCCCAGGCGGCGCCAGACCGAGCCCAGTTCCAGGCCGATCACGCCGGCACCGATCAGCACCAGCTTGCCGGGGACTTTCTCCAGCGACAGCGCACCGGTGGACGACACGACCCGCTTCTCGTCGATCTCGACACCCGGCAGCGGCGTCACCTCGGAGCCGGTCGCGATCACAATGTGCTTGGTGTCGAGCGTCTGCTTGCCATCCTCGCTCTCCACTTCGACCTTGCCCGCACCGGCGATGCGGCCCTTGCCGACGAGATAATCGACCTTGTTCTTTTTCATCAGGAATTCGATGCCCTTGGTCAGGCCATCGACAGCCTCGTCCTTCTGCTTGAGCATTTGCGGCAGATCGAGTTCCAGACCGCCGGTCTTGATGCCCAGGCCGGCAAATTCCTTGTCCGCCGCCTCATACAGCTCGGACGCGTGCAGCAGGGCTTTCGAGGGGATGCAGCCGACATTCAGGCAGGTGCCGCCGAGGCGGCCGCGCTTCTCCACGATGGCCACCTTGAGGCCCAGCTGGCCGGCACGGATGGCGCAGTTATAGCCACCGGGGCCACCCCCGATGATCACGACGTCGTAGGGTTCGGACATGGTCGCCTCGCAAGAGCTGGAATGATCGGTCGGACTTGCAGCCTATATGCCCATGATCGTGCGCAAAAGTAAGGCCCGATCTGCCCCGATTGGCAGCTTCGCGCGCAAGGCAGGCATGCATGGATCAGTCGGAATCGCGCGTGAAGGCGGAACCGGCCAGGACCAGAACGGCGATGACGGTCAGATCGAAAGCGTTGAGCCCCCATTCCACCAGATTGGCGCTGCCGGAATAGGCACGGTCCATACCCGGCTGCTGGAACCAGTAGAGCGAGAGGAGGAAGTCGACCGTGAAGCCGATCGCATAGACGGGCAGAGCCAGCCAGGAGCGCAGGAGAAGCATGAGCGCCGCAAGCGCGTACGCACCGACAAACCCGCCCCACACCAGGAAGTACCACAGCGGAAAACTTCGCAGCATCGCCGCCACGTGCTCGTCGATGTCGAAAGGGCCGTCTCCGCTGAGCCGGTAGGCCGTCGTGCCGCTGAACAGCAGCACCGCATAGCTGACCCGAAGAACGACCAGCCCCTTGAACACGGTCGAGAACGCAGTGGTTGCACGCATGGAAAACTCCCGCCGGAAGGCTTAACCCAATCCGGCGGGAGCTCTAGGAATAAAGAAATTTCGCCTGTGAAGACCTTGCTGACCTAGAGGTCGAACAGCATGCGCTGCGGGTCTTCCAGGTTTTCCTTGACGCGGACGAGGAAGGTCACCGCTTCCTTGCCGTCGACGATGCGGTGATCATAGCTCAGCGCCAGATACATCATCGGCTTGATCACGACCTGGCCGTTCTCGGCGACCGGGCGTTCCTGGATCTTGTGCATGCCCAGAATGCCCGATTGCGGGGCGTTGAGGATCGGCATCGACATCAGCGAACCGTAGACACCGCCATTGGAGAGCGTGAAGGTCGCGCCCTGCATCTCCTCGATCGAGAGCTTGCCGTCGCGGGCGCGCTTGCCCAGACGGATGATTTCCTTTTCGATCTCGGCCAGCGACATCTGGTCGGCATCGCGCACGACCGGCACGACGAGGCCCCGTTCGGTGCCGACCGCCACGCCCATGTCGTAATAGTTCTTGTAGATGATGTCGGTGCCGTCGATCTCGGCATTGACCGCCGGGATTTCCTTCAGCGCGTTGACGCAGGCCTTGATGAAGAAGCTCATGAAGCCGAGCTTCACGTCGTGCTTGGCGACGAAGGCGTCCTGGTGGGCCTTGCGCGCGGCCATGATGGCCGACATGTCGGCCTCGTTATAGGTGGTCAGGATCGCCGCCGAGTTCTGGGCGTCCTTGAGGCGTTTCGCGATCGTCTGGCGCAGGCGGGTCATGCGCACGCGCTCCTCACGCGGACCGGTTTCGCGCGGCGCGGCAGACGGGGCCGGAGCCGACGGCGCCGGAGCCGGGGCCGAGGTCGAGGCCTTGCTGGCGGCTTCCGCAGCCTTCAGCGCGTCGCCCTTGGTGATACGGCCATCCTTGCCGGAGCCCTCGATGGAACCGGCATCCAGCTTGTTCTCCTCGATCACGCGCGAGGCCGACGGCATGGCCTTCTTGTCGCCGCCCGAGGCGGTTTCAGCCTTGCTGTCGTCCTGGCTGTCCGAAGAGGCCGATGCCGAGCCGCCGGCACCTTCGGCGATCTTCGCGACCGCATCGCCCGGAGACACGGTATCGCCCTCGCCGACCAGGAGTTCGGCAACCTTGCCGGCCACCGGCGACGGCACTTCGACGGCCACCTTGTCGGTCTCGATCTCGACCAGCGCCTGATCGATCTCGACCGTATCGCCAACCTTCACCAGCCAGGAACCGATCGTGCCCTCGGTGACGCTTTCGCCCATTTGCGGCACGGTCGCCTCGACCGTATCGCCGCCCTTGCTGCCCCCGGCAGGCTTGTCGACGGACTTCGATGCCTTCTTGCCCTCATCGGACTTGGCCGGCTTCTCGTCAGACTTGCCGCTGTCCTTGTCGCCGCCCTTGCTGGCGCCCTTGCCACCGGCATCGAGCACGCCCAGCTTGGCGCCGATCTCGACCGTATCGCCTTCCTGAGCGGAAATTTCGCCCATAACGCCATCTTCCTCGGCGCGGACCTCGACGGCGACCTTGTCGGTTTCCAGCTCGACCAGGACATCGTCCTTGGAGACGGCATCGCCGGTCTTCACCTGCCAGCTGCCCACCGTGGCTTCGGTGACACTCTCGCCGAGCTGCGGAACGGTGATATCGGTCATGTCGGTTCTTCCTCTGTCAAAGAGAATGATCGCGCGCCCTAGGCGAGGGCTTCGTCGACCAGAGCTTCCTGTTGCTGCTTGTGCTTGGCGGCGATGCCGGTCGCCGTCGAGGCGGTCGGCGCGCGGCCGACATAGCGCGGCCGCTCCGCCTTGCCCTCGATCTTGCCGAGGACGTATTCGATATTGGGCTCGACGAAGGTCCAGTAGCCCATATTGCGCGGCTCTTCCTGGCACCAGACAACTTCGGCGTTCGGGAAACGCGCCAGCTCGGCCATCGCCGCCTTGTACGGGAAGGGATAGAGCTGCTCCACCCGCATCAGGTAGATGTCGTCGATGCCGCGGTCCTCACGGGTTTCCAGAAGGTCGTAATAGACCTTGCCCGTGCACATCACGACGCGGCGGATCTTCTCGTCGGCCTGCAGCTTGATCGAGGTCTGGCGGATTTCGCCTTCCGGCCGCTTCTCGTCGGCATCGTCCCACAAGACGCGGTGGAAGGAGGAACCCGGCCCCATCGCGGCGAGCGTCGAGACGCAGCGCTTGTGACGCAGAAGGCTCTTCGGCGTCATGATCACCAGCGGCGAGCGGAAATTGCGGTGGATCTGTCGGCGCAGGATGTGGAAATAATTGGCCGGCGTCGAGCAGTTGGCGACCTGCATATTGTCTTCCGCGCACAGCTGCAGGAAGCGCTCGGGGCGCGCCGAGGAGTGCTCGGGACCCTGGCCCTCATAGCCGTGCGGCAGCAGCATCACCAGGCCGGACATGCGCAGCCATTTGCGCTCACCGGACGAGATGAACTGGTCGATGATCACCTGGGCGCCGTTCACGAAATCGCCGAACTGGGCTTCCCACATCACCAGCGTGTTCGGTGCCGAGAGCGAGTAGCCGTATTCGAAACCCAGCACCGCCTCTTCAGACAGCATGCTATCGATGACTTCGTACTTCTTCTGCTCGGGCGCCAGATTGTTCAGCGGCGTGTAACGCTCGGCCGTTTCCTGGTCGATGATGTGCGAGTGACGCTGGGAGAAGGTGCCACGGCCGCAATCCTGGCCGGACAGGCGCACCGGGAAGCCCTCGGTCAGCAGCGTGCCGAAAGCCAGATGCTCGGCCGTCGCCCAGTCGATCCCCTCACCCTGCTCGATCGCCTCGCGCCGGCCATTGATGACCCGTTTCAGCGTGCGGTGGATGTTGATGTCGTTCGGGATGCGGGTCATTGCCTCGCCGACCGCCTTCAGGCGCTCGATCGTGGCCGAGGTCTCGCCGCGGCGCTCGTCATCCTCGGGCAGGCCCAGGCCCGACCAGCGGCCGTCCAGCCAGTCGGCCTTTTTCGGCTCGAATTCCTTGCCGGCGTTGAACTCGTTTTCCAGGAAGGTGTCGAACTCGTTCTCGATCGCCTCGGCCTCTGCCGCGGTGAGAACGCCCTCTTCCATCAGCCGGTCCTGGTACTTCTTCCGCACCGGCGGCATGTCCTTGATGATGCGGTACATGATCGGCTGGGTGAAGGTCGGATCGTCGCCCTCATTATGGCCGTAGCGGCGGTAGCAGATCATGTCGATCACCACGTCCTTGCCGAACAGCTGGCGGTATTCCGTGGCGATCTTGGTGGCGTGGGTGACGGCTTCGGGATCGTCGCCATTCACGTGGAAGATCGGCGCCTGGACCATCAGGGCCACGTCGGACGGGTAAGGGCTCGACCGGCTGTCCTTCGGGTCGGTGGTGAAACCGATCTGGTTGTTGACGATGAAGTGGATCGCGCCGCCCGTGCGGTGGCCGCGCAGGCCGGAGAGGCCGAAGCACTCGGCCACCATGCCCTGGCCGGCAAACGCCGCATCGCCGTGCAGCAGCAGCGGCAGCACTGTGGAGCGCGGGGTGCCCGGGGCCTTGCGGCAATTCTCTTCCTGCTTGGCGCGGGCCTTGCCCAGCACGACCGGATCGACCGCCTCGAGGTGAGACGGGTTGGCGGTGAGCGACAGGTGCACCTTGTTGCCGTCGAACTCGCGGTCCGAGGAGGCGCCGAGATGGTATTTCACGTCGCCGGAGCCGAACTCTTCCTCGCCCTGGGTATTGCCGCCCTGGAATTCATGGAAGATCTGGTGATAGGGCTTGCCCATCACGGCGGCCAGGATGTTCAGGCGGCCGCGGTGCGGCATGCCGATGATGATGTCCTCGACACCCATCGCGCCGCCGCGCTTGATGATCTGTTCCAGCGCCGGAACCATCGCCTCGCCGCCATCGGCGCCGAAGCGCTTGGTGCCCGGATAGCGCTTGTGCAGGAATTGCTCGAAGCGCTCGGTCTCGATCAGCTTGGACAGGATCGCCACCTTGCCCTCGGGCGTGAAGGTGATGTCCTTGTCCGGCCCTTCGAAACGGGCCTGCAGCCAGGCTTTCTCTTCCGGGTTGGAGATGTGCATGAACTCGACGCCGATCGGGCCGCAATAGGTGCGCTTGAGGATGTCGAGCATCTGGCGCGGCGTGGCGGTCTCGAGGCCGAGATAGCCGTCGATGAAGACTTCCTCGTCCAGCGCCGCCCCGGTAAAGCCGTAGGTCGCCGGATCCAGCTCGGCCTGGTAGCCGAAATCCGTCAGCCCCAGCGGGTCGAGATCGGCCGCCAGATGGCCGCGCATGCGATAGGCGCGGATCATCATGATGGCGCGGATGGAATTCTGGGTCGCGCGGCGCACTTCCGCCGGATCGGCGCCCGGGCTGGCCGCAGCAACATGCTCGGCGACCCGGTCGACCATCGCCGCCTCGTCCGGACCGATATCGCCCAGCGCCGAGACCAGGTCGCCATTGGCCGCCTTCGGCCAGCCGGGCCGTTTCCACGCCGGACCGCGCGCCGCATGGCTCGCATCGGCCGGGGCATCGCCCATGGCGTCGAAGAAGGCTTTCCAGCTCGGCGGCACCGAGCTCGGATCCTTGGCATAGGCGGCGGCCATCTGTTCGAGATAGACGGCGTTGGCGCCCTGCAGGAATGACGTGTCCAGGAAGGACTGGTTTTCGGGGGATCGGCTTTGGTCAGACATTGGGGGGATGGCCTGAGTCAGGAGTGTGTCTGTATGCGTCGCTACACAAGGACGGTTAAGCAATCATCTAGGCCGGATGTCCAACGAACAGTACCGTTTTCCCCCGGTCTGCTGACAACTTGGTGACAGTGGAGATTGCAGGGACGAGCCGGCAGCCCCTTCTCCCAGGGGAGACGGTGCCCGAAGGGCGGATGAGGGGTAAAGCCCCGGTGCCGGCGCGTGATCGCCGGACGCAGCGTCTTTCCCCCCTCCCTCGATCCCCCTCCCAAGGGAGAGGGAGGCATGCCTCAAGGCAAAACATCAGCGCATACGAAAAACCGCGCCCCGGAGACCCGGAGCGCGGCTTGTTTTCGGTGTCGTTGCCGAGAGGGTCTAGCCCTTCAGCAGCTCCGCCAGCGTGGTGCCGAGACGGGCCGGGGACGGGGAGACCTTGATGCCGGCCGCTTCCATGGCCGCGATCTTGTCTTCCGCGCCGCCCTTGCCGCCGGAGACGATGGCGCCGGCATGGCCCATCGTGCGGCCCGGAGGCGCCGTGCGGCCGGCGATGAAGCCGACGGTCGGCTTCTTGCGGCCCTTCTTGGCTTCGTCGGCCAGGAATTGCGCAGCGTCTTCCTCGGCAGAACCGCCGATCTCGCCGATCATGATGATCGACTGGGTCTCGTCGTCGGCGAGGAATTTCTCCAGCACGTCGATGAATTCGGTACCCTTCACCGGGTCGCCGCCAATGCCGACCGCCGTGGTCTGGCCAAGGCCGACCTGGGAGGTCTGGAACACGGCTTCATAGGTCAGCGTGCCCGAACGCGAGACGACGCCCACCGAGCCCTTCTTGAAGATCTGGCCCGGCATGATGCCGATCTTGCACTCTTCCGGCGTCAGGATGCCCGGGCAGTTCGGGCCCAGCAGCATCGACTTGGACTTGTCCAGCTTCGCCTTGACCTTGACCATGTCCATCACCGGAATGCCTTCGGTGATGCAGACGATGAACGGGATTTCCGCATCGATCGCCTCGATGATCGCGGCACCGGCACCGGCCGGCGGCACATAGATCACGGACGCGTCGGCGCCGGTGGCTTCCTTGGCCTCGCCCACAGTGGCGAAGATCGGCAGTTCGGCGGAGGCATCGAGACCCGAGGTCCAGCTTTCACCGCCCTTCTTCGGGTGCACGCCGGCGACCATCTGCGTGCCGTAGTATTGCAGCGCCTGTTCGGTGTGGAAGGTGCCCGTCTTGCCGGTGAGGCCCTGGACGATGACCTTGGTGTTCTTATCGACGATGATCGACATTATTCGGCCTCCTTCACGGCGGCGACAATCTTCTGGGCGGCGTCGTCGAGATCGTCGGCGGCGATCACGTTGAGACCGCTTTCATTAATGATCTGCTTGCCTTTTTCGACATTCGTGCCTTCCAGGCGCACGACCAGCGGCACCTGCAGGCCCACGTCCTTGACGGCCGCAACCACGCCTTCCGCGATCACGTCGCAGCGCATGATGCCGCCGAAGATGTTGACCAGGATGCCCTTCACATTCTTGTCGGCGGTGATGATCTTGAAGGCCGCGGTGACCTTCTCCTTGGAGGCGCCGCCCCCGACATCGAGGAAGTTCGCCGGCTCGGCACCGTAGAGCTTGATGATGTCCATCGTCGCCATGGCCAGGCCCGCGCCGTTGACCATGCAGCCGATATTGCCGTCCAGCGCCACATAGGCGAGGTCGTATTTGGAGGCTTCGATTTCCTTGGCATCCTCTTCGGTGGTGTCGCGCAGTTCCATGATGTCGTCATGGCGGAACAGCGCATTGCCGTCGAAGGAGACCTTGGCGTCGAGCACGCGCAGGTGATGGTTTTCCATCACGATCAGCGGGTTGATCTCCAGCAGCGACATGTCCTTCTCGGTGAAGGCCTTGTAGAGCGTCGGGGCCAGCTCCATCATGTCGTCGCGGGCGACGTCATGCAGGTCCAGCGCCTCGGCGATCTTTACCGCATCGCCCTGGGTGACGCCGTATTCCGGATCGATGTCGATCGTGTGGATCTTTTCCGGCGTGTCGTGCGCGACCTGCTCGATATCCATGCCGCCCTCGGTGGACACCACAAAGGCGACCTTGCCGGTCTCGCGGTTCACCAGCAGCGAGCAGTACAGCTCGCGGGCGATGTCGGCACCGTCCTCGATATAGAGGCGGTTGACCTGCTTGCCCTCGGGGCCCGTCTGGTGCGTCACCAGCGTATTGCCGAGCATTTCCTTGGCGTGGGCGATCACCTCGTCCTTGGAAAAGGCCAGGCGCACACCGCCTTTGGCGTCGGGACCAAGTTCCTTGAACTTGCCCTTGCCGCGACCGCCGGCATGGATCTGCGACTTCACCACCCAGAGCGGTCCGGGCAGCTTGTCGGCCGCAGCCGCGGCCTCGTCGGCGGAGAAGATGGCAACGCCCTCGGCAACCGGTGCGCCGAAGGTCTTCAGGACGGCTTTCGCCTGATGTTCATGAATATTCATAGATGGGGCCTCGCGGGAGGATAAAAGCGAAGAAATGGCCAGACAGGACCCGCCTTATAACACTGGCCCGGCCAAGCGCAACGCATTCGCCTGCGCCGCGCCGGGCTAGGCCGGACGGCGGTCCGGACTGTCGGCGTTTTCGACGATCCGGACCAGCGGCAGGGCCATGGGCGAGCGGGGCAGTTCGGCGTCCAGCGCGATCGCGGCGCCGGAGAAATACCGCACGCCCGCAGCAATCGCGACCTGCAGGAAACCCGCGTTTTCGACTTCGGCCAGCGCCGTTTCCGCCTTCATGGCCTGGGCCGAGGCGGTCCAGTCGGTCAGCGCGGCCACCTGTGCATCATCGGGTCCGCCCTCATTGATGCGCGACGGCGTATCCGCATCGAACACGCCGACCCCGCAACCCTCGAAGCGCTGCAGATCGATATCGCCGAAGGGCAGTTTGACCATCAGCTCGGCGGCCAGCGGTTTCAGCGAGCGGAAGATTTCCTGGGTGCGGCCGATCGGCGCGCCGGGCGGCACGCCCTCGATCCGCAGCCGGAAAAAGCGGCGCATCGGTTCAGGAACCGACTGCAGCACGCCGATATAGTCCAGACGCCGCGACACCGTCACCAGCGTGGCGTGGTGCACCGGGACCACCACGGCGCAGGGACCGCCGGCCGCACAGGCCTTCTGGAAACCGCGCTGGGCGGCGCGGGCGACGGCCATGTCCAGCATGTGATGCAATTCCGGCTCGTCGCGCCCCATCAACGTGTCGCGGCCGTAGACCGCAAACCCGTTCACCACCCGGCGGGCGATGCAGACATTGTGGATAAGCGCGCCGCGCCTCGCATCCCAGACCGGTCGGAAGACGATACTGTCCCAGGGCAGCCCGCCGGCGGCCGAAGGCGCGGGCCGGACGGTTTTGCCGCTGGACTTCTTCGAACCCGCCTCGACGGCCTGCCAGCGCGGCGCCGCCTCTCGCACCGCCTCAGTCTTGTCCTCTGACGCCGGCTCGGCAGCCGCCCGGGACTCTTCCTGCGCCTGGGCGACTATTTCCAGCAGTTCGGCTGTGGTCACGCTGCGCGCATCGGCGACCAGCTCCATCATTTCCAGCCGCCTGTCGCCCAGGAAGAAGCGCTCCAGCTCGGCAGCAATGCCGGTGACGCGAGCTTCGGCCGCATCCGGATCGAGGATCGCAAACACGATCATGAAACCGCCGCGGCAACGGATCACCACATCGGCCGCATCGATACGCTTCTCGATGAAGTGGGCCGCGACCTCGTAGATCTTGTCGCGCAGGCGCGGCCAGTCCTCGCCGGCCTCCTCGCGAACCCGGTCGAGATTGAGGAAGCGGAACTGGCCCATATCGACGGAACTGCGCCCTGCCAGCACGCTCTTCAGCTTGTTCTTGAGTTCCGGCGACATGGCAGCGCTTCCCCGGGGACCCGATCCCGTGCCGAAAGGCTAGTCTGCAAGGTCTTGCCAATCGGTAAGCCGGCCGTGCCCCGCGTCAGGCCGCGTCGCTGGCCCGGTCGCGCAGATCGTCGAGCAGGCAGGGCTGCAACGGCACCGGCAGGGTCGAAGCCTCGCCGACCGCATCGCCGATGAACACCTGGAAGCCGGCATTCAGACCGGCGTCGAGCTGTTCGAAGGTCGCCACATTGGTCAGACAGCCGCGAGCACCGAAACGCTCGATCGACATCGCCTCGGCGGTCAGCTGCTTGAGCACGTTTTCCTTGATGTGCCCGGTCGCATCCGGCGCCGGCAGCTCGGAGGAGAACAGGGTAATGCCGCAATTCTCGAACCGGCTGAGCTGGATGGTCCCGACAGGGATCTTGGCGAGGATGTTCGAGCCGAAGCAGCGCATGGCGCGGAACAATTCCTCCATCTGCCCCTGGGGCGCCCCGTCGGGAATGTTGTCCACCCGCAGGTAGAAATACTTGCGCACTTTCTGGGGCATGCATTGCAGGATGGAGAAATAGCGCACCCGGTCGGACGGACCGATGATCGTGTCGTAATTGACAGGGATGGCGATGGCGCATTTCATCCCCTCGGCATAACGCCGCATGAAGCCGCGCTGGGCGGCGATGGCGACGGAATGGTCGAGCAGCCGGTGCAGGTCCGGCGCCGCATTGCCCAGCAGCGTTTCACGCCCGAACAGCATGCGGCCGTGATGTTTGCGGCGGGCCAGGCAGAAGTTGGCGGTGATATAGCCGAAGCGCACATCCCAGGACGGCATGAAGACGATATCGTCCCAGGTCTTGTCGAGATCGGAGAAGAGATCGGCGGTCGAGTGCGACCACCGCTCGGTGGCGACATCGAAATCGGCGGGATCGGCCCCGGACAGGGCCAGAATCGAGTCATCCGGAGCGTCTCCGTCGAGCCCGGCCAGATCGCCGCGCCATCGACCGGTCGATGAAGTCACCGCGGTCCCGGCAGACTTGTCGTGCTTGAGCGCCTGCCAGTGACCGACACTCTTCGATGTCTTTGCCTCCTTGCGGACCGGCTTGCGGCGAGCGTCGGCGGCGGCCTGTCTATCCTCGGCCGCGCCGGCTGCGACCATGTCCGCCAGCTCGGCCATCGAAACGGTCTGGCTTTTCGACGAGATTTCCAGGCGCTGCAGGATGCGGTCGCCCAGGAAGAAGCAGTTCAGCTCCTGCGAGATCGCTTCGGTGTGGGCGACCGCATCGGCACCGGCATAATCGGCAAAGATGAGAATGAAACCGCCCTGGCAACGCACCATGACATCGTTCGGCCCGAGCCGTTTCTCGATGAAGTGCGCGGCGGCACCGTAGATCTTGTCGCGTAGACTGTCCCATTGTTCGGCGGCTTCGGCGCGAACCAGATCGAGATTGATCCACTGGAAATGCCCGATATCGACCGAAGCACGCCCGGCGAGCGCGGTCTTCAGGCGTTTCATCGTTTCAACATCCATGGCGGCGACCTGTCCTGTGGTTCTCCCAAGGCTCGAAAGAGCGGTACGGAAACATCCCGATTCTAGCCAGGATGCTTCACGAAACGCCGAAGGATTTCCGGGACCTTTGATTCAAATGCAGAACAAGCCTTAACGGGGACTGGGTTAGCCGGTGTTTACTGCACACCCCGCACGCATAAGTTATGAATACGCGCCGCTTCAGCAGAAGCGGGGACCGGTCTGCTGTTCGAAAACGCGTCCCCGTCTCAGGCGCCCCGGCTCTAGCGTGTCGTCGCCACGATGGCCCCGTCCACCGACAGGGCGCCGCCGCCCCGGGCAAACAGGTAGAAGGCCGCCGCCGCAAAAACGGCCGTCGCCGGCCAGGCCTCAGGCGCAATCCAGGCCGCATAGACGCCGGCAGCGGCCAGCAGAACCAGTCCCGCCAGGCGCGTCAGGAAGCCGATCAGCAGCAGGCCGGCGCAGATCTGCGTCCCCCAGACGGCGATCTGTGCCAGATGCGCCGCGGAGATCATGGGAACCGACCAGATTTCGGCGGCATGGATCAGGGCCGGATCGACCCCGGGCCAGGCGGCCGCATGTGCCCGCCCCCACAGCCACAGGCCCGGCACCAGCGCCAGGCGCAAGAGACCGCCGACCAGCCAGTCGGGCATGAAGCGTTCCGCATTGGCGGTTCCGCCGGCGCTGTCCATCTTTCCCCCCGGAAATCCTGTCGGACGGACCATGCCCAAGCCGGGCGTGCCCCGCAAGCGACTACGCCCGAGGCGCGAATACCGGCCCGCTCAGCGGCCGATATAGGCGGTATAGCGTGCCGTGCGCTCCCCGAAACCGTGCAGGCGGTACCCGACCGGTGCCTCGCCCCCGGCGCACGTCTCCGACGTCACGCGCTCGACCCCGTCATCGGGAAGCGGCAGGCAGAATTGCCCCTCCTGGCGTTCATAAAAGACACCGATCTCGGCGACCATCAGCGTGTCGGTTTGCGGAAAGCCGCGATAGACATCCGCGCAACCCTCCGCCGGCAGGGTATGCAAACCGTCCAGCGCGAAATTCCCGTCCGGCATCGCTTCCAGAACCGCAATCTCGATATCGCGGCTGACAAGATTGCACACTTCCAGCGTCCGGACCGGCCGCGCCAGACCCTGCGCATCCAGCGGCGCACCGGGACACAGGGCCGCATCGTCAGCGGCCAGCCCGTCACAGGCGATCCGCCATTGCACGCGCCCGACATTGCGGCCACCGGGGCCACGCTGGCCGGTTATCTCGATCGGGGTCGAGCGGAAGGCGCGCGGCACGCGTCCGGCCGTACAGGGCTCCGCCGTCGCGAGCGATGTCGATGACGAGGCGGGAACGCACCACACCGCATCGCCTTCGCCGCGCGGCCAGAACCACTCGCCCGACATCACATGCAGATCCACGCTGTCGCCCATCACACCGTTGAGACCGCCATCGAGGCATTCGCCCGGATCGACCAGGAACCAGGTCTGCAGCGTCCGGTCCTGCGAAGGCCCGGTCCGGTAGGCCGCGGCCGTGGCAACCCGGAAGCCGGTCTCGTTGCACACCTCGACCATCACGGTGCGCTGGGCGAACGCGGGGGCGGAGACAGCGCTCAGGATGAGCACGGCAAGACAGGACAGGACGCGTTTCATGAGAGGCTCCACTCGCTGCACGCGAAGGTGGCAAGCCAGCTGCACCCCGTCAATCGCTCACCCGGCCGGCCCCGCCAGAAACATGTCATGCATCAGCCGTCCCGGCACGAAAGTGAAGAGGCCGGGAATGATCAGCGCACCGAAATAGAGGCTCATCACAATGGTCCGGTGCCGGCGCCACCGGCGCGTCTGGATCGAACGCGCCAGCCCGACCAGACCGAACAGGGTGAGCGGGACGAAGAGATGGATGGGCGAGAACCCGCCCTCATTGATCTCGTGAATGAAGAGGGCCGACACCGCAGTGACGGCCATCAGCCCCGCCCACACCACGCCCAGCGTCCGGTGCGGCAGCGTGCCCTTGGGGCCAGCCAGCTGCACCGCCCCGAGCACGAGCGCCCCGGTGGCGCAGATTGCGTGCAGCTGGATCACCGCCGGGGCGGCGGCAAAGGCACCAAGATCCATCATCGCCTCCTAGAGCGAACGCCAGCAGCCGTGGAAGCCGTACGGATTGGCATAGGGCAGACGCCAGCTGCCCACCGGCCCGTCATCCACACGCCGGGCATCGAAGACATGCAGCTCGCTCGCCCGGGCCCGCTTGTTCAGCGCGGTATGGACCAGCCAGCCCTCGCCTTCCTGCGCCCGATCGCTCGCCGGAATGAAGAGCGGCTCCTCGACGACGATGTCACTGCCGAAGTCGAAGCGGTGGGTCTCGCCGGACGCCAGGTCGCGGCGCACCAGTTGCGACGCCCCGCGCAGCTGGTTGTCCGACCAGCCGACATGCCAGGTGAGGCGGCGCTGCAGGCCGGTAAAGCGCGGATCGATCTGCGGGAACTCGGCATAGCTGTCGGCGAATTCAGCCTGCTCGAACCGGCCGCCGGACCGCAGCGTGACCAGCCGCATCCGGCTGGTGCTGTCGGTCTCCGGGCGCACATGGCCGCGCATGGCATCGCGGGCGCCCTCGGTGGCAAAACGGGCATTGTCGGACAGGGCCGCATCGACGCGGATCGTGCCATCGGCCTCTTCCCAGGCACCGCCGATATGGAACAGGAAGCCCGGCGGCAGATCCCACACGCGGCGTTGCGACCAGTCGGCCTTGTCGATCGCCACGACGCGCATCGCCCGGCTGTCATCCCAGGCGAAACTGTCCAGATAGGGCAGGCGCGCCCGGTCCCACATCAGATTGCCCACCAGGAAAACCAGCGAGCGGTCGGTGACGGCGAAGTCGTGGATCATGCCGCCCGGCACATCGCCGACCATGTCGGCGCGGCGCAATTGCCCGTCGGCACCGATATGCCAGAGCACCAGCGCATCCTGCATCGGCGCCTGGCCGAAATTCCAGATCGTCCCGTCCGGATCGGTTTTCGGGTGGGCCGAGAAGGGCAGGCCGGCCAGCCCCTCGCCCCAGATCTTCGCACCGCGGGATTCCAGCGTGTCCGGATCCAGCTCCCAGGCCGAGCCGCCTTCCCACAGCGCCATCAGCGCGCCGTCGATCATCATCACCGACGTGTTCGCTGCATTCATGTCGTCCGGACCGCGCATGCCCTGGCTGTCCGGCGGCACCGATCCGAAAGTCGGCATCAGGAAGCGGCCGGCATCCTCTTCGGCCAGCCATTTGCGCGTTTCCACGAAGCGGGCCTGGTGGGTGACCGGCTCGCCCGGCGTCAGCCGCCAAGCGTGGACCATGCCGTCACCGTCGAACCAGTGGCGATAGCGCCAGTCATTACGGGTGAAGCGCGCCGGTCCGTTGCGGTGCAGGACGCCGGACAGGCCGGAGGGCAGACGGCCCTGCAGACGCTCGGCGACCGCGTCACGGCCTTCGGCCGGCGCGTCGGCCATGCCCAGCGTCCATGGATCATTGGCCGCGGCCGCTTCGAAGGCGGCCAGGACCGGATCGGTCGACAGGAGACCGAAGGCCGGCCCCGACAGGCCTGCCGCGCCACCCGCGGCGGCCAGCATGGACAGCATTTCCCTGCGGCTTGTCTGCATGACGGCCTCCCTAGCGCAGATCCAGAGCATGGGCGTTGCTGCCCGGCTCGACGGTGAAAACGGCATCATCCCAGCTGGCCGGGCCGAAGCGGCCGCGGGCATTGTTGGAGAAGCCGAAGGGTTCGGTCGGGATGCCCATCAGATTGGTATCCATGTCACCGTCGCCATCGACGTCGTGATAGAGCTTGATGCCATAGGTGCCGGCCGGCAGGTCGGCGAAAGTGAAGCTGACACTGTCGCCCTCGACCGGCACATACTGGCCGGCCGCGGCATTGCCGGCATCCCAGTCCTCGCCGGAGGCATAGAGCCCGACGACGAGCTGGCCGCCGGCCTGCTGGATGCCGGTCACGGACACCGTCAGCTCGGCCTCGCCGGTCTGGGCTGCCGTGAGCGCCGTCGCGGCGGCCAGTACGAGCGTCGAAATCGTGATCATGTGTGTCTCCCTGTTGGTCCAGCTCTGTGCCGGGGTTGCCAACAGGGATGACGCGCCGTGCGAAGCCGCGAAACACGGATTGCGCAAACGGGCTGCCGGGCTGCGCGAATTGCGCTAGGTGTTCATTCGCGCTTCGTGAATGACCGGCATGATTTCAACCGAACAGATCCGCAAGACCCTGCCGACGATCGGCGTCATCCTCGCGGTCGGCACGCTGATGTCGATCCTGGGCCCCTATGACAGCCACAATCTCGGCGTCCCGGGGGTCTGGCTGTACTGGACCGGGCTAATGGCGATCGGCTGGATCAGCGGACGGGTTTTCACCGCCTGGCTTGCTCGGATCTATCCGGATCTGACACCGCTTCTCTTGAGCCTGGTCCTGTCGACGCTCGTCGCCATCCCGGTCAGCACCGCCGTCATCATCCTGCAGGCGGTGATGGGTCCGGCCTTCCGGATCATCCAGCTTCCCATGGTCTATTTCATGGTCTGGGTGGTCTCGGTCGCCGTCACCCTGGTCTCGGTTTATCTGGAGCGGGCCAGAGAGGGCCAGGGCGAGGGCACGGATACCGGCACAGCCGCACCCGGCCCGGCGCTCACCGAGAAACTGCCGCCCCATCTGCGCCGGTCGCGCCTTCTGGCCCTGCAGGCCGAGGATCATTATCTGCGCGTGCACACCGAGGCGGGCGACGGTCTGATCCTGATGCGGCTGGGCGATGCCATTGCCGCCGTCGAGACGCTGGACGGTGCCCGTACACACCGCTCCTGGTGGGTGGCCCGCGATGCTGTCGAACGGGTCAGCCGCGGCGACGGCCGGGCGACACTCACCTTGGCCAATGGCGTCGAGGTCCCCGTCAGCCGCACCTATGCTCCCAAACTGCGCGAGGCCGGCTGGTACTGATCCCGCTCAGTGCACCATGAGAATGGCGAAGTCGGTGCCCTTCAGCAGCGCCGTCGTCTCGTCACGCCCCAGCGCATACTGCCAGCCCGGCGCGCCGAAACCGCCCATCACCAGGAAATCGATATCCGCTGCGCTGGCTGCCTCGATCAGCGTGCGCGCGGTCGAGCGGTGATCCAGCGCCAGCGTTTCGGTCGAGGCGGTAACCCCGTGCCGGTCGAGATAATTCGCCAGACGTGACAGCTGGGCTGCGTCCTCGTGATCGGTGCCGGCATGAACCGCCTTCACCGACGCGGCCATTTCGAGCAGGGGCAGTGATCCCGCTACGGCGCGCGAAGCTTCCAGCGATCCGTCCCAGGCGATCATCGCCTTGTCCAGCGGCGCGTCCGGCGCCCGTCCGGCCGGCAGGAGCAGCAGCGGTCGGCCGCTCTCGCAGGCGGCAATCTTGATGGCGCTCAACTGATGGCGGGCGCTGTCGCCGTCCGGCAGGGCCATGACCACCAGGTCGCTCAGCCGGCCTTCCTGCGCCAGAGCCGCCTCTGGCAGACCGACGAATTCTGCCAGACGGCCCAGCCGGCTGGCCGGGGCATCGTCGGCAACCCGCTCGAATGCCTCGTGCGCTCGCACGCTGGCTTCCGCCGCTGCATCGTCGAGCGCTTCCAGAACCGTCTCCATGCCGTAGGTGGAGAAGGTGTCGCCGAGAAAATCGCCACCGGACGCCGCATTGCGCCGCACGAACAGCGCGTCCAGCCGCGCATCATGGCGGATAGCCAGGGCCAGCGCCTGACGCAGCAGCGGTTCATCCTGCTCGCTGCCCTCGATCACGGTGAGAATGCGCTTGATTTCCATGCTTTGCTCCGTCGTCAGATCATGCGCGGGAACGCGCCCGCCAGTCGGCCGCGTCCTGGCCCCAGAGATCGACTTCCATGCCGGGGAAGCCTGCGACTTCGACCCGCCGTCCCAGATTGCGCGAGCCCAGACGCTCGGCAACGCGCTGGCTGGGTGTGTTGTCGCTGTCGATCAGATGCACGACATCGCGCCAGCCCAGCGTGTCGAACACGAAGTCCATGCAGGCGGCGCCGGCCTCGGATGCATAGCCCTGACCCCAGCTGAGCCGGTTCAGCGACCAGCCGATCTCCGGCTGCGGCCAGCCATGCGGATACCAGGGTCCGACCCGGCCGAGCCAGGTTCCGGTCCCCTTCTCGATCACGCTGAAGAAGCCGTAGCCTCGCAATTCCCAGTGCCCGACAATGCCGCACAGGGATCGCCAGACCTGCGCCGGGTCCTGCACACCGCCGATGAACCGGGTCACGGTCTCGTCCCCCATCAGCTCACACAAGGGTTCGAAGTCCGACAGATCGGGCTGTCTCAGAATGAGACGGTCGGTTTCAAGAACGGTCTGGGTCATGGGCAAAGTCGACGGGTTTGGGGCGATCCGGTCAACCGGAATTCCGTCAGATGAATACACGCATTCTTTATAACCGCCCAGAGCGCCACAATGTCACGGGACGAGGCTAGGATGCCGCACGAACGGGGCCGGAATGTCCAGGGAACTGGCGTGCCGTTTGCAGGTTATGTCCGGTGAGTAGTTTGTTCGAGTTTGGGGCTATGAACGGAAAGCGCAGTCCGGGCATTGTGACACTGCTGGTCTACCTGATTGCCGTGTCCAGCCTGGCCGGCGGATTGTCGGGCTGGATCCATGCGACCGGCGCCTTCACCTGGCTGACCGGCCTGAACGCCCCGCACTGGACCCCCGGCTATACGCTGCTCAACCTGATCGGCCTCTTCATCCCCGCCTTCGTGGTCATCGCGCTGTGGATCAACCAGCGCGCCGGCGCCGGGATGATCCACTGGCTGGCGAGCGGCTTCATCGCGCTCTTCCTGATCGGCCTTCCGGCCCAGATCTGGCTGTTCTTCTCGACACGTGACGTTTCGCTGGGCTTTGTCGCCGCGCTGGGCATGTGGGTGTTCACGGTGTTTGCCGTCTGGGTTGCCGGACGCGGCTCCCGGCCCGCCGGCGTGCTGATGTGGGTGCCCTTCGCCTGGCAGAGCCTCCTCCTCATTCTCGGCTTCGAGCTGATGCGCCTGAATACCGGCGGACCGCTGACCGCAGGCATTTTCTGATCTCAACGCATTGCGGGCATGAAAAAGCCGCCGGCCAAATGACCGGCGGCTCTGTCATGTCGGTCTGTCGCGGACGCGATCAGCCCAGCGACGGTTCCAGGCCCTTGCAGGCCTCGACGAGGCCCTTCACGGCGTCGACCGAGTTGTCGAACATCGCCTGCTCGTCTTCATTGAGCGAGATCTCGACGATCTTCTCGACACCGCCGGCGCCGATCACGACCGGCACGCCGACATAGAGATCATTCTGGCCGAACTGGCCGGTCAGGTGTGCGGCGCAGGGCAGGATGCGCTTCTTGTCGCGCAGGTAGGACACCGCCATGTCGATGGCGCTTTCCGCCGGAGCGTAGAAGGCCGAGCCCGTGCCCAGCAGCGACACGATCTCGCCGCCGCCCTTGCGGGTGCGGTCGACGATGGCGTCCATCTTGTCCTGGGTCGACCAGCCCATCTCGATCATGTCCGGAACCGGGATGCCGGCGATCGTGGAATAGCGCAGCAGCGGCACCATCGTGTCGCCATGGCCGCCCATCACGAAGGCGGTGACGTCTTCGACGGACACGGCGAACTCGTCGGCCAGGAAGTGGCGGAAGCGGGCCGAGTCCAGCACGCCGGCCATGCCGACGACCTTGTTGTGCGGCAGGCCGGAGAATTCACGCAGCGCCCAGACCATCGCGTCGAGCGGGTTGGTGATGCAGATCACGAAAGCGTTCGGCGCGTATTTGGCGATGCCTTCGCCGACGGCCTTCATGACTTTCAGATTGATGCCCAAGAGGTCGTCACGGCTCATGCCCGGCTTGCGCGGCACACCGGCGGTGACGATGCAGACATCGGCGCCTTCAATGGCGGCATAGTCGTCGGAACCGGCCAGCTTGCTGTCCTTGCCGAAGACCGGGCTCGCCTCGGCGATGTCCAGCGCCTTGCCCTTGGCAACGCCTTCGGCAATGTCGAACAGGACGACATCGCCCAGTTCCTCACGAGCGGCGATATGGGCGAGCGTGCCGCCGATCATGCCGGATCCGATCAGCGCAATCTTGTTTCGGGCCATGGGGAGAGCTCCTCTTTCGGGATGTTCCAGTGCTGGCCAGCGGTCTAGCGCCGCACGGCGGCTTGGGCAAGGCGGCGAAAACGTCACACTTGCCCGGCGAGCCGCCCGCACCTCACCGTTCCAGCAAGAAAATCTCCTCGACCGGCACTTCAAGCGCCTGTGCCAGTTTCAGCGCCAGAATGGTCGAGGGCACGAAGACCCGGTTCTCGACCGTGTTGATCGTCTTGCGCGTCACACCGACCTTTTCCGCCAGCTGGGCCTGGGTGAGACCGTGCCTCGCCCGCAGCTCGCGCAGCCGGTTCTCCAGCCCGTCCGCCGTCATTCGCCCTCCTCCTCGCCGGAGGCCCGGTCCAGCCACAGGAAGGCGAAGATGGGCACGCACACGCCGGTCACCATCAGAACGCGGATCATGTGTCCGGACGGAATCTCGACGAAGCTCGACGCGCCATAACCGGCGGCGACCAGCACCATCAGTGCGATATAGCCAAAGCGCACCGCCCGCGCCTGGTTGTGGGCAAACAGCTCGTCCTCGATCACCGCCTGGGTCCGCGTCTCGGTCACCTTGCCGGCATAGACCAGGAAGACCCCCATCGCGGCGACAAAGCCGCCAATCCCGACCAGACCGGCGATCAGCACCACGCCGAACGTCGCGTTCGATGGCGCCAGGACATCTTCCAGCCCCTGCATCAGCTGCCAGACCAGAAACGAGACGGCGGCCAGTCCCAGGCAGCGGTTGCGCATGCGGACCAGTTTGGAAATTTCAGTCATTGAGCCCTCCATGTCACCTCTAAGTTACAAGTTACCTACAGGTGACACGATGGAACGTCAAGGTTACTTTTCCAGTCCTCTGGGAGGGCCGCTGTTTGCGACTAGCGCTTCATCGCCATCAGGATACCGTCGCCCACGGCCGTGAAGGCGCTGTGCACGCGGGCATCGTCGCGCACCTTGTCCGCCAGCGCCTTCAACGCGGCCGTGTCGGCATCGGCGGCGACACGGCCGGGATCGGCGACATCGCCATTCCAGAGCATGTTGTCGAACAGGATCAGCCCGCCCGGCCGCAAAAGGTCGAGACCGGCTTCGTAATAGGCGTCGTAGCCGGTCTTGTCGGCGTCGATGAACATCAGGTCGGCGCGGCCGCCGATCTCGTCTTTCAGGGCCTCGAGCGTGTCACGGGCCTCGCCGATGCGCAGGTCGATGACATCGTCCACGCCGGCATCCTCGAAATAGCGGCGCGCAGGAGCGGTGTACTCCTCGGAATTGTCGCAACCGTAGAGCCGCGCTTCAGAACCGTGCCGCTCCTTCATCACCAGCGCGGTCGCGAGCGCCGAATAGCCGGTGAACACACCGACCTCGACCGCAATCTTCGCATCCGTCAGCCGCGTGCACATCTGCATGAAAGCGCCCTGCTCGGGCGAGATCTGCATGCGGGAAATATCGCCCATCGCGTCGGTTTCCCGGCGGCACCGGGCCAGCACGGCGTGTTCGGGCGGGTTGGCGGCCCGGACATAGGCCGCCAGTGTTTCATCGAGACCGATCGAGCCGGACATGGGCGTCTCCTGTTTGCCTGTCGCAACAGTTAGGAAGCCCGTCCGGTTCCGGCCAGCCCGTCAGTCACCTGCGAAATAGTGCAGCGACACATTCCGGTGCAGATCGCCGGCGACTTCCATGCCGCCGGTGAAGCCAGGTCCGGAGGCCAGGTCCTCGAAGGCATCGGGATGCAGCATGCCGGACACCAGCACGGATCCGATCACATCATCCTCGGCCCGCAGTTCGAACCGGCCCCGCTCGACCACATAGCTGTCTGCGCGGACCCGGCGGGCGTCGACCGCGTATTCCTGGCCCAGCTCGTTGACCGCCGTCTCGCCATCGACCGGCCAGAATTCCAGCCAGACCGGCGCCTCATCGGCCGGCTCGCCGGCCGCCTCGAACGCATCGAACATCATGCTGTCGCCGACAAACATGTGGTGCAGACGCCAGTCGCCGAAGATGCGGTCCTGGTCCGCCATGTAATAGCCGAAGGCATCGAACCCGGCCTCGTGCACGAATAGCTCGGCCGCCGCGCCGGCTTCCGTGGCGGTCTCCCCGGCCGGTTCGGCCGTCTGCGACGGTCCGCACGCCACCACCAGGCACAGCCCGGCCAGACCGAAACTACGTGTAATCGTGCTGCGCATGGCGCTCCCCCTCGGGATTGGCAGGCGCAAACTCTGCCACCGCCCCGGCCCGCAGCAAAGCACAAACCGGCCTATTCGGCCGCGTTTTCGACGCGCTCGGCCGCCAGGTATTCATGCGTGCGCATTTCCATCAGGCGCGAGGCCGTGCGTTCGAACTCGAACGCCCCGTCGCCGGACGGGTAGAGGTCGTCCGGCTCGGCATCGGCGCTCATCACCAGCTTGGTCCGCGCCTCGTAGAGCGCATCGATCAGCGTCACGAAGCGCTTGGCCTCATTGCGCTTGTCCGGAGAGAGCTTCGGTACGCGGTCGAGCAGCACGGTGTGAAACCGGCCGGCAATGGCGAGATAGTCGCCTGCGCCGAGCGGCCGCGCGCACAGCTCGGGGAAGGTGAAGCGGGCCACGCCGGCCACCTCGCGCTCGACCACCAGTTCGCGTCCCTGCACGTCCAGCGTACAGCGTTGCGGTGTCGCCCCGGAGGTCAGCCGCTCCCAGGCCAGATCCATGGCGTGATCGGCATCGGCGCCCAGCGGGCAGTAATAGACCGGCGCGGCTTCGAGCTGGCGCAGACGATGATCGACACCGCCATCCAGCTCCATCACATCGAGCCGGTCCTTCAGCAGTTCGATGAAGGGCAGGAAGAGCTGGCGGTTGATACCGTCGCGGTAGAGATCGTCAGGATGCCGGTTCGAGGTGGCCACGATCACCACACCTTCGGCAAACAGGCGTTCGAACAGGCGGCCGAGGATCATCGCATCGGCGATATCGGTGACGTGGAACTCGTCAAAGGCCAGAAGACGCGCCTCGCTTGCCAGGCTGCGCGCCACCGGCGGGATCGGGTCCTCGCCCGCGCCCTTCACATATTCCGGCTGACGGCGGCGGTCGGCCTTCGACAGGCTGCGCCAGCGATTGATGCGGGCATGGGCGCCCTGCATGAATTCGTGAAAGTGCGCCCGCCGCCGCGACGCGACCGGCGCGGTCTCGATGAAGAGATCCATCAGCATCGACTTGCCGCGCCCGACACCGCCCCAGAGATAGAGCCCCTTGGGGGCCGGCTTGGTCTTGCCGAACAGGGTTTTCGCCCCCGGCTTCCAGCCTGTGAGACGACCCGACAGCTCGCTCAGCGCCGCTGCTGCCCGCTCCTGGTCGGGATCGGGGTTCAGGCTGCCCGCGTCCACGCGCTGGCGCCAGAGATCGAGCGGCGTTTTCATGATGCCAAGGCTTGGGTGCTGCGACCGCGAAGGTCAATGGGCAAGGCTCAGCCCGCCGGCCAGAGCTGCACGAGCGCCAGCAGGCCCAGCACCAGCGTCACCGCAATCGCTGCCCACAGCCAGGCCGGGCGTTCAACCTCACGCATGGATCGCCTCCAGGGCCTGGCGCATCTTGTCGGGCAGACTAACCGGGCGGCGGGTGTCGCGATCGACATAGACGTGGACGAAATGCCCCTGGGCTGCCGGTTCGTCCTCGCCTTCCCGGAACAGGCCGATCTGGTAGGTCACCGAGGAATTGCCGATCCGGGCCACGCGCACGGCGGCCTCCACCGTCTCCGGATAGGCCAGCGCCGCGAAATAGTTGCAGCCCGTCTCGACGACGAGGCCGATAACGCTGCCGCCATGGATATCCAGGCCGGCTTCCTCGATCAGGAAACAGTTCACGGCCGTGTCGAAGAAGCCGTAATAGGCCGCATTGTTGACGTGGCCATAGATGTCATTGTCGGCCCAGCGCGTCGGGATCGGCCGGAAGCGCGGATAGGCGTTGCGGGCGCGTTTCTCGATCACAGCACGGCCTCATAGCAGGCCTTGGCAGCGTCGAGCGTCATCTCGCGCGGATTATTGACCAGAAGGCGCTGTACCTTCATCGCATCCTCGGCGAGGCGCGGCAGATCATTGTGACTGACGCCGACCTGGCTCAGCCGCGTCTCGATCTTCACGGCGTCCGCGATGCGCTCCATCTCCTCGACGAGGGCCACCGCACCGGGATTTTTCAGCCCGATATGCGCCGACATCTCGGCATAGAGCGGGTCGGCGATATCGGCATTGTAGCGCAGCACCGGCGGCAGCATCAGCGAGTTGGAGAGCCCGTGCGGTACGTGGAAAATCCCGCCCAGCGGATAGGCCAGCGCATGCACGGCGCCCACGGGCGCATTGGCGAAAGCCTGCCCGGCCAGCAGGGCGCCCAGCAGCATGTCCTCGCGGGCCTGCGTATCCTGACCGTCGGTGCAGGCGCGCTCGATCGCGCCGTGCAGTTTTTTCAGACCGGCCAGGGCCAGGGCATCGGAAACCGGGTTCTTCTCGATCTTCGAGGTATAGGCCTCGATGCAATGGACCATGGCGTCGATACCGGTCGCGGCCGTCACGGCCCGCGGCAGGCCATAGGTCAGCGCGGCATCCAGCACGGCGAGGTCGGCATAGAGCGCGGGGTCGTTGACCCCCATCTTCGACGTCTCGCCCACCGTCACCACCGAGATCGGCGTCACTTCCGAACCCGTGCCCGCAGTCGTCGGGATCAGGATCAGCGGCAGCCGGCCGCCACGCACCTTGTTGACACCATACATGTCGGCCAGGGGCTGGTCCGTGCCCAGAAGGAGTGCGACCAGCTTGGCGGTATCCATCGACGATCCGCCGCCGAAGCCGATCACCAGTTCCGCACCGAATTCGCGCGCCGCATTAACCGTGGCGAGAACCCGGTCTTCCGGCGGGTCGGCGACGACGCTGTCATCGATCGCGACCGTGAGGCCGGCCTCCTCCAGTCCCGCGACGGCCGTATCGAGCAGCCCCAGGGCACGTACGCCCTTGTCGGTAACCAGGAAAATCCGCTTTCGCGCACCGATCAACGGGGCGGCGATACTGGCCAGCCGCCCGGCCGAGCCCGGGCCCGAATGAATGTGCGGAACGGTGCGGAAATCGAAGGATGCCATGGCTGGCAACTCCCAGTTACAGTTAACGGTATGCTGCAGTCGCTCACATGGTCGAGCTTCAGCGCGCGCTTGGCAAGGCCGGATGGCGGCTCTTGCGCGCAACACCCTGTTTTCGCGACACCTTGATTATCTGTTCGAAGAAACGGTGTGGACCTTTCCGTTCCATCCGGCGAGGCTAATTTTGAAATACTGGAGACACGCGAACCGCGTTCGTAACCTCCAGACTTGAGAACAATAATATGTGTATGGGTGTAGTAATATGACGATCAGGGTGAACCTGATTGAGAACGGGCGTTTCGCGGAAGTCCTGTCCGATGGACATGTGACGCGGCGCGAGGCCGGATGGGCAACGGAACGGGTGCGTGAAATGGTCGAGGCCGGCGAAGTCGCTGCCATCCTCGCCGACAGCACCGACACCGAACGCCAGGTCTCTCCCCTTCTCTCCGGCGAATTGATCGAGGGTTTCCTGCTGGCCATCGGCACGAGCGTGCCGGTTGCCTATGTGCGGCCGACCCGCTGGTCTGAGACTTATTTCGCGCGCGTGCGCGATCATGTCGGCGAACTGCCGGACACGGCGGGCTATTTCACCGCGCGCGAGGACGCCCTTGACTGGCTGCGCACGAGGAGCTGCGCGGACGCCTGACGACGGCGCCCGCGCAAGCCGGATCAGTTCATCGTCGGGATGACAAAGGCCTGGTCACCGATATCGCCGGTGGGCCAGCGCTGGGTCACCGTCTTGATCTTGGTGAAGAAGCGGATGCCGTCCGTGCCGTACTGGTTGGTGTCGGTGAAAGCCGAACGCTTCCAGCCGCCGAAAGAGTGGTAGGCGACCGGCACCGGGATCGGCACATTGATACCCACCATGCCGACCTGCACCTTCTTGGCAAACTCGCGCGCGGCCAGACCGTTGCGGGTGAAGATCGCCACGCCATTGCCGTACTGGTGTTCCGACGGCAGATGCGCCGCCTCGTCTAGGCTGTCGGCACGCACGACCTGCAGCACCGGCCCGAAGATCTCTTCCTGATAGGAGGTCATGGACGGCTTCACATGGTCGAACAGGCTCGGCCCGATGAAGAAGCCCTTCTCATGGCCCTGCAGTTCGAAACCGCGGCCGTCGAGCAACAGCTCGGCGCCCTCGTCGACGCCCGTCTGGATCCATTTCTCGATGGAGGCGCGGTGGGCCGAGGAGACGACCGGGCCGTAGTGCGCATCCCCGTCCGTCGACACGCCCACGCGAAGCTTGGCGGCCTCTTCCCTGATACGCGCAACAAACTCGTCGGCCGTGTCCTTGCCGACCGGCACGGCGACCGGCAGCGCCATGCAGCGTTCGCCGGCCGAACCGAAAGCGGCACCGAGGAAGTCGGTGACGACCTGGTCCATGTCGGCGTCGGGCATGATGATGCCGTGGTTCTTGGCCCCGCCCATCGCCTGGAAGCGCTTGCCCTGCTCGGCGCAGGTGCGCGCGATGTAATGGGCGATGTTCGACGAGCCGACGAAGGACACCGCCTTGATGTCGTCATTGTGCAGCAGCGCGTCGACGGCGCTCTTGTCGCCATGGACGATTTGCAGCACGCCCTCGGGCAGGCCGGCTTCGATCATCAGCTCGGCCAGGCGCACCGGTACGGACGGGTCTTTCTCGGACGGTTTCAGGATCATGGCATTGCCGGTGGCCAGCGCCATGCCCATGAACCACATCGGGATCATGGCCGGGAAGTTGAACGGCGAGATGCCGGCGACCACGCCCAGCGGCTGGCGCATGGAATAGACGTCGATGCCCGTGCCGGCGCTCTCGGTGTATTCGCCCTTCATCAGGTGCGGCACACCGCAGGCGAACTCGATCACTTCCAGGCCGCGGATCAGGTCGCCCTTGGCATCCGCGATCACCTTGCCATGCTCGGAGGAGAGGAGATGGGCCAGCTCGTCCATCTCCGCCTCGACCAGCGATTTATAGGTCATCAGCACGCGGGCGCGCCGCTGCGGGTTCATCGCGGCCCATTCGATCTGCGCGGCCTTGGCGGTCTCGACAGCCTTCGCGACCTCGCCGGGGGTGGCAAACTGGACGCGTGCCTGCACCTCGCCCGTATTCGGATTGAACACGTCGCCGAACTGGCCGGACGACCCCTTGAAGGTCTTGCCGTCGATGAAGTGGTGGATTTCACGCGTCATGATCTCACTCCCGATGGATGGATGCCGGGCGGTCTGCCGCCGTCCGTTCTGGCGCTGACTTAGTATGTGCAGGCGGACGTGTCGAGGCAGGCACGTGCCGACGGCTGCGTGCGAACAGGCTGGTTGCGTTTCGCGTCCGGTTTTCTAATCTGCTCGGCGACGTGCAAGCCACGCGGAATCAATCTGAGGGGATACGTATCATGACGGAACCGAACACACGGTCCTGGCGGTCGCTGATGAGCTCCACCGCCTCTGCCATAGCACTTGCCACCGCGTGCGCCGCAACGGCGATCGCCCCGGCCAGCGCCATCCCCTATCGCGACGATGTCGGCGACGAAGGGTCGCAGGACTTCGGTATCGGCTGGGACGGGGTGGTCCAGATCTATCTTTGGGATCAGAATTCCGGTTCGGTCTTCTTCAACTGCACCGGCTCGCTGGTGAATGCGCGGACCGTGCTGACGGCCGCCCACTGCTTCAACGACCTGAGTTCGGAAGCCTACGGGTTTGGCGGCAGCTTTGTGCCGATCGTCGCCTACGGACCGGACACGTTCGACGCCCTCTTCAACTGGCTCGGGACCGGCACCCAGTTCATCGATGACCTCAACGGGCTGACCTTCGCCGTCGACACGATCATCCATCCGGACGGCGCCGTTGACGGGTTCGGTTTCCCGGCGTCCGACGTGGCAATGCTGGCCCTGATGGATCCGCTCTACACCCTGCCGACCTATGGCATGCTGTTCAGCCCGATCCCCAACGAGGTCATGGAGGAGGGTGTGCTGGTCAACCAGATCGGCTATGGCACCTTCCACCCCGGCTCCACCGACGCGGGCAGCATCAACGGCAAGCGCCGTGCCGGCGAGAACATGCTCGGCCTGCTCGCCTCGCAGAGCGATTTCTTCCAGGCCCTGGCCCAGAACGGCGCTGCAGGCGACCCCTCCGCGGCCGGCAACCAGCTCCTCTACTGGACCGATTTCGATCTGCCCGGACGCACCGGCGAGTGTACGCGCGGCCCGGATCCGATCTTCAACTATGGCGGCTCCATCACCTGTACCGACTGGGACGGCTTCTCCGGCGTGATCCTCGACGGCGACACCGTTCTCCTGCCCGGCCCGAGCATCGACTATTTCCCCGGCGGCGCGCTCGACAATGAAGTCGGCACAGGCGGCGGCGATTCCGGCGGCCCGCTGATGGCGATGAACATCTTCGGCAATCCGCTCATTCTCGGCGTGCTGTCCGGCGGTTTCCTGCCCGGCTTCTTCAGCGCTTCGGGCCAGACCTATGGCGATGTGAGCTACTACAACCCGCTGTTCTCGGTGCATGACTTCATTTCCGAGAACAATCCCTACAAATACGTCTCGGCCGTCGGCGGCGACGGCGTGTGGAGCGATCCGACCCGCTGGGTCCAGACGCTCGACCCGAACTATTTCGTCTATCGCGACGGCGAGATCGTCAACGGCCTGCCCGGTACGCCGGAAGAGGGCGTCGGCGGCACCCGGCCCATCTGGGGCGATGTCATCGACACGGATATCGGCGAATATGACGGCGATGACGACGCCGCCGGCACGGGCATGCCCGAAAACTGGAGCTTCCTGGACATGATGGCCAGCGGACGCGTCGCCGACGCGTTCAACATGCTTGGCTGGCGTGATGCCGACGGCAATCCCTTCAATACCGGGATCAATGCCAACGGTCCGCTGACGGGCCCGGGCTCGACCGGCTTCGTGCCGGACAATTTCTACGGCGTCATCGGCACGGAGTTCGACAATCCGGCCCAGTTCTTCGAGGTCACGCTTGACGCCGCAGGCACCACGACGCTCGACATGAATGTCGAGATCGACAAGCTGACCGTCCGCGGCAGCAATGCGGCGCTGGACATCGCCGACGGCTACCAGATGTTCTCGCTGATCAATACCGAGGTCTTTGCCGGCGGACTGAATGTCGACGGTCACCTCCTGTCGCGCGAACTCGTCCTGTGGGGCGGCCAGCTGACGGGCTCCGGCCTGGTCACCCTGTTCGAACCGAACCTGCTGCAGGGCAATCTCACCTTCCAGCGCGGCACGCTGTTCAACATTGCCGGCACCATCAATCCGGGCGCGGTCGGCGATACCGGTACGCTCAGCATTGCCGGTGACTATGTGCAGTCCTCGGCGGGCCTGCTGGTGATCGAGTACGATGCCAACAATACCGACCTGCTGCGGGTCAGCGGCGATGCCTCGCTCGCCGGCGGCCTCGGCTTCGTCCCGCTGGGCGGCGCCCTGCCCCGCTATGGCGATGGCGGCATCTTCCTGTCGGTGATCGGCACCACGATCGGCGAATTCCAGACGATCGACCTGCCCGGCGTGCTGCGTCCGGTGGTGACCTATTCCAACGGCCAGGCCAGCTTCTCGCTCGAGGCCCAGGAATTCTTCACCCAGACCAGTTTCACCAACCACTTCCAGGCCAATCTGGCGGCAGCGCTCGATGACGCCCGCGACACGGATTATGACGCGCTGGCCGACCTTTACGGCCCGCTCGACCTGCTGGGCGGCACGACGCTGAACAGCGCCTTCGACTCGCTGGCACCGTATGAAGCCGTGATGTTCGACCGGACGGCCCGCACCCATGTCGGGGCCCTGAATGCGGCCCTGATGGGTCAGCTGGGTGGGCAGTTCGGCGGTACGGCCGGTGAACTGAACACAGCTCTCAACGCGGCCGAGCGCCAGATCAACGGCTTTGCCGACACGCAGTCGCTCGGCGGCGCCAAATCGCTCTTCCGGCGTGTGCTGGGCGTCGGGGAAGGCGACGCGGATCGCGAAAGCGGGGTTCGCTTCTTCGGCGATATCGGTCTGCTGCACGGCACGGCCGAACTCATCTACGGCACTGGCGAAGCCGATCTCAATGGTCACTTCACCCTGCTCGGTGTGGAAGCCACTCTGGGCTCGGGCTGGTCGGCCGGTCTGGCCCTGGGTCTGGCGAACAGCGAATCGGACGCGCCCGACACGCTGGGCCGGATCCGCACGGATGCCGAGACGGCGCAAGTCTCCGCCTTTGCCAGCTATCGCGGCGAGCGCATGTCGTTCACCGGCTTCGTGAACACCGCCGAGATCGAGAATGACGCCATCCGCGCCGTCAATCTGGGCGGGATGGGCACCGGTTCAACGGCACAGCACGATGCCAGCAGCACAGGTGGCGGCATCACGTTCGAGTATGACCTCTCCGGCGCGGATGCCGATATGCGGATCATCCCGACGGCCAGCCTGGAATACGCGTCCTTCGATTTCGACGCCTTCACCACCCAGGCCGGCACCGCCAGCCTCAATGTCGCGGCCCGCGATACCGACAGCCTCATCGCCCGCCTCGGCACGGCCTTCGTGATGAGCGCCTCGAACTGGCGGCCCATCGCCTATCTCGGCGTGGCCCAGGAACTGGGTGACGGCAGCGAGTACTACAGCGCCGCCTTCACAAGCGCGCCGTCGGTCAGCTTCGGGACTGCCGGCGATATCTCGCTCGACACGTTCTGGATCGAGGCGAGCTTCGGCGTCGAGCACGAATTCAACAATGGCTCGACCCTGTCCATCGCCTATCAGACCGAGATGAATCGCGACTATCTGGACGTCCAGGGCGCGACACTCTCCTACTCCATGCCGTTCTGATCCATTCGACACGTCACAGAACATCCCCGGTCTTCTCTCGAAGGCCGGGGATTTTTTGTGCGTCAGTATCCGTGTTCAGAAAGGACCAGGCGGCGCCGGCCCCGGACCCGCCTCAGGAAGCTTCCATCAGCGCGGCCGCTGCAGCGGCCTCGTCATCGGTGCCCGTCAATTCGGGGCGGCCGTGACAGCATTCGTCGACGAAGTAGCGCACCAGGCGGCGCGTGCCTTCCGGGTTCAGCGAGTAGAGCATGAAGCGGGAGCGGCGCTCGGCCTTGATCAGGCCGGCACGTTCCAGCGTTTGCAGGTGGCCGGTCATCGTCGAGGGCGGAATGTCGAAATCATGCGCCAGTTCGCCCGCAGACGCGCGTTGCGGCGCCTGATCGCACAGGGTGCGGAACAGGGCCAGGCGAACGGGGTGGGACAGGGCGGCAAAGCCGGAAACAGCGTCACGAGCGGTCATGAGGACCGGGTTAGCCCGCGTCCGTGACTGCTGCATTCAGGTTCGATGAAAGTTTTGCGACAACGCATATCAACGTCCGGGCGAATTCTCCGCGCCCGGAACGCCGTTTATTTCGCCTGTCAGCGTGCCGGGCGGGGACGCAGGATCCGGTCGAACAGGCCGGCCAGCGGGAAGCGGCTCACGCCGCGGGCGCGCCGGCGCGGCCGACCTGCTTCCGACAGGGATTTCATCGTGCGGGCCGTGTCGACCGGCATGGCCTTGCGGAACACGGCTGCATCGCCGCAGCGGCGCTCCTGCAGCACCCAGGCTTCGTCCATCGCCAGAGCGTCGGCGAGCCGTGCGCCGGCGCCCCGTTCAGCCCCGACCAGGACCAGCACACCGCCCTGCCGCATCGAGGAAGACACGTGACGCCAGTTGGCGGCCATGGCCGGGAAACCGGTCTCGGCACCGAAAATGGCGACATCGATCGGGCGTTCCCCGGCATCCGTGCGCGCCGCCAGCCCGCCGCGCAGGGCGTCAGCGGAAATACCGCGGCGTTCGCAGACCGCCTGCAGGGACTCGATGGCAGCGACCGGTGCCACGATCTCGTGCCGCGCACCGCGCTGCAAACAGACCGCACCCAGATCGCTTGCACCGATCTGGATCGTCCGGTCGCCCGGCTTGACCACCATCGCCAGATAGTCGGCTGTCACATCGTCCTGGATGCGGGCGCGGCGCGTGCCCAGCTTACGCATCTTGCCGGCCGGCAGGGTCAGGGTTGCGGTCATGGCGTGTCCCGTTCGTGAACAAGGGGTTAATCCCTGCCAACCCCGTCGCAAACGCCGGGCCAATTCGTAAACAGCGCGTTAACCCTTTGGGATGTGAACGGCATTTTCCATTGCGCCGGATCGCGTTCGGCGCTTTCGTGACAGGATGGATTCCAGCCCCGACTCTCCGCTTCCCGAAGATGCCCGCCATGTCGTCGACGCGCTGATCGAGGAGCGTGCGCCACGTCTCATCGGCACACCGCTCTGGCCGGTCATCAAGTCGATCGGCTATCCGCTCCTGGGATACCGGCGTGCCGTCTACATGGCCGATGCCATCGCCGACCTCTCCGGCAGTGACTGCCTCGACTGGGCGTCGGACTATCTCGATCTCGATGTGCACACAGATGGTCTCGACCATGTGCCCGCCGAAGGCGCCTGCGTGGTCGTGGCCAATCATCCCGGCGGGATCGCCGACGGGATCGCCCTGTGGGACGCGCTGAAGGCCCGCCGTCCCGATATGCTCTACTTTGCCAATCGCGACGCCCTGCGGGTCTGCCCCGGCCTGGAGGAGCGCATCATCCCGGTGGAATGGCGCGACACCCAACGCTCGCGCATGCAGAGCCGCGATGTGCTGCGCCGGGCCATGGAGGCCTTCAAGGCCGGCGGCTGCATCGTGATTTTTCCGTCCGGCCGCATGTCGGAGTGGAGCTGGGCGAAGTGGCGACTGATGGAGAAGCCCTGGCATCCCACCGCGATCAGCCTCGCCCGCAAGTTCAACGCCCCCGTGGTGCCGCTCGCCGTGCGCCAGCGCATGCCGGTCCTCTACTACGCCCTGGCGCAGGTGAATGAGGAGCTCAAGGACATGACCGTCTTCCAGGGCCTGATGGACAAGCGGCGCGCGAAGTATCGCCTGCGATTCGGCCGGCCGATCACCGTCGGCAAGGATGACGGTACCGATGCCCAGGTGACCCGGATGTTCCGGGGTATCTGCGAGCAGATGGCGTGGCGCTCCTAGAGCAGAATCGTTTCCTGCGGAATCGCGCCTGCTCCAGACTCCTGAGCGGTCGCGTCATCGAACCGGTGAACCGGTTTCCACTTCACCTGATCACGCTCCTAGGAGCAAAATACCACAACACGACTTTTGATTGTATTTATGTTAGCCTGCCCGCTCCTGTTTTGAGAGCGGAAGCAGCAGCGCCGGGCCAGCGGCGCACCCGGGGAGGATAGGCCGCCCCGGCTGTGGCGAACAGCCTCGCTCTCAAACCGGAGGTGGTGATATGTGGATTTTTCCGCTTTGCATCACCCTGGACATGAAAAAGACCCGGACCTGCTGGCAAGTACGGCTCCGGGTCTTCATCATGATCTAGGAAAGAGGGCGGGCCGAAAGGCTCGTCCTCACTCCGGTATTATAGTCCGCCCGCCCCGGAAATGCCAGAGCATCCGCCTAGGCCGCGGACTCAATTGCGCGCATCCAGATCCTTGCTGAAGCGAGAGCGATTGCGGCGAGGAAGTTGGCGGCATGCTTGTCGAAGCGCGTTGCGATCCGCCTGAACTGCTTGAGTTTGCAGAAGAAACGTTCGAC
>NZ_JBDWAS010000007.1:0-133558 GCF_039978735.1 Maricaulis sp.
CGGCGGACATCGTGTCCGGATTTGAAGCTTTGGTGGTGATGCCCGAGGCATCCCGCACGCGGAGATTTACCCGGATCCCTTGCGGGACCGTCTCGAAACCTGCAGGCACGGGCCGGTCGAGCTTTTTGCCGGTGTCCCCGCAGATGGCCACGCCGGAGCCTGATGCTGTCACCCACCAGGCGCGGACGAGCTCCGCACGCTCCCGGGCACAAGGGACTGAGCTCATGCCTCCCATCCCGGAAACCACTGACGAGCATACGCGCATCTGGGAGGGTGGGGATAAATCTCCCAAACCGCCCCCACAAACCGTCATCCTGACGAAAGTCAGGACCCAGTTCGTAAAGCGGAATTTCGGCTAACTGGGCTCAGAACGGGCGGTGGCGAAGTGCGGGATAAGTGCGATCCCGCGGCCACCGCGCTCTATGAACTGGGCCCTGACTTTCGTCAGGGTGACGGTGGATGTTGTACCGCCAACGCTCCTACTTCTCCCGGACGAAAGCCTGCGCAGGCAGGCTGCAGATCCGGGACCGACCGAAGATCGTTTCAAGCGATGTGTTTCCCGTAGGTCCAGGCACTTCGCCCGCGAGAGCGGGTGGCATGGAAAATGTCAAATGGGGGTCAGGACGCCGGTGCCTTTAGTAGGCGCGCCGGATGCCTCGGTTTCCAGCAAAGCGGGCAGGACTCCCGGGGCAGATTTCCCTCTTTGAATGCCACCGAAGCTGGTTCAATCTTGGGGTGAGGAGAGGCGCATGCGTCTGTGGATCTGGTTTGTCGTTGCGATGGCGATCGTCGTGGCCGCGTTTTTGGCGGTGCCGCCGTCCGAAATGGACCGAGGCTTGGGACGCGGGCTCAGGGACGCTGGTTGGCTTCCGCGGAATGCATTCGGAAGCTTCGTAGCGAACCATCATGCCGCCGGAGCGGGCCATGTGCCGTACTACCAGCGGCTTGGCGGTTACCAGGACGCGTGGGACGATCTGGTTTGGCTGCGCGCCACGGAATTCTATCCGCCAGCCCATCCGGGTGCTTTCATGGATACGCGCAGGGCGTTGGCATATGCCTATGCGGCTATTGGCCGGCCGGAGCCCGCGGCTGCGCGCATGCTGGATGCGGCCCGGTTGCCCAATCAGGTGAGCTTCTATGGTGGTTCTTTCACCGAGCTGGACTGGGAGCGCGCAGTCCTCATGACTTACGATGCGCATGGCCTTGAAGCGGCGCTTGAGGTCTGGCGAGAGGGCCTCGAAGCGCTGGAGTTGAACGAGCGGCTTTATCTGGAACGGGCCATTGCCGATGGTTGGGTCCTCACCGTGGACGAGGTGGTGGCAGCGAATGGTGAGGCGACTGGCGGGTGGCCCCGTGATCTGTATCCGCTGGAAGAACGCTATCGCGACGGGACCCGGATAGAGCTGGTCGAACGACTTCTCGCGGATCGCGACATTGCGCGTGCGGATACGCTTCTTGCCGAGCTTGACGAAGAGGGTGTGCAAGGCTGGTCGCTGACATCAGCCAGGATTCAGAGAGCCCTGAACGCGCTTGAACGCGATGGAGAGGTGCGCGACGCAGGCCACCTTGCAGATCTGTCCTATCCGTTGGTTCTGGCATCGTCGGTCGAACCGATGCGCTGGCATACTTCCGTTGGCTACACGGCTCTGGACCTGAACAGAACGGTGCATCTGCACGACACCTTGGGTCGGTGCGATGACGTTCGGCAGATTGTCGATGCCTACGCGGCAAGTGCGGAAGTTTCGCCGTCTCCAAGTGCGCTTCAGGACTCTGAAGCCGCACACCGGGCATGGCGAGCCTTGTCTGATGCGTGCTGGATCTCAAGCTGGCGCGGAGATAATGAAGCGGATGAGCTATGCCGCTTGAGGCGCCAAGTGTGGCAACAGGAAGCCGAGCGTATCGAGAGCGGTGATCGAAATCAGTCCTGGTTTCCCATGACGCTCAGGCCGCCGCCGGAGACACTTGAGTGCTATGCGCCAATCGCTCCTTAATGCGCCTCGGCCCAGCTCTTTCCGGCCTTCGCGTCGACATCCAGCGGCACGCTGAGCTCAACCGCCGGCGCGCAGGCCTCGCCCATTACTTTTGACGCCAGGTCGATCAGGCGGTCGGCCTGGTCTTCGGGGACTTCGAAGACGAGTTCGTCGTGGACCTGGAGGAGCATGCGGGCGTCGAGATTGGCGGCGCGGAGGGCGTCGTCCATGCGGATCATGGCGCGGCGGATGACGTCGGCGGCACTGCCCTGGATCGGGGCGTTGATGGCCTGGCGTTCGGCGAACATGCGCATGTTGGGATTCTTGTCGCGAATGCCCGGGAAGTGGCAGCGGCGGCCGAAGACGGTCTCGACATAGCCGGTATCCTTCGCCTCGGTCTTCATCCGCTCCATATAGTCGGCAATGCCCGGGAACTTCTCGAAATAGGCGTCGATGAAATTCTTCGCCTCCTCGCGGGAGACATCGATCTGGTTGGCCAGGCCGAAGGCGGAAATGCCGTAGATGACGCCGAAATTGATCGCCTTGGCCTTGCGGCGCACCATCGGGTCCATCCCCTCGACCGGTACGCCGAAGACTTCCGAGGCGGTCATGGCGTGGATATCCTGGCCGTCCCGGAAGGCCTGTTTCAGGCTCTCGACGCCGGCGATATGGGCCAGAAGCCGCAGCTCGATCTGGGAATAGTCGGCGGCGACCAGCACATGGCCGGGCTCGGGGATGAAGACCTCGCGGATCTTGCGGCCGGCCTCGGTGCGGATCGGGATATTCTGCAGGTTCGGCTCGGTGGAAGAGAGCCGGCCGGTCGTGGTGGCGGCCAGCGAGAAAGAGCCGTGAATGCGTTTTGTCTTCGGATTGATGTGGTCGAAGAGCGCGTCCGAATAGGTCGACTTCAGCTTGGCGTATTGCCGGTATTCCAGCAGCGCGACGGGCAGGTCATGGCCTTCTGCGGCCAGCTGGTCGAGCACGGTAACGTCGGTCGACCAGGCGCCGGTCTTGGTCTTCTTGCCGCCGGGCAGGCCCATCTCGCCGAACAGGATCTCGCCGATCTGCTTGGGCGAGGCGACGTTGAAGTCGCGCCCCGCCGCCTCGTGCGCCGCGGCCTCGGCGGCGGCCATTTTCTGGGCGAAGTCGGAGGACAATTGGCGCAGCTGGTCCGGATCCACCTTCACGCCCACCCGCTCCATGTCCGAGAGCACCTTGGCCATCGGCCGTTCCAGCGTCTCGTAGACCGTCGCCTTCTTCTTGGAGACCATGGCCGGCTTGAGGATTTCCCACAGGCGCAGGGTGACGTCGGCATCCTCGGCGGCGTATTGCGTGGCCTTGTCCAGCGGCACCTTGTCGAAACTGATCTGGTTCTTGCCGGTGCCGCAGATCTCCTTGAAGGCGATGCATTGATGGCCCAGGTGGAGCTCGGCCAGCTCGTCCATGCCATGCCCGTGCAGACCCGCCTCCATGACGTAGGAGATCAGCATCGTGTCGTCATAGGGCGCGACATCGATGCCGTAGCGGGCGAGGACGGAGAGATCGTATTTGAAATTCTGCCCGACCTTCAGCACGGCCGGATCTTCCAGCAGGGGTTTGAGGGCCGCGATGGCGTCGTCCATCGGGATCTGGTCGGGCCTTTCGCCCGTATCGAACATGTCGCCGGAGCCCTCCGGGTCGACATGGGCGAGCGGGATGTAGCAGGCCTCGCCCGGCGCGGTGGCGAGGCAGATGCCGACCAGGCCGGAGGCGGTGGCCGAGAGCGCGTCGGTCTCGGTATCGACAGCGATCACGCCAGCCGTGCGGGCCTTCTCGATCCAGCTTTCCAGCTGCTGCATCGTGGTGACGCACTCATAGCTGTCGCGGTCAATGGGTGCGGTGGCATCGCCCGTCTCGTCGGCGACCGGTCCGCCCAGGGCCTCCTCGACCTTGCGCGTGAAAGTGCGAAATTCCATTTCTTTCAGGAATTTGACCAAGGTTTCCGCATCCGGATCGGTGATGCCGAATTCGTCCATTTCGTCGGTGACGGGCGTGTCGGTCTTCAGCGTGACCAGCTGGCGGGAGATACGC
The DNA here is from genome assembly GCF_039978735.1 of Maricaulis sp. Taxonomy (GTDB): domain Bacteria; phylum Pseudomonadota; class Alphaproteobacteria; order Caulobacterales; family Maricaulaceae; genus Maricaulis. The sequence continues at coordinate 4,041 of NZ_JBDWAS010000007.1, forward strand.
GCATCCTCGGCATGGGCGAGGAGTTTTTCGCGCCGTCCCTTCTGCTTGATCTCTTCGGCGCGCGCCAGCAGCGTATCGAGATCGCCGTATTCATTGATCAAGAGGGCGGCGGTCTTCACGCCGATGCCCGGGACGCCGGGGACGTTGTCCACGCTGTCGCCGGCGAGCGACTGGATGTCGATCACCCTGTCCGGCCCGACGCCGAATTTCTCGATCACCTGTTCCGCTTCGATGCGCTTGTTCTTCATCGCGTCGAACATGTCGATCCTGTCAGAGACCAGCTGCATCAGATCCTTGTCGGAGGAGACGATGGTCACCTTGGCGCCCTTCGCCTCGGCCATGCGGGCATAGGTGGCGATGATGTCGTCGGCCTCGTAATTCTCCAGCTCGATACAGGGCGTGCCGAAGGCGCGCGTGGCGTCGCGGATGATGGAGAATTGCGGCACCAGGTCTTCCGGCGCCGGCGGGCGGTGGGCCTTGTACTGGTCGTAGATATCGTTGCGGAAGGACTTGCCGGAGTGGTCGAAGATCACGGCGAGGTGCGAGGGCGCATCCTCGCCCTTGAGATCCTCCAGCAGCTTCCAGAGCATGTTGCAGAAGCCCTGCACCGCACCCACCGGCGTGCCGTCCGACCGGGTGAGCGGCGGCAGGGCGTGATAGGCGCGGAAGATATAGCCCGACCCGTCGATCAGGTAGAGGTGGGAGGTCTCGTCGAGGGGCTTCTTGATGGCCATGGGGCTCTCTCTCGCTTGGATCGCCGCGAGGTTAACGCGGTGCGGCCAAGAGGTCATCGGTGGAGTGCGGTGGGGATGTCTGCGCACAGGGCGGTGCGTGTGCTATGATAATAATTATCCAGTCACGACGAGACCGCCATGCCCAGCTCCTACTCTCTCGGCGAACGCTATGAAAAGATGATCGAGGACCTCGTCGCCTCCGGCCGCTTCAATTCGAAGAGCGAGGTGCTGCGCCATGGCCTTCGCATGGTGGAGGAGAGCGAGGCGCGCTACCTTACCGAGCTCGAGGAGCTGCGCGAGGCCGTGCGGATCGGCATGGAAAGCGGACCGGGCATCCCGGCCGAGGAGGTGCGCGCCAACCTGAAAGCGCGAATCCGGGAGATCGCCGCCCGCTCGAAGTCGTCGTGATTGTTGTCATCGCACCTGCCGCCGAGGCGGATATGGGCGAAATCCTGGACTATATCGCCATCGATAACCCGGGCCGGGCGGAAAGCTTTGTCGATGAAATCATCGACCGATGCCTTGATATCCCGGAATTCCCGGAAGCGGGGACAGCCCGACCGGACGTGGCAGACGGTGCGCGCTCGATTGTGCACGGCCGCTATCTGATCCTGTATCGTCTTCGTCCCGGAGAAGTGCGTATCGAACGCATCGTGCACGGCAGCCGCAGCCTGCCCGACAGCCTTTAACCCCCGAAGCCCAGCATTGCCGCGACCGAGCCGACGCCGGCGATCGCCAGCACGGCGAGCAGGTTGAGCCGGAAACCGGCCTTGATCATCTGGCCCTGGGTGACCGCGCCTGACGCATAGACGATGGCGTTGGGCGCTGTGGCGACGGGCAGCATGAAGGCGGCCGAACCGGCGATGGCGACCGGGGCGATGAGCTGTTCGGCGGGCACGCCGGCTTCCACCGCGATAATGCCCAGCACGGGCATGAAGCCGGTCACCGTGGCGACATTCGAGGTGAGTTCGGTCAGGAAGACGATCACGGCGACGATCACCAGGATCAGCAGCGGGGTGGGCAGATCGGTGAGGAAATGCATCTGCCCGCCCAGCCAGTCGGCTAGGCCGGTGGCCGTGAGAGCGGCCGCCAGGGATAGTCCGCCGCCGAACAGGATGATGACATTCCAGGGCAGGCGGGCCGTGTCTTCCCAGGCCATCAGGGCCGTGCCGCGGCCTTCGGTGCGGCAGCCGGACGGGATGAGAAAGGCCGCCAGCGCGCCCATCACGGCGATCTGGGTATTACCCAGGCGGATATCGACGGGCAGGCCCAGCGTATCGCCGATCCAGCCGAGCAGGGGATTCCAGCCCCAGTTCCACTCGCCGGCGGGAATTCCGGGTATCCACGAGATCAGGAAGCTGGGCAGGGTGGCGCCCATCCACAGGATGGCGACGGTGCCGAACAGGGCGGCGACGCGCAGTTCCGGCATTGTCATGCGGCCCAGCTTGCCCAGCTCCTCCATCACCAGATCGTGCGCCGCGCCGCTGGCGCGTTCGCCCTTGAGGGAGAAGGCCCAGCGCGTCAGCACGAACCAGGCGGCGGGAATGATCAGCGCGACAACGGGCAGGCCGACACCCATCCAGCTGGCGAAATCCAGCGTGCGGCCGAACTCGTTCTGCAGGAAGCCCAGCCCGATCAGATTGGTCGGCGTTCCGACCGGGGTCGCCATGCCGCCGATAGACGCTGCGTAGGCGATGCCCAGCGCGAGGGCCGGGGCGAAGTATTTCGTGGTCACGCCTTCGCGTTCCACTTCGGCCGCCACGCGCAGGGCGATGGGGATCATCATCAGCGTCGTGGCCGTATTGGAGATCCACATCGACAGGAGGGCCGAGGCCAGCATGAAGCCGGCGATCAGCGCCGCCGGCTGTCCGCCGAAACGGGCGACGACATTGAGCGCGATCCTTGTGTGCAGATTCCAGCGTTCGATCGACAGGGCGATGATGAAGCCGCCGAGCAGCAGCATGACGATCGGGCTGGCATAGGGGGCGGTCGCCGCGCCGGTGGAGGTGATGCCCAAGAGCGGGAAAATGGCGATGGGGATGAGGGCCGTGGCGGCAATCGGGATGGCTTCGCTCGCCCACCAGCTTGCCATCAGCAGGGCGAGCGAGGCCAGCAGCCAGGCTTCACGCGAAAGCCCGTCCGGAACCGGAATGAATTGCAGGAGGACCGCCAGCACGAGGCCGGTGATCAGCCCGATACGCTGGCTGGCGGTTTGACCCAAAGACGCCTCCCCAGTCGTCTTGTGTGATCGGCGTCTTGCGGCCCTTGCGGGCTATTTCCGCCCGGTCAGGCGGCCGGATCCTGCGCCGAACCCTTCTTCACGAAGCGGCGGTCGCAATATCCGCACTCGACAAAGTCGTCCTCGCCCATTTCCAGATAGATTTTCGGATGGCCGAGCGCACCGCCGCCCCCGTCGCAGGCAATGCGATGGTCTTCGGTGACGATGACTTCCGGCGGCGGAAAGGCGTTGCTGGCGTCGGCCATTGAAAAGCCCTCATGGACAGACAGCGGGACGATCCCTAGGTATGACGCCTAGTTATGGCGCTTGACCCCGTCCCGTCAATTCCGAGGCGACATGTCCGACAGTTCTTCCATGCCCGAATACGCCCTTGAGGCCACCGATCTGCGCAAGACCTATGCAGGGTCCAAGAATGCTCCGCCGAAGGAAGCGCTGAAAGGCGTCGACCTGAAAGTGCGCCGGGGCTCGATCTTCGGCCTCCTGGGCCCCAATGGTGCCGGCAAGTCGACCTTCATCAATATCTTTGCCGGCCTGGTGAACAAGACGTCGGGCACGGCGAAGACCTGGGGTATCGATATCGATCGCGACAGCCGCGCTGCGCGCGCCGCGATCGGTGTGGTGCCGCAGGAAATCAATATGGACGTCTTCTTCACGCCCCATGAGACGCTGGAGCTGATGGCCGGCTTCTACGGCGTGCCGAAGGAAGAGCGGCGGACGGACGAATTGCTCGAGGCGGTCGGCCTGTCCGACAAGCGCGATGCCTATGTGCGGCAATTGTCCGGCGGCATGAAACGGCGCCTGCTGGTGGCGAAGGCGATGGTCCATACGCCGCCGGTCCTGGTGCTCGACGAGCCGACGGCGGGTGTGGATATCGAACTGCGCCGCCAGCTCTGGGCCTATGTGCGCGAACTGCATGCACGCGGCACGACGATCGTTCTCACCACGCACTATCTGGAAGAAGCCCAGGAGCTGTGCGACGAGATCGCCATTATCGACCAGGGCGAGGTGATCGCCTGCGAGCCCAAGGAAACCCTGCTCAAGCGCATGGATTCCAAGACGCTGGTGATCGATCCGGTCGATCCCCTGACGGCCGTGCCGCCCGAGTTGGCAGGATATGATGCGGAAATCCGCGAGGACGGTTCGCTGGCCATCACCTATCGCTATGGCGAACAGTCGGTCGCCGAGATGATCGAGAAATTCCGCGCTTCCGGTGCCCGGATCGACGATCTGCGCACCGAGGAAGCCGATCTGGAAGACGTCTTCCTGGCGCTGACCTATCATCGCGAAAGCGCCTGAGGCGGGATGTGGCGGGGGCCAGTCCCCCGGCGGCTGCCCCTTTTCCGGCATGATTGCGGCGCAGGGTTGAAGCCGGGTCCGCGATGGACCGAAGGGAGGTCGACATGCGCACTCATCCAATCCGCCGCTTTTTTGCAATCCTTGTTGCTGCGCCGGTCTTCGTATTCCTCGCCTGGTTCTTCGGTATCTTCCTGCAGCCTCAGGGCCAGCTGGGCGCCGGTTTCGCAGCCGGGCTGATCGCGATCAGCGCTCTGGCCGCCCTGTGGGTCTATGCTTGGCTGGTTCGTCCGGGACCGAAAATGCGCTTCCGCAACCGCGGTGTCGACGGGATCGACAAGGACTGGGGTGTCGGACTGACCGGCTATGCCCAGCACCAGGACGGCCGCCGCCGTCGTGACGATACCGATGGTGACGATCTGGGCGGGCGCCGCTCCTCCGACGACGTGGACGGTGATAGCGATATCGAGGATGGCAGCCTCGCCTGACAGGGTCGCAGGCCCCGATTTGACTCTATTTAGATAATTGGCTAATTATCTAAATATGAACGATGTCTTCAAAGCCCTGGCTGATCCGACACGCCGCGAAGTGCTGCAGCGGCTCAAGGCCGGCCCGATGAGTGCGGGCCGTCTGGCCGAGGCCTTTCCGGTATCCAAACCCACCATGTCCGCGCATTTTGCCGTGCTCCGGCAGGCCGGGCTCGTCACGACGCAGAAGGACGGCACCTCGGTGATCTATCACCTGAATGTCTCCGTCCTGGAAGAAGCCCTTCTGGGTTTTGCCGGCGTGTTCGGCCTGGGCAGCGGCGCCGCATCCCCGCAGGAGGAAAAATCATGATCACCCGTTCCATCAGGGGCTCGCTGGCCCTCGCCGGCGGCCTCATCCTGGCCGCCATCCTTTTTGCCTTTGCCGCTCGTCAGGGCTGGATCGGCGAGGATATGGACCGGCGCCTCGTGCAGGCGTTGATCGGGGCGGTCCTGGTTGTGTTCGGCAATGCGGTCGGAAAGCGCGAGCCTGGCGCAGAGGCGCAGCCCGATCCGCGGCCGGGCCTGGCGGCGGCGCGTCGCTTCTTCGGCCTTGCCCTTGTGGTTGGCGGCCTGGTGCACACGCTGTCCTGGCTTTTCGCTCCCCTGGAGATCGCCAACACGTTGTCGATGGCCGCCGTGATCCTGGCAATGCTGGCCGGGCTGGCCCGCGTGGCGCTGAGCCTGCGGGGACCGGGAACGCCGGCCGGATAGGCTGGCGGCTTCAGCGCGCGGGCCGTCTCAGGCCAGGCACCACAGCCCGGTGCATACGCCGAAGAAAACCTGCATGGCCAGGTCGAGCAGGCCGGTGATCACGAGCAGCGGGACGCCGACATAAAGAAAGACCAGCCAGACCGCCATCAGGGTCGGGCGCGGCTCGGTGATGCGGTGTCCCATCACGCTCTGGGCTTTTCTGGAAAACACGGTCAGTCTCCCGCGGGCAGTTCGGATCAGTTCCTGTTAACCGTGATTCCCTAACGCTTTGCCTATGCGACTCGACCCCGACATCAACCGGATCACCTGGGACATCGCCCTGATGAGCCGTCCGGCTGCGCTGCAGCAGGACTGGAGCTATGGCGAGGCGGTGACGGCCCTGGGCGGTGCCGTGCGACGGGTCGGGATTCTCGACGGCAATACGCTGGTGGGACTGGCGCAATTCACGACCCGCCGGATCGGCGGTGTCGTGCAGATGGCCCTGTGCACGCGCGGCCCGGTCTGGCTGGAAGATGTCGATCCGGCCGGCAAGGCTGCCGCAATCCGGACCCTGCGCAAGGGCCTGGGACTTGGCTGGCCGCGTCTCACCCTGGTCTCGCCCGATACTGAAACATTCGAGGGCATGGCCGGCCGCAGCCGGGTAATGACCGGGTATTCGACGGTCATGCTGGATCTCACGCAGGACTTGGAAGCCTTGCGCGCCGGTCTCGATCGAAAATGGCGCAACCGTTTGAATGCGGCTGAAAAATCGGACCTCGTCGTGCAGCAGAACGGCACCAAGCTGGCGCAGTATCGCTGGCTGCTGGAGACCGAGGAAGGGCAACGCGCCAGCCGCGGGTATCGCTCGACCCCGGCGGCACTGGTCCCCGCCTTTGTCGAAGCCAAGGGTGACCGCAACAGCCTGCTTGTCATGCGCGCCGATGAGGGACGCCACAAGTCTTCGGGTATGCTCTTCCTCATTCACGGCTGTGCGGCGACCTATCACATTGGCTGGAACGACCCGGACAGCCACGCGACGGGTGCGCACAATCTGGTGCTGTGGCGCGCTATTGGCGAGTTGCAGAAGCGGGGTGTTGCGCAGCTCGATCTGGGCGGCGTCAACACGGTAACCGGCGCCGGCATCGCGCGTTTCAAGATCAGCACCGGCGGCCGCGTCGTCACTCTCTGCGGCACATTCCACTAGTATTCGCTGGCTCAATTCCCCGTGATCGGCCTAAAATGCTCCAAGGCTCTGGGGACACACCATGAAAAAGACGATCGCCGGTCTTGCGGCCTTTCTGTTGCTGGCCGCCTGCGGCCCCGAATCGCGAACCGGTGGCGATCTGCCGGTCATCACCGTTTTCGGTGCGATCGAAGCCGAGCCGACACGGGCCGCCATGGACCCGGATGTCGAGCCGCTTTTTGCCCAGTACGGCCTTGTCTTTGAAGCCGCCGCCGAGCTGAGCTGGCCCCAGCTGGCGGCGCTCGAACAGCACCGGATCGATACGGATTTTCCTGCAGGCGGGCCAATGCGGCATTTCTCGGGCCCCCTGCTGCGTGATGTGATGGATCTGATCCGGCCGCGCGAGGAGGAGATCGTCGTCACGGCGCTGGACGGATACCAGCGATCCCTCGCCCGCATGACGCTGGATGTGCATGAAGTGATCCTGGCGATCCGCATGGACGGCGATCCGATCCCGCTGGGCGGTTTCGGTCCGGCCATGATTGTCTGGCCCCGCGCGCAGGATCAGGCGCTCAACGGCATGCCCGACGACGACTGGGTCTGGGGTGTCTTCGCCATTGAAGTGCGTGCTGAAAGCACGTCTCCCGCCCCCTGATCGTCCGGGTACCGCGGACCTTTTGCACAAAGCACCTCCCCAAAACCGGTCGCAGTCCCTAAGGTGGCGCAAACCGGTTTCGGGGGAGAGACATGGACGCATTTTTCGACGGGGTCACCACTTTCAGTGACTTCCTGTGGGGCGGGACCTGGGGCGATACGCGCATCCTGCCTGTCGGCATTATCACCATCGCCCTTCTGGGCACGGGCCTTTTCTTCATGCTGCGGCTGGGCTTCCGTCCGCTGCTGCGGGTTTTCCCGGCTTTCGGCGAGCTGTGGAGCGGCCGCAAATCGACGGGTGAGGGCGAGATCACGCCCTGGAACGCGCTGTCGACGGCGCTGTCCGGTCAGGTCGGTACCGGCAATCTTGCCGGTGTTGCAACCGCCATCACGCTGGGCGGTCCCGGTGCCATCTTCTGGATGTGGGTCACGGCCCTGTTCGGCATGGCTGCGGCCTACGCCGAATCCAGCCTCGCCGTGCGTTTCCGCGAGCGTCACCCGGACGGCCAGTTCCACGGCGGGCCGATGTATTACATCAAGAACGGTCTCGGAAAGAACTGGGGCTGGCTCGCCGTCCTGTTCTGCATCGGTACCGTCCTGTCGGCCTTTGCGACCGGCGGCATGATCCAGGCAAACTCGGTCACCCAGTCGGCGCTGGAGGCGGGTACTTCGCTCGGCTTCGAGCTGCAGAACTGGATGGTCGGTGTCGTGCTGGCTGCGCTGGTTTTCCTGGTCATCATCGGCGGCATCAAGTCGATCGGTAATCTGGCCGGCAAGGTCGTGCCGGTGATGGCGGTGGCCTACGTACTGTGTGCCCTCTTCGTGCTGATCACCCATATCGACCATATCCCGGGCGCTTTCGGCCAGATCTTCGGCCAGGCCTTCGGCTTAGGCCAGGCCGCCGGCGGTCTCGCCGGCTATGGCGTGCTCGCGGCGGTGCGGGCCGGTGTCGCACGCGGCCTGTTCTCCAACGAGGCCGGTCAGGGTTCCGCCCCGATCGCCCACGCGGCGGCGCAGACCAAGAACCCGGTCAAGCAGGGCGAGATCGCCATGCTGGGCGTGTTCATCGACACGCTGGTCATCTGCACCATGACGGCGCTGGTTATCCTGGTCGTCGAGGGTGCCTATCCCAATGATGACGGTACGACGGCGGCCTATGCCTGGCAGGCGACCTCGCTGGAAGCCTCGGCCATCACCACGGCAGCCTTCTCGAACGGCATGTTCGGCGGCGCCTGGGTGATCCTGGCTGCGCAGGCCCTGTTCGCCTTCACCACCATTATCGGCTGGTCCTACTATGCCGAGACCTCGCTGACCTATGTGCTCGGCGACTGGGCGGCCAAACCGTTCCGCTATGTCTGGGTGGCGGTCGCCTTCGTCGGCACGCTGATCCTGAACGTCGACGGGCTGTGGCGTTTCGGCGATGTGGCGAACTCCTGGATGCTGCTGCCGAACGTGGTGGCCTTGCTCATGCTGTCTGGCGTGGTGGTCTCCATGACCAAGCGCTTCGACAAGACCGGCGAGCTGCCGCCCAACTGGGCCGGCGATGACTGGGGCACGACCGAGACCCCGGACGACACCATCACCGCCGTATCGCCTGATGGCAGCGGCGAAGACAGCAAGCCGAACGCCTGATTGCCAGGTCTTTGGTGAAACAGGATCAGGCCCCGCTCCGGCGGGGCCTTTTCTTTTTGCCGGTCAGGAAGCCGTGTGGTCCCAGCGGCGAAGCCCGTTGAACAGGCGGATCAGGGCAAAGCCTGCCAGGATGCCGACCGCATCGGCAATCAGGTCGGCCAGAGAGGCAACGCGGCCCGCGTTCAGAGCCTCCTGCGCGGCCTCGATGCCGAAGCCATAGGCCAGCAGGAGCAGCGCGATCAACCAGCCTGACAGCCGCGGCCAGGCCAGGCGGGACACGATTGTCAGCGCCAGAAAGGCGGCGGCATGTTCGATCTTGTCGGAACCGAGCAGGCTGCCGGGCAGGTCCGGAGCCGGTTGCAAGGCAAGGTCGGTGATGACCGCAATCGCCACCACCAGCACGATCCGCGCTGCCCAGCGCAGTGTCATGTCTGGACGCGGCGCGCCACTGTTTCTAGGTTCCCTTGTCATTTTCCGGGACTGACCTTTCATGACCACACTGCTCAGCGATATCGACCTTCTGGCACAGCCCCGCATGGACTGGACGCGTGAAGACGCAGCCCGGATCTATCGCGCACCGTTCGGCGATCTCATCTTCGCCGCCCAGTCTGTGCACAGAAAGTGCCATCCGGCCAACCAGGTCCAGACCAGCCAGCTGCTTTCCATCAAGACCGGCGGCTGTGCCGAGGATTGCGGCTATTGCAACCAGTCCGCCCACTTCGACACCGGGCTGAAAGCCTCCAAGCTGATGCCGCTGGACGAGGTGCTCGACGCGGCGAAGAAGGCAAAGGATGGCGGGGCGACACGCTTCTGCATGGGCGCGGCCTGGCGCGAGCTGAAGCCGCGCGACGAGGAGAAGGTCTGCGACATGATCACCGGCGTGAAGGCGCTGGGCATGGAGACCTGTGTGACGCTGGGCATGCTCGCCGACGGTCAGGCCGAGCGTCTGCGCGATGCGGGGCTGGATTATTACAATCACAATCTGGACACCGCGCCGGAAGATTATGGCCGGGTGATCTCGACGCGCGCCTATCAGGACCGTCTCGACACGCTGTCGCGCGTGCGCGGTGCGGGCATCCATGTGTGCACCGGCGGGATTGTCGGCATGGGCGAGGACGAGAGCGCCCGTATCGGCCTGTTGACCGAGCTCGCCTCGATGGACCCGCATCCGGAAAGCGTGCCGATCAACCATCTGGTGGGCGTGGCCAATACGCCGCTGGGCGATTCAAAGCCGCTGGACGGGATCGAGTTTGTGCGCACCATCGCCACGGCGCGCATCCTGATGCCGAAATCCATGGTGCGCCTGTCGGCCGGCCGCGAGGGCATGAGCCAGGAATTGCAGGCGCTGTGCTTCCTGGCGGGAGCCAATTCGATCTTCGTCGGCGAGGAATTGCTGACCACGCCCAATCCGGGCGAGAGCGAGGATTTTGACCTGTTCCGGGCCCTGGGCATCGAGCCGATGGCCCTGCCGGCCGCGGAATAGACCAGCAAGCAGAACGGGAGATTGCAGATGGAGCGTATCGGAGCACAAGCCGCGCTGGCCCGCCTGAATGGCTGGTCTGCCGTCGAAGGGCGCGACGCCATCCGCAAGGTCTATGAGTTCGAGGACTTCAACGCCGCCTGGGGCTTCATGAGCCGGGTCGCGGTGAAGGCCGACAAGGTCGATCACCACCCCGAATGGTTCAATGTCTACAACAAGGTGGACGTGACCCTGGCGACGCATGACGCCGATGGCGTGACGCAGAAGGATGTCGATCTGGCATCCTTCATGGACGCGATCGCCTGAGTATCAGCCGTCAATCGGCGTGGATGATCACCATGCCGATCAGCACTTCGGCGCCTTCCTGGCCAAGAGTGATATCGGTCGCTTCCTGCAGAATCTGCGCGATGCGGTCGGCATCCGGCACGTCGCCGAAACGATAGCTCATGCCGGTATAGGCGCTCAGACCCGAAACCCAGGCATTGCGCAGGCGCGGCAGGTAGCGCTCGGCGCGGCGGCGCAACTCCGGATCGTCGATCTCCAGACCGGCCTCGATCTGCAGCAGGCCGCGGGCGCGGTGATTGGCCTGCACGGTCGCTGTCAGCGGCGGCAGGGGCATATAGGTCTGTGACGGCGTGATCATCCGCCGGCGCGTTTCCTCGCCCTGGGCCGGTGCATGGCTGCCACCGCCTCCGCCTCCGCCACCACCACCACCGCCTCCGGCGGCAAGGGCCGGACCGGTTGCCGAGGCCAGCAGGACGGCCACAAGGCCGCAGGTCAGAAGAGAGCGCGTGCGTGTCATGCCCCTGTCCTAGCAGGCGGCGGTAAAGGAAGCGTTCCTGTTGCAACTTCAGGGCCCTTGACTCTTTCCGGTGTTGGAACAAAAACAGAACAATGAGCCTGAAGCCGGATATCCTGGCCCCCGTGGCGGGGCATGATCTGCCCTTTCCCTACGGGCTGGGCGAAGCGGGTGTGCACGAGCTGGCCGAGGCCGGGTTCGGGGATTTCCCGGCGCTGACCGGGCTGGCCTTGGCGGCGATCCGCGATACGGGCCGTACCGGCGGGCTTGTCTGGATCCGCCAGGCGGCGCTGTCGCGCGAGCACGGGCGGCTCAGCGGGCGGGGCCTGGCCGGGTTCGGGATCGATCCGGGGCGTATGCTCCTGGTCGAGGCAAAGGGCCGGATGGAGGCCCTGCAGGCCGCTGAGGAGGCCTGCAGGGCATCCGGCCTTGCAGCCGTGATCGCCGAGCTGGACGATATGGATTTCACGGCTTCGCGGCGGCTGGGTCTGGCCTGCGAGGCCAGCCGGACGCCGCTGGTTCTGGTCTTTCCCCATGCGCGGTCGGGGGCAACGGCCGCCCAGGGGCGCTGGCGGGTCTCGGCCCGGCCATCCGCTCCGCACCAACACGATGCGCGCGCCCCGGGGCGGCCGGCCTGGCGCGCCATCCTGGAAAAGTCCCGCCTGCAGCCGGGCAAGGCGGGACGGGTCTTCGACCTGGAGTATGATGATGCGACGCCATGTCTGCGTCTGGTTTCCCGACTGGCCGCTCGACCGGCTGCGCCGCAGCCGCGCCGGATCGGTGCCGGGCTCGCTGGCGTCTGGCGCGACGCCGGATGACGCGGCCGGGGATGCCCCCTTCGTCCTGACCGAGGCCGGACGGAACGGCCTGCGTGTGGTCGCGGCCAATGATGCCGCACGCGCCTGTGCCATCGAGCCGGGCCTGCGTTTTGCCGATGCCCGCACCCGGGCGCCCGAGCTGGCGGCCGAACCAGTCGACCGGGCTGCCGATGCCCAGGCGCTGGAAAAACTGGCCCTGTGGATGGAGTGCTGGTCGCCTGCGATCGCCGTGGCGGGGGGCGACAGCATCCTGATCGACATGACGGGCGGGGCGCACCTGTTCGGCGGGGAAGATGCCATGCTGGATCATATGGAGGTCCGGCTGAAACGGGCGGGCCTGTCGGTCCGGCTGGGTCTGGCGCCCACCCCGGGCGCGGCCTGGGCGCTGGCGCATGAAGCGTCTGGCGGCCGGTCTGGGCGGCGTGTGGACGAGGCCGGGCTGAAGCCGGGGCTGGCGGATATGCCCATGGCGGGGCTGCGCCTGTCCGATGCCAGCCTCACCCTCCTGCGCCGTTTCGGCCTGACGCGCATCGGTCAGCTCTACGGCATCGACCGCAAGGCGCTGGCGCGGCGCTTCCATTCTGTCAGTGCAGCCGATGCCGTGCTGACACGGCTGGACCAGGCGCTGGGGCTGCGGCCGGAGCCGCTGGATCCGCTGCGTGCGCCGCCGGATCATTCCGTGCGCCTGCCCTGTCCGGAACCGCTGCTGCATCCGGACGGGATACGGGCGGGGCTGGAGCGCCTGGCCCCGGCCCTGTGCGAACGGCTCGAGGCGCATGGCGAAGGGGCCCGGCGTTTCCGGCTGGCGATTTTCCGCAGCGATCAGAGCGTCGCCGCCGTGACCGCCGGTGCCGCACGCCCGGTACACGATCCGGCCCACCTGCTCACCCTGTTCCGCGACCGGCTGGACGGGCTCGATCCCGGCTTCGGTGTGGAATTGATGGAGCTGGAGGCTGCCCGCACGGGCCCGGTCACGCCGCAGGCCCGGCCGCTGGATGCGGTTCTGGCCGGCGACGGTCCGGACGCGGCCGGTCTGGCCGTGCTGGCCGACCGGATCACCGCCCGGCTGGGCGATCGCGTGGTGAAAATCCTGCAGCCGGTGGAAAGCCATCTGCCCGAGCGCGGCGAGGCGCTGGCCGTCTATGACGGTGAATTGCCCGACTGGCAGTCCGCCACACCGCCCGGCCCCGCCCCGCGCCCGCTGCGTCTGTTCGAACGGCCGGAGAGCTTGCAGGTGATCGCGGAAATCCCCGACGGTCCGCCCATGCGTTTCGTCTGGCGCCGCATCGTGCACCGGGTACGCCGCGCCGACGGGCCGGAACGGATCGCACCGGAATGGTGGCGGGCGGGCGCGTCCGGTCCGGGCGGACGCCGCGCGCGCGACTATTACCGGGTCGAGGACGAGGAGGGGCGCCGCTACTGGATCTTCCGCGAGGGGCTCTATGGCGATGGCCGCGGCGGGCCGCCGGCCTGGTTCATCCACGGCCTGTTTGCGTGAGGCGGCGGCGATGACCGGTTATGCCGAACTGCTCTGCCTGACGAACTTCTCCTTCCTGCGCGGCGCCTCTCATGCCGAGGAACTGGTGGCGACGGCGCGCGCGCTGGGACTGGACGCGCTGGGCGTCTGCGACATCAACACGCTGGCCGGCGTGGTGCGGGCGCATCTGGCCGCGAAGGAACAGGGGATGCGCCTGCTGGTGGGCGCGCGGCTGCGTCCGTCCGACGGGCCGGACCTGGTTTGTTATCCCACCGACCGGGCCGCCTATGGCCGCCTCTCCCGCCTGCTGTCGCAGGGCAAGACGGGAGACGTGGTGGGCGAGGTGCCCAAGGGCGAGTGCCATATCACCGTCGAGGACATTATCGAGCATGCCGAAGGGCAGATCTTCATCGCTGTGCCGCCGGATGTGCCGGGGCCGGATTTCGAACCGCTTCTGGTCCGGCTGGCCGGTCTGTGGGGCGACCGGCTCTATCTGGCGGCTGTGCACCGCATGACCGGTGGCGACCGGGCCCGTCTGGGGGCGCTGGAGGCCTTGTCCGGCCGCACCGGTGTGCCACTGATTGCCAGCCAGGACGTGCTCTACCACACGCCGGCGCGGCGTCCGCTGCAGGATGTGCTGACCTGTATCCGCGAGGGCTGCTCGATGGAGACGGCCGGTTTCCGGCTCAACGCCAATGCCGAACGCCATCTCAAACCACCGGAGGAAATGGCGCGCCTGTTCACCGGGTTCGCCCCGGCCCTGGCGCGCACCCGCGAGATCGCCGCGCGCTGCCGCTTCTCGCTGGACGAGCTGTCCTATGTCTATCCCGACGAGCCCGTGCCGCCCGGCCGCACGCCGCAGGAACACCTGGTCGCCCTCACCTGGGCCGGTGCCCACACGCGCTATCCGGAGGGCATCCCCGACAAGGTCGCCCGGCTGGTTTCGCGGGAACTCGAGCTGATCGAGGATCTGGACTACCCGGCCTATTTTCTCACCGTGCACGACATTGTCGCCTGGGCCCGCGCCCAGGGCATTCTGTGCCAGGGGCGGGGTTCGGCGGCCAATTCCGCGGTCTGTTTCTGTCTCGGGATCACCGAGGTCGACCCGGCCCGCTCCAGCCTCCTCTTTGCCCGCTTCCTGTCGAAGGAACGCAAGGAGCCGCCGGATATCGACGTTGATTTCGAGCATGAGCGGCGCGAGGAGGTGATCCAGTATGTCTATCGCCGCTATGGGCGCGAGCGGGCAGCGCTGACGGCGACGGTGATCTGCTACCGTCCCCGCTCGGCCCTGCGCGAGGTGTGCAAGGCGATGGGCCTGTCCGAGGATGTCGCCACGGCGATGGCCGGCACCGTCTGGGGCAGCTGGGGCCGCAAGGTGGATGGCGAGCATATCCGCAAGGCCGGGCTGGATCCGGACAATCCGGGGGTGCGTCTCGCCCTGCGTCTGGCCGGCGAGCTGATCGGCTTTCCGCGCCACCTCTCCCAGCATGTCGGCGGTTTCGTGCTCACCCAGGGGCCGCTGGTGGAGACCGTGCCGATCGGCAATGCCGCCATGGACGAGCGCACCTTCATCGAATGGGACAAGGACGATATCGACGCGCTGGGCATCATGAAGGTGGATGTGCTGGCCCTGGGCATGCTGTCCTGCATCCGCCGCGCCTTCGACATGCTGTCGCTCTACAAGGGCGAGGACTGGACCATGGCCGCCCTGCCGCCGGGCGACGAGGCCGTCTATGACATGTTGTGCCGCGCCGACAGCCTGGGCGTTTTCCAGGTGGAAAGCCGCGCGCAGATGTCGATGCTGCCGCGGCTCAGACCGCGCAATTTCTATGATCTGGTGATCGAGGTGGCGATCGTGCGGCCGGGCCCGATCCAGGGCGACATGGTTCATCCCTATCTGCGCCGCCGCAAGGGCGAGGAGAAGGTGGTCTTTCCCAGCCCCGACCCGGAGCATGGGCCGCCGGACGAGCTGGAGCAGATCCTCCGGCGCACGCTGGGCGTGCCGCTCTTCCAGGAACAGGCGATGCAGATCGCCATCGATGCCGCCAAATTCACGCCTGACGAGGCGAACGGGCTGCGCCGGGCGATGGCGACCTTCCGCAAGCTGGGGACGATCGCGAATTACGAGGCCAAGATGGTCGAGGGGATGACCGCGCGCGGCTATTCCGAGGACTTTGCGCGGCGCTGTTTCGATCAGGTGAAAGGGTTCGGCGATTATGGTTTCCCGGAAAGCCATGCGGCCAGTTTCGCGCTTCTGGTCTATGTCTCCTCCTGGCTGAAATGCCATCACCCGGAGGTTTTTGCGGCTGCATTGCTGAATTCCCAGCCCATGGGATTCTACGCCCCCGCCCAGATCGTGCGCGATGCCCGCGAGCACGGGGTCGAGGTGCGGGCTCCCGATATCAATCACTCCGGCTGGGACTGCACGCTGGAACCGGCCGAGACCGGCGCGTTCGCCCTGCGTCTGGGTCTGCGGACGATTGACGGGATGCGCGAGGCCGATGCGGTGCGGCTGGTGGAGATGCGGGGCGCCGGCTATGCCGACCCGGCCGCCTTGCGGCGCCGGGCGGGACTGGACCGGGGGGCCATGGAGCGCCTGGCGGCTGCCGATGCCTTCCGCTCGGCCGGGCTGGATCGCCGCCAGGCCCTGTGGGCGGTGCGCGGCGGGGCGAAGGATACCGGCCTGCCCCTGTTCGACCGGGCCGACACGGACAGTTTCGGCCATGAGGACCGGGTCGCCCTGCCCGCCATGCCGCTGTCGGAGCATGTGTTGCAGGACTATCAGACCACCGGCCTGTCCCTGAAAGCCCATCCCATGCGCTTCCTGCGCGAGCGCTATGCGGGCATGGGGCTTGTGCCGACCCGCTCGGCCAATGCGCGGCCCAATGGCAGCTGGGTGAAGACCGGCGGCGTGGTGCTGGTGCGTCAGCGGCCCGGCACGGCCAGCGGCGTGGTCTTCATCACCCTCGAGGACGAGAGCGGTATTGCCAATCTCGTCGTCTGGCCACGCGTTTTCGATATCTATCGTCCTGTCGTCATGGGGGCACGCATCCTGGCGGTGCGCGGACGGGTGCAAAGCGCCGACAATGTCACCCACATCGTTGCCGAGGAGCTCGTCGACTGCACCGACGATCTCTATCGCCTGTCCGAGGATGCCCAGCGCCGCGCCCTGGACCGTGCCCTGGCCCCGACCGACGAGGTCGCCCGCCCCGTCAGCCGCGACCCCCGCGGCCGCCATCCCCGGAATGTCCGCGTGATCCCGAAGAGCCGGGATTTTCATTGAGGATGGAGACGGCGGCGCGCCGGTTGTCCCAAGCGCGCCGGACCGGTTCAGTCGATGCGTTCGCGGTCGAAGAAGTCTCCGCTGGGATAGGCCTGCCGCATGGCGCTGGCCCGGCCGCTGCGATAGCCGGGGAAATGGACCTGCACCGTATCATTGTCCGGGAAATGGAAGACGCCCGGCGCGAAGGGTGTGAGTGCGAGCACGTTATTGCTGCCCTGATAGCGCAGCTGTCCGTCCTCCAGCCAGACACGGCCGCCATTATACTGCCCGGTGCAGGCCTCCAGCTCGGCCGGGGTTGGAACCCAGCGGCCGGCCTCGGCCTGGGCCAGTGCCAGCTGATAGGCCGACTGCATGGCTTCCGGGCCCTCGATTTCCACGCCGGAGACCTGCCGGGTCAGGGCCTCGACCCGGGCCCGCTCCAGGGCGTCTTCCGCCGCAACCTCGATATCGGGCCGCACGCCGGTACGGTCCCAGTTTGCGCCGGTAAACGGGCTGCGGCCGGTCGTGTCCGGAATGAAGACGAGCAGCCCGGCAGGCGCGAGGAATATCCGTCCGGCATTGGCACCGCCCCCGGTGACCTCGCCGACCACCGTTGCGCGGCCCATGGCCTGAAGGTGATAGGCCAGCGCTTCGGCGGCCGAGAAACTCTCGCTTGAGACCAGCACGTAGAGCGGAACGTCCGGGCGATGACCCATCGGATGATCGGCGATCGTGTAGAGGTCTTCGGCGTCTACATTGCGCTGCAGGACCGTATTGTAGTGAACGCGCTCGCCAGCCGCCGTGAAATGGCTCAGCAGATAGTTCACCAGTTCCGGCTCGCCGCCGCGATTGCCGCGCAGATCGATGATGACGGCATCGGTATCGGCCAGGAAGGACAGGGCCGCATCCGCCTTCGATTGCGATGCGATCAGCGGGTTGAAGGTGGTGACGGCCATATAGCCGATATTGCCTTCCAGCACGCGTACATCGTTGAAGCCGTAATTCTGCGGCCGGTATTCGGCCCAGCGCTCGATACTGTCCTCTTCCTCGCCGCCGGCGGCTTCTTCCGCATCCCATTGCGCCTGGACTTGGGCAATGAATTCAGGACCGCGCCAGGCCGTATTGAAATGCCGGTCCCGCTCGCGCAGGAATTCGACCAGCGCCGTTGCCAGCTCCTGGCCGGTATCGAGGCCGGCGGCTTGCGGAGAGCGGGCAAAGGCGGCCAGTTCCTCGGCAATGGCGGCGCCACGGCCTGCGTCGTAATAGTTTTCGGCGATGAGATCGCCCACATCCGCGATCGCGGCATTGCGGGTCTCCGCATCGATCGGCGTGGGTGCGGGCTGGGCCTGGGCGGACGGTGCCGCCAGGACAAGCACTGCAAGGCAAACCAGAAACCGCATGTCAGCTCCCCTCAGGACATCATTAAAAGGCGTAGAGAGCCGGAGCGCCTAAATCAAATTACCGCTTGGTAGGACGGAGGGTGCCTGTTGCAGGCGACGGCGTGGCGATGCGGACAGCAGGGCTTTTCGCTTGGGGGGCTGGACGGACCAAGATCGAACCCGCAGGGTTCGCAAGCGCGACCGCGCGTCGGCCGGTCAGGCCGCCCCAATCGGAGGCGTCCGCGAAGCGGACCGCCGTGAGATCGAAGAAATGGTGGAGCCGAGGGGAATCGAACCCCTGACCTCGTCATTGCGAACGACGCGCTCTCCCAACTGAGCTACGGCCCCGTCACCTTCCCGCAAACGCAAGGCGCAGCAGGTTTGGGAGCGGTTTATGTGTCACCGGATTGCGGATACGTCAACGCGTCTGTCGCAGAAGGGCCCAACAGGCCGGAGCCGTCCGGCTGTCGCGGGATGTCTGCCGGCGAGCGCACGCGCTTCTGGACCTTCCCTGCCGGGCCGGGCTAGAAGCAGGGAAAGCGAGCGAATGCCGAGGAAAACCCGCCCATGTCCCCGATTGACGGCCTCATTGTCTACATCATCCACCCGTTGCTGAACCTGTTGTGGATCGTTGTTCTTGTCAGCGTGATCCTGAGCTGGCTGATCAGCTTCAATGTGGTGAATGCGCACAATCAGTTTGTCTCGACGATCTGGCGCGTAACTTCGGCGATCACCGAACCGCTCCTGTCGCCGATCCGGCGCATCCTGCCGCCGCTCGGCGGGATGGACTTCTCGCCCATCGTCCTTCTGTTGCTGATCGGCTTCGTGCAGGGCTATGTGCTCGGGGAGCTGATGCGCATCTTCTAGATGAGCGGCCTGCAGAGCGACGCGACCGGGCTTGTCCTGCATGTCCGCCTGACGCCCAACGCTTCGGCGGACGCGGTTGAAGGCTGGCAGGACAGCGCCGATGGCAGCCGGCACCTCGCGGTGCGCGTGCGCGCTGTGCCGGAGAAGGGCAAGGCGAACACCGCGCTGATTGCGCTTCTGGCGAAGCATCTGGGTCTTCCCAAACGCGATCTGGATGTTATACGCGGCGCCACATCCCGACTGAAGACCGTCCGCATCGAGGCCGAGGGCCCGGCGCTGGCGCGTATCCGGAGCCTGCTGGAGGGCCCAAGCGATGAGCGCTGAACTGATCGACGGCAAGGCCGTTGCGGCTGAAATCGACGCCCGGGCCGCCGAGGCTGCGGCCGGGCTGGCCAAATCCCTGGGACGCGTACCCTGCCTCGCCGTGGTGCTGGTCGGCGACGATCCGGCCAGCGACGTCTATGTCCGCAACAAGGGTCTGCGCACGGAAGCGGCGGGCATGCGCTCGATCGAGATCCGAAAGCCGGCGGAGACGAGCGAGGCCGAGGTGCTGGAGATCGTGGCGGGCCTCAACGCCGATGACGGTGTGGACGGCATTCTCGTCCAGATGCCGTTGCCCGATCATATCGACGCCAACCGCGTCATCGGCGCCATCCATCCGGACAAGGATGTCGACGGGCTGACCGAAGCATCGGCCGGCCGTCTCGTGCTCGGCAAGCCGGGCCTGCGTCCGTGTACGCCGTCGGGCTGTGTGCTGCTGGCCGAACGGGCGATGGGCGATGTGACGGGCAAGTCGGTGGTGGTGATCGGCCGTTCGATCCTGGTCGGCAAGCCGACCGCCCTGCTCTTCCTGGAAAAAAATGCCACTGTCACCATCGCGCACTCGCGCACGAAAGATCTGCCTGCGCTGGTCCGTACCGCCGATATCGTGGTGCCGGCCGTGGGCCGTCCTGAAATGGTCAAGGGTGACTGGATCAAGCCGGGCGCCTGCGTGCTGGATGTCGGGATCAACCGTATCCCGGCGCCCGAACGCGGCGAGGGCAAGACCCGCCTGGTCGGCGATGCGGCATTTGACGAGATCGTGAAACATGCGGGCTGGATTACGCCGGTTCCCGGCGGTATCGGACCGATGACGATTGCCATGCTGCTGCGAAACACGGTAATCGCCGCAGCACTGCGTCACAGCGTGAAGTTGCCGGACGGATTCTGACGACAAAAAGGGGCGTCATAAACAGTTCGGTAAGGCAACCGGGCTAATCTGGCGGATGAGGGAGGAAATGATGGCGAACCGCGCACTCAAGGTGCTGCACGTCGAGGACGATTTCGCGGATGCGATGCTGGTCCAGCACGCTGTCTGCGAAGCCGGTGACCTGGACATCGCTTTCGAGGTTGCCCGCACGCTGCGGGATGCCAAACGCCTGCTCGGCCGCAATGACTACGACCTCGTCCTGCTCGATCTGCGCCTGCCGGATTCCATCCATCCCCGCGATACGCTGGAAACCACGCAGAGCCATGCCGGCGACACGCCGATCCTGATCCTGTCGGGCTCGATGAGTGTCGACGCAGCCCGTCTGCCGGATGATATCTCCCGTCTCGACAAGAATGAGAGCTTCCGCAAGAGCTGCGGCGATGTACCCGTGCATCTGGCCCACCGCATCCGCGAAGCCGTCGACGGCGCCGACATCCAGACCATCTGATCCGTTCCTGGGTCTGACCAGCAAGACGCCGCGTCCCGGGAAGGGCCGCGGCACAATACCGCTTGCCCGCCCGGTCCGGCGTCCTAGGCTGTCCCCTCATCATATATGCGAAGGGGATTGTGCATGAGCCAGACGGACGTGATCGACTACAAGATCGGCGGCGGCGACATCCAGTATGTCGAGATCGAACTGGATCCGGGCGAGAGCGTCGTCTCGGAAGCCGGTGCGATGATGTACAAGTCGCCCAGTATCGGCATGGACGCCGTGTTCGGCGACGGTTCGTCGAAGCAGTCGGGCGTCTGGGGTGCTCTGGCCGGAGCCGGCAAGCGGCTTCTGACCGGCGAGAGCCTGTTCATGACCGTCTTCACGCACCAGGGGCAGGGCAAGGCGCATGTCGCCTTCGCCGCGCCGTTTCCGGGCACCATCATCCCGGTTCACCTGCCGGATATGGGCGGCGAGCTGATCTGCCAGAAGGACAGTTTCCTGGCTGCCGCCAAGGGCGTATCGATCGGCATCGCGCTGCAGAAGCGCATCATGACCGGCCTGTTTGGCGGTGAAGGCTTCATCATGCAGCGTCTGCAGGGCACAGGCTGGTGCTTTGTGCACGCCGGCGGCACGCTGATCGAGCGCGAACTGGCGCCAGGCGAGGAACTGCATGTCGATACCGGCTGCGTGGTCGCCTACACGCCAGGCGTCGACTTCGAGATCGAGCGGGCCGGCAACATCAAGTCGATGATCTTCGGCGGCGAAGGCGTGTTCTTTGCGCGTCTGCGCGGCCCGGGGAAAGTCTGGCTCCAGTCCATGCCGTTCTCGCGCCTCGCTGGCCGCATCCTGGCGAACGTGCCGCGCACCGGTTCCGGCCAGGGCGAAGGCTCGGTCCTCGGCCCGATCGGCGATATCATGCGCGGCAATTAGCGGGCTGGGCCGCCTGCCGGTCCGCCGTGCGGGTGGATCGGCGGCGCTCCCGTAAAACGGGGCGTGACTGACTCTGCATCATTTATGAAGTTGACAGTCATTCGCATTCGCGGGACAAGTTTCCCCACGACCTCCGGGAAACGAGTCCGCCCATGTATGTCTGCATCTGCAACGCCCTGCGCGACAAGGAACTCCAGGCCGCCGCCGCCGATCCGGCGGTGAAGGAAGTCGGCTGCGTGTTCAAGCGCTGCGAAGCCAAGCCGCGCTGCGGTCGTTGCCTGCCGGATGTGGCCGACATGATCGCGATGCACCGCCTTGGCCCGGAAGGCCTTGCCACGGCAGCCGAATAGCCGCGAGCGCTTCACACTTTCACTTGCAAAGATAGCGGTTGGCCGCAGGCCGCATTTCCTTACAGTGCGGCGCATCCAGTCACTACGGGAGATGCGCCATGAAGGGCGATGCCAAGGTCATCGAATATCTCAACCAGGCGCTCAAGCTCGAGCTGGCGGCGGTAAACCAGTATTTCCTGCATGCCCGCATGTACAAGGACTGGGGTTTCGGCAAGATCGCCGAGGTCGAGTACGAGGAATCCATCGACGAGATGAAGCACGCCGATCTGCTGATCGAGCGCATCCTCTTCCTCGAAGGCCTGCCCAATGTGCAGGACCTGTCCAAGATCTATATCGGCGAGACCCTGAAGGAATGCATCGAGTGTGACCTGAAGATCGAGAAGCGGGCCCACCCCTTCTATGTCGAGGCGATCGCCTATTGCGAACAGGCCCAGGACTTCGTCTCCCGCAAGATCTTCACCGACATCCTCGCCTCCGAGGAAGAGCATATCGACTATCTGGAGACCCAGCTCGGCCTGATCGAGAAGATCGGCGAAGAGCGCTACATGCAGTCCCAGATGAAGTCCGGCGATTAGTAGGGACGGCGCCGGATACGATCTGGATGAAGAGTGAGGGTTGCCGGCGTCTGTTGCCGACGCCCTCCTTCGCCGAGGCTTCGGCGGGGCACCACCCTTCGGGCCAGGCTTGAACCGCGCAGCCTTGAGCGCGTTCCATGTGAGCATCGACCCCGACACCGACTGCGGTGACAGGCTCGGGTCGAGCGGAACGGGAACAAAGGAAGAAATGGTGCCGCTTGCGTGACTCGAACACGCGACCTACGCATTACGAATGCGTTGCTCTACCAGCTGAGCTAAAGCGGCCCATTGCATCGTCTCCGGCCCGTCAGGCTGGAGGCGGCGGAAACTAACCGCGAAACCCGGCCCGGGCAAGTCCCGCTGCAGCAGGAAAATCACTTATTTGCGGCGCTGCGCCTCGACCGTGTCGATGACCGGCCGGGCCAGTGCGTCGAAATCCGGTTTGCCCATGTTTTCGACGACGATATCGGCGTGCGCGCGCTGGGGTTCGACATGCCGTTCATGCATCGGCTGGACGATCGTGTTGAACTGCAGCGTCACGGATTCCGGTGTGCGCGCACGCTCGCTGACATCGCGGGCCATGCGGCGTGCGAAGCGGGTCTGTTCGCAGGCGTGGACAAACACGGCCATATCCAGCGCGCGGGCAATATCCGGGCTGGCCAGAAGGTGCAGGCCCTCGACCAGGATGACCGGCGCCGGCTGGCGCTGTGCGGTCTCCGCGCGCCGGCTGTGCGTCCTGAAATCATAGAGCGGCGTATCCACCGCCTCACCCGCCTTCAGACGCTCCAGATGCGCGGCCAGAAGCGCGTGTTCTTTCGCCGCGGGCTCATCGAAATTGAAAGTGTCGGCATTGAAATCCGGGATCACCGTGGCGTCGATATAATAGTCGTCCTCGGGAATGACATAGGCGCCCTGCGGCGCGAAATGACGCGCCAGCGCCTCGGCGAGGCGCGACTTGCCGGAGGCCGAACCCCCGACAATGCCGAGCAGGAAAACCGGATCCGTCATGCGTTGCGGCCGTCGCCGTCCTCGTCCGTCTCGACACCGGGATCGTCCGGCATGCGCGGCGGGGCGTCGGCAAACTGGGCGCTGCGCGAGGCGGCAGCCCGTTTCGGCCGGGGCGCTTCCAGCAGGGCAGTTTCCGGCACGGTCTCGGCGATTCTCTCGAAGCGCTCATAGCGCGGATGGGTCAGCCGGTTCTCGTCGCCATAGACATAGACCATGCGCTTCCAGTCATCCGGCGTGTAGGCGAACAGCCGCCCGTCCGGGTCGATATCGGTCCAGTCGGCCTCGGCCGTGGCGTGGGAGGCGCGGGTCATCCAGCGCCGGGCCTGCTCGTCGCGGCCCTCCAGGCGCGCAAGGCGCGCCGCCAGGGCACACAGGCGCGAGGACGGTGCCTCGGTCTTGGCCAGGATCGGGTCCAGCAATTCACGCGCAGCCGGAGCGTCCCCGTCTTCCAGAGCGGTCTGGATGCGGATCAGGCGGCTTTCGCGGTGGTCGGGATGCAGGGCCGCCAGGGCGTTGAGGCGTTCCAGCCGCTTGGTCTTGCTGTCGGACTTGCGCAGTTCGCGATAGGCCTGCGCCAGCGCTGGGTGCGGGGCTGCAGCCCAGGCGGACTCGATCACTTCGGATGCCTTCTTGTGGCGCCGACCTTCCGCCAGCAGCCGTGCCGCGAGGGCGGCCGCCGGCGCGAAACCGGGAGCGGCACGATGGGCGGCAAGCGCCTGCTCGCGCGCCTTCTCGGCATCGCTCTGCTCGCAGGACAGCGCGGCGGCCGTCAGCAGGACGGCGCGGCGGCGCTTGGCGATATCCGGCGCGACATGCTTGCGCTTCTCGCCTTCGCTCAGGGTTGCAGCCGCCTCTTCCCAGCGGCCTTCGGCGACCTGGGCATCGAACAGCGCGTCGAAGGCCCAGCGGGCGCCCTTGGCCTGGCTGAAGGCATCGGCGGCATGCTCGGCCGTCGCCTTGTGATCGCCGCGCTCATGGGCCAGCTGGGTGAGGCCGCGGCGGGCAACCACACGCGTGCGCTGGTCTTCCAGCAGGGCTTCATACTGGGTCTGCGCACCATCGAGATTGCCGGCGGCTTCAGCGGCGCGGGCCGCCAGCAGGCGCGACAGGGCCGGCCGGTCCAGCAGGGCATCGGCGCGGGCAGCCTGGCGCACAGCGGCTTCGCCATCACCAGCAGCCGAGGCGATCAGGGCACGCTCCAGCGCGTCATAGCCTTGTTCCCGGCGGCGGCGGGACAGGAAGGCCTTCACCTTGTCCGGCGAAGTCCACAACATGTAGATGCCCCACCACACGACCAGCAGCATAAAGGCGAACAGGATCGTGCCGCCCGCCGCGACCACGAAGGGCATCTCCATGCGCGTGCCGAGAAACTCGAAGGTCGCGCGGCCGGGATTGAGGGCCAGGAAGGCGCCGAGTGCGGCGGTCAGTACGGCGAAGGCGACGGCGAGGATCAGGCGGATCATAGCGGATCGGCTCCCTGCGCAATGGCGTCGTCGGCGAGCGCCTGGCGCAGCCGGGTCAGGCGGAGGTCGAGATCCTGGCGGGCGCGAGCCGAAATCAGCCACTCCCGCGCGGCCTCGAGCGCCTCGCCTTCCAGGCGTTCGGTCAGGGCGATGGCGCCGTCCAGATCGTCCTGAGCCAGCCGGTCTTCGGCCAGGGCCGTGATCGCCAGCGCGCCGGTCTCGTCATCGCCGGCCTCGGCCTGGCGCACTTCGATCAGGCCGAAAAAGATGCGCCCGGGCCCGGCGGCTTCGCGAATGGCGCTGCCGGGATAATTGGCGGCCAGCTGGTCGAGCGTCGGAACACCGGCACGCGCGACAGGCGCCAGGGCTTCCAGATCGGCATTGTCACGCCACAGACGCGCGAGGGCGGCGCGTTCGGCTTCGAAGCCCTCACCCGTCATTGCGATCTCGCGCAGGGCTGTAAGCGCCAGGGCGCGGGCCGCGAGTGTCCGTGACGCCCGTGCATCATCGCCGCCGGTCGTCTCAGCGGTGCGTGTTGCGTTATCGGCCGCCGAACGGGCGGTCTCGGCCAGGGAGCGGGTTTCGCCGAGCTCATTGTCGAGCGCCGAGAGATCGCTTTCCAGCGCGGCAATCCGGGCATTGAGCGCCTCGATCTGCGGTGCCGGATCCTCGAAGCTGGCGGCGGGTGTTGCGCTGCCGGTATCGCCGGCCTGTTCAAGCGCGGCGAGGCGCTGGGTAATGTTCTGCAGGACTTGCGGATCGATGCTGTTGGCGGTCGAGGCCTGGGCACCGTCGAGCGCCTGATTGGCGAGGGCATCGACATCGGCGATCGCGGCTTCCAGACGGTCGAGCCGGCGTTCCAGCGGGGCCGGGTCGAAAGCGTTGCCGGCTGTGGCAGCGGGCGCGTTTTCCAGAGCAGTCAGCCGCGCTTCCAGCGGGGCAATATCGGTCTGGCCGCCGGCTTCCAGGGCTTGCATGATGGCCGACAGATCGCCTTCAGGAAGCCGATCCTCCACCGTAGCCAGGCGGCCTTCCAGTGCCGTGATCGCATCCGTGAGGGCGGCCCGTTCTGCCGCCGCGCCATCGTCAGACGGGGCCGGCGCGCCGAAATAGGTCTGCCCGGCATAGCCGATGGCACCGCCTGCTGCGCTCGCCAGCAGGAACACCGTGAACAGCGACAGCCAGCCCGGACCTTTGCGCACAGGCTTTCCGGCCGGGCGGGAATCGTCCGCCGGCTCGAACTCGGCATCGACGGGTTCGGGGTCGAGAGTATCGTTGGGATCAGCCATGTCGGCCCGTGATTCGCGTGTTTCGCCCAGCTTAGGACGCGTTGGAGGCGCGCGCCAGTTCCGAGGTCTCGTCCAGGAGGGCAAGAAGCGCGTCCTCATTGGGCCGGGGCGCGGCAACAAGGGCGCCGAAGCCGGCCCCTTCCAGCGGCGTCAGCGCATTGGCGGAGATGCCGTAGACCGTGACCGAGCCCAGCCAGTGATGCAGGCCGAACTTGCGCAGCAGGTCGAGGAAGGTCTTTGCGCTTCGCGCCGAATGGATCAGCACCGAGACCGGTGCACCGGAAACGATCGCCGCGATGGCCTCCTCACCCAGCGTGTCGACGGCGACCGCGCCATAGCCGATCGCGTCGTGTACCCGGAAACCATGCGGCTTCAGCGCGCCGTTCAGATCGCCCGCGACATGGATGCCGCGCACATGCAGGAGGTCGCCATCGGCCGGCTTCAGCTTGCGCAGGATCAGCCGGGCCAGCGCTTCGACATCGCCCTTGGCGGTGAAGACCTTCTTGAAGCCGATATCGCGGGCTGCGTCGGCGGTTGCGTCCCCGACAGCGAATACAGGCAGATCGCGCTCCGGCCGGCGCGGGCCCCAGGCCCGCACGCCGTTGGCGCTGGTGAAGACAATCGCCTGCGTGCCCGTCAGGTCGACATCGATCCGCGCCCGGAAATTGATATCCAGCACCGGTGACACAATGGGGTCGATGCCCATCCGCCGCAAACCTGCAGCGGTGCGTTCGGCGCCGGGCCATCCGCGTGTCACCAGAACCGTCATGCCGTACCGAGAACCTCCGCAAGCCGGTCTCCGGCAGCCGCGCGCACGGCCTCGCCCAGGGTCTGGCCGGCCGTGTCGGCGTCGGTGAGGGAGGCTGTCGTCATCTCGATCCGGGACTGTTCACGCCAGCGGTTCTGGCCATCAGGTGTCAGGACTTCGCCGATGAAATCCATTGATTCATTATTAAGATGGGCCGCAATCGGGGTGCGGCAAGACCCATCCAGTTTTCTTAGAAAAGCACGTTCCGCGACAATCGCAAGCTCTGTCGCAGCGTGATTGAGCGGTGCGAGCCAGGCCCGCGCCACGGCATCGTCCGTGCGGACCGCGACGCCAACTGCGGCCTGCGCGGCGGCGGGCAGCATCTCGTCCATCGCCAGCGGTTCGCGCTGTGCCTCGTCCCGTCCGAGACGGTTCAGTCCGGCGCGTGCCAGGAAAGTGGCGTAGATCTCGCCATCGCGCAGCCGGCCCAGGCGGGTGTCGACATTGCCGCGCAGGGGCACGACGGTCAGGTCCGGGCGGGCGTGCAGCAGCTGGGCCTGGCGGCGCAGGCTGGCGGTGCCGATGGTGACGCCTTCGGGCAGGTCGGCCAGACGGGTCTCGCCGCCGCGGGCGAGCAGCATGTCGCGCGGGTCTTCCCGCTCGAGAATGGCGCCGAGGGCCAGCCCGTCGGGCAGCTCGGTCGGGACATCCTTCATGGAATGCACCGCAAAGGTCGCCTCTCCGGCCAGCTGGGCATCGTCGATCTCCTTGGTGAAAAGGCCCTTGCCGCCGGCTTCCAGCAGGGTGCGGTCCTGGATCCGGTCGCCGGTGCTGACCAGGCCCAGAATGGGGAAAAGGCGTTCGCCCTCTTCCGTGTCGAGCCCGCAGGCGGCAATGAGGCGGGCCTGCACATCGCGGGCCTGGACCAAGGCGAGCGGCGAGCGGCGGGTGGCGATGGGCTGGGGCGTGGACGGCGGCTTCACGTTGCAGGATCCCGGTCTTGAGGCTATCGGTCTGCCATGGACTTAGCCCCCGCATCCGCATCCGCGCAACCAGGCGAACTCACCGTGCTTGGTCTGGAGTCGAGCTGCGACGAGAGCGCTGCCGCGATCCTGCGCCGTCATCCTGACGGCCGGATCGAGGTGCTGGCCGATCTCGTGCTCGGCCAGACAGAGGCCCATGCGCCCTTCGGGGGCGTGGTTCCCGAGATTGCGGCCCGTGCCCATGCCGAGGCGATGGACGGTCTCGCGGCCGCGGCGCTTGCCGAGGCCGGCCTGTCGCTGGACGCGCTGGATGCGGTGGCTGCGACATCGGGTCCCGGTCTGATCGGCGGGGTGATGGCGGCGCTGATGACAGCCAAGGGATTGGCCCTGGGCGCGGGCAAGCCGCTGATCGCGGTGAACCATCTGGAAGGCCACGCCCTGTCGCCGCGTCTGAGCGAAAATCTCGATTTCCCCTATCTGCTGCTGCTCGTGTCCGGCGGGCATACCCAGCTGCTGATTGCCGAAGCCGTGGGAGTCTATCATCGCCTCGGTTCAACCCTGGACGATGCCGCGGGTGAAGCCTTTGACAAGACGGCAAAAGTGCTGGGTCTGGGTTTTCCGGGCGGTCCGGCACTGGAACGCTGTGCCGAAGCCGGCGATGCGAACCGTTTCGACCTGCCCACCCCGTTGAAGGGCAAGCCGGGTTGCGATTTCTCCTTTGCCGGTCTGAAGACGGCGGCCCGGCAGATCTGGGACGGGCTGGATGCCCCGTCTGCGCAGGACAAGGCGGATCTGGCCGCGTCGGTCCAGGCCGCGATTGCTGCCTCTCTGGCGTCCCGCACCCGGCGGGCCATGGCGCAGTTTGCCGAAGAATATCCGGATGTTGACGGTCCGAGACCGCTTGTGGTGGCGGGCGGGGTCGCGGCCAACCGGACTGTGCGCACGGCTCTGGAAGCTGCTGCCGCACAGGAAGGCTTCCGCCTGGTCGCGCCGCCGATGAAATGGTGCACCGACAATGCGGCCATGATCGCCCTGGCAGGGCTGGAGCGGCTGGCGCGCGGCGACACCGACGGGCTGGACGCACCGGCACGGGCGCGCTGGCCATTGGACGCGGCCTCGGCCAAGCTGGCCCCCGTGATCGGATCCGGACGGAAAGGACCCAAAGCGTGAGCGATTATCAGACCATCGGCGTGATCGGCGCCGGCGCCTGGGGGACGGCCCTGGCCCAGACGGCTGCCAAGGCGGGCCGGGACGTGCTGCTCTGGTCCTTCGAGCAGGATGTGGCCGACGCGATCAACACGAAACGCCAGAACACGGTTTTTCTGCCGGAAGTGACGCTCGAACCCTCGATCGAGGCGGTGACGGCGATTTCCGATCTGGATGCCTGCGAGGCCGTCCTTGCTGTCGCGCCCGCGCAACATTTGCGTCGCGTACTGGAAACATTCGCGCCCTATGCGCGTGACGGTCTGCCCCTCATTCTGTGCGCCAAGGGGATCGAACAGTCCTCGCTGTCGCTGATGACGGATGTGCTGGGTCAAACCATTCCGCGTGCGGTGCCGGCCGTGCTGTCCGGGCCGAGTTTTGCCATCGATACCGCCCAGGGTCTGCCGACGGCGGTGACGCTGGCCTGTGCCGACGAAACGGTCGGCAATGATCTGATCGCGGCGCTGGGGACCAGCCGCTTCCGGCCCTATCTGGTGACCGACCTCATCGGTGCCGAGATCGGCGGGGCGGTGAAGAATGTGCTGGCGATCGCCTGCGGGATTTCCGAGGGCAAGGGTCTGGGCAAGTCGGCGCACGCGGCACTGATCTCGCGCGGCTTTGCCGAGATGACGCGGCTCGGGATCGCGATGGGCGCCCGGCGTGAAACGCTGGCCGGGCTGTGCGGTCTGGGCGATCTGGTGCTGACCTGTTCTTCGCCGCAATCGCGCAACATGTCCTGCGGCCTGGCGCTGGGGCGTGGCGTGTCGCTGGACGATATTCTCGCCAGCCGCCGGGCGGTCACCGAGGGTGTGGCGAGTGCGCCGGCGGTCGTTGCGCTGGCGAAACGGCATGGCGTCGAGATGCCGATCTGCGAGGCGGTGGACGATATCCTGGCTGGCCGCACCGGTGTCGACGACGCGATCGAGGCGCTGCTGTCGCGCCCCTTCACCCTGGAGACCGCCTGATGCTTTTCCTCATCCATACCTGGGACCGGCCCGGTGCGCTGGATGTGCGCCTGGCCAATCGCAATGACCATATCGCCTGGCTGAACTCGGCCGGGGATGCGGTGAAGGCAGCCGGGCCCTGGCTCGACGAAGCG
The DNA here is from genome assembly GCF_039978735.1 of Maricaulis sp. Taxonomy (GTDB): domain Bacteria; phylum Pseudomonadota; class Alphaproteobacteria; order Caulobacterales; family Maricaulaceae; genus Maricaulis. The sequence continues at coordinate 34,405 of NZ_JBDWAS010000007.1, forward strand.
GGCGACATGGCCGGCTCGCTGATCATTGCCGACATGGCGGATCGCGCGGCGCTGGATGCCTGGCTGGCGGAGGATCCCTATGGCCGTGCCGGCCTGTTCGAGCGGGTCGAGATCGCGCCCTGGCGCTGGCTGGTCAACCCGCCCTTCGACAACGCCGCATGAGGCCGAAACCCCCGGCAGGAACCGAGCTCGCCCGGCTGGACGAGATTCCCGATCCCGGTGCCCGCGCAGCGGCCTGGGAGAAGGGTGCGGTGCTGCTCGTGCGCCGGGGGCGCGATGTCACCGCCTGGTCGAACCTGTGTCCGCATGCCGGCCTGCCGCTCACCCTGCCCGACGGGCGGGGCCTGCTGCACAAGGGCGAGGCGCTGGTCTGCCCGGTCCATGGCGCCAGTTTCGAAGTTGAGGAGGGACACTGCACCGGCGGCCCGGCGGCGGGCGACCGGCTGGTCCCGATTGCCGTCGAGGTGACAGGCGGCGTGATCCGCGCCGCCTGACCTTATTCGTCCGTCGCTTCCGGGCGCGCGGCGTCGACCGCTTCGGCAGCATCGACCAGCGCCTGGCCGGCCGCATCGTCGCGGACGACGGCACAGAAAGCGCCGTCGCGGGAGCGGTGGTAGATCACGGCGTCCGTGGTGACGTCGTAAAGCTCGCCGGCCGCGCGGAAGAAATCGGCCGCCGCGGCATCGATCTGCTGGCGCTGGGCCTCGGGCAGGCTGACGATGTTGAAGGCATAGTCGGCCGGTGCGCCGCCGCGGGCATGGGAAACCAGCACCACGCCTGACGGGCCCCGCTCGATCAGCGTCTGTCCGGGCTCCAGATGGGCCGAGGGCGTGTCGGCGAAACAGGCCTGGGATGTCGCCAGATTGTCAGCGTCATAGCCGCCGGCGGCAGCCGTCCCGCCATCCTCCTGCGGTGCGGAACAGGCAGTGATCACCAGGGCGAGAGCGAGGCAGTAGACAGTCTTCATGGCGTGTCCCCTCCGTGAGGTCATGTCCGCCGGGCCTATATCGGATCGGCCGTGGACGGAGAAATGAAACTTATGTGTCGCCGTATCCGCCGCCCGGACGGTCCACCTTCGGCTTCGCCTGCGAGCTAAGCGCGCGGGGAGCCTTGATGCAAGCTGCGGCCGGAACGGGCTGCGACACTATGCGTTTGTCAGACCCCTTGCCGGGTGCAGGCATTGATGCCCAGATATCCGGCGTAGCAAGGAGGTGGCCGTCCATGAAGAAGCCGTTGATAGACACCGTGACCTGGCTTGCCGCTTTCGACGGCGGCAAGGCGTTGATCTGGCACAATGAAGGCTTTGACGATCAGCCCAATCTGAAACTGGTCGAAACGCTGGGCATCGACAATCCGCCCGATCGCGATCAGGGCGAGGACAGGCCGGGCCGTTTCCCCGATCCTGCTCATGGCCGGTCGGCGGTCAGCGAGACCGACTTTCACCAGCAGGCCAAGGAGCGCTTCATCGACGAGGTTGTCGAGCATCTCAACAAGGCTTGCGCGGAGAAGAAATTCGACCGCCTCGTTGTCATGGCGCCGGACAAGGCGCTGGGCGAGGCGCGCTCGCAATTCTCCGACGCGCTGGCGGAATGCCTGATCGAGGAGCCTGTGGATGTGATCAACGAGCCGGTCGACAAGATCGAAAAACGGCTCGCCGGTCTTCTGACAGCCTAGAGGCCGGACGGCCTATTCGGCCGCGCGCGCCAGGGGTTGGACGCCGAAGAAGGCGGTGAGCTCGGCGATCAGCGCGCCCTTGGAGACGGCAACGATCTCGGCGCCCTTTTCCGCCGTCGCCTGGGACGGGTCGGACCCGATCCGGCCGTCCGGGAAGGTGCGGCGATAATCGGCGGCATCGGTGAAACTGCCTGTCGGCGCGATCTTCGGCGACATCTCCACCGTCTTCACGGCCTGCGGATGCGCATAATAGGTCACGGCGACTTCCGATGCGGTGGCGTGCATGCCATCGCCGACCGGGAAGAGATTGCGGCAGGTATCGCCCACGCCGGGCAGTTCCCACCAGTTGCGCTGGCTCAGGCGGACCGGACAAGCCGCCGCGTCGAGCGAGAAATTGGCGTAGTATTCGGCGAAGGCGGCATTGATCGTGGTGATGTTGCCGCCATGGCCGTTGAGGAAATAGATCCGGTCGAACCCGTGCCGCGTCAGGCTCTCGATCCAGTCGTTCAGCGCGGCGATCATGGTCGAGGGGCGCAGCGTCATTGAGCCGGGAAAGGCCAGGTGATGCTGGGCAATGCCGACATTGAAGGTCGGCCCGATCAGGAAGCCGCTCTCGGCGCCGGCTTCCGCGGCGATCACTTCCGGACAGATCGCGTCCGTGCCGACAAGCCCGTTCGGCCCGTGCTGTTCCGTCGAGCCGATCGGAATCACGATGCCCTTGCAGCGTTTGAGATAGGCCTCGACTTCGGGCCAGGATGCGTGGTGCAGGAGCATGTCGGCCTCCCCGGATAACTGTTCCGCAGGAGCTAAACCGGACAGTGGTCCGCACGCAAGCGCGCGTTACCGGTGTTGCTGCCGCCGGCTTTCGCGGCGGTAGACAAAGGCGGCGAGTCCGGTGAGCACGACCGCAAAGGCCAGGATGATATGCATGTCCCCTCCATCGGACCCGCTGACCGGGGCCCTGATGGATTAACCCTATGCCTGAAAACCCCTTAGCAAGCGTAAACTCGCGCCTGGCGTGTCTCACGCCGCGTCACGGGTTCGTGATTTTTGCGGAGGGGGCTGTAGCGGCATGATCCGCCGGATTTCGGAGCGAGGCCTGAAGGATGAGGGAGAAATTCATGCGCCAGATGATTTCAGCGACAACAGCCATTGCGCTGGTCGCGGCGATGGCAGCGGCGATGCCGGCCATGGCCCAGGACGACAGCATGGCGGACGGCGCCATGCCGCACGACACGGAGATGCATCACCAGGCGGACATGTCGCATGACATGCATGCCGATCAGGAGATGCACGGCGAGCACGACGGGATGATGAATCAAGCCGGTGCCATGCCGCAGAGTCTGGAGGATGCCGTTTCCGACGAGACCCGGCCCGAAGAGGACCGGCTGCTCGACGTCAACCGGCATCCGGCCGAAGTCCTGCTGTTTGCCGGGCTGGAACATGGCTGGCGGGTCGCGGATCTGACGGCGGGTTCGGGCTATTACACCCGCGTGCTGTCAACGGCGGTCGGAGCGGAAGGCCATGTCTACGCGCACAATCCAAGCTGGATTGCCGAACGTTTTCCCGAGCCGAATGAAGCGCTGGGCATGCTGGCCGAGGACCGCGCCAACGTCACTCATGTCGTCTCGCCGATCGAGACGTTTGCCGCCGATATCGATGAGCCGCTCGACGGTGTGATGATGGTGCTCTTCTACCATGACACCGCCTGGGACGAGACCGACCGGGACGCCATGAACCGGGCCGTCTATGACGCACTTCGGCCGGGCGGGGTCTATCTGGTGATCGACCACCACGCGCCGGAAGGCAGCGGACTGGAACACGTCAACACCACCCACCGGATCGATGCCGCCGTCGTGCGCGCCGAGATCGAGGCGGCCGGTTTCGCCTTCGACGGTGAAAGCGACATGCTGGCCAATCCGGACGATCCGCGTGACATCTCGGTGTTCGACGACTCCATCCGCCGCATGACGGATCGCTTCGTCTACCGCTTCCGCAAGCCGGACATGTAGGCCGGCGGCAGAGCCGGGCGCGGTTACGCCGCGCCCAGCGACTGCCGGAAACGGTCGAGTTCCTCGTCCAGCTGGCGGGCAGATCCGTTCAGCTCGTTCGAGGCCTGGGCGAAACTTTCGGCGGCACCGGAGGTGCGGGCCGCGGCATCGCTGACCGAATCCATGCTGTCATTGACGCGCGAGGTGGCGGCTGCCGCCTTCTCGGCCAGTTCGGCGATTTCGCGCGTAGCCTGATCCTGTTGGGTGAAGGCATCCTGGACGCTGTCGGTGGCGCCGCGCAGTTCCGCGATGATCTCCGCAATGCGGCCCAGCGAAACGGCCGCACCGCTGGAGGCACCGCGCATCGACTCGATCCGGGTGGCGATATCGTTGGATGCCCGTGTGGTCTGCTCGGCCAGGGCTTTCACTTCCGACGCCACGACGGCAAACCCCTTGCCCGCTTCGCCGGCGCGGGCGGCTTCGATCGTTGCGTTCAGGGCGAGCAAATTGGTCTGTTCGGCCACATCGGCGACGAGCTTCATGATGCTTTCGATTTCCGTCGCGGCGGATTCGAGCTGTTCCACGGACCGGCCGGCGCCTTCGGCCTCGGCCACGGCCCGTTCGGACACGCCCGAACTGCTTTCCAGGATACGGGCGACTTCGCTGATCGAGGCCGAAAGCTCCTGGGCCGCGGCGGCGACGGACTGCACGTCGGAATTCGTCGAGGAGGCCTGGGAGACGGCTTCGCTGGCGCTCAGGCGCGTTGCCTCGGCATCGCTTCCCAGCTGACGGGCGAGGCTGTCGACCTGGCCGGATGCGCCGGAAATTCCCTTTGCGACCTGGCGCAGCTGAATCTCGAACTGTTCCGCCAGGGCCGCGATGTCCTGGCGCTGGCGTTCGGCATTGCTGCGCGCCGTCGAGGCCTGCTCCGAGCTGCTGGCGGCGTCCTCGCGCGCCTTGTCGGCTTCGGCGGTGTGCAGGTCTGCATCGCTGAGCGCTTTTGCGGCCTGCTGGGTCATCCAGATCAGGGCGGCGGCCTGGCCGACCACGATCACGGCGTGGAACACGACGCGCAGGAAGTTGGCACCTTCCGGGAAAACCGCCCAGGGCAGGAAGAAGTTGAGGGAGAGGTGGTGCACGGCGGTGACCGCCGAGGCCACCACGATGGCACGCCAGTCCAGCATGATGGCGCAGATCGCCAGGCTGGCGAAGAACATCATGTGCATGTCGATCTGCCAGGGCGAGCCGCTGAGCATGAAGACGAACAGGGCCGGAAAGGCAATCAGGGCCGCCGCCGTGGCGGACCGCGAGGCTGTGGTGTTGGGGCTGAGGCGCCAGTTGGCCAGTGCCAGCCCGGCGACCAGGATACTCATGATCGCAACCGCGGCCAGATGGTCGCGAGCGATGATGGCCGAGGTGGCAGGTGCCAGGACGGCGAGGCCGAGGATGACCATCGAGGCGACGCCCTGGGCGCGCAGACGCAGTGTATCCAGATTGCTCATGAGTTTCGGGCTCCGGTGGGCGGATGCAGGGGGGCGGTTGTCAGTTCGCCGCCGAGCAGACAGCCGCCAAGGGCTTGCGGCGGCAGGGTGAGCCAGGCGCCGGCCGCGCGCAGGCGGGCCAGGGCGTCCGGATCGCCGATCTCGACAATGCCGATATTCCCGAAGGCGCCGAAGCGCACGAGGCCGACATCGGCCCGGGCCACGGCTTGCATCACATCGGCCGGCTGCCAGCCGGGCGGGAACACGGCCGCCACGTCCGGACCGTCGACAGGTTCGGTCAGGACGAGCAGGGGCGTGCAGACCGTGAGGAGTGCCAGGATCGCCGCCGGAAGAAAGTTGAGAACGGGTTTTGCTTGCATCGAATCGCGTGAACTGAAGTGCGTTCAAGATCAGATGCCAAGGTTAACTAGTGCTTATCCAGACCACGTGGCCGCTTGATATTTTATAAGGCTTTACGACTGCCAGTCGCTGCGGGTGAGACCGTAGATCAGGCTGTCGCGCACGCCGATATGCGTTTCCCAGGCCTCGCGCAGCCGGCCTTCCAGCTGGAAGGCCAGTGCCTCGACCAGCCGGATCGAGGCGGCATTGTCCGGGTCGATATCGGCATAGAGACGGCGCAGGCCGAGCGTGTCGAAGGCGTGGCCGAGCATGGCCTGCACGGCTTCGCGGGCATAGCCGGAGCCGGCGGCATCGGGACGCTGGATATAGCCGATCTCGGCCGTGCCCTCGCGCCGGTCCATCAGGATAACCCAGCCCAGCGCATCGTGCGGTGCGCCGGCCTGGGCGAAGGCCCAGCAGAGCGCGCCATCGCCCTCGACATTCCAGCGCATATAGCGGCGCATGGCGTCGAGGTCTTGCAGTGCTGCCGATGACCAGTAGCGCATGTTTTCGTCATCTGCGAAGGCCGGGAAGAGCGCCTCGGCGTCGTCCATTGTCAGCGGGCGCAGGACGAGGCGGTCCGTGGTGAGCACGGGCAGTTCGGGACGGTCGGCCGGCGGGCTGAGAACCAGGCTCTTCGCATCCAGCCGGATTTCCTCGAACCGCTCCTCGATACAGTCCTGCATCGTGACGAAGCAGTCCTGGGAGAACCAGTCATTCTCCTTGAAACAGGCCTTGCGTACATCCTCGGACGGCCAGAGCGCATAGGACCAGTAGATCCCGTCTTCGTCGCAGTGCAGGGCCGCGCCGTGCGAGCCGCAGGTCTCGTGGATGCGGCGCGTACCCTCGGTCCAGGCCTCGCGGAATTCGGCATCGCGCCCGGGCTTGAGGCGCCAGCGATAGAGAACGGCAGAAGTCATGGGGCCAGCCCTATCCGGCGCGGGCCGGCTTGCCAAGCCACCCCGCACCGGATGGCCGGATCAGGGTTCGAACCCGTAGGTTCCCAGCGAGACGGAACTGGCGCGCGACGGGTCGGCCTCTGACGGTGTTGCCGCAAAGTGGATGCCGCGCTGTTCGTCCTCGGACTCCAGGTAGATCTGCAGGCGCGCGCCATCCATCCGCCAGGCGATCGGCCGGAAGGGGCCGTAATCATTGGCGATGCGCACATAGGCTCCGGCGAAGCCGGCGAAATCTTCCAGATCGGACGCTTCGGCGGTGGCCGGGTCGTATCCGTGCAGCCGCATGGCTGCGTCGCGCGTCTGCATGACATCGCCTGACAGGATCGCGGTCACGGCATCGGCCAGGCGCGGCAGGACCGGTTGGTCGGGAATATCCGAAAGGCGGGAGATCGGCGCCCAGCCATCCTGCGGTGTCGGCCGGTAGCGGTCCTCGCGTTCCGCCATGCCCGGATGCAGCGCCGCGGCTGCGGCGGTGACAATGTCGGGCACGTCGCGCTCATTGCCGGCCAGCCGGTTATTCAGGCTGATAATGGTGAAGGCCGGGTCGCGCGCGATCACCCAGGCGTGGGTAAAGCCGGGCACATGGCCGGTTGCCAGGAGGTAGGACGGATCGCGGGCATCGGGCCGGCCGAACTGCGTGAACAGCTCCTGCTGCGCGGTCTCGCTGAGATAGCCGGGTTCGCGGATCGCATCGCTCAGGCGTTCCAGGTCGCGCAGCGAGGCATACAGCCCGCCGGTGCTGTAGCGCTGGGAGATCGGGTGGCCGGAGACCCGCTCCAGCGATGGGCCGGCATAGCCGTGCAGGTGCCGGTCCTCACCCAGCACATCCACGCCGAAGCCGGTGTCGGTCAGGCCGGCCGGTGCGGCGACCAGTGCATCGATCGCCTCGGCATAGGTCCGGCCGGTCACGGCTTCGATCACCGCCCCCAGATGCATGTAGCCCAGATTGGAGTAGGCCGTGCGGCTGCCCGGTTCCGACTGCGGACCCAGATCACCCAGCGTATCCATGAAAGCCAGGGCGTACCCGTCCTCGTCAAAGATGACGCCCTCGCCCTCGGCGCCCGGCTCCCGCGGCAGGCCCGAGGAGAAGTTCAGCAATTGGCGCAGGGTCACGGTGCCGGCCCAGTCGGCATCGAGACCGGGGCGGACACTGGCGAGCGTCTGGTCGAGATCCAGAGCGCCCCCGTCGACGAGACGCAGGATGGCGATCTGGGTGAAGAGCTTGGTCAGCGAGGCGATCCGGAAGCGGCTGGCCTCGTCGACACCGCCTGCGAAAAGGCGGTGCGGTGCGTTGTCGCCAGCCTGCAGGCTTTGTGCGCCGGACAGGCGGCCGGCCTGCGCCGCCGCTTCAAGTGTCGCGATGGCCTGGTCCTGGGGTGACTGGCAGCCTGCCAGCCCCGCGACCAGAGCCAGGGTGATGATCATTCGTTTCATGGCAAACCCCCGTTTGAGCCCGGCCGGACCATGCCAACCCCGAACCTGCGTCAGGCCTAACGGAAAATGGCAGTTTGGTAAGGCGGGCGGCGGTCGGGCAGGTCCTGCCACATTCTGCCCCGAAATCACCCCAACTGCGGCAGGAACCGATGGCCGGGGGCGGGCATTTCTAGGTCATTCGCAACGGGTGAGCTGCCGAGGCAGCGCCCGAAAGCAACGGAAAGGAAATTTGCCATGAAAACGCTGCTGATGATTTCCGCCGCGACGCTGTTCGGTGCTTCCGCCGCGCTCGCTCAGGACAACCAGACCTTCATCACGCTGGACTCCAACCAGAACGGTTCGGTGTCCTTCGACGAGGCCGTGATCGCCGATCCGTCCCTGGACCGCGCGTCCTTTGACGCCCAGGACAGCGATGGCGACGGCTCGCTGAATGTCGCCGAGTTCGAAGCCTGGCTGGAAGGCCGCGCCGATGCGGAAGCCGGCGTCGAGAGCGATGTCGACAGCGATCCGGTCGAGGACAACCCGGTCTATGACGAGCCGCAGGACAGCGCGATCGAGTCCGAGGCCGAGATCGAGGCCGAAACGGGTCTGGAATCGGAAACCGGGATCGACCCGATGGAAGATCCGATGGACGACCCGCTCCAGGACCCCATCACCGACCCGGAAGTCGGCAATGATGCCGAGCTGGGTGTCGATACCGATATCGATGCCGAAGGCTCGCTTGAAGATCCGATGCGCGGGTAATCCTCCCCGAACCCGTCATCGATACCTGGAAACCCCGGTGCCCCGCGCACCGGGGTTTTCTTTTGCGGGATTTTCTTTATCGCGTCAGGCTTCGCCTGCGAGGCGCTGTTTTTTCAGCACGCTCGCCCGGACCTTCTCGCTTTCCGAGCGCAATTGTCCGCAGGCGGCGAAGATGTCGCGGCCGCGCGGAGTGCGGATCGGCGAGGCATAGCCGGCGCGGTTGACCACATCGGCAAAGGCCTCGATCTGGTCCCAGTCGGAGCACTCATAGGGGCTGTTCGGCCAGGGGTTGAACGGGATCAGATTGATCTTCGCCGGCACGCCCTTGAGGAGCTTCACCAGCGCCCGCGCCTCGGCCAGGCTGTCATTGACGCCCTTCAGCATCACATACTCGAAGGTCACGCGCTTGGAATTGCCCAGGCCCGGATAGGCGCGGATCGCATCCATCAGCTGGGCCAGCGGGTACTTCCTGTTCAGCGGCACCAGCTCGTTGCGCAGATCGTCATTGGTGGCGTGCAGCGAGATGGCGAGCATCGTGCCCGTGCGCTCGCCCAGTTCCTGGATCTTCGGCACCACGCCCGAGGTCGACACCGTCGTGCGCCGCCGGCCGATCGCCATGCCGTCGCCATCGGAAATGATGTCGATCGCGTCGGAGACATGGTCGAGATTGTACAGCGGCTCGCCCATGCCCATGAAGACGATATTGGTGATCTTGCGGTTCTCGTTCGAGGTCGGCCATTCGGCCAGGTCGTCGCGCGCGATCATCACCTGGGCGGCGATCTCGGCCGCGGTGAGATTGCGCACCAGCGCCTGGGTGCCGGTATGGCAGAAGGTGCAGTTCAGCGTGCAGCCGACCTGGCTGGACACGCACAGCGCCCCCGAGCGCGCCACGTCCGGGATGAAGACGGTCTCGCACTCCACGCCCGGCGCCAGCCGGATCAGGTATTTGCGCGTGCCGTCGACCGAGACGAGGCGTTCCACGATCTCCGGCCGGTGCAGCGTGAACTCGCGCGCCAGTACGGCGCGCAGGTCCTTGGAGACATTCGTCATCTCGTCGAACGAGGTAACGCCATAGTGATAGATCCAGCGCCAGAGCTGGTCGGCGCGCATCTTCGCCTTCTTCTCGTCGACACTGGCGCGCTCGATCAGCGCATCGCGCAATTGCGTGCGTGTCAGGCCGGCGAGCGAAAGCGGTCCGGCCGGCGCGGCCGGGCGGCGGGCGGCGGACAGGTCGAGGGAATGGCTGGTCTGTAGGTTCATGGCGGCGTCACATACAGGAAAACACTGCACTCCGCGAGGGGGCAGAACGCATGACGGGGTTGCGCGCGCGGGGCAGGCCGCGCTGTGATGGGGGCATGAAACTGATCTGTCATCCCCTCACTGCCGAAGCCCCGACAATCCGCCCGGCCGGAAGCCGCCGCGACTGGATGGACGCCACGCCGGAAAGCTCGGCCTATCGCTGCCTGCCGCTGGCGCTGGCCAATCAGCATGGCTGGGAGGTGTTCACCCCGACCGGCTTCACCGCCAGCTGGAATGGCGGCGAGCGGGTCGAGGATGTGACGGTGCACATGGACGACCCGCTGGCGATGGGCAAGCCCGGCGCGCCGATGGCGAATTTCGGCTCGGGCATCCTGACGTTCGAGACGGGCTTCCTGCTGCGCACGCCGCCGGGCTGGAATATCTGGGTGATGGGGCCGGTGAATGCGCCCAGGGACGGGATCGCGCCGCTCAATGGTGTGATCGAGACCGACTGGAGCCCCTACGCCTTCACCATGAACTGGCGCTTCACCCGGCCCGGCGAGGTGCGTTTCGAGGCCGACGAGGCCATCGCCCAGCTTTTCCCCGTGCGCCGGGACCTGTTCGACAAGATCGAGACCGAGATCCGCCCGCTGCACGCCGATCCCAAGACGTTCGCACAGTTCGAGACCTGGCGGGTCAGCCGCGCCGATTTCGCCACCCGCCTGCGCGAGGGCGACAAGGACGCGGCCGAGCTGAAATGGCAGAAGGGCTATTATCGCGGCCTGATGCCCGACGGCTCGAAAGGCCCGCCCAGCCACAAGACCAAGCTGCGCCCGAAACCGTTCGGGGATGGGGAGTGAGGTAAATTTCCTTTGTCATCCCGGCCGAATGCCCCGTGCAGGCGGGGCGCAGAGCCGGGACCCGTACGCTCGCTTTTGGCCGGAAGCAGGCACGATATCGAGGCGGCTTGTCCGGCACTGCGATTATGGGTCCCGGACTTTCGCCCGGCCCAAGGCCGGGCATCCATCCGGGATGACAATGTTTTGGGAAACGAGTTACCCGCAGAGCGCTTCGACGCGTTGCAGGGCCGCCGTCACGCCGGAGAGCGAGAATTCGTAGGCGGTGGCAACGCCGGCGGCGGTGGTGGCGGTCACGTTCATGGCAGAGCCGCGGCGCATCTGGCGCACTAGGTCGCTCTCGTCCGACAGGTCGTCCAGGAAGGCTTCGCTGCCATCGGTGAAGGTGTCGAAGCGCGACGAGCCGACCCGCACTTCCGGCGGGCTGGTGGGACGCAGATCATAGCCGGTCAGCAGGTTGGGCTGTTCGTTGACGGCGCCGTTCTGCCAGGAAGCCACGATGAAATACACCGTGCCGTGGTCGAAGGTGCGCGGGGCGCTGTCGGTGGGCCGGCTGAGCGCATAGCAGACCAGCCCGGCCTCGGTCGGCCGGGTGAAGACGCGCCAGTCGGAATATTCGCCGCGGAATTCCGGCTCGTCCTGGGCGAGGGCCGGGACGGCGCTGGCGAAGGTGAGGGTCAGGGCGGCAAGGCAGGGTCGCAGGAACACGGTTGAGGTCATCCTCTGTTCGGTAGCCAATCGGACTGTGCGCGTCGGAACCGGTAAGGCGGCGAGGGTTAAATCCCCCCTAATCTGGCATGCCTGCGGCCGCGATCAACGATGCATGCCGAACTTCTTTTCCGCATCGTCCGGTGAGGTCTGCGGACCGCCCGGCATCAGCGGCCGTTCGGGAAATCCGCCGAAGTTCAGCGTGCGGTCGTAGAGCGTGATCGCGCAGGCAACCGAAACATTGACGCAGAATTTCGTCGGGATCTTGACGATGTGCTGGCAGCGCGCCTGCATCTCCTCGGTCAGCGAGCCGCGCTCGCGGCCGAACACATAGGCGGCGCACAACGGGTGGCGGAAGGCCGGCAGGTCGACGGCTTCGTCGGTCAGCTCGACCCCGACCAGCTGGCAATTGTCCGGCAGCGCCATGGCGCCGATATCGGCCCATTCGTAATAGGGCACATGGCTCACCGACTTGGCGGTGTCGGCCTGGTAGACATCGCGGACCCGGTGGCTGGCATTGACCGAAAAGGCAAAGCTGGCGCCGAAAGCGTGCGCCGTGCGCAGGATCGCGCCGAGATTCATCGGTTTGGAAATGCCTTCCGCTCCGACTGCAAAATAACCGCGCATTCCCGCTCCTGCCCTGCTGCCCGATCCCTGGTCGCTCAATCGACGTCTACAGTGATCCGCCCGTCCGGGTATACCGCCGCGCGCTTCATGCCGGGCGAGTTGAAGGGCTGGGCCAGATTGCCGTCGCGATCGACACAGATCACGCCGCCCTCGCCGCCCAGGCTGCCGACATCGCCGATCGCGCCGGCGGCGGCTTCGGCGAGCGTCTGGCCGCCATAGGCCATGCGGGCGGAGATATCCTTGGCGGTGGCCTGGCGCAGGAAGAACTCGCCCTGACCGGTGCAGGAGACGGCGACATGGCCATCCGCCCAGCAACCGGCGCCCAGGATGGGGCTGTCGCCGACCCGGCCTTCCAGCTTGTTCAGCGTGCCGCCGGTCGAGGTCGCCGCCGCGAGGCGCCCGGACACATCCAGCGCCACACAGCCGACCGTACCGGTCGCGATCTCGCGATCATCCGGAGCCGCGGCGGGGGTGTAGTAGTCGTTGACGCTTTCCACCCGCTCGAGGCCCTGCAGGCCGGCGAAGCGCTCTGCGCCGCGCCCGGCGAGCATGACATGCCGCGTTTCCTCCATCACGGCACGCGCCGCATGGACCGGGCTGATGAAGCCGGTCAGGCCGGCGACCGACCCGGCGCGCCGGTCCGAACCGTCCATGATCGCGGCATCGAGTTCATAGCGGCCGGCCTGGTTGGGCGAAGCGCCCTTGCCCGCGACATAGAGGCCGGACGCCTCCAGCCGCCGCACGATCTCCGTCACCACGTCCAGCGCCGCGTCGCCCGCTTCCAGCATCGCCTTGCCGGCCTCGGCCAGTTCGCGCATGTGGGTGCGTTCGGGATCATAGCTGCGCGGCGCAAGCACGCCGGCGCCGCCGTGCAGGAGAAGGGCGTAGGTCTGGCTCATCGGATCGTCCGTCGGTGGGGTTGCAGCGCTAGCTCTAACACCGGGCGGCGGCCGCACCCAACCGGGATTTCCAGCCGCGACGATGCGGGCGATTTTCTTTTTTGCGCCGACGCGCTATGCCGCAGGGCAAGTCGATAAAGGGGAAGACAAATGAAAATTGACAATTCCATCGCCGCCATCGTCACCGGCGGGGCTTCCGGTCTTGGCGAAGGCACAGCCCGCCGTCTGGCCGCCGATGGTGCCAAGGTCGCGATTTTCGACATGAATGCCGAGAAAGGCGAAGCGGTCGCCAAGGAAATCGGCGGCGTGTTCTGCCAGGTCAATGTGGCCGAGGAAGACAGCGTGGATGCCGGTTTTGCCAAGGCGCGCGAGGCCCATGGCCAGGAACGCGTACTGGTGAACTGCGCCGGTATCGGCTGGGCCGAGAAGACGGCACGCCGGTCCTCCTCGACCGGCGAGATCAGCCCCCACTCTGCCAAGGGTTTCCAGACCGTCATCGCGATCAACCTGGTCGGTTCCTTCCTGTGCGCCTCCAAGGCGGCCGCCGGCATGATGGCGCTCGACCCGGCCGGCGATAGCGGCCGCGGTGTGATCGTCAACACCGCTTCGGTTGCGGCGCAGGACGGTCAGATCGGCCAGCTGGCCTATTCGGCTTCCAAGGGCGGTATCTACGGCATGACCCTGCCGATGGCGCGCGACCTGGCCCGCGAAGGCATCCGCGTGAACACCATCCTGCCGGGTTTCTTCGAGACGCCGATCTACCAGCAGATGCCGCCGGAAGTGAAAACCTCCCTGGCCTCGCACCTGCAATTCCCGCAGCGCTTCGGCACCCCGGCCGAATATGCCGATCTGGTCGCCTTCATGGTGACCAATGACTACATCAACGCCGAATGCGTCCGTCTGGATGCCGGCGCCCGCATGCCTCCGAAATAGGTAGCGGCGCGAATAAAAACGAAGAGGGCCGGCGCATGCGCCGGCCCTTTTGCTTTTTCGGTTTCTGTGCGCGCCGGTCAGCCCGGTTCGGGCCGGACGATGTCGTCGGACAGGTTGGCGATCACGTCGCGTGCGTCGAAAGCACTGGGGTCGTCGGGCTTGGTGCCGCGTCCCAGGAAGATCTCGGCGCTCGCCTCATAGCGGGTGGTTTCGCGATAGCGGGTGTCGTCCCAGAACGGATCCCGCCAGCCATGCCAGCCCCAGCGGGGATGGTAGTAGGAATAGTGCACCGGAAAGGCGGAATAATAGGACGAACCGAAACCGCTCGCCGTGACGCGCGTGTCCTCGTCGGTCGCGCGGGTGACCACGGTGAAATAGTCATATCCCTGTTCCACCGTCAGTTCGGCCGCGCGGTAAAGCAGATAGGTCTCCACGGTTTCGCGGTCGGTCAGCGAATTCCCTTCGAAGGAGAGCCGGAACCGGTTGGTCTCGATCTGCTGTTCTTCAAAGCCCCGGCGGCTGCCGTCGGCGGCCTGGTAGGGGGTGGGCGATGCACAGGCGGCCAGCATCGAAACGGCTGCCAGTGAAAATAGAACGCGCCTCATGTCGGGCTCCTTGGGACTCGTGTTACCCTCGCATTCTGGATTATGACGGGTCTGGCCGCGGTTGAAAGGGGCCGTATTGCAGTTCGGGCAAGAATTGATCGGCTTTTCACGCGATGACGGGCCGGTCGCAAAGGGGGATAAACCGGAATGACCGGCATCATGCAGGGGGCAGGAGTGGTTGCAGCGCTGTTGATGACGGCGCAATCCGATCCGGATCCCGAGGCCGTGCGGGGGGCGCTGGTCGAGGCCTGCGAGGCGGCCGGCGGATCGCCCGGCGCCTGTGCTTGCGTGTCACGCGAGACAAGCTCGCGTTTCAATGAGCGCCAGATGCGGGTGATCGTGGCGGCAATGCCGGACATGCAACGGGTCGGCGAGCCGCAGGCCCTGGCCGACGAGCTCGGCTTTTCCTTCGACCAGATCCTCAATCTGCGCCAGCGTGCCCTGCGGGCCGATCCCGTGATCCGCTCGGCCTGTGGCGCAGGCCTGTCCCGCAAGGATTGAGCGGGCGGCCGGCTCAGTTCAGCCGCATCTGACAGTCGGCGAACCGCCACTCGGCCGGCCGGATCAGACCCTGATGGGCAATCCGCACGGTGTGGATGACGGCATCGATCTCGTTCTTCCAGAAATCGAGAAACCGGGTCAGGCGCGGATATTTCGGCGCCAGGTCCTGGGTCTGCCACACAAAGGTCTGCAGCAGCGCCGGATGGTCGGGCATGTAGTAGGTCACCTCGGCCGTTGTCAGCCTGAGGCCGCGGATCTGTTCCGCGAAATCGCGATCGACTTCCCTCATGATCTGCCTCCTTGCAGCGATCGAGCCTTCCGGCTCCAGCCCCCGCAACGAATCAAGATTATGAGAAACCGATGAATGAAAGCTGACCGCCGCCGGTCTGGAGGAGCGGCATCAGGGCAGGTCGATTTCCAGGATCACGGTTGCCGGCTGCGCGCCGTCCGGTCCCTCGCTGTCTGCCGGGAAGCGCGGCCAGGCCGCGTTCGCGACCAGCCAGGCCCGCCCGTCGGCCGGGTCGATCAGCGTGGGTTCGGCGAGTTCGCCGGTCATCGCCGGATGGCCGCGCAGCAGCACTTCGGTGCTGGCCACGGCATGACCGTCCGCGTCCAGATCGATCGCCATGACCTGGTGCGGCCGGGTTCCGTTGCGCACGGCCAGTATGCGGCCGTCGCGGGTCTGGCGCAGCCCGTCAATGCCGATCAGGCTCTCCGTCCCGCCCCGCACCAGCGAGACCGACCGGTCGCCCAGATCGATCCGCCACAGGCCCATCGCATAGTCGGCGACGTAGAGCGCGCCCCGGGCGAGTGCAACGCCCTGCAGGCTGACGAAGCGCGGATCCTCTGCCAGCACTTCCAGTTCGCCGGAGACGCTGTCGAGCACATAGACCCGCGGCGCCTGGCTGTCGGAGGCGTAGACGGTGCCGTCGCGCACGGTGAAGTCGGCGATCTGCACGGCATCGTCGATCTGGTAGCGGCGATAGAGGTCGCCGGTGACCAGGTCGAAAGCGAACAGGGCGGTGCCGCCGGTCTCTCCGTCTTCCAGCGGTGTCTGTTCGATCGCTGCCGATCCGGCCCAGACGACACGGGTACGGTCATCGACCGCAAGGCCGAACACCGACCACAGCCCGTCTTCCCGGTCGGCAAAGACCTGGGGTTCGTCGCGGGCGAAAGGTTCCAGCAGCAGGATTTCGCGGCCGGTGACGGACGAGACAAAGAGGCGGTCGGTCTCGATATCGATCGCGACGCCCTCGATCAGCGCGCCGGGCCGGTCGATCTCGGCGACGACTTCTGCCTGCCCGACCGGGGCGCTGTTGGCAGCGAGTTGCCCGGCGACGGCTTCGAAGCGCGCCGTGTTGGCGGTGCGCAGCAGGTTTTCCAGGGGCTCCGGATCGAAGGCGATACCGGCCCGGGCCATGCGTTCCAGGGCCCGGAAACCGTCTTCGGGATTTTCCGCCCGCAGGGCCACAATGGCGAGACCACGCAGGATGGCGGGGTGGGCCGGTTTGAGGTCGAGGGCGGCTTCCAGCAGGCGCCGCGCCGCTTCGTAATCTGCATTGCCGATGGCGGTATTCGCCTCGGCGAACATCTGCTGGGCCAGTGCTTGCGGCGTGGTCGCGGTTTCCGAAGCGCCGGGCTGGGCCGCAGCCGGAGCGGCGAGCAGGGCAAGCGGCAGCGCAAGGCGCAGGATCGTGTTCATGGACATCTCCCCCAATCTGTCCCCCGAACCGTGTCACGATCACGGCATGAAGCGGGATATTATGGGAAATATCACAGGCGAAAAGGAGGCTTTGCGGTGCAACGCGCCAGCGGATCAGATCTGCGGTTCAGATCTGCGGTTCAGATCTTAAGGGCGAGATCGACCTCGCCCTCGTCTTCCACGGGGCCGGTGAGGATCACGTGATCGTCGGCGATGCGCCATTCCACATGCAGTTCGCCGCCATCGGCCATGATCGAGGCCGAACGATCTGCGAGGCCGCGCCGGTGTGCGGCAACGAGCGCGGCGCAGGCGCCGGTCCCGCAGGCCGCAGTGATGCCGGCGCCGCGCTCCCAGACGCGCAGACGGATATGCGTCTCGTCATAGATCTGGGCGAAGCCGGCATTGACGCGCTCGGGAAACAGCGGGTCGTATTCCACTTCCGGTCCCAGCCGCGCGATCGGCAGGGTCTCGACATCCTTGACGAAGAAGACGGCATGCGGATTGCCCATGCTCACCGCGCCCGGGCGCTCGATGCGGATACCGCCGGCTTCGGCGACATAGTCCAGCGCGACCGTGTCCATATCGCGCGCCAGCGGGATGTCCTGCCAGTCCAGCCGTGGCTTTCCCATGTCGACACTGACGGTCAGCGCGCCGGCGCGTACCGCCTGCAGCAGGCCGCTGGCCGTGCCGATGCTCACCGCCGGCTGCCCGCTTTCCTCCATCAGGAACCAGCCCGCCGCCCGCGTTCCATTGCCGCAGGCACCGACCTCGTCGCCATCGGCATTCCATATCCGCATGAAGGCATCTGCGCTGTCGCTGTGCTCGAGCACGAGCAGCTGGTCGAAATGCAGCGCGTGCGCCCAGGCCCGCACGGTATTCCGGGACAGGCCGAGGAAACCGGCATGCGCGCGCGCGTCCGCGAGGACGAACTTGTTGCCGGCACCATTCATAAGTCGCGCTTTCATGCTGCCCCGATAGCGCTGTGACGCCTTTACGTCCAGCACCAGTCCGGGCTTAACTGCGCGCGACACAAGTCAAAGGGGTGACTGACATGACGTTTAAGAAGCAGTTCTGGGCGTTGAGCGCGGGGGTGCTCGCGCTCGCCGCCTGCTCCCAGCCCGCGAGCGAAGAGAGCGATACCGTGACGACCCAGACACCGGACACCACCAGCGAGCGCCAGATCGTCCAGATCGATCCGGAAAACGATCCGCGCGTCTGGCTCGAAGAGGTCGAGGGCGAGCGTGCGCTGGAATGGGTCGAGGGCCAGAATGAGCGCACGTTCGACCGCCTGCGCGGCGATGCCCGCTATCAGGGACTCTACGATCAGGCGCTGGCGATCTACCAGAGCGAGGACCGGATCCCCTATGGCGCCTATTATGGCGGCTATGTCTGGAATTTCTGGCAGGATGCCGACAACACCCACGGCCTGTGGCGCCGCACCTCGCTGGCGAGCTATCTCTCCGAGACGCCGGAATGGGATGTGATCCTCGATCTCGACGCGCTGTCCGAAGCGGAAGACCGCAACTGGGTCTGGCGCGGCGCCAACTGCCTGGCACCGGATTATGACCGCTGCATGCTGACCCTGTCGGACGGCGGTTCCGACGCGGCCGTGCGCCGTGAATTCGACGTCTCCGACCGCGCTTTCGTCGAGGGCGGTTTCGAAACCCCGAACGCCAAGGGCGGTGTCAGCTGGGTCGACGAGAACACGCTGCTGGTCGGTCTGGCCACCAGCGAGGAAGATTCCACCGACAGCGGCTACCCCTCGGTCTCCTACCGTTGGGAGCGCGGCACCGACCTGTCCGAAGCGACCGAAGTCGTGCGTGGCGACCGCGAGGATGTCGGCCTGTTTGCCTTCCGCACCGAGGACAGCGACGGCACCGTCTACATGATGGCTTCGGAAGCCGACACGTTCTACGACACGACCTGGTGGTACCTGCCGCTGGACAGCGATCCGGTAGCGCTGCCGATCCCGGCCAAGGCCGATATCCAGGACCTGTATCAGGGCGAGCTGGTCTTCTCGATCAATGAGGAATGGACGCCTGTGGAAGGCGGCGAGACCTATCCGCAGGGCGCGCTGCTCTCCTTCACCATGGCGGATTTCGTCGCCAGCGGCGAACTGCCGGAAGTGAAGACGGTCTATGTGCCGGGTGCGCGTGAATCGATCGGCGGTGTCGGTGCGACGGCGTCGGCGCTCCTGGTGGCGATCGACGAGAATGTCGTCGGCGGTCTGGAAGCCTTCCACTACGAGAACGGAAACTGGAGCTCGGATACGGTTCCGGTGCCGGACAATATGACGATCGGCCTGGGTTCGACGAATTCGAACGAGGATATCGCCTTCATGAATGCCGAAGGCTTCCTGACGCCGGACTCGCTCTACATGGTCAATGCCGCCGAGCTGACGGTGGAGCCGATCAAGTCGATCCCGGACCGGTTCGACACGGAAGGCCTGATCGTCGAGCAGCACGAGGCCGCCTCGACCGACGGTACGATGATCCCCTATTTCGTCGTGCGCCGTGAAGACGTGCCGATGGATGGCACCACGCCGACGCTCCTGTATGCCTATGGCGGTTTCCAGGTCTCCATCCGTCCGAGCTATTCCGGCTCGCGCGGCCAGCTGTGGCTGGAAAACGGCGGCGCCTATGTGGTGGCGAACATCCGCGGCGGTGGCGAGTTCGGTCCGGCCTGGCACCAGGCGGGCCTGAAGATGGACCGCCAGCGCATCTATGACGACCTGATCTCGGTCGCCGAGGACCTGAACGGGCGCGGTCTCACCAGCCCGCGGCATCTGGGCGTCTATGGCGGTTCGAATGGCGGTCTGCTGACCGGTGTGATGTACACCCAGCGTCCGGACCTGTGGAACGCGGTCGTTTCGGCCGTACCGCTGCTCGACATGCTGCGCTTCAACCAGCTGCTGGCGGGTGCGTCCTGGATGGGTGAATATGGCGACCCGTCCGACCCGGACGAGGGCGGTTTCCTGCGCTCGATCTCGCCCTATCACAATGTCGATGCGAACGGCGATTACCCGGAAATCTACCTCTACACCTCCACCAAGGATGATCGTGTGCACCCGGGCCATGCCCGCAAGTTCGCGCACCTGCTGGAGGAGCTGGGCCATGACTATCTCTACTACGAGAACACGGCCGGCGGTCACTCGGCCGCGGCCAATCTGGAAGAGACGGCCCGCCGCGACGCGCTGCTCTACACCTTCCTGATGCAGAAGCTGATGGATGATGTGGACCCGCTTGACGCACAGGACGAGGCTCCGGCGGAGGAGTAGTCCCTGCCGGCCTGACGGCCACAGAAAAGCCCCCGGAGCCAGGCTCCGGGGGCTTTTTGCTGCTTGCTGATCTGTCCGATCAGTCAAAGGCGGCGTCGACCGGCCAGTCCTCGTCGGCGGAGCGCCAGAGGATGGAGGCGATCTTCCATTCGCCCTCGATCTTGAACAGGGTGATGAAGTTCACGCCTGTCACGAAGACCTCGCCGGTCACGCCGCTCACGCCCTCATAGGCCGAGCGCACATAGGCCAGCTCGCCATAGATCGTGGTTTCGGTGCGCGTGGGGCGCTCGGTGAAACCATTCTCCACCAGCCAGGGACCGGAGCGTTCGATATAGTCGTCCAGCGTGATGACGCGGCCTCGGCCCTGCCCGCCCTCGCCCGGCGAGACCGCGCCCATGGCGGCGCCCGGCAGGTAGAGCTCGCGCATGGCATCGAAGTCGCGGGCCTCTCCGACAGGACCGGAAATCACGTCATACACCGCCTGAACGGTGGCCTCGACGTCGGCCCGGTCGTCGGCCTGGGCTGGCGCGATGACAATGGCGGCAGTGCTGGCGGCCAGGGCCGCACGGATCAGATGTTGCATGGAACCTCCCCGGATTGACGGGGCAGAGTTTCACCGCTCCTGCCGCAAGAGCAAGTTACTCATCGGACAGGCGGGTGCAGGTGAAGCCCCGGCGCTCCGTCTCGGCGGTGGCCATATCCGTGTCCGCATCGATGACGCGGCGGTAGAGAATGAGGCCACGAGGGGTGGGGGCCACAATCGTGCGAGCGCCAGCCGGCGCATCCCGCTCAAGGGCGTCGCCGGTCAGCACGATGCTGACGGGCGAGGCCTCGCCATCGCGGTCGCTGAAGACGGCGAAATTATTGGTCCGGGCATCGTAGAAGCTTACGGAGGTATAATTGCCGTCGGCGGGCCAAGGCGCCTCGATAATGACAGGCCGGTCCGACACGTCATAGACGCACACAGAATAGAGAATATCCGGACTGGCGCGCACAATGGTCTGGTTGTCTTCGCGCAGGCGCGGCGCATGACGGACATCGCCCGCTTCGCGGCCCAGCGCACCGATCCGGTCCATCGCCTTGCCCATGATCACGCCGGGAATGGCGTTCAGCGCCAGCCAGAAACCGGCAATCGCGGCGATGACAAAGAGGCCGAGGGGAAAAAGCCAGCGCATCAGCTTGCCTCCCCGCAGTCCAGACGCTCGATCTCCGGCAGGTCCAGCGTTTCAGGGGCTTCGAGAACGACCGGGTCGGGATGATAGAGGCGCAGCGTGATCGAAAAGGCGCCGGACTGGCGCGTCGACAGCCAGGGCGTGCCGTCAGTGCGCCGGGGGCCGGCGATGAAGGTCCAGTCCGCATCGCCCAGATCGGTCCGGGTCAGGGCGTGGGCCTCGTCGCCATTGACCGGCAGGAAGTTGTCCTCGCCGTACAGGGTGAAACTCCACCAGCGTGTCGGCAGGGCGCCGCCGCTCACGCGGTACTCGCAGGTCTCGCGCAGGGTCCGGCCGTCACTGTCTTCGAATGCCATGAAGTAGACCGCCTCGGACCGGTTGAGGGCGAGCAGGCCACGGCGCGCGACGATGGCGCGCGTCACCGGTCCGGCATCGCTGGCACCGATCAGCGGATTGGTTGCCCAGGGGCCGACGCGCGTTCCCCCGATCTCGAGCGGACCGAAGACCAGAAACACCGCAAGCGCGGCGCCGGCGGCAAGGCCTGCAAGGACAGGAATGAGCGAACGCCAGATCATGGGCTCACTCTAGGGCGGCATACCGGGCTTTGGAAGCGGTTCGCGTCAGGCGGCCTTGTCGGCTTGGGTGGCGAGTTGCTGCAACAGGCCGTGGATCGCCTTCAGCTTGGGGCGGCCGTCTTCGGTCTGGGCTTCGCTCAGCCCGGCGGCCGACTTGATCTGGCGCAGCGCGCGGGCCTGCGCATCGGTGGAGCACCGGCCAAGCGGCAGGGCGCCGCCGGTTGCCAGGCGCAGCAGGGCCGATGCCTTGTCGAGGGCCGGACGATCACCGGCTTCGACCATGTTCAGGATCTTGCTCTGGTCGATGATCTTGACGCCGAGTTCGTCGAACTTCGCCGACAATTCCTGCTTGGCGTCCTTGGGGTAGGTTCCCTTGAGCACCTTTTTCTGGTGCGCGGCCAGGCGCGCCAGCCGTTCCAGCGGCTGAGCGCCGCCGCGGATATAATAGCCGTCCGCCTCGGACGATCCGATGGTTGCGCGGACATAGCCGGCCAGCTTGCTCTTGTTGGCCTCGCCGACGAGGTTTTCCTCGAGCATGAGCAGGCGGCTGACCTCTTCGTCGATATCGGCCGAGTGCTTGAGCAGTTCGTCGATCACCTCCGGCTGCAGGAGGCGGGCCGAGCGAGCCGCGAACGTTTTGATCAGGCCGTCGGCCGGCAGCAGCGAGTCCGAGGAAATCACCAGGCGGCTCGCCAGATCGCGCGCCAGGCGGACCTCTTCGCGCACGCTCGTCGGGCGCAGGCGGGCCGGGCGTTCCAGCTCCTTGAGCAGGCATTGCGCGATCACCGCGCGGCAACTGTCGAACTCGCGTGAATGGGTCCATTTCGCCAGACGGCGGGCACAGTTCGGCGCCATGCGCAGCGCATCCGCCTTGCCGTCACCGTCGAACAGGCAGGTCAGCCGCTCGATGGTCTCGCCGAGATCCTTGCACTTGCCCAGCAGGGCTTCACGCCCGGCATCGAAGCTGATGACTTCCGAGACATAGCTGTCCACTTCGCCCAGGGCGAAGGCGCGCGCGTCCTCGGCATCGGGCAGGGTGTCGGCCATGTCGAGCAGGGCTTCCAGCTTGTCGCCATACTTGCGCTCGTGGCGCAGACGGTCGGCCATCGCGGCCCGCAGCGTGTAGGCGCGCTTGTCGCCGGCAAAAATACCGTTCGCGATATCGGCGAATTTCGCCTTCTTGGGGTATTCCGGCAGCTTGGCGTCGCGGGCATCCTTGTAGATGCGGCCCAGCGCCTTCTGCACCAGCTCGTTGAGCTGTTTGACCAGGGTCTGGACATTGGCGTCCTGATCGCGTGCGCTGGCGACGGCCACTTTCTGCACCGCATGCTGCAGCTCGGTGCCCGAGGCTTCCAGGCTTTCCACGAGATCGGCGCGGTGCAGCAGCTCCATGGGCAGGGCCTGCATGCGTTCCAGCCAGCCGGTCAGCACCCGCTTGATGGTGTGCCGGGCGTGCGGCTTGGACAGGTCGTCCGGCGTCAGGCACGGCAATTGTGCTTCATTGGTCTTTTCTTCGACAGCGCCATAGGTCTCCGCCCCGGCCTCGAAAACCGTCACCGAGCGGAATTTGCGGGCGTCGTGGCAGAAGGTTTCCTTGCTGACCCGTGCCGAGCCATCCTTGTTCTTGGCCAGCAGCGTATGGGCGAGCTTGAGGGCGGCGTCGCGGCTGTCATGAGCCTCGGCCAGGGCCCAGCCTGCCTTCCGGTTCTTCTTGAAAAAAACCTCGTAGTGGATATCGCCCGGCATGTACCCAGCCCCTTTGAACGGCGGAATACTGTCGCAAGAGACTTAAAACCCGGTGAACCATGGGGATAATCGGCGCTCGATGCTTGGCGCGATGTGCAGTGCGTGTCTATTGTCGCCACAAATTCAGGTTTCCATGACGGCCTGGACATAACCGAGCCCGGAGACAGCATGGCTACGATTGCACTGGTCGACGACGACGAAAACATCATCACGTCGGTTTCCATCTTCCTCGAAGGCGAGGGCTATCACGTGCGCACGTACAATGATGGTGCGTCGGCGCTGACAGCCCTGGCGGAAGATCCGCCGGATCTGGGCATTTTCGATATCAAGATGCCGCGCATGGACGGTCTGGAACTTCTGCGCCGCCTGCGCCAGTCCTCGAACATTCCCGTCATCTTCCTGACCTCCAAGGATGACGAGTTCGACGAGGCCCTGGGGCTCAATCTCGGCGCCGACGACTATATCACCAAACCCTTCTCCCAGCGTCTTCTGGGCGAGCGGGTGAAGGCGGTGCTGCGCCGTGCCCGCGGACAGGATGCGCCGGTCGGCAGCGGTCCGCTGGAGCCGGGCGACAGCAAGCCGCTGGAACGCGGCAGCCTGGTGCTCGACCCCAATCGCCACGCCTGTTCCTGGGGCGGCGAGCCGGTGCGTTTGACGGTCACCGAATTCCTGATCCTGCAGGCCCTGGCGACGCGCCCGGGCTATGTGAAGAGCCGCGACAATCTGATGGATGCGGCCTATGACGATCAGGTCTATGTCGATGACCGGACGATCGACAGCCACATCAAGCGCATCCGCAAGAAGTTCCGCGAAGTCGACAAGTCCTTCGACGCCATCGAGACCCTCTACGGGGTGGGTTACCGCTATAAGGAAGACTGACACGGCATCCTGGCGAAGCGGGTTGCGCCGGGCCGGCACGGTCCTGCGCAATCTGACGCCGCGGCCCAGCTCGCGGCTGGCCCAGCTGATCCTTGTTGCCAATTTCGTGGCGCTGGGGGTGCTGGTCGCCGGCATGCTGGCGCTGACCGAGACCCGCCGCGGCCTGGTCAATGCCAAGCTGGATTCGCTGCGGGCCCAGGGTGAGCTGATCGCCAATGTCCTCGCCGAGGGTGCGTCCGACGGGGCGCCCGCGCCCGTGCTGCGCAATGACGATGCGCGGGCCATCCTGCGCCAGCTCTACGTGCCCGAAGAATCGCGCGTGCTCGTCTTCGACAAGGGCGGGCAGATCGTTGCCGACAGCCATTTGCTGGCCGATGTGTTCGAGGAAACGGTGCTGCCGCCGCCGGGCCAGCCGCGCCCGGATCTGGCGAATACGGCCCGCAGCCTGCCCAGCCGCATTCTCGATACGGTGTCCAACCTGCTTCGCTCGCCCGAGGAGCGCGCAGCGCTCGATCGGGATCTGGGCGACGAGGTGCTGCAGGTGATCAATGGCGAGATCGTCGCCGGCGTGCGGCGCGAAGCCGATGGCCGCCGTGTCGTCTCGGTGTCCATCCCGATCCAGCCTGTTCGTGCGGTTGTGGGCGTTGTCACCATCGAGAGCTATGATCTGGACCGTCTGATCGAGGCGGAACGGCGCGCGCTCCTGCCCTTCATACTGATCGCCGCCCTGGTGACGACCATGTCGTCGCTCGCGCTGACGGTCTTCATCGCCCGGCCCGTGCGGCGCCTGGCCCGCGCCGCGCGCGAGGCCCGGCGGGCCGGCGGCCGCCGCGTGAAAATGCCTGACCTGCGCTCGCGCAATGACGAGATCGGCGAGCTTGGCGTTGCGCTCTCCGAGATGACCGAGGCGCTCTATGACCGGCTCGACGCGATCGAGAGTTTCGCCGCCGATGTGTCGCATGAGTTGAAGAACCCGCTGACCTCGATCCGCTCGGCTGCGGAAGTCCTGCCCAATGCGCGCGATGCGGAACGCCGCGACAAGCTGCTGGCTGTCATCCTCGCCGATGTCCGGCGGCTGGACCGGCTGATCTCCGATATTTCGCGGGCCTCGCGCGTCGATGCGGAACTGGCGCGCGAGGATGTCGGCCGGTTCGATCTGGCCGGCCTGCTGTCCGAGCTGGCTGACACCTATAACGCGATGGATGGCCGGCGGGCCGAGATCGCGGTCGAGCGCAAGGTGCGCAACGGGATGGTGCTGGGCCGTGACGGACCGCTGGGCCAGGTTTTCCGCAATCTGCTCGACAATGCGATGACCTTCAGTCCCGAAGGCGGCAAGGTGTGGGTGCGGTTGGTGCGGGGGCATCGCAATGGCCGGCCCAGCCTTCTTGTGCAGGTCGATGATGAGGGGCCGGGCATTCCCGAGGCCAATCTGGAGACCGTCTTCCAGCGCTTCTATACCGAGCGCCCGCGTGGTGCGGCTTTCGGCACGCACTCCGGCCTGGGTCTGGCGATCGCGCGCCAGATTGTCGAGGCGCATGGCGGCCGGATCACGGCCTCGAACCGCAAGGCCGAGGGGGGCGGGGTCGCCGGTGCACGCTTCACTGTGGAGCTTCCCGCAGCCACGGCTGACTGACAAATTGATCCGACCGTTGCAAAAAGACGCTTTCCCGCCGTTCAAAGGCACGGTTAGATATCCGTCATGATCGGAGTCGTCGTAGTCTCTCACGGCCGTCTGGCTGATGAATTCGTGGCCGCCACAGAGCACGTGGTGGGCCCCATGGATGCGCTTCTGGCTGTCTGCATCGGACCGGATGACGACATGGAAAAGCGCCGTGCCGACATTCGTGAGGCGATTGCCGACGCGGATCGCGGCGAAGGCGTGCTTGTACTGACCGACATGTTCGGCGGTACGCCATCCAATCTCGCCATCTCGCTGCTGGATCCGGGCAAGGTCGAGGTCATTGCCGGGGTCAATCTGCCGATGCTGATCAAGCTCGCCGAGGCCCGCTCCCGCGCCGATCTGGACAGTCTGGCCCGCATGGGCGAGGACGCCGGCAAGCGCTATATCGCGATTGCCTCGAATGTGCTGGAAGGGGCCGGCAAGTGACCCAGATTGCCCGGCGGGCCGTGATCCGCAATGCCCGCGGCCTGCATGCGCGGGCGGCTGCCAAATTTGTCGAGTTGGCGCAGGGCTTCGACGCCGAGATTCATGTCTCGCGCGATGGCGAGCGGGTGAATGCTGACTCCATCATGGAATTGCTGATGCTGGCGGCGGGCAAGGGTTCCGAGATCGGTATCGAGACGTCCGGTCCCGATGCGGAGAGGGCGGCCGATTCCCTGACCGAGCTGGTCGAGGCCGGTTTCCACGAGGAAGACTGATCCCGCCTCAGCCAGGCTATGCGCATGAAAAAGGCCCGCACGATGTGCGGGCCTTTTCGTGTCTCGTCAGGTCACCGTCAGGACGTGGTCGTGTCCGCGTCGCTGCGCTCGACATCCAGGTCCGGAGTGCCGGGGGCCGTGTCGCCCGCCTGGCGGGCCGGCAGCATCGGGTCATTCCCGTCATCGGCGAACAGCGGATCGTCGACCGGCGACGTCGCGGCCGGTGTTGCACTGCCTGCCGCTTCGACGGCTGCAGCCACGCGCGACTCGACTTCATCGAGCGCCGGTGAGGTCGACGGGGTTGCGGGCGGGGCCACGGGTTCTGCGGGAGCAGCCCCGGTTGCTTCGGCCGTCACTGCAGATTCGGCTGCGGTTTCGGCCTGAACAGCCGGCTGGTCCGAAGCCGGCATGGGCGGCGGTGACGCGAGCGGCATGGTTCGCTCGTCTTCGACCGATGCGGTGTCTTCCGCCTCACCGGTATCCGTGGCCGGTGCGTCATCGTCCGAGCCCTGCTCGGCCGCGCTCAGCGCGGCAGCGGCCGCAACAGCATCAAGGCTGGGAAGATCGTCATCCTCTTCCGGGGCTGCCTCGGCTTCGGCCGGGGCATTGGTTTCCGGCTCAACTGCGTCAGAGGGCTGTTCGGCGGGCTCGGCAGCGCCAGCCTGCAGTTCGGTCTCTTCGGCTTCGGGCGTAGCGCCGCTGGTGGCAGCGTCATCGTCAGATGCGACAGACGGCTCCGCCTCCGCCTCGACAGGCGGCTCGGCGTCCTCTTCGGCAGGCGGTTCGACTGCAGACGTTTCGACCGCAGCGATCTCGGCCGGCAGCGCGGCTTCGACCGGGGCCGCGGTCGTGTCGCCGCTTTCCGGCTCGGTCGCGGCCGTCACGGGCGCATCGTCCGCTTCGTCCGGAACGGGCGCAGTCCCGGCGTCCGGCTCTACGTCATTGCCGGCGTTTTCTGACGAATCATCGGCTTCCGCATCGGCCGCGGCCTCACTGCCGGCCTCTTCATCGGCATGCACGGCTTCGGCTTCGCCGGCAGCGTCGGGGCGGGCGCTCGTCTCGGCGGTCGGGCTGGGATCGCCGTCAGCTGCGGCGGGCGGCAGCTCTAATTCAGGGCCGGCCTCCGCTTCGCCATTCGCGGCATCATCGGCGGGCTCAGCGGCCTCTGCATCATCCGCGACCGTTTCCGTATCATCCTCCGGTTCGGCCTCGGTATCGGCGAGTGCCGTGGCCGCAACCGCAGCCGTGGCAGCTGCAGCGGCGGCACCGCCGGCATCGTTGCCGCGCACGCTTTCCTGCGGCGGATTGCGCAGGACATGTCCGGCCAGGCGTTCGACGCGCGCATTGAAACGCCCGGCATCGCGGACCCGGTTGAAGAAGCCGGCTGCAAGGAAGAGAAGGACAGCGCCGCCGATCAGGGCGAGCGTCGCCCCGACACCGCCGAAGATGACACCCGCCATGACGGCGAATGCGGCAAAGGCGGGCACGTAGAGCAGGCGCCAGGACCGCGCGAGATAGGCGATGAGGGCGAGTGCACCACCGCCCAGTGCGATACCCCATTCGGTGAGCTGGTCCATCGGCACGAAGCCGAGGCTTGCGATCGCGTCTAGCAGGCCGGCGGGCAATGCGGCTTCCAGACGCCAGCCGGCCAGGCCGGGCGCGAAGGCCAGTACTTCGTCCATGATGCTGAAGGCGGGAATGCCGGCCATCATGCCGCCATTCATTTCCGTCAGGAAAGCGTGCAGCAGCGGCCAGACGGCAGCGAGCGCCGTCAGCGCGAGCAGCAGGACCGAGAGCCACCAGTTGAAGCCGCGCGTCACGCCGGAGCGGGCCAGCAGCGTCGTCGCGTCGGGTGTCGTGCGAACCCAGGTCTCGCGGGTGTGGTTGATCAGGGCGGCCGGGCGGGAACGGCGGTTCGGGCCGGCCTGCACGCGCAGGATGGTGGCACTGTCACCCGGCGTCAGGGCGTTCGACGCCTCGGCCAGCCGGACATCGTGATCCATGCCGTCATCGTCGCGCAATTGTCCGGACGCGCCGTCCGCCTGTCTGATTTCTCCGGAAATCGTGAAGAAGTCGATCCGGCGGGCGCCATAGGCCTGCCCGGCATGCGCGGTCGGTAACAAAGACATGGTTCAACGCACCTCTGACATCAGGTCATACACCGAGTACGCGTGCCGGAATGGATCAAATCGGCGCGTCCCTCACCCAATTGAAGGCGAACCCTACAAGTTTGGGGCCGGAAATTGAACGCCTTAATCCTCTCTTAACAAAATGTTCGTCTTGCCGGGGCCGTGAGGAACCGGCTTGAGTGACCCGGATAAAGCGATAGCTTGCCGGTCATGCGCGCAATCATGATCCCTCTCCTGCTTGTTCTTTCGTCCTGTTCGGCCGTGCCGCAGGCGATCCCGCTGCCCGGAACGGGCGCGACGCGAGGCCCCTTCATCCCGCGCGACGAATTCCCGGTTCCGCCCAATGTCGAGCGCCTGATCGGTCCGGAAGATTGTCGCGGCTCCACGCTCGCAGCCGCCTCGGCCGACATCCCCGATTATCCGGTGCGAGCCTGGTCGCTGGGGCGGCAGGGCTGGGTCGTGGTGCGGTTCGATGTCGAGGCCAATGGCGATGTCGACAATGTCCGTATCGCGCGGGCCGTACCTGACGGCCCGTTCAACCGGGAAAGCCGGCAGACGGTCAGGGCCTGGCAATTCCGGCCGCTCGACAATGGCGTGGACCGGCTGGACAATTGCGTGGTCATGTTCGAATTCCGCGCCGGTGAAGTCGCGCTGCGCTAGACGCGTGCCGTAGCGGCTGTAGCGTTAATTATTTTTGCGGCCTCAGGCATCGCCCCGGACTCGCGCGCCCGGTATCATGCTGATTCGCGCGGACCCGACACGGGTGGGCAAAGGGCCGCGCCCAGGACAGCTCGATGACGGGACAGACATTTCAGATCGTGACGCTTATTGTCACCGTCGGCGCGATGGCTTTCGCCGTCGCCGTCGGGCTGTGGGCCTACCGTCTCACGGCCGGCGCCCGCACCGCCCAGCTGGTCTGGCGCCGCAAGCTGGCCGAGCTGGAAGACCGCCTTGCCCGCGCCGACAGCGTGTTCGGCGCCCATCCGGGCCTGGTCCTCGTCTGGGACGACGCCACATTCGACGAAAGCGATACGGGCTGGGGCCAGCCGCGCATCTTCGGCTCCTCCGTTGCCCTCGCTTCCTTGCTGCGCTTTGCTGAAGCGACCGATGGCCCCGATCCCGCCGGCATCCTGATGGAAGGCCTGGCGGATTATGAGGCGCGCTCGGCGGGCGGTGACGAAACCACGCTGCGCCGGCGCTTCAACGAGCTTGCGCAGAAGGGCCAGCCCTTCTCGCTGACCATCCTGGGGCCGTCCGGCCGCTTCCTGGAGGCTGATGGCCGCGCTGCCGGAACCCAGCTGGTCGTCTGGCTGTCCGACGCGACGATCCGGGGGCTGGAGGAATCCAATGCCCGCGGCCGCATGGAAGAGGCGCGTCGGCTGGTCTCGAAGGATCCGATGGCCTTCCTGGACATGCTGGGCCGCGCCCCGGTTCCGGCCTGGCGGATGAATGTGTCCGGCCGCCTGGAATGGGTGAACCAGGCCTATGTCGCCGCCGTCGAGGGCAAGGATATCGATGCGGTGCTGCAAAA
This sequence comes from Maricaulis sp., assembly GCF_039978735.1. Lineage (GTDB taxonomy): Bacteria > Pseudomonadota > Alphaproteobacteria > Caulobacterales > Maricaulaceae > Maricaulis. Next base: position 64,846 of record NZ_JBDWAS010000007.1, read on the forward strand.
GCAGACAGCGCTGGATGCGGGTATGTCCGATCAGGCTGTGCAGGCTGCCGAGCAGGGCGAACCCGTGTCGGAAACCCGCACGGTTGTCGTTGAAGGGCGCCGCCGCTCGATGCAGTTTCTCGTCTTCCCGGTGTCTGGCGGCGCAGCCGGCTTCGCGATCGACTCGACCGAAGCCGAGGAAGCCAAGTCCGATCTGGCGCGTTTCCGCCGGGCCCATGACGAAACCCTGAACCACATGGCCGAGGCCGTGGTGGTGTTCGACCGCTCCAAGCGCCTCAACTTCTACAACACGGCCTTTTCGCGCCTGTTCAAGCTGGACGATGCCTGGCTGAACGAGCGCCCGGGTCATGGCCAATTCCTCGACCGGATGCGCGAAAAGCGCCTGCTGCCCGAACAGGCGGACTATTCCGGCTGGAAGACCGACGAGCTGGCCCGCTACGACCTGCCGCCCACCGACGAGACGCCGGACGAGCTGTGGCCTTTGCCCGATGGCCGCACCCTGCGTGTCGCCCGCCAGCGCCACCCGCTGGGCGGTCTGATGCTGATCTTCGAGGACAAGACCGACGAACTCGCCCTGCGCGCCCGCTACAACACGCTGATCAACGTCCAGCGCGCCACGCTGGACAAGCTGCATGAAGCGGTCGCCGTGTTCGGTGCGAATGGCCGCCTGCAGCTGCACAACAATGCCTTCGAGGATATCTGGGGGTTTGAAGCCGAGGAGCTGGACGGCCAGCCGGAGTTCGATCAGGTCGCCGAGACCTGCGCAGCCCTGTTCGCCGACGACCGGGTGTGGAACGACATCAAGGCGCGCGTCACCGATCCCAGCCCGCAGGCTCGCAAGCAGGTGACCGGCGAGATGCGCCGGTCCGACGATCGCGTGCTGACCTATCTCACCCGTCCTCTGCCCGATGGCGCGACGCTGATCTGCTGGGATGACGTCACCGACAGCCGCCGCATCGAGGAAGCCCTGCGCGAGCGTGCCGAGGCACTGGAAACTTCCGAGCGCATCAAGACCGAATTCGTCGAGCATGTGAGCTACCAGCTGCGCACGCCGCTCACGACCATCAACGGCTATGCCGACATGCTCGCCCAGGGGTTCGCCGGTGCGCTGAGCGATCGTCAGAAGGAGCCGATGGCGGCGATCCAGACGGCCGCCGAGCATCTGGCCAAGCTGGTCGACGATATTCTCGATGTCGCAGCGATCGATGCCGGTCAGCTCGAGCTGGATCTGGGTGATGTCGACGTGGCCGACGTGGCGCGCGAGGCCGCCGAGCTCATCCAGGCGCGCGCCGACCACCACTCGATCAAGCTGGGTATCGATGTCGAGGGCGCGTCCGGTCTGATCCGCGCCGACCGGAACCGTATCAAGCAGGTCGCGATGAACCTCTTGTCCAACGCGATCCGGCACGTCCAGACCGGTGGCGAAGTGACCATCGGTGCGCGCCGCTCGGAAGATCAGCTGACGCTCTGGGTAGCCGATGACGGTGAAGGCATCGCGCCGGAAAAGCAGGCGACCGTGTTCGAGCGCTTCTCGCGCGGCGAGCGCGGCGGGGCGGGTCTTGGCCTGTCGCTGGTGAAGGAAATCGCCCAACTGCACGGCGGCTGGGTGGAGCTTCAGTCCGAGCCCGGCAAGGGCACCAAAGTGTCCTGCCACTTCCCGTCCGAGCCGCATGGCAATGCCGTACCGCCGGAACTCGACCTGGCCCGCCGTCCGGCGTCGGGCCGCGTGTGAGGCGGGGGCGATGTGGCCATTCCGGCGCACGCCCCGCCTGATCGAGCTGGACGATATCCCTGAATGCGATTTCGGTGCGCCCTATCCGATGCTGGCGGCGCTCGAGGGTGGGGTGAGTCTCGTCTACCTGATGCCGGACACGGATCCGGACTGGGACGGGGAAGAGGCCCGTCTCATCGGTTTCGACACGGCCGATCTGCCGGTTGCCGCCATTCGCTTCGTCCGCCCGCACACCCACAAGGCCGGGCCGCCGGATGAGGAAACGCTTGCAGGACACCCGCTGGCGTCCCGGGGGCTTTACCCCTGCGGAGCGTTTGAAGTGCGCCGGTCGGACTGGATCGATGCGCTTCGACAGGCGGACAGCATTCGTCCGTCGCATAGTGACGAGCGCTTCCGCAAGCTGCGGCACTTCATCTTCACCTTCCGCGAATCCACGGTAGAGGTTGCGGCCGACGGATACGAGGTCGCGCTTCTGGGACCGCTGTCGATCCGCGAGGCGCTGCAACTGGAAGCAGGACGTCTGGCGCGTTAGCCCTGGTGCTCCGGCATCCGGACGATCAGGCCGTCCAGCGCGTCGCTCACCGTGATCTGGCATGACAGGCGCGAGGTCTCCTGGACGTCTTCGGCGAAGTCCAGCATCGACTCTTCCATCGGTTCACGCGAGCCGGTCTTGTCGGCCCAGGCCGGGTCGACATAGACGTGGCATGTCGCGCAGGCGCAGGCACCGCCGCAATCGGCGTCGATACCGGGGACAAGGTTGCGCACTGCGCCTTCCATGACCGACAGGCCGTTGGGGACGTCGATCTGATGCTCGGTACCGTTGTGCTCGATATAGGTGATCTTCGGCATGCGTAACTCCGTGAACCGCCATGGACATGAACAGCGTTCACAGCAGAGTCAAGATACAGCCTCACCGCTTGCCGCTGCGCGCGGGCTTCGCTAATCGCATGGCATGGGGTCTTCACACACGCATCACCTCGATGGACTGGAAGCCACACGCCGCCTCGGCGCCCGCCTGGCAGCGGCACTTGCGCCTGGCGATGTCGTGCTTCTGACCGGCGATCTGGGGGCGGGCAAGACCACACTTGCTCGCGCCGTGATCGCGCAATTGTGTGGCATCGAGGATGCGCCCAGTCCAACCTACACGCTTGTCCAGGTCTATGACACGGATACGGGCGAGGAGGTCTGGCACGCCGATCTCTACCGCATTGAGGATCCGTCCGAGCTCGACGAGCTGGGACTGGACGACGCGTTCGACACGGCGATCTGTCTCGTGGAATGGCCGGACCGCCTGGGCGACAGGCTGCCGCCGGACCGGCTGGAAATCCTGTTGAGCGGTGAAAACACCGACTTGGAGTCAGGCCGCAAAGCCCGGATAACGGGATATGGCCGGTGGGAGGAAAGAATTGACGACATCTGATCGCGATCGCGCCCTCGACGCGTTTCTCGACCGTGCCGGCTGGGCCGCGGCCGAGCGCCATCCCCTGGCCGGAGATGCCTCGACGCGCCGCTATGTCCGCCTGGTAGATGGCGCACAGACAGCCATGCTGATGGATGCGCCGTCCGGTGCCGAGGCGCCGGCCTGCCCGCCCGATGCCAGCCCCGAAGAACGCAAGGCGCTGGGCTATAATGCCGAGGCGCGTCTGGCCGGGCCGAATCTGACGGCTTTTGCCGGCCTGTCGGATGCGCTGTGCGAGCGCGGCTTTTCTGCGCCATCCGTCCTGGCGAGCGATCTGGAGCACGGTTTCCTGCTGCTGGAAGATCTGGGTGACGCACTGTTTGCACGGCTGCTGCCGGACCAGATGCATGAGGGCTCGCTCTATGCCGCCGCCGTCGACACGCTGGCGGCGATCTACCGGTCCAGCTTTCCCGATGCCGTCGAGGCTGGCGGTCAGAGCTGGCCGCTGCAGGCCTATGATGCGACGGCGTTGATGGCCGAGGCCGATCTCTTCGTCGAGTGGTTCCTGGGCCGGCATGCGGGCGTGACCCTGTCCGAGGCGGCGCTGGACGAATGGCGCGCGATCTGGACCCGCGCTTTCGGGCGTCTGGAAAACTGCCCGCCCGGCCTCGTGCTGCGCGATTATCACGCAGAAAACCTGATCTATCTGCCCGAGCGCAAGGGCGAGGCCTCGGTCGGCCTGCTTGACTTCCAGGACGCGCTGATCGGCCATCCGGCCTATGATCTGGTCTCGCTGCTGGAAGACGCCCGCCGCAATGTCGACCGCAAGCTCGCCGTGCCGCTGAAAGCCCGCTTTGTCGAGCGCGCAGGTCTGCGCGATGCGGCCGGATTCGACGCGGCCTATGCCGTCCTCGGGGCCCAGCGCAATGCCAAGATACTCGGCATTTTCGTGCGGCTCGCCGTGCGCGACGGCAAGGCGCGCTATCTCGACATGCTGCCGCGTGTCGCCCGCCACTTCGCCGGCGATATCCAGCACCCTGCGCTGATGGAGCTGAATCTGTGGATCAAGGCGCATGCCGGCGCCGTGCTGCTGGAAGCGCACAAATGACCCGGATCACCCGCGGCATGGCCCTGGCCGCCGGGCTGGGCAAGCGGATGCGGCCGATCACGAATGACCGGCCCAAGGCGCTGGTCGAGGTCGGCGGCAAGGCGCTGGTGGACTGGGCGCTGGACCGGTTCGCCACGGCGGGTGTCGAGGCGTGCGTTGTCAATATCCACCACTTCCCGCAGCTGATGCGCGCCCATCTCGAACGCCGCACCGGCGCGCCCGCCATCACGGTCTCGGACGAAACCGGCGAGGTTCTGGAGACCGGCGGCGGTGTGGTGAAGGCCCTGCCTGCCTTGGGCGATGAACCCTTCTTCGTCTCCAATATCGATGCGGTCTGGGTTGATGAAGGCGCGCGCGAACTCGACCGCATGCAGGCGGCCTGGGACCCGGAGCGGATGGATGTGCTCCTCCTGCTCGCGTCGATGGAGCGCACGCTCGGCTTTGACGGTGCAGGCGATGTCTTCCTCGAAGCGGACGGGCAGGTGCGCTTCCGGGGCGCGGCGGCATCTGCGCCCTACGCCTTTGCCGGGGTGCATATCGTCCATCCGCGCATTCTTGCCGGCCGCAAGGCCGAGCGCTTCTCCATGATGGACATCTGGAAGGCACTTGAACCGGACGGGCGCGTCCACGGCATCGCCATGGAGAGTTTCTGGATGCATGTCGGCGATCCGGGCGCCCTGCAAGAGGCCGGGGCGCGGCTGAAAGGGTGAGCGCGCGGATCTTCGATACGCCGGCCCCGCGCCTCTTCACCCTGCCGCCGCAGGACGATTTCCTTCGCACCGTTGCCCGCACCCTGCGCGCCGAGTTCGATGCGGCGGGCAATCCGGATGCCCTCACCCGCATCCTGATCCTCACGCCGACACGCCGGGCAGCCAAGGCGCTGGGCGACATCTTCGCCGAGGAAGCCGGTACCGGTGTCGCGCTCCTGCCGCTGATCCGGCCGATCGGCGATGTCGATGTCGACGATCCGCCCTTCGAGCCCGGCGAGCTGGCGGGTATCGCGCCGCCGCCCGTCTCGCCCGCCCGCCGCCGGTTCGAACTGGCGCGGCTGATCCTCGCCAAGGAAGCGGCCTTGGGCCGGCCGATCGGCATCGGCGGCGCGCTGGCGCTGGCCGAACCGCTGGCGGCGTTGATGGATGATTTGGCGACCGAGGAAGTCGACGATCTCTCCGCCATCGACGAGGCCATGCGCGATCATCTGCCGGCTGACCGGCGCGAGGCGGTCGAGTTCATCGATATCGTCCAGCGTGTCTGGCCGGCGCGCCTGGCCGAACTGGGCCTCACCGATGCCGCGGCGCGTCGCTCACTCGTCCTGCGCAAGCTGATCGAGCGCTGGCAGACCAGTCCGCCCGATCATCCCGTTCTCGCCATCGGTTCGACCGGATCGATCCCGGCAGCCCGTGACCTGATGCAGGTAATCGCCGGCCTGCCGCAGGGTGCGGTCGTGCTGCCCGGTTTCGACTGGGATGCCGACGATAAAGCGTGGGCTGCTGTCGATGACGTGCATCCGCAATGGGCGATGAAGGAATTCGTGGCCCGGTGCGGGGTGGCGCGGTCCGATGTCCGCGCCTGGCCGGGCGCCGCCGAGGCGCGTCCCGCCGAGATGCGCCGCCGCCTGATTGCCGAGGCTTTGCGGCCGGCCGGGACGACGGATGAATGGATGTCGCGGATCGAGCATCTGCGCGGCCGTTTCGGCGACGACTTTTTCGAACGCGCATTGTCGGGCCTTGCACTGATCGAGGCACCGGATCCGATCAGCGAGGCGCGGGCCTGCGCGCTGATGCTGCGCGAGACGCTGGAGACGCCCGACCGCACGGCCATCCTGGTCACACCCGACCGTGCGCTGGCGCGGCGGGTCTCGGCCGAGATGACCCGGTTCGGCGTCAAGCTGGACGATTCCGGCGGCGCTTCGCTGGCCGAGACACCGGCCGGGGCCTTCCTGACCCGCCTGCTCGACGTGGCCGAAGACCCCGGCAGCGTTGTCGCCCTGTCGGCGCTGTGGAGTTCCCCCCTGTTCAGCGCCGGTCATCCGCGCGGAACGGTCCACACCGTCCTGGCCAAGTTCGAGGCCGAGGCGCTGCGCGGCGCGCGGCCCGGACATGATTTTGCCGCCGTGCGCCAGCGGCTGGATGGCAAATATGTCGAGCTGTTCGAAGACGACAAGGCGCTGGTCCGGACACTGCTCGATGGTCTGGAACAAGCCTTCGCGCCGCTGATCGATGGTGAGACGCGCAGCGCGGCGGCCTGGGCGGAAGCGCATGCCCGTGCGGCTGAAGCCCTGTCGGCGACACCGCAGGGCGAAGGGGCGCTGTGGGGCGGGGAAGGCGGTGAGGCGGCAGCCGGACTGGTCCGTTCGCTGCTGGAAGAGAGTGACAGCCTGCCGGAAATGTCGCTGGCTGACTATGCCGCCGCCGTGCGCGAACTGATCGGCGCGCGGCGTGTGCCGCCCAGGCTGGGCGTGCATCCGCGCCTGCAGGTTCTCGGTCCGCTGGAAGCGCGCCTGATTTCGGCCGACCGGGTGATCCTCGCCGGGCTCAATGAAGGCGTCTGGCCGGCGGGGCTGGGCGCGGACCCCTGGCTCTCGCGCGGCATGCGGATCGCGGCGGAGCTTGGTGCACCGGAGCGGCGCTATGGTCTGGCAGCACACGACTTCGCCCAGCTCGCGGCCGCACCCGACGTGATCCTGACCCGGGCCGGCAAGGCCGATGGTGCGCCGACCGTCGCCTCGCGCTGGGTCTGGCGTCTGAAGACACTCGCCAGCGGCGCGCTGGGCGAAGCCGGGGCTGAAGCCGCGCTGGCGCCGAAGACCGACTATCTCGCGCTCGCGCGCGTGCTCGACGAAACGGGCATTGCGCCAGTACCGGCGCCCAGGCCTGCCCCGTCTCCACCCGTTGCCGAACGGCCGCGCAAGCTGTCGATCACGGAAATCCGCACCTGGGTGCGCGATCCCTATTCTATCTTCGCGCGCCATGTTCTCGGCCTGCGCCGGCTCGATCCGGCCGACATGCCGCCGGGCGCGCGTGAGCGTGGTACGGCCCTGCACGCCGCGCTGCAGGATGTGGTGCCGCATTGGAGCAAGGCAGTGCCCGCCGATGCCGAGGACCAGCTTGTCGCGGCCGCGCAGCCCTACCTGCTTGAATGGGGATTCCAGCCGGGCGAGATGGCGGTGGAACTGGCCCGCTTCCGCCGGGCTGCGGCCTGGCTGGTCGCCTGGGAAAGGCGCCGTCGCGATCTCGGCATCACGGTCGACCAGGTGGAGATCCGGGGCGAGCGGAGGCTGGACGGGCCGGCCGGCGATTTCGTGCTCTACGGACGGGCTGACCGGTTCGACCGTCATCCCGATGGCCGGATCGATGTGATCGACTACAAGACCGGCTCCAGCGCCTCGCCCAAGGAAGTCGCAGCAGGGTTCGATCCGCAATTGCCGCTGACCGCCGCGATTGCGGCAGTGGAAAACGGCTTTCCCGACCTGGCTGCCGCACCGGTGGCGGGGCTCTACTATCTGGCCCTGCCCGGTAATGCGAAGGGCGGCGAGGAGCGGCGTGTGGACAGTGGCCGCAACCAGCCGGACGCCATGGAGATGGCGGAGAAGGCGCTGGAGGACCTCACCGGCTGGATCGCCCGTTTCGATGACGAAACGATGCCGTACGAAAGCCAGACGCGCGCCAAGTATACCAATGATTACGGCGATTTCGACCATCTCGCCCGCCGTGGGGAATGGGCGAGTGCGCCGGACGGGTCGGAGGGCGATACATGAACGCGCCCGGTTTCGACGACACGATCCGCGCTGCCGCCTCCGACGCCCAGAAGCGGGCCGCCCATCACGGCGTCAGCGTCTTCGTGGAGGCCAATGCCGGTTCGGGCAAGACCCGCGTCCTGGTCGACCGCGTGGTGAACATCCTGCTCCAGGGCGTCGCGCCGGAGGAAATCCTCTGCGTCACCTACACCAAGGCCGCCGCCGCCGAGATGAAGGATCGTCTCTTCACCCGTCTGGGGCGCTGGTCGGTCGCGGGGGCGGAGGAGCTCGAGCGCGACCTGAAGGAACAGCTGGGTCATGAAGATCTGCCGGTCGGGCAGATCGAGGATGCGCGCCGCCTGTTTGCCCGTGCCCTGGAAACGCCCGGCGGCCTGAAGATCCAGACCATCCACGCCTTCTGCGAAAACCTGCTGCGGCGCTTCCCGCTGGAAGCCGGTGCTCCGCCCGGCTTCGACACGCTCGACGAGGCCGAGGCGGCCCGCCGGATCGACGCGGCGCGCCAGCGTGTGCTGTGTGCCCTGCCGCCGGAAACGGTGGATCTGGTCCTGCGCACCGGCGGGCCGGACGCGTTTGCCTCCATCATGGGCTGGGCCCGCGGCCGCCGGCATGATTTCCGCGATGCGCTCGACCGGGCCGGCGGTCCGGACGGGCTGGTCGACAGACTCTATGCCACGCTCGGCCTGCAAGCCGGTGCAACGGCGGATGCGCTGAAGGCCCAAGCCTGGGCGCAGGCACCGCACGATCATCTGGAAGAAACGGTCATTGTCCAGCGCAATCATGGCAGCAAGACCGATGCCGGGCGCGCCGACCTGATTGAACAAGCCCTGAAGTCCGCCCGCGCCGAAGACGCGTTCGATCTCTATGTCCAGGTTTTCTTCACCGACAAGGGGCGCGGCACAGCGGCCAAATCGCTGATCACGGCAGGCTGCGACAAGGTTGCGCCGAGTGTGAAGCCGATGCTGGAGCGCGAGTGTGCCCGGCTGGAAAAGATCCGCGACCAGGTCCGTGCGGCCGCTGTGGCGGAAGCCAGCGCGGCGGCGATCCATATCGCGGCGCGTTTTGTCGAGGCCTATGAGGACGAGCTGCAACGCCGCCGGGCGCTTGATTTCGACGACCTTGTCCGGCTGGCCGGAGACCTCCTGCGGCCGGAAAACGCGTTTTCCGGCTGGGTCGGTTACAAGCTCGACGGCACGCTGGCGCATGCACTGATCGACGAGGCCCAGGACACTGCGCCGCGGCAGTGGGACATGATCCGCGGTCTGACGGCGGAATTCTTCGCCGGTGCAGGTGCGCGCGAAAGCGGGCGGACGCTCTTCATCGTCGGCGATGAGAAACAGTCGATCTATTCCTTCCAGGGTGCCGAACCGGCCCGCTTCATGGAAGAAGGCGACCGCCTGGCCGCGGCCGCCAGCGCCGCCGAGCTGGGTTTCGAACGCCCCGGCCTGGATGTGTCCTTCCGTTCGGCGCCGGAGATCCTCGCCGCTGTGGATCAGGCCTTCGCGCCGGAAGCGGCTGCCTTCATGGCGCCGGAGACGAAATTCCAGGCGTCCGACCGCCCCTTCGCCCGCTATCAGAGCCACCGCGCTGCGCGCATGAACACGCCCGGCTGTGTCGAGTTCTGGCCCGCCGTGCCCAAGCCGGAAAGCGTCGAGGAAGCCTCGATCTTCGATCCGGTCGATGCGAGCGCGCGCGGCTCGGCGCGGGATATCCTGGCCGAGACGGTCGCCGAGGAGATCCGCGCCATGCTGGCGCGCGGTGACGGGGTCTGGGAAGAGACGCGCGGCGCGTTCAGCCAGCGCCCCGTCCGGCCCGGCGATATCGCCATCCTCGTCTGGCGCCGCACGGGCGGCTTCTTCGAGGAAGTGATCCGCCAGCTCAAGCTGAAGGGCGTGCCCGTGGCGGGTGCCGACCGCATGGTGCTCAAGGAGCAGACGGCGGTGAAGGACATGCTGGCGCTGGCGCGCTTCGCGATCACGCCGGGGGACGATCTGGCGCTGGCCGAACTGCTCAAATCACCCTTCTTCGATCCCGCAGACGGCGGTCTGCCGGCGATCGATGATGATGTGCTGCTCGATCTGGCCCGCCGCCGCACCTCAACGCGTCGCGGCACGCTGTGGAGCGCGCTCTTCACCAGCGACGATCCGCGCCTGTTCGAGGCGCGCGACGCCCTCAAGGCCGTGCGCGACGCAGCCGACAGCGACCGGCTCTACGATCTCTTCGCCAGCTTTCTCAATGCGCGCACGCCGACCGGCGAGACACGCTGGGCGCGGGTCTATGCACGCCTGGGCGAGGAGGCACGCGATCCGCTGGAGGAGTTCCTGGCGCGGGCGCTGGATCATGAGCGCGAGGGCGGCGGGGCGCTGTCCTCCTTCCTTGCGGCGATCGGGACCGAAGATACCCAGCTCAAGCGCGAGATGAGCCATGACCGGGACGAGGTCCAGGTGATGACGGTGCACGCCTCCAAGGGGCTGGAGCGGCCGGTCATCATCCTGCCGGACACGACGCGCTCACCGCTCACCGGCAAGGGCGATGCGATCCTTTCCCATCCGGAAGCCGGTCTCATCTGGTCGCAGCGCAAGGCGGAGGACCCGCCGGTCGTGGCCGAACTGCGTGAAGCCGCCGCCAACCGGCTGAAGGCCGAGCATGGCCGCCTGCTCTATGTCGCCCTTACCCGCGCGCGCGACCGGCTGATCGTGTGCGGCTGGCGTCAGGGCGCCGGCGCGCTGGGCCAGATCTCTGATGACAGCTGGTATGCGCGCCTGGCCGAACATTGGGGCGGCGAGGGCTGGGACGAGATCGAGACGCCGCTGTCTGCCCGTATCGAGGATATCGGCAGCGGTCTGCGTTTCGGGCCTGCGCCGGTGGCGCTGGGTGCGGCCGAACGGACCCGCCGTGCGGTCATCGACATCCCGGACTGGGCGCGCATTCCGGCCCGCAGCGAACAGTCCGGTGTGCGTGGCGTGGCGCCGTCGAGCTTCCTCGGTGGCGAGGAGGCGGATTTCGAACCGCCGGTTCTCTCGCCGCTTGCGGATCCGGGCGCGCACCGCTTCCGTCGCGGCGATGTGATCCACAAACTCCTGCAGACCCTGCCAGACCTCGCCCGTGAGCGCCGGCGCGAGGCGGCGGAGCGCTTCGTAGCGGCCCAGCCCGATTTCTCCGACGCCGACCGGCAGGTGATGATCGAAGAGACGCTGGGTATTCTCGACCATCCGGACTTTGCCCCCCTGTTCGGTCCAGGCAGCCGGGCCGAGGTGTCGCTCGTCGGCCGGGCGCCGGATCTTCCCGGAAATGTGATCGTGCGCGGTCAGGTCGACCGGCTGGTGGTGACGGACAGCGAAGTGCTGATCGTCGACTACAAGACCAATCGCCCGCCGCCGGAAGACGTTGCTGCAGTGGCGAAAGTGTATATCGGCCAGCTGGCGACCTACCGCGCCCTGCTCCGCGCGGTTCATCCCGGAAAAACGGTACGTTGCGCCCTGCTCTGGACGGATGCAGCACGGCTCATGGAAGTGGCAGACGAGGTGATGGACGCCGTGCTGGACGGGGCGACGGCTTGACGGCGGCGGCGGGTCTCCTTACCTCACGCGCCATCCATCGTGTCCGGATCTTCGGGCACATGTTCGTTAAAGGCCCGAAAAAAGGAGTTTCCCATGGCGACCAAGGCGGTCAGCGATGAATCCTTCGAAAGCGACGTTCTCAATGCACTCGGTCCGGTCCTCGTGGACTTCTGGGCCGAATGGTGCGGGCCCTGCAAGCAGATCGCCCCGGCGCTCGAGGAAATTTCCGACGAGATGGCCGGCGAGCTGACCATCGCCAAGGTGAATATCGACGACCACCCGATGACGCCCGGCAAGTATGGCGTGCGCGGCATCCCGACCATGATGATCTTCAAGGACGGCCAGGTCGTCTCCACCAAGATCGGTGCCATGGCCAAGGGCAAGATCTCTGAGTGGGTGAAGGAAAGCCTCTAGGCTTCCCGACGCTTTTCGAATGCTGAAACGGGCGCTCCGATGGGGCGCCCGTTTTCGTTCTGGCTGGCCGGGACGCCGGTCATTCCCGCGCAAGCGCAGCCAGGGCGGTGTCCAGGGCCGCGTCTGCGGGTACGGCGATATGGGGAGACACACCGGCACCTTCGATCCGGCCATTGGCAAAAGAGTAATAGTCGGCGATCGGCAGGGCGAGGTGCAGATCGCCCGGCAGCTCGTACATCGTTTGTGACAGCATCTGTCCGGCGGTGGTTTCGCCGACAAGCTGCGCGCGGCCTGAGGCCTTGAACGCATCGGCGGCCATTTCGGCAGCGCTGGCGGTGCGTGCGCTGGTCAGGACATAGACCGGGCCGTCGAACTGTGCCTCGTCCGGCACAAAGCGGATACGGGTAATCTCCGCGATCTGGACATGCTCCCAAAAGGAACGCACCGACCAGCCCTCCCAGGGGGAGACGCCGTCGACATCGTCCAGCCTGGGCGCCCGTTCCATCCGGGCATTCCACGGCTGAGACACGAACGCTCCGGCGTCCAGCGGCTCGGTCAGGACATGTTCGACCAGCGGCTTCACCGCAAAGGCTCCGCCGCCGTTCTCGCGCAGGTCGATGATCAGGCCGCGCGCGCTGTGCGCGGCAATTGTGTCATAGGCCGCATCGATCTCCTCGATCGTGTCCTGGCCCATCATCGTGTTGACCGTCAGCACCGCGATGTCGTCCCGCCAGCTGAGGACTGCACCCCCGCCGCCCACGCGCATCGTATCAATATAGGTAATCATCTGCTCCAGCGGCATGGAGGCTTCGCTGAGCTGGACATGGGAGAACGGGCCATCGTGCCAGATATCGTGGAAACCGGAGACGAACGCTTCCCGGCTTTCCGCGGTTTGCGCCAGATGCTCAACCTGTTCCGACACGCGGGCATAGGCCGGCGACGACAAGGCCTCCGGGTCATAGACATGATCGCGCAAGAGCCGGTCGATATCGTCGGCCAGCGCCGGCAGGTCGAGCGGCGCATCGGTTTCCTGTGCGAGGACAGGCAGAGAGAGAAGAAGGCTTGCGGCGAGGCCGCTGATCAAAGGTCGCATGGAAACTCCGGGCAGTGTGGATCTGTCCGGTAGATGCTGCGACCGGGCGCGCCGGATGCAGGTCTCACAGCTTCGTGATCTCAGCCCGGCGTCCTGTGCGGTGGCGCGTCGCCGAGGGCGAGGGCTTCGCCGGCGAGGTAGAGCGATCCGCCGATCAGGATGCGCGGCGCAGGATGTTCCTTGGCGGCATTCTTCATGGCCGGGATCAGGCCGCTGGCGATCTCCGCCTTTACACCGCCGGCCTGGCAGGCGGCGACGACCTCGTGTGCGGATTGCGAGCCGCCGCGGCCGGACTTGAACTCCACCGCGATGAGGCGGCGCGCCAGGCCGGAAAACTGGCTGCACCAGGCGGTGACGTCCTTGTTGGGCGAGAAACCGGCAATGATGACCAGCGGGCGCTCGTCGCGCTCGTCCATGTCGGCGAGGGCGTGGGAGAGGGCCTTGGCGGCGGCTTCGTTGTGGCCGCCATCGAGCCAGAGCTCGGCGCCGGCCTTGCGCGCGATCTCGCCGAGCGGACCGCGGGTGATGCTCTGCAGGCGGGCCGGCCAGGTCGCATTGGCAATACCGGCGGCCGCGGCGCTCTCGGGCCATTGCAGCACGGCGGCTGCGGCCGCGGCGGCCCCGGCATTGAGGATCTGGTGCGGGCCCAGCAGGCCGGGAGCAGGCAGGTCCCAGACGCGGCTTTCATCTTCGTAGATCAGCCGCCCGTGCTGGATATAGGCATTATAGTCGCGGCCCCAGACAAAGGCCGGAGCGCCCACCTTGGCGGCCTCGTCCAGAATGGCGGCTTCGGCATCGTCGACCTGGTTGCCGACCACGACCGGAACGCCGAACTTGCAGATGCCGGCCTTCTCCCGCGCGATCTGGCGCAGATCGGATCCCAGGAATTCCTGGTGGTCGAGACTGACCGGCGTGATCACGCTCAGCGCGGGCCGGGCGATGACATTGGTGGCGTCGAAACGGCCGCCCAGGCCGACTTCCAGGATCAGCCGGTCGGCCGGATGTTCGGAAAAGAGCAGCAGGGCCGCCGCCGTGGTGATTTCGAAAAAGGTGATCGGCTCGCCGAAATTCGCCGCCTCGCAGCGGGCAAAGGCCTCGATCAGCGTCTTGTCGTCGACCGGGGTCGAGTCGAGCAGGATGCGTTCGTTGAAATTCACCAGGTGCGGCGAGGTGTAGATATGCACCCGCTCGCCCTTGGTGCGAGCCATCTCGGCCAGATAGGCACAGGTCGAGCCCTTGCCATTGGTTCCGGCGACATGGACGGTCGGCGGCAGATGGTCCTGGGGATTGCCCAGCGCCGTCAGAAGGCGCTGCAGGCGTCCAAGGGAAAGATCGATTTTCTGCGGGTGCAGGCTCGCAAGGCGCACCAGCGCGTCATCAAGGTCCTGACGGCGCGTGCTAATGGCTGCCCCCGTCGCTGGCCACATGGTCGGCCGGCGGCGGTGTCAGGGAAGCCGGCGTGGAGGTTCCGGGGCGTTTCATCATGACCCTCAGCATGCGCGCCAGTGTACCCGGAATGTCGCGGCGATGCACGACTTTGTCGACCATGCCCTTTTCCAGCAGGTATTCGGCGCGCTGGAAGCCTTCGGGCAGTTTTTCACGGATCGTCTGCTCGATAACACGCGGGCCGGCAAAGCCGATCAGGGCGCCCGGCTCGGCAATATGGACATCGCCCAGCATGGCGTAGGAGGCGGTGACGCCGCCCGTGGTCGGATCGGTCAGCACCACGATATAGGGCAGGCCGGCATCCTTGAGCATTTCCACGGCAATCGTCGTGCGCGGCATCTGCATCAGGGAGAGCGTGCCCTCCTGCATGCGCGCACCGCCGGCGGCCGTGTAGACGATCAGCGGCGCCTTGCGGGCAATGGCTTCTTCGGCTGCCTTGATGAAGCTCTCGCCGGCCGCCATGCCGAGCGAACCGCCCATGAAGGCAAAATTCTGTACCAGAACGACGCTTTCCAGACCGCCGATACGGCCGACCGCAATCGCCATCGCGTCGTCGCGCCCGGTCTTCTTGCGGGCAGCGGTCAGGCGCGACGTGTAGGGCTTGTCGTCCTTGAACTTCAGCGGGTCGCGGGGAACTTCCGGCGTGTCCAGCTCGGTGTACTCGCCGTCGAAGGTGAACTGGAAGCGCCAGGCCGGGCCGATGCGCATGTGATGCCCGGCGGGCGTCACGAACAGGCCGGCTTCCAGATCCTTGTGGAACACCATCTCGCCAGACTTGGGACATTTGATCCACAGATTGTCCGGCGTGTCCCGCTTGGAAAAGATTTTCGACATGCCCGGCGGGGTAATCTTGGACAGCCAGTTCATTCCCGTATCCCGATCGTTCATCGGCTTGTCTTCCTCAGCGGCGTGCAGCGTGCACAGCGGACGACAGGCGCTTTACCAACTCTTGCGCTCCGGCAACACCGCCTGAATGCATTGCATCGACGATGGCCGAACCCACCACAACCGCATCGGCCGTGCGGGCTATGGCGGCAGCCTGGTCCGGTTCCTTCACACCGAAGCCGACTGCCACGGGCAGGCCGCTGGCGCGCTGGACGCGGGCAACAGCCTCGCCGACTTCGGTCACCGCGCCGGAACCGGCGCCGGTCACCCCTGTCGTGGAAACGTAATAAACGAAGCCCGACGTGTTGGCGACAACGGTCGCCAGACGCTTGTCGTCGGTGGTCGGGGTCGCCAGGCGGATCAGGGCGATGGAGTATTTGCCCAGCGCCGCGCGCAGCTCGTCGTCTTCCTCCGGCGGCACGTCGACGCAGATCAGCCCGTCCACGCCGGCCTTTGCCGCGGCCTTGGCAAACGCCTCCCAGCCCATGTGATGGATCGGGTTGGCATAGCCCATCAGGACGATCGGCGTGTCCTTGTCGGTCTTCCGGAATTCCGCCGCCTGGGCGAGCGTGCCCTTCAGCGTCATGCCGGCTTCCAGGGCCCGCAATGCGGAGGCCTGGATTGCCGGGCCGTCGGCCATCGGATCGGTAAAGGGCATGCCCAGCTCGATCACATCGGCGCCGGCTGCAGGCAAAGCGTTCAGGAGCGCCTGGCTGTCGCCATCGCCGGCCATCATGTAGGCGACGAAGCCGGCCCGGTTATAGGCAGACAGTTCGGCGAAGCGGGTGTTGAGGCGGTTGGTCATCTAGAGCTCCACCCCCAGCATGCGGGCGACCTGGGGCACGTCCTTGTCGCCGCGGCCACACATATTCATCAGGATGACGCCATCCTTGCCCAGCTCCTTGGCGAGATCGCGCACGCGGGCCAGCGCGTGGGCGGGCTCCAGGGCCGGGATGATGCCTTCCAGCTTGGTGCACAGCTGGAACATTTCCATGGCCTCGGCATCCGTGGCCGAGACGTATTCGGCGCGCTTCATGTCGTGCAGGAAGGCGTGTTCCGGACCGATGCCGGGATAGTCGAGCCCGGCCGAGATCGAGTGGGCGTCGATGATCTGGCCGTCATCATCCTGCAGGAGATAGGTCTTGTTGCCGTGCAGGATGCCCGGCTTGCCGCCCTTCAGCGAGGCGGCATGCTTGCCGGTCTCAACGCCTTCACCGGCCGCTTCGACGCCGATCAGGCGGACTTCCTCGTCCTCGATGAAGGGATGGAAGAGGCCCATCGCATTCGATCCGCCGCCGATGCAGGCAACGCAGGCGTCCGGCAGACGGCCCAGGCGTTCCTTCATCTGGGCGCGCGCCTCGCGGCCGATGATCGACTGGAAATCGCGCACCATGGCCGGATAGGGGTGCGGGCCGGCGACCGTGCCGATGACGTAGAATGTATCCTTCACATTCGTCACCCAGTCGCGCAGCGCCTCGTTCATGGCGTCTTTCAGCGTGCCCGTGCCCGAGGTGACCGGCACGACTTGTGCGCCCAGCAGCTTCATGCGGAAGACGTTCGGCGCTTGGCGCTCCACATCCGTGGCGCCCATGAAGACGGTACAGGGAATGCCGAAGCGCGCAGCCACCGTGGCGGTCGCCACGCCGTGCTGGCCGGCGCCGGTCTCGGCGATGATGCGCGTCTTGCCCATGCGGCGGGCCAGCAGGACCTGGCCGAGGCAGTTGTTGATCTTGTGGCTGCCCGTATGGTTCAGCTCGTCGCGCTTGAACCAGACCTGGGCGCCGCCGAATTCCTCCGTCAGACGTTCGGCGAAATAGATCGGGCTGGGCTTGCCGACATAATCCTTCAGGAAAACGTCCATCTCGGCGCGGAAGTCCGGATCCGCCTTGGCGGTCTCATAGGCCTTTTCAAGCTCCAGGATCAGCGGCATCAATGTCTCGGCGACGAAACGACCGCCATAATCGCCAAACCGGCCCCGCGCATCCGGCCAGGCCGAGAGCGCATTGGGACGTGTATCGGCGGACACGGGTTCGCTCATGGCTCGGCTCCTTGGTTGGTGCGCACGGGCGCGGTCAGACCGCCAGGGCGGCGGCAAAGGCTTGCATCTTCGCGGCGTCCTTGACGCCCGGTGCGCTCTCTATGCCGGAAGACACATCGACCGCGCCGGCCCCTGCAGCCGCGACAGCGGCGCAGACATTGGTTGCATCCAGCCCGCCGGACAAGAGCCAGGGCACGGAAATCTGCAGCGATTTCAGCAGAGCATAATCATAGCCCGTGCCGTGGCCGCCCGGACGGTCGGCGCCCTTCGGCGGTTTGGCGTCGAACAGGATCATGTCGGCGATGCGGTCAAAGGCCTTCACCGCCTCCAGATCGGCGGCCTCGGCGACGGGCAAGGCCTTGATAACGCCGCGCTTTGCATAGGCGCGGGCCTGCACGACGCGCTGCGGCGTCTCGGCGCCGTGCAGCTGGATCCAGTCCGGATGCATGGCGTCGCGGATGCGGGCGAGGAGATCGTCGTCCGGATTGACGGTCACGGCGACCGTCTCGCTGGTCCTTGCCAGATGCGCCAGTTCACCGGCCAGCGACGGGCTGACATGGCGCGGGCTCTTCTCGAAAAAGACATAGCCGGTCCAGCGCGCGCCGGCCTGCTCGGCCGCCGCCACATCCCGCCCCGTCTTCAATCCGCAGAACTTGATATCCGTCATGCCAGACCGGTTAGCGCGTCAAAGGGCCGTTGGGAAGCGCGACACAGCGTTGCGCTACACGGTCTCTCCCGCGTCGGGGAAAGCCGGCGCGGGCTGGTTGAGGCAGAAGGCCATCGGCTGGAAGAGCATCCATTCGACAAAGGACCGGATTTTCGGTTCCCGCGCACGGCTGCGATCATAGACGAGGTAGTGGGCCACCTTGTGGTCCAGCTCGGACTCGAAGGGTCGCACCAGTATCCCGGCGGCGATCTGTTCGGCAAAATAGAGCGGCGATACGGCCACAGCGGCATCCCCGGCTGCAATGGCCGCGGCGATCTCCATCGACTGTGTCTCCAGTTCCAGTGCGGCGCGCTCGGGCAGGCCGGACGGGTCGGCACCGGCATTGTCGAACCAGTCGCGCCACCAGGACATCGGTCCGAACAGGCGCAGTTTCAGGAGGTCTGCGGGTGTGTCGATCGGTCCGAACCGTTCGACGGCGCGCGCCGAAACCAGCGGGGTGATCGTGTCGGCGAACAGGAAGCGCGCCTCCAGCCCGTCCCAGCGTCCATGGCCCAGCCGGATGCCGATATCGGCGTCGCCGCCGGTGATGTCGACCGCTTCGGAACGGCTGTCGATCCGGACGGCGAATTCGGGGTGGGCAATCTGGAAATTGCCGATCCGGGGGACGAGCCAGTTCGAGCAGAAGGTCGGCAGGGCGGTGATGGTCAGCACGCTGTCACGATCCTCCCGCACCTCGCGGAAAGTGCGCTCGAGCATGCGGAAGGCTTCCGAGGTCCCCTGAGCGAGCTGGCGGCCGCGTGCCGTCAGCTCGACATGCCGGGCCTTGCGCTCGAACAGGGCGAAGCCGAGCCGGTCTTCCAGCAGCTTGATCTGGTAGCTGACCGCAGCCTGGGTCATGCCGAGAGCTTCGCCGGTCCGGGTGAAGTTTCCCAGCCGGGCGGCAGCCTCGAACACGCGGATGGCGTGAATGGGCGGGAGAGGGCGAACATCAGTCATAAGTTTTCCTTATCAAAGACCATCGAGATCGCGTTGGTCAAGGCGGTTTGGGGCGCCTAAATCATGGTCATGCTTATGACGGAGATGGTCATGACCCTCGCTGAACTGATGATTGAACACACCCCGCCCCGGATCGTTGGCAGCACGCACGAACGCCGCAGCATGAGCTGGAGCGGCTGGCTGGTGCCCCGCTTTGAATGGCTGTCCGGCCATGCGGACTGGAACCGAAAGATCTGACGGTTTGCCGGTGGCCCGATGCCGATGGGCTGCCGGCCGGGCGGCGGGTTCCGGACTTTCGTGGTGCCGATGACGAAGGGCCGGTGTTCTGCCCGGATGCCGGAGACCGGACCCGCCGCCAAATCCTCCCGACCTGAAAAGCTTCGTTCCCTCCGAAGAGTTTCCCTCCCCCGAAGAGTTCCCTCCAACGACAAAGGGCCCGGCATTGCCGGGCCCTTTGTTAATTCAATCGGATTGTCGTTTATTCCGCGAGTTCCGGATGGGTGTCCCGGGACGCATCCACCCGCTCGCGCAGCTCCTTGCCGGTCTTGAAGAAGGGTACGTGCTTCTCCTTCACGGCAACGCTTTCACCGGTCCGCGGATTGCGGCCGACGCGGGCCGGCCTGCGGCGAACCGAAAACGCACCGAAACCACGCAGCTCGACGCGGTCGCCTTCGGCGAGCGCGTCCGTGATCCCGTCAAGGATCGTGTTGACCACGCGCTCGACATCGCGGTGGTAAAGATGGGGGTTGGCTTCGGCTAGTTTGTCGATCAATTCCGATTTGATCATTGAGCACCTCCGCACCAGAAAATCCGATCCTTGCGCCTGCGGACCCGGCCGTCAATGCGCAGGCATAAAAAAACGGCCGGAGCGTGAGGCTCCGGCCGTTTTCTGTCCGGGTCAGGACGACTAGTTGTCGCCCTTCTCGCCCTCTTTCTCGCGCAGCGCGGCGCCGAGAATGTCGCCGAGCGAAGCGCCGGCGTCGGAGGAACCGTACTGTTCGACGGCTTCACGCTCTTCGGAGATCTCCAGTGCCTTGATGGACAGGGAGATGCGGCGCGAGGCCTTGTCGATGTTGGTGATGCGGGCATCGACCTTGTCACCGACCGCGAAGCGTTCCGGACGCTGTTCCGCACGATCGCGGGACAGGTCGGACTTGCGGATGAAGGACTTCATCGAGGCGTCGTCGCCGAAGGAGACTTCGATACCACCGGAGGTGATCTCGGTGACCGTGCAGGTCACGGTGTCGCCGCGGGACACGCCGGACGAATCCATCGGATCGCCGCCGAGCTGCTTGATGCCCAGGGAGACGCGCTCCTTTTCGACGTCGACGTCGAGCACCTTGGCTTCGACGACATCACCCTTCTTGAAGCTCTCGATGGCTTGCTCGCCGGACTGCTCCCAGGAGATGTCCGACAGGTGCACCATGCCGTCGATGTCGCCTTCGAGACCCACGAACAGACCGAATTCGGTGATGTTCTTGATCTCGCCCTTGATGGCCGTGCCGGACGGGTGCGTTTCCGCGAAGACTTCCCACGGATTGCGCTGCGTCTGCTTCACGCCCAGGGAGATGCGGCGCTTCTCGGCGTCCACGTCGAGCACCATGACCTGGACCTCTTGCGAGGTGGACAGGATCTTGCCCGGATGGACGTTCTTCTTGGTCCAGGACATCTCGGAGACGTGGACGAGGCCTTCGACGCCCTCTTCCAGTTCCACGAAGGCACCGTATTCGGCGATGTTCGTGACGCGGCCCTCGAAGACAGCACCGACCGGGTATTTGGCGGCAACGCCTTCCCACGGGTCGGACATCAGCTGCTTCATGCCGAGCGAGATGCGCTGGGTTTCCTTGTTGATCTTGATGATCTGGACTTTGACGGTCTGACCGACTTCCACCACTTCGGACGGATGGCCGACGCGGCTCCAGGACATGTCGGTGACGTGCAGCAGGCCGTCGATACCGCCCAGGTCAACGAACGCACCGTAATCGGTGATGTTCTTGACCACGCCGTCGCGGGCTTCGCCCTCGGCCAGCTGACCGACCAGTTCGGCGCGCTGTTCGGCACGGCTTTCTTCCAGCACGGCGCGGCGCGAGACCACGATATTGCCGCGCGGACGGTCCATCTTCAGGATCGCGAACGGCTGTTCCTGGTTCATCAGCGGGCCGACATCGCGCACGGGGCGGATATCCACCTGCGAGCCCGGCAGGAAGGCCGAAGCGCCGCCCAGGTCGACGGTGAAGCCGCCCTTGACGCGGCCGACAATGGCGCCGTTGACCGGTTCCTTCTTGTCGAAGGACTTTTCGAGACGATCCCAGCTTTCTTCGCGGCGGGCCTTGTCGCGCGACAGAATGGCATCGCCGAGCGCGTTTTCGATGCGCTCGAGGTAAACTTCGACTTCGTCACCCGCCTTGGGGGCTTCCGAGCCCGGGCCCGTGAATTCGCGCAGCGGGATACGGCCTTCGGTCTTCAGGCCGACATCGACCACCACGAAATCGTTTTCAATCGCGGTCACGGTACCTTTGACGACCTGGCCTTCCGCGAGATCGCGGCCGGCGAGGCTCGCCTCAAGCATTGCGGCGAAATCGTCGGTCGTCGGGGTGAGAGATTCTGTAGACATGTTAAAGGGTTGCTCCGATGCAGCGACAGTATTGCGTCTGTCTGTCCTGTCGCCGCTTGCCGTTTCCGGCCGGTTGGACGTTGTACAAAAGGGCGCCAGATCGGACCGCCACAACGATCGTCGTCACGGAAATCGTGTCTGGAACACCCGGCTATTTTGTTGCGCTAGCGGTGGAAGCGTCACGCCTTTTGGCGCTTTTCCACAATACGGATCGCTGTTGCAACGGCCGCGTCTATACTCAAGGAAGACGTATCAAGCAAGGTCGCGTCGTCGGCGGGCTTCATCGGTGCGTCGGTGCGCTCGGCATCGCGGGCATCCCGCTCGCGGGTCTGTTCGAGCATCGTCTCGAAGCTCAGCGTCTCGCCCTTGGCCCGCAATTCTTCCCAGCGCCGGCGCGCGCGGGTCTCGGCATCGGCCGTCACGAACAGTTTCACCTCGGCATCCGGACAGATCACCGTGCCGATATCGCGCCCGTCCAGGATCGCCCCGCCGGGCTGTGTGGCAAAGGCGCGCTGCAGGTCGAACAGCGCTTCGCGCACCTGCGGGATCGCGGCGACCCGTGAGGCCATGGCGCCGGCCTCGGCCGTGCGGATCCGGTCCTCGTCGATTGCGGCCAGGTCGAGCTGTGCCGCCAGCCGGGCGCAGGCCTCGGCGTCGGCCGGATCGATCCCGGCCTCGATGACAGCCAGACCCGTCGCCCGGTAGAGCGAGCCCGTATCCAGATGCGGCAGGCCGAAATGATCGGCCAGCGCCCTGGCGATCGTGCCCTTGCCCGAGGCGAGCGGTCCGTCGACGGCGATGATCATGTCACGCCGGCTCCAGCTGCACGCCCAGCCCGGCCATGTGCGCGAAGAAATCGGGATAGCTCGTGGCGATCATGGCGACATCGTCCACCGACGCGCCCTCGCGCGAGGCCAGGCCGAGCACCAGACCGCTCATCGCCAGGCGGTGGTCGTGATGCGTGACCGTGCGTCCGCCGCCCTTCACACCGCCCAGACCGGCGCCATGGACAGTCAGGCTGTCCTCACCCGTCTCGACGTGGACACCGCTGGCCCGCAGCAATTCTGCCGTTCCCTCGAGCCGGTCGCTTTCCTTGGCGCGCAGCTCGGCCAGGCCCGGCATGAAGGTCGTGCCCTCGGCAAAGGCGGCAGCGACAGCGAGGATGGGGTATTCGTCGATCATCGCCGGCGCGCGTTCGGCCGGCACCTCGATGCCGCGCAGTGCACTCGCACGGGCCGTGACTGTCATGGTCCGCTCGCCGGCCATGTCGGGACCCGGCTCGACCGTCAGTTCGGCCCCCATCTCGCGCAGCGTCTCGATCAGGCCGGTGCGGGCCGGATTGTCCATGACACCGGTCAGCGTCACCTCCGAGCCGGGCGTGACGAGGGCCGCCACGATCGCAAAGGCCGAGGAAGACGGGTCGCCGGGGACATCGACATTGCACGCGGTCAGCGCCTGCGGGCCGGCAAGGCGGATGGTCGAGGCCGGTCCGTCGCGCTGTACGTCGATCGAGGCGCCGAAAGCGGCGAGCATGGTTTCGGTATGGTCCCGGGTGATCTGCGGCTCGTACACGCAGGTCTCACCGTCGGCGCTCAGTCCGGCCAGAAGAATGGCCGACTTTACCTGGGCCGAGGCGACCGGCGGTGTGTAGTCGATACCGTGCAGCTTGCTGGGGGCGAGCCGGGCCGGCAGGCGGCCATCGCTGGTTTCGAACAGGGCGCCCATGGTTTCCAGCGGATCTGTCACCCGGCGCATGGGGCGCGAGGACAGGCTTTCATCGCCGACAAACTCCGCCGCCACGCCACTGCCTGCGACAGCGCCCATCACGAGGCGCACACCGGTCCCGGAATTGCCGAAATCGAGCGGTGCGCCGGGCGTCGCAAGGCGCCCGCTGGTGCCCAGAACGGTCCAGGCACCCGGGCCCGTCCGCTCGACACCGGCGCCGAGTGCCGCCATGGCCTTGGCCGTGTTCAGCACGTCTTCGCTTTCAAGCAGGCCGGTGATCCGGGTTTCGCCGCGGGCGAGTGCGCCGAGGATCAGGGCGCGGTGCGACACGGATTTGTCGCCGGGAGCCTTCAGACGGCCGGACAGCGCTTTGGCCGGCAAGGCCCTGAAAGGCCCGCTTCGGCGGGACGGAATTTCGCTCATGAAAGGAAAAACTGGGTTTGAGGTGACAAGACGGCGATCAGGTTTTGACAGAGCGCGATGATCGTGGCAACGGGTCCGGCCGAAATTCGAATCTGGTTGTGAAGGGAAGTCATGGCCAAGCCAGAACTGGGAAGTAAGCGCGCCTGCCCTAGCTGCGGCGCCAAATTCTACGATCTGGGCCGTCGTCCGGCTCGTTGTCCGAAGTGCGAGACCGAGTTCGATCCCGAGCTCGAGGATCCGCGCCTGAAGGCAGCACCGGCCCCGGGGCCGGAGGAAGAGGACGAGACGCCGGTCAAAAAGGCGCCGGCCGATGATGACGGCTATGGCGACGAGGACGACGACACGCCGGAAGTCGACGCCGAAGCCGATCGCATCCCCGATGACGACGATGATGATGACGACGAGAACGGTTCGGGGCTGAGCGATGATCTGCCGGACGATTTCGACGATGACGATGTCAGTGATGACGATGATGACGACGACTCGACCAAGGTCCTGATCGACGAGGAAGACGACGAGGATTTCGCCGGCTTCTCGATCGAGGATGAAGAGGACATCTAGGTCGTTCCGGTCATCTGCATTTGACGCGCAAAAGAGGCTTGATCCCGGGGAAAACCGGGACTAGTTTCCGCGCTCCTCGCCGGGACCCAATCCGGCGGACAGGATAAGGGGCCATAGCTCAGTTGGGAGAGCGCTTGAATGGCATTCAAGAGGTCGGCGGTTCGATTCCGCCTGGCTCCACCACCCTTCGCCCTGCGGGCTTCGGGTGGTAAACCACCCGCAGCGCGCACTTGGGGCGAAGCGGTGTCCCCCGAAGCCTTGGCGAAGGGGGACTGTCGAGGACAAACTCCCACCCATCCCCGCCACCGCCCTGCGGGCTTCGGGTGGTAAACCACCCGCAGCGCGCACTTGGGGCGAAGGGGGACTGTCGAGGACAGGCTCTGCGGCCGCACCATCAAACCCCGCCCTCCGGCGGGGTTTTTGCTTTTCCGGCCTCGAGCTCCTGTTTGAGCTGCTGCCGCTGATCCTGCAGCCCGTCGGGATAGTCGGCGACATCGCCGTATTCGAGAAAACCGTCATAGCGCCTGTGGGTTCCGGCCACCCGCGCGGCATGCTTGATGGGGCACCAGTACTGTTCGGTCCGTGACGCGATTTCCGCCACATAGGCCAGTACGCCGTTGGCGTAGGCACAGTAGAGGCAGTTCAGCTTCTGGATCACATTGAGGTAGGGCAGCTTGTGCCGGTCGAAGACGACATAGTCGCGCCGGCGGACACGGGCGAGGCCGTAAACCCTGAAGCAGATGGACTGGTACAGGCTGGCAAAGGCGTCGAGCGCCGCAATCGGCAGGACGACGATGTAGATGAAGGGCGCCGTGAGCACGGCCATGACGCCCGAGGCGAAGAGATAGCGGTGCAGTCCGATCTTCAGCGCCTGCTGCCGTTTGCGGACGCGGCGTGAAATCACCACCCGCCCCCGGCGCATGCGATAGCCAAAGGCGCGGCGCCGTTCGGCGAGCCGGTCTTCCAGCTCCGCTTCAAGCGTGCGAATTCTGGCAATCAGGTCGTCGATCTCGGCTCTCATGGCGATCTCCGCGGCAGGGCGGCTCGCATGATAGCGCGATCGGGAAGGCTTGTCTGACGGCCCGTCCGGGCTGTGACAAAACGCCTGACGGCCCGGACGGAGCGAACCCCGTCCAGGCCGGTTATCAGGCCGCGTCGGTCGCCGGCTCGCCGGCGAGGACGGCATGGACAGCTTCGTTGTCCGGAGCCGCGCGAAGCCGCTGACGCACATCCTCGCGGCGCAGGAGCCGGGAGACCCGGGCCAGCGCCTTGAGGTGTTCCGCACCGGCATCCTCCGGTGCGATCAGCATGAAGATGAGATCGGCAGGGCGGCCGTCGATCGACTCGAAATCCACCGGCGTGCGCAGGCGCGCGAAAATGCCGACCACGGTGTCGATACCGGCCAGACGGGCGTGCGGAATCGCAACACCCTGGCCGACACCGGTGGAGCCGAGCCGTTCGCGCTGGAGGACCGCGTCGAAAATTGCGCGCGCCGGCTGACCGGTGAGGTCGGCCGCCAGGTCGGACATGGCCTGCAGGGCCTGTTTCCGGCTGGACGCACCCAGATCGACATGCACCCCCCCGCTGGGGATCAAATCAGCTAACGCCATGCTTCGCTTCTCGTTGCTGGGCCGGTTGCTACTCGGCCGGCTCCGGTCGGTCAACTCGGGAGGGGTCGACCCAGCCAATATGCCCGTCAGGGCGGCGATACACGATGTTCAGACCGCCATTGGCCGCGTTGCGGAACATCAGGAAGGGCGAATCCGCCGCATCCAGTTCCAGCGAGGCCATGCCGACCGTCAGCGTACGCACCTCGCCCGGCCGCTCGGCAATCACGATGGGCTCCGGTGCACCGGTTGCGGGTGCGCCGTGATCCTCGTCATCGTCGAAATCGTCTTCGTTCCAGGTATCGGGACTGCCCTTGAGCACGACAATCTGAAGCGACTCGGCCGGAAGTTCGGCCTTGTTCGCATTGTGGTGGTTCTTCAGTTTCCGCTTGTAGCGGCGGAGGCGCTTCTCCAGGCGCTCCATCGTGTTTTCCGCTGCCTTGTAGGCATCGTCGGCTTCGCCGTGTGCCTGCAGCATGGCGCCCGAGGGCAGATGTACCGAACAGTCGACGCGAAAGCCGATGCCCTCGCGCGAGATCGATACATAGGCTTCGCCCGGACGATTGAAGTATTTGGATACGCCGTCTTCAACCCGCGACAGGATCTGTTCCCGCAGCGCGTCGCTGACGTCGATACCCTTGCTGACCACCTGTATTTGCATGCGCTCCTTCCCGCTGGCCATACACCAGCACGTGAGGCGTTGACATCACGGTGCCGCCCCTCCCCGGAAAGCGGGCGGAACCTAGTCGCGGGGTGGGCCGGGAGTCAATGCGTGTGTACTCCGGTCAGCCGACGAACCGCGACTGCGGCGGATGGGGGTCCGCCGGGGCGCTTGTTCAGGCCTTCCCTAGCCAGCACGTTTCAAAATTCGACGACGCTGGACCGAGGAGGGGATGTTGAGCGCCTCCCGGTATTTGGCCACAGTCCGGCGTGCGATTTCAATCCCTTCGTCACGCAAATGTTCGACGAGCTTATCATCAGATAATACGTCTTCGGCGGTTTCCTGGTTGATCATGGTCTTGATCCGGAAACGGACGGCCTCGGCAGAGTGGGCGTCCCCGCCGCCGGCAGACGGGATGGCGGAGGTGAAGAAATACTTCATCTCGAACATGCCGCGCGGCGTGGCGACATACTTGTTCGAGGTGACGCGGCTGACGGTCGACTCGTGCATGCCGATCGCTTCGGCCACGGTCTTCAGGTTCAGCGGACGCAGATAGGCGACGCCGTGGGCCAGGAACATGTCCTGCTGGCGCACGATCTCGCTGGCGACCTTGAGGATGGTGCGGGCGCGCTGGTCGAGGCTCTTCACCAGCCAGCTGGCATTTTGCGAGCACTCGGTGATGAAGGTCTTGTCGGCGTCGGATCGGGCAACCGCCGTGATCTCATTGAAATAACGGTTGTTCACCAGGACGCGCGGCAGCGTGTCGGAGTTCAGCTCGACCTGCCAGCTGCCGTCCGGCGACTGGCGGATGAACACGTCCGGTTCGACGGCGCGGGTGGTGTCCGATGAGAAGGCCAGGCCCGGCTTTGGGGTGAGATCGCGGATCTCCGCGATCATCTCGTCCAGGTCCTCATTGTCGACGCCGCACAGGGATTTCAGGGCGGCATAATCGTGCTTGGCCAGGCGCTCGAGATTGTCCAGCAGCGTCGCCATGGCCGGATCGAGCCGGTTCTTGTCCTTCAGCTGCAGGGCCAGGCATTCGGTCAGGTCGCGCGCCATCACACCCACCGGGTCGAAGCCCTGGGTCAGTTCGAGGACCGATTCGATGCGGGCGCGCTCGACGCCGAGCTGTTCGGCGATCTCGTCGAGATCGGCGCGCATATAGCCGTCATCATCGGCCAGATCGATCAGATGGGCGCCGATCAGCTTTTCAACCGGATCCGCCGTTGCGGTCGCCAGCTGGGCGTGCAGGTGTTCGGACAGGGACAGTTCGCGCGAGGAATTGGCGATCGCGTCATAGTCTTCGCCGGAGGCTCCGCCGCCGCTGCCCGTGGGCGACCAGTTCCCGGCACCCAGCGCATCGCCGGTGCTGGAAGTACTGTCGACACCGGACAGGTCGGATTTCGAATCGTCGCCATGGATGACGTCCGAATCGGCATCGATGGAATCATTGGCATCGGCAGACGGGGCGGACAGTTCCAGCTCGCGCGGCTCGCCTTCGCCTTCCTGGCGCAGCGATTCGGTCGAGCTTTCGCTTTCGTCGCGTTCGAGCAGCGGATTGCGTTCCAGTTCGCCTTCGACGAACTCGGCCAGCTCGATATTGGAGAGCTGCAACAGCTTGATGGCTTGTTGGAGCTGGGGCGTCATCACCAGGGACTGGCCCTGGCGCATGTCCAGCTTCTGCATCAATCCAGCCATGTGAACCTCTGTTTGGTACGTTTCCTGCAGAGGTTAATCAGGCAAAACTTTCTCCGAGATAAACGCGGCGCACGTCCGGGTCGGCCCGGATCTCCGCCGGCGAACCCTCGAACAGCACCTCACCCTCGTGGATGATCGTTGCTCTGTCAGTGATTTCAAGGGTTTCACGGACGTTGTGGTCGGTAATGAGAATGCCGATTCCGCGCTCGCGCAGAAAGCGGATCAGGTCGCGGATATCGGTGATTGCAAGCGGATCGATGCCCGCGAAGGGCTCGTCGAGCAGCATGAAGGAGGGGCGAGTCGCCAGGGCGCGGGCGATTTCCACCCGCCGTCTCTCCCCGCCCGACAGCGAGGGCGCCGGGGCGTCGCGCAGGTGGGCGATGCGCAGCTCTTCCAGCAACTGGTTCACCAGTTCGTGGCGTGCATCCCGATCTTTTTCAACGACTTCCGCGACAGCCAGCACGTTCTGCTCGACTGTCATGCCGTGAAAGATCGATTTTTCCTGGGGCAGGTATCCGATGCCCAGACGGGCCCGCTGATACATGGGCAGGCGGGTGATGTCCTCACCGTCCAGGAGGATTCGGCCGTAATCCGCCTCCACCAGCCCGGTAATCATATAAAAGCACGTGGTCTTGCCGGCGCCGTTCGGGCCGAGCAGTCCGGCGACCTCGCCGCGCTCGAGCGAAACCGACACGCCTTTCACGACCGGGCGCTTGCCATAGGCCTTGCCGATCTTCTCGACAACGAGTCCGTCGCCGGTCGCGGTTTCGGGCGCAGGGGCCGGATGGAATTCGCTGAAGGCCATGCCGGTTCTATCCATCCGTCTCTTCGGTGCCGCCGCCATTGCCTTCGCCCTCATCCGGGTCGGCAGCCTCTTCATTGCCACGCGGATGGATGACCATGCGCACGCGGGCGCCATCGCCGGCTTCGCCGAAGGAGGAGTTTCCGGTCACCAGATCGGTCACGAACCGCGTCGCGGTGAACACGTCCTCGCCCTGGGTGATGACGACATCGCCGGTCAGGGTGATGGTTTCCTCGGCCAGAAGATAGACGCCGCGATCGCCGCGCGCGCGCTGTTCCGGCGTGGTGTAGAAGACATTCCCGGTCGCCACGATGCGCTCGATATTGCCCAGGTTTCCGGTCGGGCCCGAGCCGGTGCTCTGGCCGTCGAAGAAGACCTCGATCCGGTCGGCGCGCAGGCTGCTGGTCCCCTGCACGACATTGACATTGCCGGTCCACACGGCCCGGTTTTCCGGGTTGAACAGCTCGGAATGGTCCGCCTCGATGTCCAGCGGCAGACGGGAATCGCCGATCTGGGCCAGGCTGGCCGATGTCAGGGCTGTCGGGGCCAGGACGAGAGCGACCAGTACGGCGGCGCAGGCCCGGAGTGCTGTCAGTCGCATCATTCGCTTCCTTCTTCTTGCGCGGCGCGCGACAGATCGGTGCGCTCCTGAACGAGAGTCATGCGGACGTTTCCGTCAAAAATCAAAAGATCCCCGCCTTCGCGGATTTCATAGCTGTCGGCCCGGATCGTGCCCATAGGCCCCGAACCTTCGACCGGCCGCTCGCCGACGACCCGCGCCTCGCGCAGGAAAATCCGCGCATGCTCAGAGGCGAAGCTGTAGCCGTCATCGGTGTCCAGATTGACGTCGGAATAGAGGTCCAGCACCCGGTTATTGGCATCATAGCGGCCGGTCTGCGCCAGCACGCTGGAGGCATCGGTCTCCAGGAAATCATAGTCCAGGCGCGGACGTTCCAGATCGGTGATGTCCGGCGCCCCGCCCCGCTGGCGGATCGCGGCGTCGGCGGTCAGGACATAGGGGATGAGCGCGTCGTCACGCCCCACAAAGCGCGGATTGACCATGCGGCTGTCCGAGCTGACCATCTCGGTCTTGCCGGCGACGCTGCCCTGGCTGCCCATGATCAGCTGCACGACCAGCAGGACTGCGATCGCTGCGGCAGCAATCATGAAGCCCAGGCGCAGCCGCCGCACGAATGCCGTACGCCGCCGGGCGACGCCGAGCGCCAGCGCACGGCGCGGTTCCCAGCTGCCGTGATGGGGGGGCTGAAAGGCCTCGAGGCCGGGGTTGGCAGTCACGCTCATGAGCCGTCAATGGTTGGCGGCGTCCGGCGCAGTGCCGGGCGCGGCAGTAGAAAGACCAGTCTTCGCAGGCCTTTTCAAGGCAATCCGGTTCAGGTGTGCGCGAAAATGTCGGTTTCCGGCCAGCCGGCCAGATCGAGCTTTGCGCGCGTCGGCAGGAAGTCGAAACAGGCCTTGGCGAGCGCCATGCGGTCCTCGCGCTCCAGCATCAGGGTCAGCCGGTCGCGCAGGGCATGCAGATGCAGTACGTCGGAGGCGGCATATTCCAGCTGCGCCGGGCTCAGCTCGTCCGCGCCCCAGTCCGAGCTCTGCTGCTGCTTGTTCATGTCGACGCCGACAAGCTCGCGCGTCACGTCCTTCAAACCGTGCCGGTCGGTATAGGTACGGCACAGTTTTGAGGCAATTTTGGTGCAGAAAACGGGCGCCAATGTCACACCAAGGTAGCGTTCGACCATCGCCACATCGAAACGGGCGAAGTGCAGGATCTTCTCGGTGCCCGGATCCGACAGCAGCGCCTTCAGGTTCGGACAGTCATAGGTCTTGCGGTCCATCTGCACGACATGCGCGTCGCCATCGCCGGCCGACAATTGCACCACGCACAGCATGTCCCGCGTCAGCGACAGACCCATCGTTTCGGTGTCGACGGCAACGGCCGGGCCGAGGTCGAGGCCGGCGGGCAGGTCGCCCTTGTGGTAGTGCACGGTCATGATCGGATTTCCTTGCTCGTGAAGACCGGTCCTAGCGCCGCGACGCCGCCGGCGCAATGCGCTCGAGCTTGTCGTCCAGGCTGCGCCGGTCGTCGCGGTTGAGGAATTGCGGAGGCGACACCTCGGGCTCCGGCCGGGTCCGTTCCAGATCGTCGAACATGGCCGTCGCCGCCTGTCCGTCCGGACGCTCCAGCCAGGCCTGCCGCCGTTCACGCAGCGCATCGGCGGTCGAGGCGGCGGTCTGCGGCGTCAGCCTTACGCCGAAGGGAACGGTACCCGAGGGCGCTTCGATCCGTTCCAGCCGCATGCGCTCCAGCATCGCCTGACCGACATGCGGCAGATAGTGCGAGGGCTCGTAGAAGGCGGGGTGTGCGCCGGTCTGTTCCGGTCCCGGCGCTGGCTGCCGGGCGAAGGGCTGGAAGCCCGAAAAGTCCCACAGCACGGCGCCGCCACCGGGCACGCAGGCCTCGACCGGCTCGCGGTCGGCATAGGCTTCGAAGGTCTCTGCCAGCAATTGCCGGAAGGCGAGATATTCGTCCAGCTCGCCTGCGCGGACCATCGCTTCCTCGCGCCAGGCATGCAGGGGGTGAATGAAGCCCGTCACCTGGATGCCGGAGGCGGTCAATGCATCGAGCACGTCCTGGAACATCATCAGGCGTTCCGGATCGAAGGTGTA
The DNA here is from genome assembly GCF_039978735.1 of Maricaulis sp. Lineage (GTDB taxonomy): Bacteria > Pseudomonadota > Alphaproteobacteria > Caulobacterales > Maricaulaceae > Maricaulis. The sequence goes on from NZ_JBDWAS010000007.1 coordinate 96,711, forward strand.
GCCCTGATACCAGGAATAGATGCCGCGCGAGCCGCTCTCATAGCGCTCGCGCTGGGCGCCGGCCGGATAGGTGTCGGCCCAGGGCATGCGAGGTTCGCCGCCGGTCAGATTGTCGGCGATCAGCTGCAGCGAGGCGCCGAACGTGTTGGGCGACAGCGAGACGCGGGCGAGCGACAGCCAGCGGCGACCGTCGGTCAGCGCCGACAGCCAGTAGGTCGCCTTGGCCTTGGAGTGGACGCCGAACTCGTCGAGATCGAGCCCGATGACCACGCAGCGCAGCTCCTCATTCCGCGCCGCCAGGGCCGCGGCCTGGGACAGTTCGAAGATGTTCGTGCCGCGCATTCCGGCGTTGTAGATGCCGCCGGGCCAGTGTTCCGGCTGGTGCGGGAAACCATCCACCGTGCGCGACGAACCCAGCAGGATGGCCCGGTCGCCGCCCCGTGCCAGCCGGTCGGCGACATGCACCCGTCCACCGTCTTCCAGCAGGCGCGTATCGCGCGCCGTCAGGCCGGGAATGTCCGGTGCGCCGGTGATGCCGAACGGATCGACAAGCGCGTTGAACCCGCCGAACAGGGCCAGGCCGGCGAAAAGGGCGATCAGCAATGTCGAGGCGTAGCGCGTCATCCCTGTCCCCTCAGAATGTGTAATAGATGAATTCGGACGTCTTCCAGGCGTTCAGTACCGACAGGAAGAGCAAGGCCGCTGCGGCGATCGCGGTGCCACGCGAGAATTTCCAGCGCGGACCGGGCTTGGGACGGATTTCCGCATCCTTCATCGTCTGCTCGTCGATCACGTCGGAGAAGACTTCCGGCGTATCCGGCAGCGACCAGACAATGCCCAGGCCCAGCACGATCCAGGCGATCGCCTCGACGGTGACGCCTTCCAGTCCCAGACCGGAGAAGCCGAACATGCCGGCCAGGATGCGGCCTGCGCCGGACCAGCTTTCGGCCCGGAAGAAGACCCAGGCGATCGTCGTGAAGGCGAAGGTGAGACCGATCGCGATCACCTTGCGCCGGCCCGCAAACCAGTTCTTCGGGCCCCATTTGGCCCAGAAATGGTTCACCGTCAGGCCCAGCCCGTGCAGTCCGCCCCATATGACAAATGTCCAGGCGGCGCCGTGCCAGAGCCCGCCCAGCAGCATGGTGGCGAACAGGTTCACATAGCGGCGCACCTCGCCCTTCCGGTTGCCGCCGAGCGGGATGTAGAGATGGTCGCGCAGGAAATGGCTGAGCGTGATGTGCCAGCGCCGCCAGAACTCCACCACCGAGGCTGACTTGTAGGGCCCGTTGAAATTCACAGGCAGGCGGTAGCCCAGGCAGCGGGCGAGGCCCAGCGCCATGTCGGAATAGCCCGAAAAGTCGAAGAAGATCTGCAGCGCATAGGCCACCGCACCGATCCAGGCGGCAATCAGGCCCGGCTCGCCGCCGCGTTCAGCCATGGCGAACAGCGACGAGGCGAAGGGTTCGATATTCTCCGCGATCAGCACTTTCTTCGCCAGGCCGATCGAGAAGATGGTCAGGCCGATGCCCAGATTGGCGGACAGGTCGTCCTTGCGCTTGTCGTCGGCAAACTGCGCCGCGATCTGGTGGTGCTGCACCAGCGGGCCGGCGACGATGTGCGGGAAGAAGCTGACAAAGAGCGTGTGCGAGAAGATGTGGCCGGGAGCCGTCTTCTTGCGGGCGATGTCGACCAGGAAGGAGATCTGCTGGAAGGAGAAGAAGGAGATCGCCAGCGGCAGGCCGACATTGAGCAGGGGCAGTTCCAGCGGGGTCAGCGCGTTGACATTGCCGATCAGGAAGTCGGCGTATTTGAAGAAGCCCAGCAGGGCCAGATTGAAGATGATGCCGATGGCGAGGAAGGGCTGGTTGCCCCATCGGGCCATGGCCCGGGCCACGATGTGGTTCATCGCCACCGAGAACAGCAGCAGCGGCAGGTTCCGCACATCCCACCAGGCATAGAAGACCAGCGAGGCGAGGTTCAGGATGAACAGCGCCGCCAGATGGCTCAGATAGCGCCGCGCCAGATAGTAGGCCGCCAGCACGCCGGGCAGGAAAAGAAACAGGAATTCGAACGAATTGAAGAGCATGTCGCGGCCCGGCCCCCGAGGTCCGGGGACGCTAACGGCCCGGGCCCTGTGCGGCAAGACAGGCCTGCACGGAAGGTGGGGAGCAGGGAGAGCGCCCGCCGGCCTCGGTTTTGTGACACTTACGTGTCAGACGGGCGAGAACCCAAAGCTTAATTCATCGTAAAATCACGAAATGAATGTCATATTACCTTTAAAAATCAGCGCATGCAGGGGTTTGCGTGAAATCACGTATGATCCGTGTACGGACTTTACAGGCAGTGTGAGTTCTGTAACATAAGCGTCATACAAACGCTGTTTCAGATTCTCACAGGAGGAGAAGTCATGAAAAAGACAAGCATGATGATCGCTGCTTCCCTCGCTGGCGCCCTCGCCCTGGCCGGACAGGTCACGGCTCAACGCGCCCCGGTCCAGGGTGAAGCCTTTGTTCTTGAAATGCTCGGTCAGCGCAGTTGGGAAGTATCCTGCCGTCTGACCCAGGGTGATGGCGATGCCATCGAAACCCGTGAGGCCGGCCGGGGCCTGCATGACAATGGCCGCTTCGCCATCGGCGATGTGACCGGCGGTCTGTGCTCCTACTCCGTGCCCGAGCGCGGCGAGCTGCGCCTGACCATGGATGTCGAGCACACGGCTTTCAACTGCCCGTTCACGGTGACCGAGGCCGGCTTCTGCCGCGCCTATCTCCAGCCGGGCGATAGCGGCAGCTTCCAGATCACCCGCCGTTCGGCCGGTGCGAGCGCTGTCACCGGTTCGTAAGCGACCGGCGCAAGACCCCCAACCTGTACGAAGCACTTACAGGTCAATGAAACGCCCGGCCGGGACATCGGCCGGGCGTTTTGCTGGGGCCGTGGGTTTCGCTGCGATAAGGAATAGCGGGGGCGAAACGGCGCTTGCCGATCGCAGCGCAACGCCGCAAAAAATTCTGTTCCTGAAGGGTATCGATCCGGCTGGAAACGGGCTCACCGCCCGCCATCGCGCCTGAACTGAAGATCCGGAGAGGATGGTGCCCAGGAGAAGACTCGAACTTCCACTCCCTAACGGGAACTGGCACCTGAAGCCAGCGCGTCTACCAATTCCGCCACCTGGGCAGGTGTCGAGGCGCGGTACCTAAAGCTGCCATGCCGCCAAGTCAACGGGTCATGCGCAATTTGGCGGCGCTTTTTGCAGCCTGTGCCGATGCTCGCGAAATCGTGTTGTGAGTGCGGCCGCCGTGCGGGCTAGGAGAGGCAGAACAGCGCCTTCGCGCGCGCACCGGCAACCGGGGGAGAATGCCTGTGACGTACGTCCAATCCAGCCTGCGAAGCCGGGGCCTCGCGCTTCTGGTTCTGTTCTTTGGTTTTGTGCCGGCCGGATTGGCCCAGGACGGGGCTGCCGAAGATCCCGACCAGCCCGCCATCCTTGCCATGCTGGAGCGCGGGCCTGTGGGTCTGGCCACGGATTTCGAAGCCTGGGCCGGCAATTTCCATCCTGAATGGAGTGTCTGGTTTGCCGGGCGTGACGCGGCGGTGGAGCGGGACGTGCACATGCAGCGTGTGCGCGACTATGTGGCCACGGGTATCGATGTCGAGGCGTTCGACTTCGATCTGGTGCGCTACCAGCGCCATGGCGCGACAGCGATCGTCGACTTCAATGCGACGGAGTATATCCGGCAGGCTGACGGAACGCTGCGCACCGTCCGGTTCTCGGAGACCGCGGTCCTGGTGCGCGAGGACGGGCGCTGGCTGATCCGGTCCTCCTCCCTGAGCTTCCCCCAGCGCGAAGAGGCTGCACAAAGCGATGGCGACTAGGGCCGGGTGACGTTCAAGCGCAATGCCGCATGGACAGGCGGGCGGTTTTTTGGTCTATCCGCACCAAACCCATTTTTGCGGGGGACAGCCATGCTGCGAGACGAAATCATCACCGTGTTCGGCGGATCCGGCTTTGTCGGACGCCATGTGGTCCGGGCGCTGGCCCGTGAAGGTTATCGGGTCCGCGTCGCATCGCGGCGGCCGCATATCGCCCAGGACCTGCGCGTGATGGGTGTTGTGGGACAGGTGCAGCTGGTCCAGGCCAATCTGCGCGTTCCCGCTTCGGTCGAGCGCGCGCTGGAAGGCGCGAGCGGTGTGGTGAACCTCGTGGGCGTGCTGAACGAGAATGGCCGCCAGACCTTCACCCGCCTTCATGCCCAGGGCGCCAAGACGGTTGCCGAAGCCGCGGCTGCGGCGGGGATCGAGCGCATGGTGCATATCTCCGCCATCGGCGCCGATGCCGAAAGCGCGTCGCGCTATGCCCGCACCAAGGCCGAAGGCGAAGCCGCCGTGCGCAAGGCGCTGCCGGGCGCGACCGTGCTGCGGCCGTCCATCGTGTTCGGAACGGATGACGGCTTCTTCAACCGCTTCGGTGCCATGGCGCGCTTTGTGCCGGCCCTGCCGCTGTTCGGCGGCGGCAAGACCCGTTTCCAGCCGGTCTTTGCCGGCGATGTCGCAGCCGCGGTGGTGAAGTCGCTGCAGAGCGACACGGCCCGTGGCGAAACCTTCGAGCTTGGCGGGCCGGGCGTTTACACGTTCGAACAGCTGATGCGCTTCATCCTCGACGAGATCGACCGGCCGCGCCTGTTGCTGCCGCTGCCCTGGGCGGCCGGCCAGGTGATCGCCATGCTGTCCGAGATGGCGGCGATCCTGCCCTTCGTGCAGCCGGTCATCACCCGCGACCAGCTCACCCAGCTCAAGCGCGACAATGTCGTCGCCGACGGTGCGAAATCGCTGGCGGATCTGGGTATCGAGCCGGAAACCGTGGACGCCATCGTGCCGTCCTACCTGGTGCGCTATCGCCGCTACGGCCAGTTCCACGAGCGCCAGACGAGCTAGCCGGCCCCGCTAGAGTATCTTGTCGAGCAGGTCGAGCGCCTTGTCGAGCCAGTCCAGGCGCTCGGTGTATTGCGCCTGGGCCTTGCCGGCCTTTTCGACAGCCTCCTTGAAGGCCGTCCGGTCAGGAAGGTCCAGCGTCAGGAAATCGTCGGCCAGCTGCGCATAGCCGATCAGGTCGATCTTCTGCTGCAGGTCCGTCATGCGAGTGCGGACGCCGGCCTGGACCAGCGGCGGCAAGCTTGCCAGGCTGTCTTCGAGCGCCGTGATCTGGGCGCGCATTTCCTCTTCAGTCATCCGGGTTCACCTCGCGGGCGGGGTTGGGTGCGACCATGCTGTCGAGCAGGGCGTGAATGTCGTCTGCCGTACTGCCGGCTTCTGCGCGGATGCTGGCGAGGCGCTCAGTGAGCGCGGCGATCGTGTCGGCATCGACAATCCGGCCGGTGATCCGCTCGAGCGCCGTGGGTGTCTGGATGTGGGTGTTGAGCAGCGCCTGTGCCGCCACGACCTCATCCATCAGGGCGTCCAGTTCGGCAGATTTGGCCACGATGCGGGCGTGAAGCGTATCCAGCGCGGCGATATTGGCGAGGATGCCGGTGCGTCCGAGATTGTGCTGTTCAATGGCATAGCGGGCGGTCTCGTCGTCGAGCGCGACGCCGCCGGGCCCGTCCGATGGATTGTCGCAGTGATCGTCGCTGGCTGGCGACAGCACGCCCGCGGCGACATAGAACCGAGCATCGGCGCAGGCGAGTTCCGCTTCGAAGCGGGCCTTGCGCTGCTGTCTGAGCTGGTCGGCGTGCCGGACCAGCGCCTGCCCTTGTACGCCCACGGCCGTTTCCATCGCCGTCAGGGTAGCAAGCTGGGTTGTCGACAAGTCCCGCACCTGGCGCGGGGTTCCGCAGGCGGCAAGGGCCAGAACGGTCAGTAGCGCCAGGGCCATCCGTGCCCCGGCAGCCCGTGAAAAAACACGGTCGCGCATCGGTTGTCTCCTTCAGGAGGAGTGTAACCTTAAACTGCGACAAGTGCAATTACACGCTTATTCGACCGGGGCGGGTCTGATGCGGGCCCGCCGGTAGAGCGCGATCAGCACAAGACCGGCCGCGAGCACCGCAAAGCCGCCCAGGCCCAGAAGTCCGTTCCAGGGCCAGTTCTGGTCGGGCAGGAAAATGATCCCGACGCCGGCGACTGCATTGACGGAGCCGTGAAAGGCGCCGGCGGCATAAACACCGCCGCCCCGCTCGCGGGCCAATGCGAGATAGGGCGTCAGCAGGACGGTGAAGAGCGTCATCACGGCGACGCCCGTCCAGCCCAGGCCCGGATAATTGTATCCCATCAGGATAAGCGGCGCGTGCCAGACACCCCAGATCACGCCGATCACCAGCGACTGCACCCAGAAGCCCAGAGCGGACAGACGCGGTTGCAGCCAGCCGCGCCAGCCCAGCTCCTCGCTGATGGTCAGCAGCACGGTATTGATCAGGATACCGACAGGCACACCGATGGCCAGCTGCAGGGTGAGCAGCATTTCGGGAGACATCGGCACGTCCTGGCCAGAGGCTTCGACCATGGCGGCCAGGGCCGCTGCGGCATCGGCCGGTTCGGACCGGGTCAGAACCAGGGTCACGATCGAGGCCAGTGCTGCCAGCACAACGGGAACGAGCCAGCCCCAGATCGTCCAGACGATCACCGGGCCGGCGCGGCCGGGCTTGAAGCCCAGCGCGGTCAGAGCGCGCTTGCGATCGAACAGGATGGTGGCCACGATCGCACCGATGGCCGGCCCGAACATGAAGCCCGTCATGTAGAGCGTGGCAAAGGCGCCGGCGCCCGCAAGGCCGCCTTCACTGTACAACCAGGCCCCGATCGCCCAGCTGACACCGAAACTTACGACCAGAAAAACCCCGATGGCCCGCATGCCGTCCCCCCGCTGAAGCGTGTCAGTGGCACAGTGCCCGGGAAGCTAGAGGATAATCAAGCCGATCAGAAAAAGGCCGAGGGCCAGCCGGTAGAGCACGAAGGGCAGGAAACCGATCCGGTCGACCAGTTTCATCATCACGGCAATCGAGGCCCAGGCCGCGAAGAAGGACAGCACGGCCACGATCAGGCCCGCTTCCAGCGAGGCGCCGGCATCGTCCGCCCCCGCAAGGTCGATCACGGATACCAGGGCGAAGGCGGCGATCACCGGGATGGCCATCAGCATGGAAAACCGCGCGCTCTCGGAACGTTTCAGGCCGAGCGCCCGGCCGGCGGTCATGGTGACGCCGGAGCGGGAGGCGCCGGGAATCAGGGCAAACAGCTGGGCGACACCGATCAGCGCGGCATCCTTGAAGCCGAGCGTTTCCAGCGTGCCGGTCTGCTTGCCATAGCGGTCGGCAAGCCAGAGCGGCAGGGCGAAGACCAGGGTGGCGCCGGCGATCACGGCCGGCGAGCGCAGCGCATCCACCAGGTCGAAGGCATAAAGCGCGCCGGCAAAGATGAAGACCGGTGGCATGGAGGCGGCAACCAGAAGGGCAATCCGCCCGCCCGGCGTGATCCGCCCGGTCAGCAGGGCCAGCTTGCCGCGTGCCACGTCGAATATGTCGCGCCAGAAATAGACCAGAACCGCAATCAGCGATCCCGCATGCGCCATCACATCGATCAGCGGGCCCTGATCCTCCACGCCCAGCGCATCAGGCGCCAGGATGAGATGGGCCGAGGACGAGATCGGCAGGAATTCGGTGAGGCCCTGGACGAGCGCGAGAACAATCAGCTGAATGAGTGGCATACGGGTCTTCCCCTGGACGGGCCGGCAGCATATTCCGCCAGTTCACAGTGCTTGGCCAGTGGGTGACTGCGCCGGCAACGGGAGACGGGATGCGGATCTGGATCGATACCGATGGCGGCGTGGACGATGCGCTGGCCCTGGTCTGCGCCCTCGCGGTCTCCGAAGGCCGGCTGGCCGGCGTATCGACCGTGTTCGGCAATGTCTCGCCGCGCCGTGCCGCGCGCAATGCCGCGCTGGTCCAGGCCTTCTATCCCGGCAAGTCCGCTGCGGTCCATGTCGGCGCCGACCGCCCGCTGACGGGGCATCCCTGGCAGGATGCGCATGCAATCCATGGTGAGGACGGTCTGGGCGGTGTCACGGCAGATCATGCGCTGGCCTTCGAAACCGGGGTCGTTCGCGAGGCCCATCCCGACGAGACAGCCGATGCGCTGGCCGCCTTCGCGCGCGAGGCCGGTGCAGCCGGGCGCCTGGTGTGTACCGGTCCGATGACCAATCTGGCGCGCGCGCTCCTGCGCGACGCCGAAGCCTTTGCCGGGATCGGCCGCATCGTGTGCATGGGAACAAGCCTGAGCGTTCCCGACGTGCGGCGGGACCGGGCGGAATTCAATGCCAGTTCCGACCTCGAGGCCGCCCGCATCGTGCTCGAACAGGCGCCGAACCTTCTAATAATGCCGCTCGATACCTGCCGCCGCGTGGTGATGGAACGGGCCTGGCTGGCCCGGCTGGCAGACCGGCATGACCGACCGGTACTGACTTTCCTGCGCCGCGCGCATGCCCATTACATGGATGCCTACCAGGCCATGGAAGGGATTGATGGCTGCTATCCGCACGACGCCCTGGCGGTGGCTGCAGCGCTGGCGCCCGAGGCCGGCCTGTTCGCCGTCGAACCGGGCCGCTACGCTTTGGGCGAAGACGGGGCGTTCACCGGGCTGTTGCGACCGGATCCGGCAGCGCGTCGCATTGAGGTGGCGCGCGATGTCGATGCGGCCCGGGCGCTGGACTGGATCGAAACCTGCCTGACGGTCTCGGCGGAATTGACGCCGCTTGGCGGCCGGCCCTACACCGGCAGCGGGAAGGACAATAGCAATGCCCCATGATCACATTGGTTCGCCGGGCGGGCCCGGGCGTCTGGAGCCCCGGGAAGCGCTGAGCCATACCGGCCGGGCAACGGCGGCATCCGTGGCCGTGGCGCTGGTCCTGACGATCACCAAGGGCATCGTCTGGTACCTGTCCGGTTCGGTCGCGCTGCTGGCCTCTGCCGCCGACAGCCTGCTCGACCTGACCGCCTCCCTGACCGTCTACTTCTCCGTGCGCTATGCGGCTGAACCGGCGGATGCGGAACACCGCTTCGGTCATGGCAAGGCGGAAGCCTTTGCCGGCATCTTGCAGGCAATCCTGGTGGCGGTCTCCGCCGCGCTGCTGGTGCGCGAGGGCGTCGGCCACCTCGTCAATCCCCAGCCGATCGAGGCGAGCGGCTGGGCGCTGGGCGTGATGGGGCTGTCGATCGCGCTGACCCTGGTCCTGCTTGCCGTCCAGACCCGGGCCCTGGAAAAGACCGGCTCCATCGCGGTGGAAGGCGACCGGGCGCACTATTTCTCCGACCTCGGTTCGAATCTCGCCGTGATCGCCGGCATTGCCGGTGCGGTGCTTCTGGACTGGCTCTGGCTCGATGCGGTGGCGGCGCTCGGCGTGGCCGCCTGGCTGGGATGGACAGCGTGGAATGTCGCGCGCGGGGCGGGCAATCAGCTGATGGACCGTGAGCTGCCCGAGGACGAACGCGACCGCATCATGCACATCGCGGCCGAAGATCCGCGCATCATCAATATCCATCAATTGCGCACGCGGGCGGCCGGGCCCCTTCTGCACATCCAGTTCCACATGGCGCTGAAGCCGGACATGAGCCTGCGGGACGCCCATTCCATCCTGGTGGACTGCGAGCGACGCATCCTGGCCGCCTATCCGGCTGCCGATATCATCATCCATGCCGACCCTCACGGCGCGGCCGAGCCGCATGGTGCGGAATTCTTCAAGGGCGACGATCCGGTCGAAGCATATGATCCTTAGACCGCGACCCGAAACAGGCTAGCCTTGCACCATGCGCATTCTGCACTTCTGGCCCCTCGATCCTTTTTCCCGCCAGGTCCGGCTGGCGCTCGAGGAGAAATCCCTGCGGCACGACCTGCAGCTGGAGGTTCCCTGGGAGCGTCCGGACGATCTCGTTTCGCTCAATCCGGCGGGCACCACACCGGTGCTGATCGACGAGTCCGGCGGCGGGCGGCGGGTGATTGTGGAGAGCCGCGCCATCCTGGAATACCTGGAAGAAACCACCCCGGCGCCCTGTCTTCTGCCCGGCGGTCCGGCCGAGCGCGCCGAGGCGCGGCGGCTCGTCGACTGGTTCGACCGCAAGTATGACGGCGAGGTCAACGCCTACCTGCTGCACGAAAAGCTGGAAAAGCGGGCCCAGGGCCTGGGCTCTCCGGACCCGGCCGCACTGCGGGCCGGCCGTGATCATCTGCGCTGGCATCTCGACTACATGGCCTGGCTTCTGGAAAGCCGCGACGGTCTGGCCGGCCCGCGCTATACGCTGGCCGATATCGCCGCTGCGGCCCACCTGTCCTGCGCCGACTATCTCGGCGATGTCCCGTGGGACGCGTTCGAGCCGGTGAAACACTGGTATCAGCGCGTCAAATGCCGCCCGGCCTTCCGCGGTCTCCTGACCGACAAACTCCCGGGCACGCCGCCTTCGGCGCACTATGCGGATCTGGATTTCTAGGGCAGGCAAGCATGCAAGCCTCTATCGTCAAGTCCCTCGCCACCGAACGCGGCTTCACCGAGGTCCGCGTCTGCCGGGCCGATGAGGCCTGGGAGGCGGGGGAGCGGCTGGCGCAGTTTGTCGGCGAAGGGCTGCACGGCTCGATGGTGTGGATGGAAGACACGCTGGAGCGGCGCAAGCATCCCACCGCCATGTGGGATGCGGCGAGATCGGCGGTCGTAGTGGCGATGAATTACGGGCCTGATGTCGATCCGCTGGGGCTGCTGGAGCGCCGGTCGGAGGGCGTGATCTCGGTCTATGCCCGCAATGCCGACTATCACGATGTGATGAAAAAGCGCCTGAAGCATCTGGCGCGGGCCTTTGCGCAGGACACCGGCGAGGATGTGAAAGTCTTCGTCGATACCGCTCCGCTGATGGAAAAGCCGCTGGCCGGCAAGGCGGGCATGGGCTGGCAGGGCAAGCACACCAATCTGGTCAGCCGCGAGCACGGTTCCTGGCTGTTTCTGGGCGTCATGCTGACCACGGCCGAGCTGGAGCCCGATACCGCCGAGACGGATCATTGCGGCTCGTGCCGGGCGTGTCTCGATATCTGCCCGACCAACGCCTTTCCGGCGCCCTACCGGCTCGATGCGCGGCGCTGCATTTCCTATCTGACGATCGAGCACAAGGGGCCGATCCCGGAGGAATTCCGGGAGCCGATGGGCAATCGCATCTATGGTTGCGACGACTGTCTGGCGGTCTGCCCGTGGAACAAGTTCGCGGCCGTCGCCGAGGAGACCGCCTTCCATCCGCGGCCCGAGCTGAAAGGGCCGCTGCTGGCCGAGCTGGCGGCGCTGGATGATGCGGAATTCCGGCAGGTCTTCACCGCCTCGCCGGTGAAACGGATCGGACGCAACCGGTTTTTGCGTAACGTGCTTATAGCGATTGGCAATTCCGGTGACGCTGCGCTTGTGCCTGTGGTGCTGAAGCGCCTTGGGGACGCGGCCCCCGAGGTGCGGGGCATGGCTGTCTGGGCGCTGGCCCGGCTCGATCCGGAAGGGGCTCTGCGGGAGGCTGTGCGTCATGCGGAAAGCGAGACCGATCCGCATGTCCGCGAAGAATGGGCGCGCGTGAATAAGAAACTTACCTCGGGTTGAGGGCTTGTTAGTTTTTGGGGTCTAAGGCTCCGCCCCTTGGAGGGGCTGACGCACGGGGAGCGTCTGACACAATGCAGGTCGACAGGCCGAGTGGGGACTCGCATCTGGCAGGACAGGTTTTCTCGGACCGGACATCCGTCCTGGTGTGCGAGAACAGCCAGGTGCAATTGCGCATACTGAGCGAAGCCGTGCGCGATGCCGGCTATGAAGTGCACACGGCGAGCAATGCCGAGGATGCGCTGACGCTGCTGAATCTGATGCCGATCGATATCTTCCTGACGGGGATCGAGGTCGGCACGACCAGCGGGCTGGAAGCGTGCTGGCTGCTCAAGTCCAATCCGGAAACCGAGACGGTCTATACCATCGTCGTGACGGCATCCGGCCAGGAAAAACGCCTTGAGGAGTCGCTGGATGCCGGGGCGGACGATTTCATCCGCAAACCCGTCAACATGACCGAGCTGCGGGCCCGCCTGCGGGCGGCGACGCGCCTGGTGCGGATGCAGAAACAATTCCGCCACATGGCCGAGACCGATGCGCTGACCGGCGCCGCCAATCGCCGTGCCTTCATGCAGTATCTGGACACGCTGGTGGATCGCGCCCGCCGTCAGGATGCGCCGCTGGCCGCCGTGATGGTCGATCTCGACCATTTCAAGCGCACGAACGACACCTATGGACACGCCGTCGGCGACAAGGTGCTGGTCCAGACCGTGCGCCAGATGCAGTCCTGCCTGCGCGATTGCGATATGCTGGGGCGGCTGGGCGGCGAGGAGTTTGCCGTGGTTCTGCCCGGCGCTACGGCGGCAACTGCGGTGGCTGCCGCGGAACGCATCCGCGAAGCCATCGCGGCCGTGGATGTGCGCGTGGACAATGGCGACCGGATCCCGGTCACGGCCAGTCTCGGTGTGGCAGTGCTTGAAAGCGACAAGATGATGGAAACCGCCGAAGGCCTGCTGCATGCAGCAGACGAGGCGCTCTATGCCGCCAAGGCGGGCGGCCGCAATCGTGTGGTCGAGGCTGCTTGCCGCCGCGAGGACGCTCCGGTTCGTGCTGTCGGCTAGAAATCAGCCGCCGCTGGCAGCCAGCCGGCGTGCCTCATTGATCTGTCCGCGCAGCACCAGGATCTCGATACGTTCGGGAGCCCGTTCGCGGGCCGCCTCGATGTCGGAGGCTGCGTCATCCAGATTGCCGGTGTTCAGGTGGAAGGCGGCGCGCAGATACCAGCCTTCGGCGCTCTCCGGCACCAGATCGACCAGGCTCTGGGCGTCGCGCGCCAGACCGCCCCAGTTTTCCTCGGCCAGGTACAAGCGTCCCCGGCCGGACAGGGTGAGGATGGAAAACGGGTCCAGGGCCAGAGCGGCCGCGTAATTGTCGAAGGCTGCGTCTGCATTGCCATTGCGGGCGCGGGTCTCGCCGGCCAGGGTCAGGAAGTCGACCCGTTCGGCATCGACCATTCCGGCGCGCCGTTGCGATGCCAGTTCTTCAAGAATGCCGGCCGCGATGTCGAAATCGCCGAGGGCGATATAGGCGTGCGCCTCGCACACCTCCGCCGGCCAGCCGCCGCCCTCGATGCGCCAGATCTGGGCCTCCTCCAGTGCTTCGGCCGGATCGTCGCCGCTCATCGCGATACAGGACTGGTAGCGCATGCGTTCTGCGTGGCGCACGTCGTTCTGGGCCGATGCCGGCATGGTGCACAGGGCGAGAAGGAGGGGGCTCAGGACCAGACGCGACAACATGGGAATATCCTGCGACGACAGACGCCGCCACGCTAGGGCGTGCGCGCGGCGGCGTCTATCGGCTTGCGCGTTACAAGGCTGTCAGGCCTTGGCGAAGTGCAGGATGCCCCAGTTGAGATACCCCTTGTCGGCGCCGTCGACCCAGTGTTTAAGCCCGTCGATCATGCCATCGACATAGTCGGCGCCGGACAGGCGGGTGAGCTCCTCGCGGCGGTCCAGCAGAACCTCGCGCACCCGGTTGTAGTGCGTGCGCAGATTCATCGGCGTCTCGTCGAGATCGAGCGCTTCGAAGCCGCGTTTCTCCAGCGCGTGCCGGTAGAAGGCGACCGAGCCGAAGGTCTGCAGGTGGATACGGCGCAGGATGTGGTCCAGCACGCCGTCGGGACAATCGTCCGCCTGCATCGGGTCGGTGAAGATCAGCTCGCCGCCCGGACGGGTGATGCGGGCAATCTCGTCCATCACCTTCAGCCGCTCGCCCGAATGCAGGAAGGAATCCTGCGACCAGACGATGTCATAGCTGTCGTCCGGATCGTCGAGCGCCTCGAAAGAGCCGTAGACCACATCGATCTTGTCGTTCATGCCGGCCTTGGCCGTCAGCTCCCGGTTGAAGGCGTTCTGGGTCTCCGACAGGTTGAGGCAGGTGACGTGACAGCCGAACCGGTCGGCGAGATAGCGCGCCGAGCCGCCGAAGCCGGCGCCCAGATCGATCACCCTGCTGTCCGGCCCGATCGTTTTCAGGCGGTCGGCCATCGTGGTTACGGTGCGGCGGCTGGCCCGGGCGATATCCTCGTCCGGTGTCGCATACATCCCGACATGGATGTCCTCGCCGCCCCACACAGCGCGGTAGAAGGCATCGGCCGGCGCGCTGTCATAATAGGTTTCCGCCTCCAGGACGGCCTGTGACTTACTGCTCATCTGCCAGTTTCTCCGCAACGTGGACGAAAAAGTCCGGATCGTTTTCCTGATAGGTCTCCTGGAAATCGCCGTAGGTCTTCACCTTCTTGAACCCGACATCGGTCAGAAGCTTGCGCGTATAAGCCTTGCGCAGCGGGAACATGTTGAGGTGGTAGACTGCACCGTCCGGGAAGGCGTAGCGGAAGCGTGCCAGCCCGTCATCGACGTGTTCCGGCTCGGCCACGACCTGGTCGCCGCAATAATAATATTTGTGCTTGGTCGAGAAATCGCCGTCCAGGATCGAGTCGTAATTGCGCTGGTCGATGATCAGGATGCCGTCCCATTTCAGGGCCGCGTAGAACTCCGCCAGGGCGCGGCGGCGATCGTGCTCGTCGAACAGGTGGGTGAAGGAGTTGCCCAGGCAGATGATGGCGTCGAACTTGCCGTGGACATCCTTGTTCAGCCAGCGCCAGTCGGCGTGCACTGTGTTGAGAACCAGATTGCGCCGGCGGCCGTTTTCAAAGGCCTTGCCCAGCATTTCCGCGCTGCCGTCGACGGTGGTCACATCGAAGCCGGCCTTGAGCAGCTGGATCGAGTGAAAACCCGTCCCGGCCGCGGCATCGAGGACCTTTTTCTTGTCGCGGGCCTTCAGAATGTCGATGAAGAAGCGCCCCTCGCTTTCCGCGCGGGCGTCCCAGTCGATGAGCTCGTCCCACTTGTCGACAAAGCCCTCGATATATTCCTTCTGGTAGTGGTCCGTTTCCCGGGTGGCGATGGGATCCGTCCCGAAATCCTGAACCAGCGTGCCGTCAGTCATTCACATCTGCGCCGGACTGCAGGCACAGCTCGCCCGCAGCTTTCCAGCGTCCCTGTTTGAGCGTTTTCGCCCGCACGCATACCGGCCGCGTGCAGACACACGGCGGGCGAATTATCGTCTTGATCGGTTTCGGCGGTTACGGGGGCTGGGGGATCTGGTCTCCCCGGCCGCACCCGCAGGCGCGTTTGTCATTCTTGTGTGCGTGGCTCCCGGTCACAGACCGGACCGGAAGGATCACGCTGCACCCACCGCTCAGGCTAGCCACACCGCAGCCGTTGGCCGTCGGAAGCCTGCCTTGCCCGAATGGCCTAACAAACTTCCGGTAGAGCTGCAACAGCTGCCGGGGCGCCGCAATCGTCGCCGGCGAGGCCCCCGGTGTTTGTTTTCGGGGCCAAGGTGTGAAAGAAGAGGGGGAATTCAGGTCCGGCCCGGTTTCCCGCTCCCATGATCGTTCTCCAGGTTATTCCCGAACTCGATGCCGGCGGCGCCGAGCGGACGACGCTCGAGATCGCCGAAGCGGTGATCGCCGAGGGCGGCCGCGCGCTGGTCGCTTCGGCCGGCGGGCGGCTGGAGGACGAGCTGGCGGCGTTGGGCGGAGAACTCATTCGCATGCCGGCGGCCTCGAAGAATCCGCTAGACCTCTGGCGCAACATGCACAGGCTCGTGGCGACGATCCGCAGCGAGACCGTCGATATCGTCCACGCCCGCTCGCGCGCACCGGCCTGGAGCGCGAAATGGGCCTGCGACCGCACCGACGCCCATTTCGTCACCACCTATCACGGCACCTACAATGCCCGTTCGGCGTTGAAACGGCGGTACAACTCCGTCATGGCGCGGGGCGAGCGCGTGATCGCGAATTCGGAATTCATCCGCGACCACATTGCCAACGAACACCCGTTCGCGACGTCGCGTGTGCGTGTGATCCCGCGCGGTGTCGACCTGGTGCGCTTCGATCCGGAAGCGGTCGGGGAAGACCGGCTCGCCGCCCTGCGGCTGGCCTGGGCGCTGGACCCGCAGGATCAGAGCCCGCTCCTGCTCCTGCCGGCCCGCCTGACGGGCTGGAAGGGACAGCGCGAGGCGATACGGGCGTTGGGGCGCCTGCAGGACGATCCGGAAGTGGAAACGCCGCGCCTGGTGCTGGCAGGCGACGCCCAGGGGCGCCAGACCTATGTCGAGGAGCTGCAGGCTCTGGCCGCATCGGAGCATGTTGCCGAGCGGGTTTCCATCGTCGGGCATTGCAGCGACATGCCGGCCGCGATGGCGCTCTGCGATCTGGTGCTGACCCCGTCCAATGAACCCGAGGCGTTTGGCCGGACCGCGGCCGAGGCGGGGGCGATGCTGAAGCCGGTGATCGCGGCCGATCATGGCGGCGCCCGCGAAGTGGTGCTGCATGGTGAAACCGGCTGGCGTGTGTCGCCGGGCGATCCCGCGGCGCTCGCGGCAGCTGTCGCCGGCGCGCTTGCGCTGGCCCCGGAAGACCGTGAAGCGGTGGGACAACGGGCCCGGGCGCATGTCATTGCGGAATTTTCTACCGTCAGCCTGCAAGCTTCGACTTTGCGCGTCTATCACGAGGTCCTAAACTCACCGTCATGAGCGAACCGCAGCGCGACATCACCTATATCCTGCACTGGGGCGATCTGGCCTCGACCGTCCGGATGCTGGCGGCAGCCCGGCTGCTGCGCGACGTGCACAAGCGCGACCGCATCATCCTGCTGACAAAGCCGGACTTCGAGAGCTTTCTCAAGCACTGCCCCTATTTCAACCTGATCGAGACGGACGCGCTGCCGGATGCACGGCCGATGGCCGGCTTGCGCGACAAGCGGATCAAGCTGAACAAGCCGGTCCGCGTCTACGATCTTGTGGGCGATGCCGACAGCCGCAAGCTGAAACGCCTCTTCCGCTTTTCCAAATGCCGCTGGACCGAGATCGCGGCAGACCCGCGCACAGGCGAGCACCCGGTTGACGCCGTCGCCGGCCGTCTCAATGCGGCGCTGGGCCTGGCACCGGAACACTTCCCGCTCGGAGCCGCGCCGCCGCCGGATACCAGCTGGGTCGACTATCTCGCCAAGCAGTCCCGCATGCTCGACCCGGAATATTTCGGCCTCAACGGGCGTTTCGCCCTGCTGGCGCCGTCGGGCGATACGGTGAAGCCGGCGCTGCGCTGGCCGCAGGAACGCTGGGCAGCCTTGGCACACGAACTGCTGCAGTCCGGGGTGACGCCGGCTCTGATCGGCGGACCGGATACCCGCGAAGTCGGCCGCTACGTGGCCCACGTCACGCCGGGCGCGCGCGATCTGACCGGCAAGGCCAAGCTGGCCCAGCTTGCCGGGCTTGCCCGTCACGCGCGCTTCGTGTTCAGCGAGGACACGCCGCTTCTGCATCTGCTCGTGGCGTCCGGGCCGCCCGCTCTGGCGCTTTATGGCGATGTGGGCGATCCGGCGTTGATCGCGCCGCGCGGTCCGAGCCCCGTCATCCTCATGCATGCGCCCACGCTGGCCCAGGTGACGCCGGAGGAGGCGGTTGCCGCGATGCGTTTTGCCGGCGGGTTCGATCGCGAGCCGGAAGCCGCCTGACCGGTTGAATCTGGGCTGATGCTCCCCATATGCGCGTCTCGCGCGCCGCCGTTCCGGGGAACTATTCCGGCCAGCCGGGGTTTCCGACAGTGCGCCGTGCTTGCCAAATGTGATCATTTGACCATAGTGCGCCGCTCCCGTCCGGACAGGCGCCTGTTATGCCCACTTTGGGCTTGATCCGGTCCTGCCGCCGGGAGATTACTAAGTTTCAGTACGTGGGCCACAAGGGAGAAGAGGCCATAGCCCGTAGACCGCACGCCGCGCAACCGCCCAAAAAGGAAGGGCCGCGCACCAACAGGGATATCCGCGTTCCGCGGGTTCTCTTGATCGACGAACACGGCGAAAAACAGGGCATCATGCCTGTTGAAGCTGCTCTGGAAGCCGCTGAGGAAGCGGGACTCGACCTTGTCGAGGTGTCTCCCAATGCCGATCCGCCCGTGTGCAAGATCGTCGACTACGGCAAGCTGAAATACCAGGAACAGAAGAAGAAGGCCGAGGCGAAGAAGAAGCAGAAGATCGTCGAGATCAAAGAGATCAAGATGCGTCCGAACATCGATGTGCACGACTACCAGGTGAAAACCAAGGCGATGCACCGCTTCTTCGAGGCTGGCGACAAGGTGAAGGTCACGCTGCGCTTCCGCGGCCGCGAGATGGCCCACCAGGATCGCGGCATGGATATCATGAACCGCGTCAAGCTGGATTTTGCCGAAGTGGCCAAGGTCGAGTTCGAGCCGAAGCTCGAAGGCCGCCTGATGGTCATGGTGATGGCGCCGCGCTGATCGCGTCGCCTGCCCTCTGACGGCTTTGCAAGACGGCGCCTTTCGGGGCGCCGTTTTTCGTGGCCGGATGGCCGCGAAGTGCCGCCACAAGATCGAAAGCCAAGATCGACAATTTTTCCCGCACGACTCGTCTTTCTCATTGTGCTACAAGGATAGTTCAATATCGAAAGATCGACAAAATTGATCGAGACACCCAATCGGATCGAGCCGTGCCTCTTTGATGACAGGGTCCCTGCGGACCTGGCGGATCTGGCTGTCGAGTTGCGCGCCGCGGCGCAGGGGCTGGGGGTCGGGCTGCATCCGGACAGTGCTGCAGAACTGGCAGACCTCGTCCGGGTGATGAACTGCTACTATTCCAATCTGATCGAAGGGCACAATACACGCCCCCGGGACATCGAACTGGCCCTGATGGGGGCCGAGATCGATGAGGCGGCGCGGCCGCTGGCGCTTGAGGCACGGGCCCATGTCGTCGTCCAGCGTCTGATCGACCAGCGGTTCCGGGAGGGCACACTCGACAGGCCGACATCACCGGAATTCCTGTCCTGGGTGCATCGCGAATTCTACAACAACATGCCCCCCGAATTCAGGTTTGTGGAACATCTGGATGGCCGGAAAGAGGAGATCCGTCCCGGCGCTTTCCGTGCCGAGGGCGATGGTGAGGTCTCGGTCGGCCGGCACCGTCCGCCGTCCGGAAAGCATGTGGTCCGCTTTCTCGAACATTTCGACATGCGCTACCGCTCGGTCGAGATGTCGGCCAGCGGCCGCATCATTGCCATTCCCGCTGCCCATCATCGCCTCAACTATATTCACCCGTTTCCGGACGGAAACGGACGGGTGAGCCGGCTGATGTCGCATGCCATGGCGTTGCGTGCCGGCCTTGGCGCTGGCGGTCTCTGGTCGATATCCCGCGGCCTGGCTCGCGGGCTCGAAGGCCGCGGTGAATACATGCGCATGATGGACCTGGCCGACGCCCCCCGCCGGAGTGATCATGATGGGCGGGGCAATCTGTCCGAAGCGGCGCTTCATGAATTCTGCCGCTGGTTCTTCAAGGTCGCACTCGACCAGATCGCGTTTTCCGGCCGCTTGTTCGATCTCGCCGGCCTGGAAGCGCGCTACAGGCGACTCGTCGCCGATGTCAGCGAGGACAAGCGGGCTCCGGATCTCGTCTCTGCTGTTCTGCGCTATGGCGTGCTGGAGCGGGGCGAGGCCGCCACGGTGCTGAAAACCTCGGGCGTGACCGCACGCAAGACCCTGAACCAGCTGGTCAGCCAGGGTTTCCTGACGTCGCCGTCGCCGAAGACGCCGGTTCGTCTTGCCTTCCCGCTGGCCTATCGCGAACGCCTTTTTCCAAACCTGTTCACCGACGCAGCCTTGCCCTAGCGCACGTTACGGCGCGGCCGGGCGGCCCTGATTGTCCGCACCAGGCGCCGGCATGGCTTCTTCCTCAACCTCGTCCAGCGCGTCGGTCTTCGCCAGTTGCGGGAAGAGGCGGAACCAGGCGGCGGCTGTGACCAGCGCCATGACGCCGCCCAGCAGGACGGCGCCGACCGGGCCGAGGAAACGCGCGGCGACGCCGGATTCGAATTCGCCCAGCTCGTTCGAGGCGGAAATGAAGATGAACTCCACCGAGGAAACGCGGCCGCGCATCGCGGTCGGGGTTGCCAGCTGGATGATCGACTGGCGGATGAAGACCGAGATCATGTCGGCGGCGCCGGTCACCGCCAGGGCGATCAGCGACAGGAGCAGGATCTTGGACAGGGCAAAGCCCAGCATCGCCACGCCATAGACGGCGATGGCGCCGAGCATCCAGGCGCCGATATGGCGGGTCAGCGGCCGTGTCGCCAGCATGAAGGCGATGACCGCCGCCCCGATGGCCGGCGCCGTGCGCAACAGGCCCAGCCCCACCGTGTCGGTATGCAGCACGTCGCGCGCGAAGACCGGCAACAGCGCCGTCACGCCGCCGAACAGCACGACCACGAGATCCAGCGAGATGGCCCCCAGCACGACCTTGTTGTGCCGCACATAACGCAGCCCCTCGAGCGCCATGCGCCAGCCGGACTGGCCGTGCACCTTCTCGTGCGCCGGCGTACGTGCGGTGGCGATGGCCAGGGTGGCGAAGACCAGCAGGGCAGCGCTGGTCAGATAGACCGCTTCCGGACCCGCGATATAGAGCAGCCCGCCCAGGGCCGGACCGCCGATTGCCGCGCCCTGGAAGCCCAGCGAGTTCCAGGCGATCGCCTGGCGCAGATCGGCCCGCGGCACGATGCGGGGCAGGAGCGCACTTGCCGCTGCGGGCGAGAAGGCGTGCATGCAGCCCAGAATGATCGCCGCCGTGAACACGATCCACAGCTGCACCGGACCGGAGAAGAACGGGCTCGCCGCCAGCGCCAGGGCGCAGATCACGCGGACCACATTCGTCACGATGAGTATCAGGCGCCGGTCGAGCCGGTCGGCCGCCTGTCCGCCGACAAGCGACAGCAGGAAAACCGGTGCGAACTGGGCAAGACCGACAAAGCCCAGCATCAGCGCGCTTTCCTCGATCGAGCGGGTCTCGCGTGCCACGTCATAGACCTGCCAGCCGATCGCGACCGCCTGCATCTGCCGCGCAGCGGAGATCGATTGCCGCATCGCCCAGTAGTGGCGGTAGGGCTGGTGGCGGAAGATGTCGAGAGACGGTGTCAGCACGCGCGGGAGAGATAAGCGGGTTCGCGGCACCGGGCAATCCGTCGCATCGGGCGCGCCGCGAAGATGCCGCATGTCGGGCGGATTGCGGGCTACCCTGTTCAGGCGATATTCAGCGGCTGGGATTTGTGATGAAATCACTTGAAACTCATGGCCGTATTCGCGCGGCGCTCCGCAGGGGCCTTTGCGCCGGATACGGTCGAACAGTCCGACAGACAGGGGGAATGACATGAACAGCAAGCTTCTGGCCGGTGTGGCGCTCGTGGCGCTGATCGCGGGCGGTGCCGCCCAGGCCCAGGATCCGGCGCTGCCGCCGGCCTATGGCTCGGTGCGCCTGTCCTCGGGCTTCGAACCCGATCCGGCATCGGTCGGCGTCCGCGCCGGCGGAGCGATCTATGCCGGCAATGCCTCCGATTTCTGTTCGGGCTATATCACGCCGCAGGCGTCCTACGCCTTCGACTACGACGCCGGCAGCTATGATCTCTTCGTGTCGGCCGCGTCCGATGTCGATGCGACCCTCCTGGTCCGCGCGCCGGATGGCAGCTGGCACTGCAATGATGATGGCGAGGGGATCGGTCTCAATCCGGGCCTGCGCTTCGACAATCCGCAGTCGGGCGACTACCAGGTCTGGGTCGGCACGCTGAGCCCGGGCGTCGGATACGAGCCGGCCATGCTGCACATTTCCGAGGTCGGTTTCTCGTCGGCGAATGCCTATTCGCGCGCGCCGAACCCCAATCTGGCGCCGGAATCCGGCACGCTCGACCTGCGCGCCGGCTTTGCCGACGACCCGCGCACGGTGCGGGTGACGGCAGGCGGTGAAATCAGCGCCGACCGCGGGACCTCGCCGATGTGCCGCGGGCACGTGAATTCCGCGCCGGACCTCTGGGTGAACTATACCGGCCGCGGGGATTTCGACCTTTATCTGTCGATGGAGGCGGATAGCGACACCACGCTGCTCGTCCAGGACCCGAACGGCAACTGGCTGTGTGACGACGACACGGCCGAGAATCTCAATCCGGGTCTGCGCATCGTGGATCCGGCGGCCGGACGCTATGCGGTCTGGGCCGGCCGTTTCTCGCGCGGTCCGGACGTGCCGGCCACGATCTATGTGTCGGAACTCGGCTTCCTGGGGAATATCGATACCCCGGCCGAACTCGACTACTCGCTGCCGTCCAATTACGGCTCGGCCGAACTGGTCTCCGGCTTCACGCCCGATCCCTACACGGTCAACCTGATGGCCGGCGGCGATGTCGATGTGAACGAGGCTGTCGGGCAGAATTGTCGCGGCTATGCCACGACGGCGCCGGACTTCGACATCACTTATGACGCCGACAATCTGGACCTCTACATATCCGCCACTTCGGATGGCGATGCGACCCTGGTCGTCAATGCGCCGGACGGGACCTGGTGGTGCGATGACGACAGCGCGGGCAGCCTTAATCCAGGCATCCGTTTCGACAATCCGCAGGATGGCCGCTACGACATCTGGGTCGGCACCTACAGCGAGGGCACGCCCGAGCCGGCGACGCTGCACATTTCCGAACTCGGCTTCGGCGATGAATTCGTCGGCGGCGGTGCTTCGCTCGATGTCTCTCTCGAGGCCAATTACGGCTCGGTCAGCCTGGAGGGCGGCTTCTCGCCCGACCCCTACACGGTCGACCTCGTCGCGGGCGGTCCGCTCGATGCCGGCGAAGCGGCGGACCCGTTCTGCCGCGGCTATGTCACCGAAGCTCCCGATGTCGAGCTGAGTTTCGAGCCGGGCGCGCTGGACCTGTTCATCTCGGTCCTGGCCGATGCCGACACGACGCTGGTGATCAACGATCCGTCCGGCCGCTGGATCTGCGACGATGACGGGGCGGGCAGCCTCAATCCGGGTGTCCATTTCGAAAACCCCGAGGCCGGTGTCTACGACATCTGGGTCGGCACCTACTGGTCGGGCGAAAGCCAGCCGGCACGCCTCGGCATTTCCGAGCTTGGCTTCCAGGAAAACTAGGCGCGCTTCAGGTGACTGAATTGCCACGGGGCGGCCCACCTGGGTCGCCCCTTCGTATGTCTTATGAGTGACCTGCACATCTCATATGCAGGATTCGCTCTTCCGTTGTGGCGGGTGTTACACTATATCATCGTATGTGAGCCCGACCCGCAGGTGTTTGATGAAAATGACCGCCAACAGGCATAGATCCCTCGACGCGACCGGCGTCGGCCTGTCGGCGCTGTGCATCCTGCACTGCCTGCTCGTCCCGACGGCTGCCTCGGCTGCCCCCCTGCTCTCGCCGGAGCTGGGCTCGCTGTTCGGCCTCAGCCATGACTGGCACATCGTGATGCTGGCGCTGGCGGCACCGGTCTCGCTGGTAGCGCTGGGCTGGGGCATGAAGTCGGTGGAGGCCGGCTGGCGGATCTTCGCGGCGGGCCTGTTCGGTCTCGTGCTGATGGCGATCGGCGCCTCGCATGTCTTCGGCTCGCTGGCCGAGACCGTGCTGACCCTGACCGGTGTGACCGTGCTGGCCGGGGCTCACCTGGTGAACTGGCGCGCCCGGGCCCGGGCCGGCCATGTCCACCGCCGCGATTGCGGCCTGTGCGAGCACGAGCCGCACGCCTGAGGCGGAGTCAGCTGCGCCCTTGCAATAGCGCCGTTTCCGCGTATAAGACCCCGCTTCCAACTCCAGCCTGACGGGCCCGTTCGACATGCCCGCTGGCTGCAACATCCACAAGACCGCTCCGGCGGTCCTGCAAAGGAGATGAAAATGTCGAAGATGAAGACGAAGAGCGGCGCCAAAAAGCGCTTCAAGCTCACTGCCACGGGCAAGGTGAAGGCCGGCCAGGCCGGCAAGCGCCACGGCATGATCAAGCGGACTCCCAAGCAGATCCGCAACAAGCGCGGCCAGACGACCCTGTCGCCCCAGGACGCGCGGATCGTGAAAAAATACATCCCGAACGGCCTGTAAGCCGCGGCAGCTGAGTTAGGAGCACACCCATGTCTCGAGTTACGTCCGGACCGGCGACCGCCAAGCGCCACAAGAAAGTCATCAAAGCGGCCAAGGGCTATTACGGCCGCCGCAAGAACACCTTCCGCGCCGCCGTGCAGGCTGTGGAGAAGGCTGGCCAGTACGCCTATCGCGACCGCCGTGCCAAGAAGCGCAATTTCCGCGGTCTCTGGATCCAGCGCATCAATGCCGGTGCCCGCGAGCACGGCATGACCTATTCGGTCTTCATGAACGGTCTGAACAAGGCCGGCATCGAGGTCGACCGCAAGGTCCTGTCCGACATCGCGATCCGCGAACCGGAAGCCTTCAAGGCGCTCGTCGATCAGGCGCGCGCTGCGCTGGGCTGAACCCGGTCACACCGATCCGATTGAAAAGGCCCGCCAGCGCATCGCCGGCGGGCCTTTTTCGTTTGGCCCTTCGGGCTGCCCCTCATCCGGGCTCCGCCCACCTTCTCCCCGGTCGGGGAGAAGGCAATAACAGCCCTGTCACGCTCCCCCTCTCCCCCGCCGGGGAGAGGGATCAAGGGTGAGGGGCGCGCGGCTGAGCCGCGCAAGAGAGACTAGTGCCGCCACTCCCTGTCGACACTGCATAATACAGCCGCTAAACCCACCTCGACCGCGAGGGACTGAGAACGCCATGACCGACACATCCAATCTCGACACGCTGGAAGCCGAGGTCCGCAGCCAGATCGATGGCGCGACCGACGAGGCGGCGCTGGACGCCGTGCGCGTGTCCGCCCTGGGCAAGAAGGGCTCGGTTTCGCTGATGATGCGCGAGTTGGGCAGGATGAGCCCGGAAGAGCGTCAGGTGATGGGTCCCGCGCTCAACGGTCTCAAGAACCGCCTCAACGACGCCCTGGAAGCGCGCAAGGCCGATCTGGAAGCCAGGGCGCTGGACGCTGCGCTGGCCTCGGAAACGGTCGACATCACTTTGCCTGTGCGCCCGGAACCGCAAGGCTCTCTGCACCCGATCACCCAGGTGATGGAAGAACTGGCCGTGATCTTCGCGGATATGGGCTTCGAGGTCGCCGAAGGGCCGGATGTCGAGGACGACTTCCACAATTTCACTGCCCTGAACTTCCCGCCCGGCCACCCGGCGCGCGACACCCAGGACACTTTCTTCATGCAGCCGGACGAGAACGGCGAGCGCAAGGTGCTGCGCACCCACACCTCGCCGGTGCAGATCCGCACCATGCTGAAGGGCAAGACGCCGATCCGCATCATCGTGCCGGGCCGCGTCTATCGCTGCGACTGGGACCAGACCCACACGCCGATGTTCCACCAGGTCGAAGGCCTGGTGATCGATCGCGAGGCGAATATGGGTCACCTCAAGGGCACGCTGCTGGACTTTATCGCCGCCTTCTTCGAGACCGACCAGGTGGAAGCCCGCTTCCGTCCGCACCACTTCCCCTTCACCGAGCCGAGCGCCGAGATGGATGTGCGCTATGAGCGCGTCGGCGATGCGGTGAAAGTGGGCTCGGGCGACAAATGGATGGAGATCCTCGGCTGCGGCATGGTCCATCCGAATGTGATCCGCAATTGCGGCCTCGACCCGGACGAGTTCCAGGGCTTCGCCTGGGGCATGGGCGTCGACCGTCTCGCCATGCTGAAATATGGCGCGCCGGACCTGCGCGACTTCTTCAATTCCGACAAGCGCTGGCTGAACCATTACGGCTTCACCCCGCTGCTGCAGGCCAATCTGGCGACGGGCCTGAGCTAGGGAGCTTGGAGTGAGCTACGACCTCTATTTCGGTGCTCGGGACAGAACTTCAAAACTCGACCAGGAGAAGGTCCGGGCGTGGTTTGCAGCACGCGGCTACACTTTCCACGCTGCGCAACAGGCGCTGATGGAAACGCCTGAAGAAGATATGCTCTGGGACTTCTGCTTCATCCAAGAGGAAGACGCGGACTTCGACCGTCCATTGCTCGCGAGTTGTTCTCTGCCAAGCGCGATGGATCACGCAAAAAAGTGCATCAACGATGCGCGGGATTTTTGCCAGGCTTTCGATCTGGTCGTGAGCGATCCACAAACAGACTCCCTCGCTTTCATGGAGCCGGACGAGTATTTGGTGGCGGACGGCAGGGCGCAGTCCTGACATGTGGCGCTGGCTCTCCCATAACCACCAGACGCTGACGGCGGTCGGCGCGATGCTCGTGGGCATCGCGGCGCTGTTTGTCGCCTGGGACCAGGGGCGGGTGATGCGGGCGCAGCAGCACGGCGCCGTGGTGCCGGTGCTGCAGATCGACGGTTTCATGGTCACGCGGCCGGAAACCCGCTCGATCGGTCTGCGCGTCTATAATAACGGTGTCGGCCCGGCGATGATCGAGAGTGTCACCCTGCGCCGCGATGGCGTGGAAGTGCAGGGATTTGCGGAGCTGATGGCGGTTCTGCCGGCTGACCAGGACCGTTCCTGGGCCACCCTGGTCGGCCGCACGCTTGCGCCCGGCGGCGAGGTCGAGCCGATCATGATCCAGTGGCCGCGCGCCTCGCTGGAAGGCCCTGCCGTCAACGCGCTGCTGACCGAGTGGGAGCTCTGGCAGGTCGAGGCCTGCTACTGCTCGGTCTTCGACCGTTGCTGGACCACCCGGACGTCCAATGCCCGTCCTGTGCCCGCACGCCGTTGCGAGGCGCAGCAGGACGATGTTTTCCAAACTCTCGGATCCGTGCCTGACACGGAGGAGCCCGAACAATGAAATTCCCGCTTTCCTGGCTGAAATACCATCTCGAGACCGACGCCTCCCTGGAGGAGATCGCCGAGGCCATGACCATGGCCGGGCTGGAGATCGAGGAGATCGACAATCCGCTGGAAAAATTTGCGGATTTCTCGGTCTGCCATGTCATCGAGGCGGTGCAGCACCCCGATGCCGACAAGCTGCGGGTCTGCCGTGTGGCGACGAAGGACGGCGAGAAGCAGATCGTCTGTGGCGCGCCGAATGCCCGCACCGGCATGTATGCCGTCTATGCGCCGCTTGGGGCGTACATTCCGGGCCTCGACTTCGCGCTGGACAAGAAGCCGCGCAAGATCCGCGGCGTGGAAAGCCATGGCATGATGTGTTCGGCCCGCGAGCTGGAGCTGGGCGAGGATCATGACGGCATCATCGACCTGCCCGAGCCTTTCGAGGTCGGCACGCCGGCCGTGGTGGCGCTGGGCATGGCCGACCCGGTTATCGATTTCGAAGTGACGCCGAACCGGCCGGACTGGCTGGGCGTGCGCGGCATTGCCCGCGATCTCGCTGCCACCGGCATCGGCACGCTGAAAGCCCATGACATCGACAACATCCCCGGCAGCTTCCCCTGCCCGGTGACGGTCGAGCTCGACTGGCCGGAAGTCTGCCCGGTCTATGCCGGCCGCGTGATCCGCGGTGTGAAGAATGGCGAGAGCCCGGACTGGCTGAAAAAGGCGCTGAAGGCGATCGGCCTGCGTCCGATCAACTTCCTGGCCGATATTACCAACATGATCTCCTACGACCGTTGCCGGCCGCTCCATGTCTACGACATGGCCAAGCTGGACGGCCCGATCCGGGCGCGCCGCGGCAAGGGCGCGGCCGACCGGTTCGAGGCGCTGGACAACAAGGAATATGTGCCGGGCGAAGACCAGTGTGTCATCGCCGACGATGCGCGCTGCCTCGGTTTCGGCGGTGTCATCGGCGGCACCTATTCGGGCGTGTCCGAAGAGACCACCGATGTCTTCATCGAAAGCGCCTGGTTCGATCCGCAGACGACCCGCGCGACGGGCAAGGCGACGGGCATCGACTCGGACGCGAAATACCGTTTCGAGCGCGGCGTCGATCCGGCCTCGCCGCAGGCCGGTATCGAGCAGGCCACCGAACTGGTGCTGAAATACTGCGGCGGCGAGGCGTCCGAGACGATTGTCGTCGGTGAGACGCCAGCGCCGCCGGCCGATATCGAATTCCCGCTGGCCGAGGTGAAGCGCCTGACCGGGCTCGACCTGCCGCGCGAGGAAATCGTGCGCATTCTCGAAGCGCTCGGCTTTGCGCCCAAGGGTGGGGGCGATGTGCTGACGGTGGGCGTGCCCTCCTGGCGCATGGACTGCACCCAGAAGGCCGACCTCGTCGAGGAAGTCGCGCGCATCCACGGTTTCGACAAGCTGGACGCGCTCTCCCTGCCGCGCCCGCCCGTGCGCCGTGAAGCGCCGGCGACCGTCATGCAGCTGCGCGCCCGCTATGCCCGCCGGGCCCTCGCAGTTCGCGGCTATTCTGAAACCGTCACCTGGTCCTTCTGCGAGACGAAGCAGGCGGCCCTGTTCGGCGGCCATGGCGAAGGCCTGGCGCTGGAAAACCCGATCTCTTCCGAGCTGGACGTGATGCGTCCGACGGCGCTGATCCACCTGCTCACCGCGCTGCAGGCCAATGCCGATCGCGGCCAGGCCGATCCGCGCCTGTTCGAGGTGGGGCCGGTCTATCTTACCGACAAGCCGGACGGGCAGCGTCTCGTGGCGACCGGTGTGCGGCGTGTCGAGACCGGCCGTCACTGGGCCGGGACCCGCCTGCCCGACGTGTTCGATGCCAAGGCCGATGCGCTGGCCGCGCTGGCCGCCGCCGGTGCCCCGGCCGACAGCCTCCAGGTCGCGGCCGAGGCGCGGGAATGGTGGCATCCGGGCCGGTCCGGCGTGCTGCGTCTGGGGCCGAAGAATGTGCTGGCCGAGTTCGGCGAAATCCATCCCGGCATCCTCAAGGCGCTCGATATCGACGGACGCGTGCTCGCCTTCGAGATCGTGCTCGACAACATCCCGCAGCCCAAGAAGGCTTCCGGCCTGAAGGCGCGCGGCCAGCTGGACCGCGCCGAGCTTCTGCCGGTGCATCGCGACTTCGCCTTCCTCGTCGGCAAGGATGTCCCGGCGGACACACTGATCCGGGCGGCAAAGGGCGCGGACAAGGCCCTGATCGCTGACGTGACCGTGTTCGACGTCTATGACGGCAAGGGTGTGCCGGACGGCCAGGTCTCGCTGGCTCTCGAGGTCACCCTGCAGCCGCGCGAGAAAACGCTGACCGATGAAGAGATCGACGCCGTTGCGGCCGCGATTGTCTCCAAGGTCGAGAAGGCGTCCGGCGGGACATTGCGCGGCTGACCGGCCCGAACCCCCGTTTTACGAGAAAGTTTTACGCCGCTTTCTCCAAATAGGGGAAAGCGGCGTTTTCTTGTGCCGGGAGATCAGAAAAACAAAAATTCGCGCCTCGGGCGTATGGTCGCGGAACGCTACAGCCGCTAGTATGGTTAATGAAATCTTGCTAGCAGCAGAGGCAGTGGGGGCCTCGGAGAGGCGGACCGAATGCTTGAAAGAGTGACGGCCCTGCTGGCCCAGTCGGCGGCGACACTCCTTGTCGTCATCGGGCTTGTGGCCATTCTCGGCTTTACCCATTCGCGGGCCTATCGGGCCGGCTATTGTGCGACCCAGTATTGTTCCGACGAAGGCCGCAGCTGGTGGCCCTTCGGCCGTGATCGGGGCCGCCATTACAGCGGCCCGACCCGTGTGACGGCCGGTCCGCCGGACCGGACGCCGGGCAGTCCCTACAGCTCGGGCTATACCGACCATCCCGATGCGGGCAGTACGTCCTATTCGACGGGTACGCCCTACACAGAAAGCCCGGCCTATCCCTATGGCGAGACCGGCCCCACGGGCCTGCCGCTCTCGTCAAGCGTGACGGGCACCGGGGTCGTGGCAGGCACGCCGCGCTATCGCTATGGCGGGCCGGGCTTCGGCTTCCGGCCTGGCCGGCAGATCTGCGGCGTACGCGGTCCGGAGATCGAGGATGCCGATATTGCCCGCTGCTGGCTTCGCGTGGGTGATGCCTATCAGGCCGTCGGCCAGATCGAACGTGCCCGCGAGGCTTGGGACGAGGCTCTGCTGGTGGGATCGTCCGTCGGCGGCGCCCAGGCGTCCCTGGTCGCGCACCGCCGTCTCCAGGCCGCCATCCTCGAACGCTCCTGCCCGACCAGCCAGCGCAGTCTGGAACGCATCGCCTACGGCTTCAGCGCAACCGAGGATTCCGGCGATATCGTCGATCTCGACCTGCGCCAGCGGGCCCTGTCGGCGCTGGGCTATTACAATGGCGTGATCGACGGCACCTACGGTCCGATGACCCGCCGTTCAGTGCGCGACTTCCAGGGCGATATGGGCTTCGACCAGACCGGCGCGCTGACACCGGCCCAGACGGTGACGCTCGCCTGCCATGCCGCGCTGACCGCACGCGACACCGACGCCCAGAACCTGGTCGGCATCATGTTCGCGACCGGGCTGGGGCTGGAACAGAATATCGATACGGCGCTGGAATGGCTGGAGGAGGCCGCCGAGCGCGGTCATGGCGGCGCCAACTTCAACCTCGCCCTGATCTACGGCACCGGCACGGTGCAGGGCAGCTACCGGCTGTGCGGCATCGTTGAAAGCCCTGAACGCGCCGACAGCTATCTGCGCCGCGCGGCCGATCTCGGCCATGACCGGGCGATTGCCCTGCGGCGCTTCGCCGGCCGGTCCGAAGCTCCCGCCGAGCGCTGGTCGCGGATATCCGACCAGCTGCTGCGTGAGGCCGAGCGCAATGGCGATCGCTTCTATCTGGCCTGGCAGAGGCGGGTCGACGAAATGCGCCGTGCCAACGGCCAGCAGCTCGACCAGCCCGGCTGCTACCAGGCCGCACTCGACGGCACCCGCACCGCCCAGGGCGGCAGCGGCACCCGGCGCTGAGGCCGGCCATGCGAACTGACGAGAGGAAAAGTGCAATGAAAAAGGCGGCAGTCCTGCTCCTCGCGGCCACGGCCCTTTCGGCCTGTGGTCACGGCTATTCCGGACATCACGGCCCGTCGGCGCCCTATATCCCGCCGCCGCCCGATCACTTCCGGCCGATCGACACGGTCAGCCCCGCCATTGCCATGTGCGAGGTCGACACGCTGGCGGAACAGCGCCTGGCGATGCTGGAGGAGGTGCATGGCTATCGCGAGGCGATCCGTGCCGAGCCGGGGCGCCGTTCCGACATGGCCGATACCGAGACCCAGGAAATCATCGCCGCATTCGAGACCGATCTCGACGCGTCCTACCGTTTCGCCACCGCCTCCTGCCGAACCTATAATCGCTGCCTGGAAGAGAACCGCTTTGCTGAAGCTGCCTGCCAGGACTCCGCGGCGATGTGGCATGACGGGCAGGACCGGTTCCACGACCTGTCAGAACGCCTGTCCCTCGTGCGCGAACGGATCGCCTCGGACTGCAATGACTGCCGCCCGGAGCACTGGCGTGACCGCGACCGCCATGGACGCCGCGATCACGGGCACCGCCGGGATCATCGTCACCATGACCGCGACGATCTGATGGGTTCGGTTTTCTCGACCAGCGATCACTAAAGCATTTCCAGCGAAAACGGGAACCGGTTTCGCGGTCCGAAAATGCGACCACAGAAGACTCACGCGGCGGGCGCTATTCGCCGGGGGCCGCGTGAGCCGTCGCGTGGCGCCGTTCCGCCAGCGCCCGGGACAGGATCTGCATCGCCGACCAGACGAACAGCCCGGCCATGCCGGCCGCGACAATCACGTCGGGCCAGTGCGTGCCGGTGAAGGCGACCAGGCCGGCCGAACCGAACACGGCGATATTGCCGATCGCATCATTGCGCGAGCACAGCCAGACCGACCGGACATTGGCGTCACCCTCGCGCCAGCGCATCAGGATCACGACGCTGGCCAGATTGGCGGCCAGGGCGAGAATGGCGATCGAGCCCATCACGGTGGCGTCCGGTTCCGTCTCGAAGACGGCGCGGTAGATCGCCAGCGCCAGGATAAAGCCGCCCATCACGAACAGGCTGCCCGCCTTCACCAGTGCGGCATTCGCCCGCCAGATCAGTGGCTTGCCGATCACCCAGAGCGACAGGCCATAGGTCGCGGCATCGCCGATAAAATCCAGCGCGTCGGCCTTCAGCGCCTGCGAGCGGGCGGCGGCACCGGCGAGCATCTCGACGGCGAACATGCCGGCATTGATCGCAATCACGATCCACAACGCGCGGCGGAACGCGCGTGACGTGCCGTCGAATTCCTCATTGTGGCAGCATCCCGCCGACATGGGCGTCTCCTGACTTGTCACCTGTCGATTCGAACCCTAATTCCTATAGCGACTAGAGGTTCAAGGCGAAAATGACAGATCTTTCCATCGGCCGTCTGGCCACGCTCTCGGGTGTGAAAGTCCCGACCATTCGTTACTACGAGTCCATCGGCATGCTCGACGCACCGCCGCGCTCGCCGGGCGGGCAGCGGCGGTATGGCGAGGATCATCTGGAACAATTGCGCTTCATCCGCCATGGCCGCGATCTGGGCTTCGGCCTGGACGATCTGCGCGCGCTGCAGGATCTCTCCGCCCGGCCGGACCGGCCCTGCGAGGAGGCCGACGGCATTGCCCGCAAGCAGCTGGCCGAGGTCGAGCGCCGCATTGCCGGGCTGGAAGCCGTCAGGCGCGAGCTTGAGCGTATGGTGGAGCGCTGCTCGCACGGTGTGGTCGACGAATGCCGGGTGATCCAGACCCTGTCCGATCACGGCATGTGCGCCGGGGAGCATTAACGCCTCGAAAGCGGGATGCCGGCTGATGCATTCCCGCTTGCCGGCACGGTGGAAGGGGCGCCTGCTCACGGCAGCCAAGAAGGGAAAACCATCCATGTTCCACCGAGTTGTTGCCCCGGTTCTGTGTCTGGCGTTGACGACGTCCGCGGCGCTGGCCGAAAGCCGGTCCGAGCCGGAGCTCGAGACCCTGTTCGCCGATCTGGACCGGCAGTTGTTCGAAGTGGTGTTCAACGATTGCGATCTCGACGCGGCGGCCGCACTGGTCGCAGAGGATCTGGAATTCTACCACGACCAGGGCGGTGCCACCCACAGCCGCGAGGCCTTCCTGGGCAATGTCGAACGGAATATCTGCAGTCGCGAGGAACCTTTGCGCCGCGATCTGGTTCCCGGCAGCATGCGGATCGAGCCGCTGCGGTCCGGCGGCGAGCTTTACGGCGTGATCCAGTTCGGAGCGCACACTTTCACGATCCTGCATGACGATGGCAGCGAGACCCTGAGCGGACAGGCGGACTTTGCCAATCTCTGGCTGCTCGGCGACGACGGAGACTGGGTGCTGTCGCGTGTTCTCAGCTACGCCCACCGCGCTCCGGACTGATCCGTCTCACACCGTCTCGAAAGCCGGATGATAGTGGACCCGGCAGGGCCCGGCGGCGGGATCGGCCGGGCGGTCGCCCAGGGCGAGGCGCTGGAAAGCGTCGGCGTACTCGCCTTCGGGATCCCCGCTCCAGTACCAATCCATTTGCGCCGCGGGCGCGAAACCGAAGCGGCTGTAATAGGCCGGGTCGCCCAGCACGACACACCAGGGCACGCCCAGCGTGCGCAGATAATCCAGCCCGGCATTGATCAGTGCCTCGCCGATGCCGCGCTTCTGGTGTTCCGGCGTCACCGCCACGGGCACCAGGCCGACGCCATAGGCCTGGGAGCCGTTCGCGGCGATCGCCGTGACCGGCGAAAACATCACCGTGCCCACGACCCGTTCATGATCCTCGGCGACGAGTTCCAGCGTGTCGGCATCGGCCGCGCGCAGGGTGACAACGAGCTGGGCTTCGGCGGGCGTCGGGAAGGCCGCTTTCAGAACGGCATCGACCCCGGCGTGATCGCCGGGGTCGCAGCTGCGGATCTGCATCGTGCCGGCGCTCCCTAGAAGGGCAGCCAGGCCCGGCGGCGCGAATAGGCCAGATAGCCCACATTCGCACCGGCGCGCAGGCCGACACCCGAACGGATCGGAGCGAGGGTGACATCGTCGGCGCGCTGATAGTTCACGCCCATGCCGGCGATCAGATAGGCCGAGCCCTCCACGCCGGGATAGCGCTGGAAGAGGCGGTCGGGATCGTCCAGATTATAGACCAGCACGAAAACCCGGCTGGCATTGCCGCCAGTGTCGAAACCGATCGACGGGCCGCGCCAGTAGACCTTTTCGCGCACGCCGTTCTTCATGGTGAGATAGCCTTCGCCATAGCGCAGGCCCACACCGACCGCACCGGCGACTTCCTCGCCGGCGACATAGCCGACCGGCCGGCCCAGATCGGAAAAGACGCGCTCGAGCACGCTGGCCGCAGCTTCGGCGGTGACACCGAAAAAGTCGGATACGGCATCGACGAGCTCGTCCTGGGAATAGGTGTCGACGGGTTCGGAATACTGGCTCGGCTGTCCGTATTCGGGATCCTGGGCCAGAGCCGGGCCGGCCACGCCGAGGGCGAGACTGGCGGCAATCGTCAACAGGGCACGCATGGGCATCTCCGTTCAGATCTGCGGTCCCGCCGAATGTGGTGACCGAATAGGGCGAGACAGCGGCGAAACGCTTTACGTCCGGTTAAGTTGCACAGGGATGCTGACAGCGCAGGCAGCACGTTTTGCCGATCACCAAGGCTGCGGCAGCGATGCAAGATGGTGAATTCTTCATTTTTACGAAAGGCGCGCACCCGTTAGGCTGCCGGCTGAATTTCTTCTTGGGGAGACCAGACATGCGCAAGATTCTCATGCTCACGGCCAGCGCGGCGGCAATTTTCGTTGCCGCCTGCGCGCCGCAGGGTGCCGACACTGAAAACGAGACCGTGACAAGCGAGCAGGCCCAGCCGGAAACCGCCGCCAACACGGCTGCGGAAACCGAAACGGCTGCGGCCGACAATCCGCTCCTGGCGGAATGGACCGGCCCCTATGGCGGCGTGCCGGATTTCCAGTCGGCGAGCCTGGACGATCTGGTCCCGGCGCTCGAGGCGGGCATGGCGCAGAACCTCGCCGAGATCGATGCCATCACGGCCAATCCGGAACCGGCGACCTTCGAGAACACGATCGTGGCGATGGAGCGGTCCGGTGACGCGCTCGGCCGCGTCTTCTCCTACTGGGGCATCTGGTCGTCCAACATGTCCTCGCCGGAATTCCGCGCGATCCAGGCCGAGATGGCACCGCGCCTGTCGGCCTTCTCCTCGCAGATCACGCAGAACCAGGAATTGTTCGCCCGCGTCCGCGCCGTCTATGAAGGCGAGGAAATGGCGACCCTGCGTCCGGACCAGCAGCGTGTCGTGCAGCTGACCTATGACGGTTTCGCCCGCAATGGTGCCACGCTGGAAGGTGAGGCCGCCGAGCGCTATGCCGCGATCAACCAGCGCCTGGCCGAACTGCACACGGCCTTCTCCAACAACGTGCTGCACGACGAGGAAAACTACGTCACCTATCTCAGCGCCGATCAGCTGTCGGGTCTGCCGCAGGGCTTCATCGATGCCGCTGCTGCTGCCGCAACCACCCGCGGCCGCGAAGGCGAGTACGCGATCACCAATACGCGCTCCTCGATGGATCCCTTCCTGACCTTCTCCGACGAGCGCGATCTGCGCGAACAGGTCTGGCGGAATTATTACAGCCGCGGTGACAATGGCGGCGAGTACGACAACAACGCCATCATCATGGAGATCCTCGAACTGCGCGACGAGCGCGTCGAGCTTCTGGGCTATGACAATTACGCCCAGTGGCGTCTGGAAGACCGCATGGCGGGCAATCCGGAGAACGCCATGGGCCTGATGGTTCCGGTCTGGCAGGCCGCTGTCGGCCGCATCGAGGAAGAAGTCGCAGACATGCAGGCCCTGGCCGACGAGCGTGGCGACGACATCACCATCCAGCCCTGGGACTATCGCTATTATGCGGAGAAGGTCCGTCAGGCCCGCTACGAGCTCGACAGCGACGAGGTGAAGCAATACCTGCAGCTGGATAATCTGCGCGAAGGCATGTTCTACGTCGCCGGCGAACTGTTCGGCTTCGAATTCCGGGCCCTGCCGGAAGGCGAGGTCTCGGTCTGGCATCCCACCGTGCGCGTGTGGGAAGTGACCGACCGCGAGAGCGGCGAGAATATCGGCCTGTGGTATCTCGACCCCTATGCCCGCCAGGGCAAGCGTTCGGGCGCGTGGGCGAATTCCTTCCGCTCGCACACCACGTTCGATGGCGAGGAAAACGTGCTCGCCACCAACAATTCCAACTTCATCGAACCGGCCCCGGGCCAGCCTGTCCTGGTGTCCTGGGACGATGCGACGACCTTCTTCCACGAATTCGGCCACGCCCTGCACTACCTGTCCTCGAACGTCGCCTATCCGACGCTCAATGGCGGTGTGCGCGACTACACCGAATTCCAGTCGCAGCTGCTCGAGCGCTGGCTGATGACCGATCCGGTGATCGAGAATTATCTGGTGCATGTGGAGACCGGCGAGCCGATCCCGCAGGAGCTGATCGAGCGCATCCGCGCGGCGGCCAATTTCAACCAGGGCTTCTCGACCGGCGAGTATCTGGCCTCGGCGCTGATGGACATGGTCTATCACACCACGCCGCCGGAAGAGATCGGCGATCCGGACACGTTCGAGCGCGAGACCCTGGCCGAGCTGGGCATGCCCGACGAGATCGTCATGCGTCACCGTTCGCCGCACTTCGGTCACGTCTTCTCCGGTGAAGGCTATTCGGCCGGCTATTACGGCTATATGTGGGCCGATGTGCTGACCTCCGACGCTGCCGAGGCCTTCGAGGACGCTCCGGGCGGTTACTATGATCCGGAAGTGGCCGGCCGTCTGGTCGACTATCTCTTTGCCCCGCGCAACGCCATCGACCCGGCCGACGCCTACCGCCAGTTCCGCGGCCGCGACGCCGACCCGGCCGCCCTGATGCGCGACCGCGGCTTCCCGGTCCCCGAAGGCATGGGCGACACCGAATAGGCTCCTGCCTGTTCGACAAGTGACAAACGGCCGGCGGAACCCTCCGCCGGCCG
>NZ_JBDWAS010000008.1:0-67108 GCF_039978735.1 Maricaulis sp.
GGCGCTTTAAAGCGCCGCCGCTTTCTATATGCTGCACGCCGTGACTGATTCATCTCCATCCGGGCCGGTTTCAGGCCAAGAGAACCCGCCGCAATTCCGGCGGGTTCTGCTCAAGATTTCCGGCGAAGCCCTGATGGGCGACCAGAATTACGGGATCGATATGCCGACGGCAGATCGCATCGCGTCAGAGGTCGCCGAGGCCGTGCGTGCCGGCACCGAAATCTGCCTGGTGATCGGCGGCGGGAATATCTTCCGCGGGCTCACCGGCGCCGCCAAGGGCATGGACCGGGCCGCTGCCGACTATATGGGCATGCTGGCGACCGTGATGAATGCGCTGGCCATGCAGACCGCGCTGGAACGCATCGGCGTCCAGACGCGCGTCCAGTCCGCCATTCCGATGACAACGGTGTGCGAGCCCTATATCCGGCGCCGCGCCACCCGCCATATGGAAAAGGGCCGGGTGGTGATCTTTGCCGCCGGCACGGGCAATCCCTTCTTCACAACCGATACCGCTGCCGCCCTGCGCGCGGCCGAGATGGGCTGCGACGCGCTGCTCAAGGGCACGCAGGTGGACGGTGTCTATTCCGACGATCCGCGCAAGAATCCGGACGCGGAACGCTATGATCAGCTCGACTATCTCGATGTGCTGACGCGCGATCTCAAGGTGATGGATGCCTCGGCGGTGACGCTGATGCGGGAAAACGCCATTCCGATCGTCGTCTTCAGTATTCACGACAAGGGCGGCCTGGCCCGCGTCCTGGCTGGCCAGGGCGTGTGCACCATGATCGGCAAGCCGCGGCCTGCACCGTCAGCTGGCAAATAACAGGAAAGAGCAAGCCATGAGCGACGATATCGATTTCGACGAAGCCGACCTCAAGCGGCGCATGGACGGGGCGATAGAGGCCCTGCGCAAGGAATTCGGCGGTCTGCGCACCGGCCGCGCCAGCGCCGGCCTGCTCGATCCGATCAAGGTCGAGGCCTATGGCACGCCGACGCCGATCAACCAGGTCGCCACGGTCTCGGTTCCCGAACCGCGCATGATCTCGGTCCAGGTGTGGGACCGGACCATGGTCGCCGCCGTGGACAAGGCAATCCGCAATTCCGGTATTGGCCTCAACCCGGTGATGGAAGGCCAGCTGCTGCGTATTCCGATCCCGCCGCTCAATGAGGAGCGTCGCGCCGAGATTGCCAAGCTGGCCGGCACCTATGCCGAGCATGCCCGTGTTGCCGTGCGCAATGTGCGCCGCGACGGCATGGATGCGCTCAAGAAGATGGAAAAGGATGGCGTGCTGTCCGAGGACGAGCACAAATCCTTTGCCGAGGATGTGCAGAAACTGACGGACGATGCGATCAAGCGGATCGATGAGAGCCTGAAGACCAAGCAAGAAGAAATCATGCAGGTCTGATCCCCCCGCTTGCGGAGCGAACCCATGACCGACGACGCTTCCGCTTCCCAGCCGGGGCCCGCCCATGTGGCGATCATCATGGACGGGAATGGCCGCTGGGCGAAATCCCGCGGCCGGCCGCGGGCCTTCGGGCACCGGCGCGGTGTCGAGACCGTGCGCAAGGCGGTCGAGACCGCCGGCGATCTCGGCGTGCGCTATCTGACACTGTTCTCGTTCTCGACGGAAAACTGGAACCGTCCGGCCGACGAGGTCGGGGCGCTGTTCCAGCTTATGAAGACCTATGTCGAGGCCGACCTCGAACAGCTGGCCGCACGCGGCGTGCGGATCCGCATCATCGGCCGGCGCGACAATCTGGGCGAGGACCTCAAGGCGATCATCGACCGCGCCGAAACACAAACCGCCGCAAACGACCGGTTTCACCTCACCATCGCCTTCAACTATGGCGGCCGTGACGAGCTGGTGCGCGCGGCGCGCACGCTGGCCCGGGCCGCGCGGGATGGCGGGATCGATCCCGACACCATTGACAATGCGGCCTTCGAGCAGGCGCTCGACACGCACGGTCTGCCCGATGTCGACCTGTTGATCCGCACCAGCGGGGAAGAGCGCATTTCCAACTTCCTGCTCTGGCAGCTGGCCTATGCGGAACTGCTCTTCCTCGATGTGCTGTGGCCGGACTTTTCGGCCCGGCATTTCGCCGAGGCGGTCGATGCCTTCAAGCAGCGCAGCCGGCGCTATGGTGGGCTCGATGCCGGCGCGGCGTGACCCTGTTTTCCGGCGCCGTCTGATCTCGGCGCTGCTGCTGGGACCGCTGGCGCTGGTCCTGTTGTGGATGGGCGGGCTGGTATTCACGGCCTGGGTGGCGGCCTTCGCGGCGGCCATGGCCTGGGAATGGACCCAGATGTCCGACCCCAAGGCGCCGCCTGTCGCCTATGCCATCGCCTGCGCCACAGCCTCCGGTGCCGTCCTGCTGGCCGGCGAGACCTCGACCCAGGATGCGCTGTTCTGGGGGGCGGCCGGCACGCTGGCAGCCGGTATCGAACGCTGGCGGCGCGGCTGGTCGATCGAGGTGCTGGGTGTGCTCTACGTGTCGCTGGCTGCGGGATTGCTCGCGTCCATGCGCGCCGAACCGGAGCACGGCCTGCAGATGGTGGTGCTGCTGTTTGCCATCGTTTGGGCTGCGGACAGTCTGGCGTATATTGCCGGGACCTGGCTGGGCGGTCCGAAACTCGTGCCCCAGGCCAGTCCCAACAAGACCTGGTCCGGCTTCATTGCCGGGCTTGCCGCCGGAACCGCTGCGGGCGTGGCTGTCGGCGCGGTCTTTGACCTCAACCTGCCGGTGGTGGCCGTTTTTGCGGCGGTCGTCGCCGTCGCATCCGTGCTGGGCGATCTGGCGATGTCCCTGTTCAAGCGCAGTTTCAACGTCAAGGATTCCGGAACGCTGATTCCGGGCCATGGCGGCGTGCTGGACCGTGTCGATGCGCTGATGCTGGCCGTGATCACCGCCGTGCTGTTCCAGCGTGTGATCCCGCTGGGCTGGGGGGCGGCATGACCGCGCCGCGCCGCATCAGCGTTCTCGGTGCCACCGGTTCGGTCGGACTGGCAACGCTCGACCTGGTCGCCCGGGCTGTGCCGGGGGCATTTGACGTGGTCGCTCTGACCGCGCGGACCAACGCCGTGGAACTGGCGCGTCAGGCGATCCGGCACCGCGCCTCGCATGTCGCGATCGCAGACCCCGCTGCCGCGCCTGAATTGCGCGAGGCCCTGGCCGGTCATCCCGGTATCGCGATCGGTGTCGGTGAGGACGCCGTATGCGAGGCGGCAGCAGTACCGGCTGACTGGACCATGGCCGCCATTGTCGGTGCCGCCGGCTTGCGGCCCACACTGGAAGCCGTCCGCCAGGGCGCAGCGCTGGCCTTTGCCAACAAGGAATGCCTGGTCTGCGCCGGTCCCTTGTTCATGCAGGAAGCGGCGCGCTGCGGCGCCACGCTGCTGCCGGTGGACAGCGAGCACAATGCCGTCTTCCAGGTGTTCAACGGGGCGCACAGATCCGCGATCCGCTCGATCACGCTGACCGCGTCCGGCGGACCGTTCCGCACCTGGCCGCTCGAACGCATGGCGGCGGCCAGCCGCACCGACGCGCTGACCCATCCGACCTGGTCGATGGGCGCCAAGATCACCATCGACAGCGCGTCGATGATGAATAAGGGGCTGGAGATCATCGAGGCCTGCTGGCTGTTCGATCTGCCGCCCGAACAAGTCGAGGTGGTGGTGCATCCCCAGTCCATCGTGCACGGCCTGGTCGAGTATGCCGACGGCAGTCTGCTGGCCCAGCTGGGCTCGCCGGACATGCGCACGCCGATTGCCAGCGCGCTGGCCTGGCCGGAGCGCATGGAGGCGCCGGTCGAGCGTCTCAGACTGGACCAGATTGCGCGGCTGGAGTTCGAGGCACCCGATCCTGTGCGGTTTCCGGCCATCCGCCTGGCCCGCGATGCGATCCGGGCAGGGGGGATTGCCCCCGCCGTGCTGAACGCCGCGAATGAAATTGCAGTCGAGGCTTTCCTGGCCGGGCGGATCGGCTTCCTTGACATCACGGCGAGTGTTGCAGAGGTTCTGGCGCTCGCTCAGGCGGATGCGGACATGCCGCGCGCGCTTGCGGCCTTCGAGGATGTGTTCGCCATCGACCGGCGGGCCCGCGAGCTGGCACGCGACTTGATTGGTGGCCTGTCAGTGGAAACGAGATCACGGAACACGATGTCATGAGCCTGATCGGCACCGGCTTTCTTACGATTTTCTCATTCGTCTTCCTGATCTCGATCGTCGTCGTGATCCACGAGCTCGGCCACTACTGGGCCGGCCGTATCTGCGGTGTGCATGCAGAGGCCTTCTCCATGGGGTTCGGCCCGACCATCGCCTCCTGGCGCGACAAGCGCGGCACGGTCTGGCGCATCGCGGCCTTTCCCCTTGGCGGTTATGTGAAATTCTTGGGCGATGCCGGCGCTGCCAGTGAGCCCGATACCGAAAAGCTCGAGGAAATCCGCAAGCGGATGGGGCCGGATGCCGACCGCTGCTATCACTTCAAACCGCTCTGGCAGCGCGCTTTCGTGACGGCAGCCGGGCCGATCGCGAACTTCATCCTGGCGATTTTCATCTTCGCCAGCCTTGCCCTGGCGCTGGGCGGCCCGGCCTACCAGCCGCCGGTCGTCGGAACCGTGGCCGAAGACAGCGCTGCTGCAGACGCCGGCTTCCAGGTCGGTGACCGCATTGTCGCGATCAACGGCACGGGCATCGATTCCTTCGATGACATCGTGACGGAAGTCGTCTGGCGGCCGGGTGAGGAGATGCGCTTCGATATCGAACGGGCCGGCGAGATGATGGTGCTCCGGGCTGCTCCGCGATCCACCGAGGTGGAAGACCGTTTCGGCGGCACACGCACGCTCGGACGGATCGGCCTGGGCTCGGTCACGACGCCGCCGCTGCGCGACAGCTACAACCCCATTACCGCCATCGGCTATGGTGTCGACCGGACCTGGACGGCGGTGTCGATGACGGCGCGCTATGTGATCCGGGTCGTCACGGGCCGGGTCTCGCCGGAATTGCTCAACGGCCCGGTGGGAATCGCAACGGCGGCCGGCCAGACCGCCGTGACGAGCGTGGAAGCGGGCGGAAACGCCGGCGAAAGCACTTTCTTGC
Organism: Maricaulis sp.; assembly: GCF_039978735.1. Lineage (GTDB taxonomy): Bacteria > Pseudomonadota > Alphaproteobacteria > Caulobacterales > Maricaulaceae > Maricaulis. Next base: position 5,097 of record NZ_JBDWAS010000008.1, read on the forward strand.
TGCTTGTTAATCTCGTGCATCTGGCAGGCTTCCTGTCGGTTGGACTGGGTTTGGTGAATCTTCTACCGATCCCCATCCTCGACGGCGGCCATCTGGTGTATTACGCCTATGAGGCGGTTGCCCGGCGTCCGCTGAGCATGAAAGCGCAGGCCATCGGATTCCGGGTGGGACTTGCACTTGTGCTCGGTATGATGCTTGTAGCGACTTGGAATGACTTGAATTACCTGCTCGGGCAGATTTTCTGACCGGGCCCAGCAAGCGGCGATCTTCCATGGCGAGTGTTCTGCGTATTCTCTTCGCAGCCCTTTTGACTGTGACATTGCCGGCCATCGCGCCGGCCCAGCAATCCGGTGTGGAAGAGACTCCGCAAGCGGCCCCGGAAGCCGAGGCCCAGCCGGTGATCCGGCAGATCCTGGTTGAGGGCAATCAGCGGGTCGAAGCCGATACCGTTCTGTCCTACCTGCTGATCCAGCCGGGGCAGACCTTCGATACCCGCCTGGTGAACCTGTCGATCCAGACCCTGATGGCGACCGGCCTGTTTTCCGATGCGCAGTTCGAGAACCGCGGCGAGCAGGTTATCGTGCGTGTCCAGGAAAATCCGATCATCAACCGGGTGATCCTTGAGGGCAACAGCGCCATCGACGACGACAAGATCACCGACGAGATCGAGGCCCAGCCGCGCGCGATCTTCACGCGGGCGCGGGTCCAGTCGGACGTCCAGCGCATCATCGAGGTCTATCGCCGGTCCGGCCGTTTTGCGGCATCCGTGACGCCGAAGATCGTCGAGCAGCCGCAGAACCGCGTCGACCTGATCTTCGAGATTTCCGAAGGCCCGGTGACCGGCGTGCGCCGGATCAATTTCATCGGCAATGAAAGCTTCTCCGACCGCCGTCTGCGCCGCGAACTGGTGACGCGCGAATCGCGCTGGTGGCGGTTCTTCTCGTCGAACGACAATTACGATCCGGATCGTCTGGAATACGATCAGGAATTGCTGCGCCAGTTCTACATGAACCAGGGCTATGCCAATTTCCGGGTGCTTTCCGCGGTCGCCGAGCTGACGCCGGACCAGGAAAGCTTCTACATCACGATCACGATCGACGAGGGCGAGATCTTCAACTTCGGCGAAGTCACCGTGTCGACCGAGATCGAGGACCTCAACGAGGAATTCCTCGCCGCGACACTGCCGATCCGCGAAGGCGATCTCTATCGCGGTGAACTGATCGAGAGCGGGATCGACCAGCTGACCTTTGCGGCCGGTGCCGCGGGCTATGCCTTCGTCAACATTTCGCCGCGCACGACGCGCAATCGTGAAGACCGGACTGTGGATATCGAGTTCGTGATCGATGAGGGCCCGCGCGTCTATATCGAGCGCATCGATATCACCGGGAATACCCGCACGCTCGACCGCGTGATCCGCCGCGAGCTGGACATTGTCGAGGGCGACGCCTTCAACCAGGTCCTGATCGACCGGTCGCGCAACAATGTGCGGCGTCTGGGCTTCTTCGAGGACGTCGAAGTCAACGAGACGCCGGGATCCGCGCCGGACCGGGCGCGTGTCCAGGTGGCCGTGACCGAGCAGCCGACCGGCGAACTGGCCTTCGGCGCCGGCTTCTCCTCGACCGATGCCTTCCTGGTCGACCTGTCGATCTCGGAGCGGAACCTGCGCGGTCGCGGGCAGTTCCTGCGCTTCCGCATCTCGGCCAGCTCGAACCGCGAGTCGATCGATATCCGCTTCACCGAGCCGCGCTTCCTGGACCGCAATCTGGCCGCCGGCTTCGACCTGTTCCGCGTCAATTCGGACTTCCTGTCGGAAGCCTCCTTCCAGACGGAATCGACGGGCGCCAGCGTGCGTCTCGGCTTCCCGGTGACGGCGTCGACCAACCTGCAGCTGGGCTACACGCTGCGGACCGACAATGTGCTGGTCTATTCGTCGGCTTCGCAGGCGCTGCTCAACCAGGCCGGAGAGCGCAGGACGTCCGTGCTCACCTATACGCTCAACTGGTCGCGTCTGAATGACCCGATCGAGCCGAGCCGCGGCTATCGCCTGCAGTTCTCGCAAGGTTTTGCCGGTATTGGCGGGGATGTCCGCTATGTCCGGTCTGAAATCGAGGGTGCCATCTACCGGCCGGTTCTCCCGCGCCTGTTCGACAACAACATCATCGCGAGCTTCACGATGAATGGTGGTTTCGTTCAGCCGTGGGGCGGAGATACCGTCCGCATTAATGACCGCTTCTTCAAGGGCGGCAATTCGTTCCGGGGTTTCGAAGTGGCCGGTATCGGTCCGCGTATCGTGACCCGGGACGCAGAGACAGGCGAGCTTAACCGGGGCGATGCCCTGGGGGGCCGCCTGTACGCAGTCGGGGCGTTCGAGGTGTCCTTCCCGACCGGGTTGCCGGAGCAGTACGGGGTTCGAGCCAGTGTCTTCACCGAGTTCGGTACCCTGGGTCTACTGGATACTCCCGACCAGATCGACGAAGGGGCCGCCGGGACAGCTTTCACGATCGACGACATGGCCCTTCGGGCCTCCGCCGGCGTGAGCATTTTCTGGGATTCACCTTTCGGACCGGTGCGGTTTGACTTTGCCGAGGCCTTCATTCGCGAGGACTACGACAGGGCCGAATTCTTCCGGTTCAGCACGAGAACAGGGTTCTAAAGTTATGAAGTTTATCAAGTCTCTCCTTCTTCTTCCGGTGATGATCGCCGGGCTGGCCGCGCCGGTGCTGGCGCAACAGCCGAACATCGCGGTCATGAACGAGGAACGTGTCCTGCGCGAAAGCTCTGCCGGTCAGCACATCCAGACCCGCATGCAGGAAATCGCCCGGGAAATCGATGCCGAGCTGACCGCCATGGGTCAGCCGATCCAGCAGGAGACCGAGCGTCTGAACGCGGAAACCGCGTCCATGACGCCGCAGGCCATCCAGCAGCGCCCGGACCTGATGCAGCGCATCGAAGCACTCAATCAGCAGGCCCAGCAGTTCGAACTGGCCCGCCGCGCACGCCAGCAGGAAATCGTCCAGACCGAGCGTCAGGCGATGCGTCCGATCTATGATGCTCTGGGTCCGATCCTGGAAGCCGTCGTGGCCGAACGCGATATCGACATCCTGGTCGACCGCGCCAACCTCGTCTTCGCGTCGCCGGACGTCGACATTTCCGCCGATGTGATCAGCCGCCTCAATGCACAGGTGCCGACCGTGACCGTGACGCGCGTCCGCGTGTCTCAGGAAGCGGCGGCCGGGGCTGGCCAGCAACAGCAATAAGACGGCACGGACCATGGCCGATCCGCGTTTCTTCGACGGACTTGGACCGCTGACGCTCAACGAGATCGCCGCACTTTCGGGTGCGGCGATTTCCGATTCTGCCTCCGGTTCAGACACTGTGTCCGAGGTCGCACCGATCAGCGAAGCCCGTCCGGGGTGCCTGTGCTATCTGGAAAACGGGCGTCTTCTCAAAGCCCATCCGGACATCCGTCTGGACGATGTGGTGATCCTGGCACCGGCGAGCCTGACCGAGGCCCTGATGGAGCGCGGCGCCAAAGTGCTGGTGCACGCGCAGCCGCGTGCCGCATTCGGGCGCGCGGTTCCCGGTCTCTTCCGGCCGCGCGCGATGCCGATCGAGCATGCCATCGATCCATCCGCCCGCATCGCGCCCGGCGTCCGCCTGGGTGCGGGAGTGGTGGCCGGCGCGGATGTGCAGATCGGCGAGAATGTCTCGATCGGGCCGGGCAGTGTGATCGGGCCCGGCTGCCACATCGGTGCCGGCTGCCGTATCGGTCCCCGTGTGGTTATCCAGTGCGCGGATTTGGGCGAAAACTGCAACATTCTTTCAGGAGCCGTGATTGGCGAGGCGGGCTTCGGTGCCGCAGTATCCCACGAGGGTCTCGTGGACATGCCGCATCTGGGCACGGTCGAGATCGCGGCGTCGGTGACCATCGGTGCCAATAGCTGCGTTGATCGGGGCCTGTTCGGTCCAACGCGGATCGGGGAGGGCACCAAGATCGATAATCTCTGCCATATCGGTCACAACTGCCAGGTCGGCCGCAATGTCGCCATGGCGGCCTTTGCCGGCGTATCGGGCAGCTGCGTGATCGAGGATGATGTGATGTTCGGCGGCCGGGTCGGCCTGCAGGACCACATCACCGTGGGCAAGGGCGCGAGGATCGGCGGAAATTCGGCCCTCGCGGAAAGCGTGCCGGCCGGCGAAACCTGGATGGGCGACCCCGCCCAGCCGCTGCGCCAGTATCTGCGCCAGGTCTCCGAAGTGCGCCGCCTGGCCCGGCGCGACACAAGAACATCAAAAAAGAAGGACTGACCGGCGTGTCCGACCGGATTGAACACAACGAAATCCTCAAACTCCTGCCGCACCGTTATCCTTTTCTCCTCATCGACGCTGCCGAGGACTACCGCGCCGGCGAATCGATCGTGGGGCTGAAGGCCGTGACGGCGAACGAGCCCTTCTTTCCGGGCCATTTCCCCGGCAATCCGGTGATGCCCGGCGTGCTGATGATCGAGGCGATGGCCCAGGCCGGTGCCGTGCTGATGTACAAGACGCTGAAGGCCGCCCCCGATTCGGCGACGGTCTATTTCATGGGTGCCGACAAGGTGCGGTTCCGCTCGCCGGTCCGTCCCGGGATGATGCTGCGCATGCCGGTCTCGGTGACGGCGGCGCGCCACGGCGTCTTCAAGTTCAAGGGCGAGGTCTTTGCCGACGGCGTGCGCGCCGTGCAGGCGGAGTTCTCTGCCAAGGCGGTGGAACACTGATGAGCGCAACCATTCATCCCACAGCGATTGTCGACCCGGCCGCCCATCTGGGCGAGGGCGTCGAGATCGGTCCCTTCTCGATCATCGGTCCGAAAGTGAAGCTGGGCGATCGCGTGCGGCTGATGTCGCATGTCACGATTGCCGGCAATACGACGCTGGGCGAGGACTGCGTGCTCTATCCGGGCGTCCATCTGGGCCATCCGCCGCAGGACTTCAAATACCAGGGCGAGGACACGCGCCTGATCATCGGAAAGCGCAATATCATGCGCGAGAATGTCACCATGCACCCCGGGACCACATTCGCACGCAGCCAGACGGTTGTGGGCGATGACGGCTACTTCATGGTCGGCTCACACGTCGCGCATGACTGTATCGTCGGCGACCGGGTGGTGTTTGCCAATTGCGCGGCCATTGGCGGTGAAACCACGGTGGCCGATCACGTGATCCTGGGCGGCTATGCCGGCATTCACCAGAAAAGCCGGATCGGACGTCACGCCTTTGTCGGCGCGATGGCGATGGTGACGGCGGATGTCATCCCCTACGGCTCGGTGATCGGAAATCACGCCCATCTGGCGGGGCTGAACGTGGTCGGGCTCAAGCGCCGCGGCATGCCGCGCGAGACCCTGCGCGACCTGCGCGCCGCCTACCGGCTTCTGTTTGCCCAGGAAGGCACGTTCGAGGAACGGGTCGACGACGTTGCGCACCTCTATCGCGACAATGCGCCGGTGATGGAGATCATCGGCTTCATTCGCGAAGACGCAAAACGCTCCGTCTGCATGCCTCATGACTGACACGCAGAGCGCGGCATCCTGGACCCGTCTCGGCCTGATCGCCGGCGGTGGCGGGCTGCCGCGTGAAATCCTCAATGCGCTCGACCCGCAGTCGGTTCTGGTGATCCGGCTGAAAGGCTTTGCCGACGATCCCTTCGACGATATCGAACATGTCGAGCATTCGGTCGGCGAGATCGGGGCGATCACGCGCTCGCTCATATCGGCCGGGTGCGATGCGGTGTGCTTTGCCGGCTATGTCACACGGCCCGACTTCAAGGCGCTGCGCCTGGACGGGGCCGGGCTGAAACTCCTGCCGCGCGTGCTGGCGGCCGGCCGCAAGGGCGATGATGCGATCCTGCGCGTGGTGGTCGAGGCCTTCGAGCGCGAGGGCCTGACCGTTGTCGGTGCCGACAGCCTGCTCGCCCGGAACCGTCTGGAGGCGGGGCGTCTGGGGCGGATCGAGCCGGACGCCAATGCTCAAGCCGATGCCGACAAGGCGATGCATGTGGCCGCCGAGATCGGCCGGCTGGATATCGGTCAGGGCGCCGTCGTTGCCGACGGGCTGGTGCTGGCCGTCGAGGCCCAAGAGGGCACGAACGCCATGCTGGAGCGCGTTGCGGGGCTTCCGGCGGCGCTGCGCGGATCGCCGGATGAGCGCCGCGGTGTGCTTGCCAAACGGCCCAAGCCGATCCAGGAGCGACGCATCGACATGCCGGTCGTCGGCGTCGACACGGTGCGCCTGTGCGATGCGGCGGGACTGGCGGGGATCGTGCTGGAGGCGGGCGGTGCGCTGGTGGTGGACCGCGAGGCGGTGATCCGCGAGCTCGATGCGCGCGGTCTCTTCCTGGTGGTGAGGGACGCGGAGGCATGACCGGCACGCCGCTCATCTATGTCGTCGCGGTCGAACGCTCCGGCGATCTTCTGGGCGCTGCCCTGATGCGCTCCCTTCAGGCGAAGACCGGGGGCGAGGTCCGCTTTGCGGGCATTGGCGGCCGTGCCATGGCTGAGGAAGGCGTGAGCTCGGCGATCGATATCTCCGACCTCGCCATTTTCGGCTGGATCGACGGGTTGATGGCCTACAAGCGCGTGAAGGCGGCCGTGGCGGCCAGTGTCGAGGACATCCTGCGGGTCAAGCCCGATGCCGTCGTCCTGATCGACAGTTGGGGCTATACGCTGCGCGTGGCGCAGGGCGTGCGGGCGGCCGATCCGTCCATCCGGCTGATCAAATATGTCGGACCGCAGGTGTTTGCGACACGGCCCGGGCGGGCGGCAACCCTGGCGGCGGCGGTCGATCGGCTGCTGACCATTCTCGATTTCGATGCGCCCTATTACGAAGCCCACGGCCTGCCGGTGACCTTTGTCGGCAATCCCACGCTGGAACGCCTGGAAGCGGGCGACGGCGCGGCCTTCCGGGCCCGGCACGCCATCGCGGCCGATGCGCCGGTACTGACCGTGCTGTTCGGCAGCCGGACATCGGAGATCAGGCGCATGTTCGCGCCGTTTGCCCGGGCAGTTGCACGGCTGCGGCAGCGCTATCCCGGACTGTCGATCGTCATTCCCATCGCCGATCCGGTCGAGGCCGATCTGCGGGCGCGGCTGGAAAACGAGCGCTGTTTCGACGGTGCCGTCCTGCTCGAGGAGACCGAGAAGGCCGACGCCTTTGCCGCGGCGGACGCGGCGCTGGCCTGTTCCGGCACGGTGGTGACAGAGCTGGCGACGGCCGGTGTGCCCACCGTGGCGAGCTATCGACTGGGCTGGATCACCTGGGCGCTGGCCCGCGCCTTCAACCTGATGAAGGCGAAATATATCAGCCTGGTGAATATCTCGGCCGATGCGGAACTGGTACCCGAACTCGTCCAGACCCGCGCCACCGGCGCCAATCTGGCAGAGGCTGTCGGTGCCCTGATGGACGATGCCGGACGCCGGGAAACACTGTCCCGCAAACTCATCGAGACCACCGCCCGGATGCGCGGGGACGGCAAGGCCAGCGACCGGGCCGCCGATGCGGTGCTCGAGACGCTGGACGTGTCGACCGGATCATAAAAAAGGCCGCTCCGGAGAGCGGCCTTTTCTGTGTCGGAGTTCCAGCGTCTAGCGCTTGGAGAAATCCACATAGTCGCGCGGCGTGGCGCCGGTGAAGAGCTGGCGCGGACGGCCGATCTTCTGGGACGGATCCTCGACCATTTCGGTCCATTGCGCGATCCAGCCGACGGTGCGGGCCAGGGCGAACAGAACCGTGAACATCTCGGTCGGGAAGCCCATCGCCTTCAGTGTGATGCCCGAATAGAAGTCGATGTTCGGATAGAGCTTCTTCTCGACGAAGTAGTCGTCTTCCAGTGCGATGCGCTCCAGCTCCATGGCGACCTGCAGGGTCGGGTCGTTGCGCACGCCCAGCTCGTCGAGCACCTGGTGGCAGGTGTCGCGCATGACTTTGGCGCGCGGGTCGTAATTCTTGTAGACCCGGTGACCGAAGCCCATCAGGCGGAACGGGTCGTCCTTGTCCTTGGCGCGCTTCACATATTCCGGAATCTTGTCGACCGAGCCGATCTGGTTGAGCATGTTCAGTGCGGCTTCATTCGCGCCGCCATGCGCCGGGCCCCACAGCGAGGCGATGCCCGAAGCGATACAGGCGAACGGATTGGCGCCGGACGAACCGGCCAGGCGTACCGTGGAGGTCGACGCATTCTGCTCGTGGTCGGCGTGCAGGATGAAGATCTTGTCCATCGCCTTGGCGAGCACGTCGGAGCCCTTGTAGTCCTCGGCCGGCACAGCAAAGCACTGACGCAGGAAATTCCCCGCATAGTCCATGTCATTGCGCGGGCTGATGAAGGGCTGGCCGATGGAGTATTTGTAGGCGCGGGCCGCGATCGTCGGCATCTTGGCGATCATGCGATGCGAGGCGATGGTGCGCGCCTCCGGATCGTTGATGTCCGTCGAGTCATGGTAGAAGGCCGACAGCGCACCGACCGTACCGACCATGATGGCCATCGGGTGGGCGTCACGGCGGAAGCCGCGGAAGAACTGGTCGAACTGGTCGTGCAGCATGGAATGCCGGCGGATCGTCCAGTCGAAATCCTCGAACTCGTCGGCCTTGGGCAGCTCACCGTGCAGCAGCAGGTAGCAGACTTCCATGAAGTTGGAGCTCTCGGCCAGCTGGTCGATCGGGTAACCGCGGTAGAGCAGGGTGCCTTCGCCACCGTCGATATAGGTGATCTGGCTTTCACAGCTCGCCGTCGAGGTGAAGCCCGGGTCGAAGGTGAACAGGCCGGTTTCCGCATAGAGTTTGCGGATGTCGATCACATCCGGGCCGATCTCGCCGCTCAGCACCGGCAGGTCAACGGACTTGCCGTTATACGAGAGCGTGGCCGTCCCGTTCGGTTTGGCTTTGTTTTCCATCACGTCATCCCCTAGGTTCGCGGCCGCTTACGCGTCCGCCATCATCTGGTCCTTGATCCGATCGAGCGCTTCATCGCGGCCCAGATAGGCCATGACAAGCGACAGATCGGGGGCGGGGGCCCCGCCGGTCAGGGCCGCACGCAGCGGCTGCCCGACCTTGCCGAAACCGACCTCCTCGGCTTCGGCGAAATTCTTCAGTTCTGCGGCCAGCGCCTCGTCCGTCCAGCCATTCAGATCGCTCAGACGGGTGAAGAGCCGGTAAAGACGCTGCCGGGCCTCGTCGTCCAAGGGCTTGGCGGCCTTGCCTTCCAAGTGGAACGGGCGGGGTTTGAGCAAGAAATAGCTCTGCCGGGCGAGTTCTTCCAGTGTTGCCGCACGGGTCTTGAGCACCGGCATGGCGGCCAGAAGTCGCTCACGCGTTATCTGGGGATCGGCGATACGGTCTTCAAGCACATCGAGGAAGGGCATCACCAGTTCGACCAGCCGTGCGTCAGCCGCCCGGGCGATGTGGTGCCCGTTGATATGGTTCAGCTTGTCCAGGTCCATGCGGGCCGGCGCCTTGTTCAGACCGTCCAGCGTGAAGGCCGCAATCGCCTCCTCGTCGCTGAAGATTTCCTGGTCGCCATGGGCCCAGCCCAGGCGCAGCAGATAATTGCGCAGGCCTTCGGGCAGATAGCCCATGTCGCGATAGGCTTCCGCGCCCAGCGCGCCATGGCGTTTGGACAGTTTCTTGCCGTCCTGGCCGTGGATCAGCGGCACATGGGCAAAGACCGGACGGGCCCAGCCGAGCGCGTCATAGATCTGGCTCTGGCGGCCGCCATTCACCAGATGGTCGTCACCGCGCACGATGTGGGTGATGCCCATATCGTGATCGTCGACCACCACGGCAAGGTTGTAGGTCGGGCTGCCGTCCGAGCGCAGCAGGATCAGATCGTCGAATTCCTTCGCGGCCCAGCGCACCGTACCCTGGACGGCGTCTTCCAGCACGACATCGCTGTCCGGCGCACGGAAGCGCACCACGAAGGGCGTATCGGCGGGCGCATCGCTGGGCGGGCGGTCGCGCCAGGGCGAGCGCAGGGCGCGGCCCTCGGCGAACGCCTGGTCGCGCAGCGCCTGCACGTCTTCTGGCGTGCAATAGCATTTGAAGGCCTTGCCGGCGGCCAGCAGCTCGTCGACGACCTCGACATGGCGCGGGGCGCGTTCGAACTGGGAAACGACATCGCCGTCCCAGTCCAGACCCATCCAGGTCAGCCCCTCCAGGATCGCGTCGATCGCGGCCTGGGTCGAGCGGGCGCGGTCGGTATCCTCGATGCGAAGATAGAAGGCGCCGCCGTGATGGCGGGCGAAGAGCCAGTTGAAAAGCGCGGTACGGGCGCCGCCAATATGCAGGAAGCCCGTCGGCGACGGGGCGAAGCGGGTGCGGATGGGGTTGTCGTTGTTTTGCACGTGCGAATTCATGCTGCGCTGCGGGAAGGGAAAGTCGTGTTAGCATGAATATCAGCTTTTGCGATAGACCGAAGGCTGCTTCGTGCTTCATCTCGCCGCAAGCCTGCCCCGACCGGCGGCAGGCCGCTTTAAAAAACCGGTATTGAGCGCTGGGACTGAAAACTATTTCAGTCCTGCGATCCTCTTCGCGCTCGGGCTGGCAGCGGGAGCAATTCTCGCGCTTGTGACCCCGCTTTCCGCCGGCGTGCCGGCGATTGCCGGTGCTGTCCTGGTCGCAGGTATGGCTGCGACATGGCGCGGTCCGGACCGGTACCGGCGTTTCGCCCTGCTGACCGCTGTCCTCGCCGCGGGGCTTCTGGCGGGGCAGATGCGGACCGAGGCGCGGATCGCCGGCGCGGCGGCCATTCCAGCGATCGATACACGCGACGATGTCGTGCCGCTCACCGGCTGGCTGGGTGCGATCGAGCGCAGCGGCAGTGGCCGGCAAAGGCTGGTGATCCGGGTTCCGGCCGGGGATGAGATGCCTGGCTATTCGGTCCGGGTGCTTGGCGATCCAGGGAATTTGCGGCCCGGTGATCCGGTTTCGGTGGAGGCCGTGCTGTCGCCGCCACGTGCGGCTGCGATGCCCGGCGGCTATGATTTCGCCTTTCACGCCTTCTTCGCCCGTATCGCGGCAACCGGATACGCGGTCGCACCGGCGCAGCCGGGGCCGGATCTTGCGGCCGATGGCGTACAGCGCTGGATCGCGCAACTGCGCTGGCGGATGGCCGAACGTATTGCGCGGCAGGTTCCGGGCCGGTCCGGCGCGCTCGCGGCGGCCCTGCTGACGGGCGACCGTTCGCGGCTGGACCCGGCCGATGTCGACGCCCTGCGCAATGCGGGGCTGGGGCATATGCTGGCGATTTCCGGCATGCATATGGGCCTCTTCGCCGGTGGTGTGTTCTTTGCGGTGCGCATGATGGCGGCCGGGCTGGGCGGCTGGTCACGGCGCTACGATCCCGCCATCCCGGCCGCCCTCGCGGCCCTGATCGCGGCGGCGCTGTATCTGGCGGTATCCGGCGGGGCCATCCCGACCCAGCGCGCCTTCATCATGACGGTCTCGGCGCTGGGCGCGGTCCTGGCCCGGCGCCGGGTGCTCTCCTTCCACACGCTTGCCATCGCCATGACGGCCGTTCTCCTCCTGACGCCGGAAGCCGTCGTCACGCCGGGTTTCCAGATGTCCTTTGCCGCCGTGGCAGCCCTGATCGCTGCAGCGCAGATCTGGCAGGCGAAACGCCCGCCGCCCGCGCCGCTCGATCCTGGCCGGGGCCTGCGGCAATTTTTCGGCGGGCTGGGCATGACCAGCCTGGTCGCCGGTGTCGCGACATCGGGCTTTGCCGCCTTTCACTTTCACCGGATCGCGGCCTGGGGGCTGGTCGGCAATCTCATTGTCATGCCGGTCTTCACCCTGCTGGTGATGCCGGCCGGTGTGCTGGCGCTCTTCCTGATGCCGCTCGGCCTGGACGGCGTGCCGCTGACCGTCATGGGGTTCGGGCTCGACCTGGTTCTGACGCTGGCCCACATGGTGGCAGACTGGCCGGGTGCGGAACGGGCGATACCGTCCGCGCCGGGATGGGTGCTGGCGCTCTATGGCTGCGGATTTGCCATTGCCTGTGCCGCGCGGGGGCTCTGGCGGGCGCCGGGGATCGGCGTGATGTTGGTCGCCATGGCAATCTGGGCGGCCGGGCCGCGGCCGGACCTCTTCGTGACGCGAGACGGCGTCGTGCTGGCTCAGGATGAAGACGCGGAGGGCTGGGCGGTCAGCGACCGCCGGCGCAGCCGCTTTCCGGTGCGGGTCTTCCTGGAGGCCGAGGGCGAAGACGAACGGCCGGACCGGTTGGCACTGGCCTGCGACGATACAGGATGTGCCGGACGCACAGCGGGAGGGACCGTGTTCACCCTGCTCGAGGGCCTGGAGAGCCTGGCAGAAGACTGCCGGCTGGCGGGGCTGATCGTGACGCGGCTGACCATACCGGAACACCGTATACGCAGCTGCGCCGCCCGTGTGATCGACGGTGGTGTTCTGGCAAGGCAGGGCGGGGCACTGATCCGGGAGGCGGCAAGCGGCGAACTTGTCATCCGCCATGTCCTGCCGCGCGATCCCCGCTCGCCCTGGCATACACGCCGGACGACCCGTCCGGATCGCTCAAGATAGATAGGGGCAATTCAGGTAGAGTATGAAGGGCGCCCGACCGGCAAATGGCGCCTCAGCTCGCGCGATCCTGGCAGGCGGAGATTACCGCACACAGTGACCGGCCAGTACCCGAGATCATCCGACGACCAGCTTGCCCCGACGGCGTCCTTTGAAGTCCGGGATCGACTGACCTCGCAGCGCAACTGGCAGCCAACAACCGCAACTGTGGTCGAAAGCCTGACAAGCCGTCAGGCGCAGAAGATCAGCGCGTCAGACGGACCAGAGCACGTATACGACCGCATCCGGCAGTCAGCGCCCGGCACAGGCGCCAGAATCGGCGTCCGGTGTCAGTGATACTTGCGGATCAGGCCGACCAGCAAGCCCTGCACTTTGACGCGGTCAGGGCCGAAAATCCGGGTTTCGTATTCCGGATTGGCGGCTTCCAGGGCGATCGAGCCGCCCTTCTTGCGCAGGCGCTTCAGCGTGGCTTCCTCGTCATCGACCAGCGCTACGACGATGTCGCCGGTATTGGCGGATTCACAGCGACGGATCAGCACCGTATCGCCATCGAGAATGCCGGCCTCGATCATGGAATCGCCCTTGACCTCAAGCGCGAAATGTTCGCCGCCGCGGATCATGTCGGCCGGGATGGGCAGGCGGTCGGTCTCGTGCTGGATCGCGGAGATCGGTACGCCCGCCGCGATGCGTCCGAGAACCGGGATATCCACCGTGGTTTCGCGCTCGCTGTCTTCCGGCTTGTTGAAATTGGCGCGCACGACATTGGGGCCCAGATCGCCCGGCGGTACCGGCGCCTTGGCGCTGGCGGCGGATTCGGGGAGTTTGAGCACTTCCAGGGCGCGGGCCCGGTGCGGCAGGCGCCGGATGAAACCGCGCTCTTCCAGCGCCGTGATCAGCCGGTGCACGCCGGATTTCGAGGCCAGCTGCAGCGCCGCTTTCATCTCGTCGAAGGAGGGCGACACGCCCGTTTCCTTGATCCGCTTGTGGATGAAGAGCAGGAGTTCGTTCTGTTTCCGGGTCAGCACGGCAGGCCCTCGTCTGTACGAATCCCGACACGATTCACGCCGGGAACAAATCAGGAATTCTGCCGTTTGTTCTATAAGTGTTCCCGATGCGCGTCAAGCGTCACCGGGCGGGGTCATGAGGGCACGGGTCGCGGCCGCAACATCCTCCTGGCGCATCAGGCTCTCGCCGACCAGGAGCGCCCGGGCGCCGGCCCGCTGCAGGCGGCGCGCGTCCTCGGGCGTGAAGATGCCGCTTTCGCCAACCAGGAAACGCCCGGAGCCGACATGCGGGGCGAGGCGTTCGAAGGTTTCCAGCGAGGTCTCGAATGTGCGCAGATTGCGGTTGTTGATGCCAACCAGCGGCGCGTTGAGATCGAGTGCGCGCTCCATCTCGGCATCGTCATGGACCTCGACGAGGACATCCATGCCCCAGCGCTCGGCCTCATCGGAGAGGCGCCGGGCCGTGTCATCGTCGACGGCGGCAAGAATCACCAGAATCGCATCGGCGCCCAGCATGCGCGCTTCGGCGACCTGGTAGGTGTCATACATGAAATCCTTGCGCAGGGCGGGCAGGGCGACCGCTTCGCGGGCGGCGCCGAGAAAGGCATCGGCGCCCTGGAAGCTGGGACCGTCGGTAAGGACGGACAGGCAGGTCGCACCGCCGGCCTCATAGGCGCGGGCGAGGGCGGGCGGATCGAAGTCGGCGCGGATCAGCCCCTTGGACGGGCTCGCCTTCTTGATCTCGGCGATGAGGCCCAGCCCGTCCGTGCGGGCAGAGGTTTTCAGCGCGTCGAGAAAACCGCGCACGGGCGCGGCGTCACGGGCTTTCGCCTCGATCTCGGCAAGCGGGCGTTCGGCCTTGCAGGCCTCGATATGGGCGCGCTTGTAAGTGCCGATGCGGGCGAGGGTGTCGGGTGTGTCGGTGGTCATGATCAGGCGTCGCCCCGGGAAATGGCAATCATGCGGTCGAGCGTGGTGCGGGCGCGCCCGTCGTCAAGGGCTGCGGCTGCCAGGCCGGCGCCCTCGGCAATGGTCGCGGCCTTGCCCGCCACCAGAAGGGCGGCACCGGCATTGAGCACGACGATATCGCGGAACGGCCCGGTCTCGCCGTCGAGCAGGCGGTTGATCGCCGCAGCATTGTAGGCCGGGTCGCCGCCGCGCAGGTCTTCTTCGGACGCGAGCGCAATGCCGGCCTCGCCGGGATGGAAGTCGAACGTGTCGATCCGGCCCTGGCGCAATTCGGCGATATGGGTCGATGCAGTCGTGGTAATCTCGTCCATCCCGTCGGCACCGCAAATCACCAGCGCGTGTTCACAGCCCAGATCGCGCAGCGCCTCGGCCATGGGGACCAGCCAGCGGCGGTGATAGACGCCCAGCAATTGCCGCTTCACACCGGCCGGGTTGGAGAGCGGTCCGAGCAGGTTGAACACCGTGCGCACGCCCAGGGCCTGCCGGGCCGGGCCGACATGGCGGACGGCGGAATGGTGCGACGGAGCGAAGAGGAAGCCGGCGCCGGCCTCGTTCAGCGAGCGCTCGATCCGTTCCGTCCCGCAATCCAGATCGATCCCGAGGGCCGCCAGCACGTCGGACGAGCCGGATTTGGAGGAGGCGGCGCGATTGCCATGCTTTGCGACAATGGCGCCGGCACCGGCGGCCACGATCGCGGCGGCGGTGGAGATATTGTAGGCGCCCTTGCCATCGCCGCCCGTACCGCAGGTATCGATGGCGCCCTCCGGTGCGGTGATACGGGTCATGCGGGCGCGCATGACGCGGGCCCCGGCTGCGATATCGGCGGGGCTCTCGCCCTGGGCAGCCAGCCCCATCAGGAAGCCGGCAATGGCCGGATCGGAGGCTTCGCCATCCATCAGTTCGGCAAAGGCGCCGGCGATCGCGTCACGGGACGGGCGTTCGGCCCGGCTGAAAGCCTGGAGGCAGGTCGACAGAAAACGCATGGTGAACAGGATCCGGTTCGGAAGGTCTCGGGGCAGGGCGGGCAGTCGGTCAGGCCGATGTGCGCCAGCATCCCGTTGCGGCCGCCACGTATCGAACGCGCGCTCCGCACATCCACGCGCCGTTCACCGCGCGGGCGGCGGTGTGGACAGAAGCGGAGGATGTGGAACAGATCGGCATACGTGTTTGAAGACCGGTGATGAACTTCGCGAACCCGTTGCGAATAGCGTGCACAGGCGGGCGAGGCAATCGCCAGCCGCGCCGGAGCGCACCTAGGCCGCAGCCGCGTGCGGCTTGCGGGTCATCGCCAGGAAGTTGGCCAGGAGGTCATGACCGTATTCCGAGGCGATGGATTCCGGATGGAACTGCACGCCATGCACGGGCCGTTCGCGGTGGGCCAGCCCCATGATCTCGCCATCGCTTGTGCGCGCCGTGACGCGCAGCACATCCGGCACGCTGTCGGGCTTCACGGCGAGGGAATGATAGCGTGTCGCCGTGAAGGGATTGGCGAGGCCGGCAAACACGCCGGTTCCGTCATGCTCGATCGGGCTGGTCTTGCCATGCATGATTTCCATCGCCGAGACGACCTTGCCGCCGAAGACCTGGCCGATGGATTGATGGCCCAGGCAGACGCCCAGGATCGGCAGGTTGGCCGGCGCTTTCTCGATCAGTCCCAGACAGATGCCCGCGCGATCTGGATCGCAGGGTCCGGGCGAGAGCACGATCCCGTCCGGGGCGAGCGCCAGGGCTTCCTCGACCGATATTGCGTCATTGCGAATGACGCGAGTCGTGGCACCCAGTTCCTGGAAGTAGTGCACCAGGTTGAAGGTGAAGCTGTCATAATTGTCGACGATCAGAAGCATGGCTCTCTCCGGTTGGCGGAAATCTAGGCGGTCCGGCCCGTCGCGCCAATCCCGCGGGCTGTTTAACGCCGGTTTAAGCCCTTTGGAGCGTGGTTAACGCATGAAACCCGATCAGCGCCCCCTGATTCGCAGCGCGAGCTCTGCCGTGCCGGCCTTTGCCGGCGCGCTGGTGGCGTCTGCCTATCTCGTTGGCGCTGTGGTGTTTTCTCTCGCCAGCCAGTCCGGCGAAACGGATGCGGGCGTCGTGGAGCCGGTCATTGCCGTTGCAGGCACGACGGTCGCGATTCGCGAACCTGCCCATGCGCAGGGCGGTGCGAAGTCGGTTCGCACGTCTGAAACCGCGCGCACCCGCATCGCCCCGGCGACCGGCAATGTCGACGCCATCGACGCTTTCTTGCCCACCGGACCGCGTCTGGCCATCGTGATCGACGATGTCGGGCTGGATCTGGCGGCCGCGCGCCGCGTCATTGCGCTCGATGCCGGGATCAGCATCGCCGTTCTGCCCTATGCAGAAGCGGCCGCGACCGTGTCCTCGGAGGCCTCCGCTGGAGGTCATGATGTCCTGCTGCACATGCCGATGGAGCCGGTGGGGCTGGCCGATCCGGGACCGAACGCCCTGCGTCTGGGCATGAGCGACAGCGATCTTGAGGCCCGGATCCGCTGGGCGATGAACCGCGTGCCCGAGGCCGTGGGTCTGAACAATCACATGGGCAGCCGCTTCACCGCCGATCCGCGGGCGATGCGTGTGGCCCTGTCGGCCGTTGCCGACCGCCAGCCGCTGTTTCTCGATTCCCTGACAACGGGCGAGAGCCGCGGCCAGGCTGTGGCAGCGGGGCTGGGACTGAACGCGCTGCAGCGCGATATCTTCCTCGATCACGTCCAGACGCCGGCTGAGGTCACCGCAAGGCTCGACGAAGCCGAGGCGTTGGCCCGTTCGCGCGGCTGGGCGATTGCCATCGGCCATCCGCACGAGACCACGCTGGATGTGCTGGAAGCCTGGATCGCGGATGCGCGGGAGCGCGGCGTGGAGTTCGTCACCGTGACGACCCTGTCCGACCAGATTGCCCGCACCGTCACACCGACGGCCGACGCCTCAGCCCTGCAGTGAGTCTTCCGCGGCGCGGAACAGCGCGGCGGCCTTGTTGACGGTTTCCACCCGTTCCGATTCCGGATCGCTGTCGAGCACGACACCGGCACCGGCCTGGACGTGGATCCGTCCGTCCTTCACCACCGCCGTGCGCAGTGCGATACACGTATCCATGCCGCCATCGGCCGAGAAATAGCCCACCGCGCCGGAGTAGATGCCGCGGCGATGCGGCTCCAGCTCGTCGATGATCTCCATCGCCCGCACCTTCGGCGCGCCGGACACGGTCCCCGCGGGGAAGCCTGCGAAGAGGGCCGAGACAGCGTCCTCGCCCTCGGCCAGATCGCCTTCGACATTCGAGACGATGTGCATGACGTGGCTGTAGCGCTCGACGATTTCGCGCGAGGTTATGCGCACCGAGCCGGGCCTGGCGACACGGCCGACATCATTGCGGCCCAGATCGAGCAGCATGAGGTGTTCGGCGCGTTCCTTCGGATCGGCCAGCAAATCGGCTTCAAAGGCGTCATCCTCGGCCGGGGCCTTGCCGCGCGGCCGCGTGCCCGCGATCGGGCGGACGGTCACCGTGCCGTCGCGCAGCCGGACCAGGATTTCCGGGCTGGAGCCGACAATCTCGAAACCGTCAAAGCGGAAGAAGAACAGGAAAGGCGAGGGGTTCAGGCGCCGCAGCGAGCGGTAGAGCCAGAACGGGTCCGCGGGGTAATCGGCGGAGAAACGCTGGCTGGGCACGACCTGGAAGGCGTCGCCGGCACGGATATAACCACGCGCGCGGTCTACGGCCTCCCGATAGGTCGCATCGTCCTGGTTCGAGGTGCGCTCACCGAGCACACCGTCCGGGGCCGCCATTTCCGGCGTTGCGCCGGCCAGCGCATCCAGCGCCATCTGCATGCGCTCGACCGCAGCATCATAGACTTCGCGGGCGGAATACTCGCCGGGACGCACCGGGCTGTAGACCTGGATTTCCTGCTTCAGCGCATCAAACACGACCATGACACGCGGCCGCAGCAGGCAGCTTTCAGGCACGTCCAGCGGGTCCGGCGTAGCGTTTTCCGGCAGGCGTTCCAGATAGCGCACCATGTCATAGCCGACATAGCCGAACAGGCCGGAAGCCAGCGGTGGTGCGCCGTCGGGCAGGGGGCAGCGCGCATCCTCGATCACGCGGCGCAGCGCCTGCATGGGCGGTTCGTCGACGGGCGTGAATTCGCGGCGGGCCACGGCGAGCCCGCGCGCTTCGGACACCTGGCCGTTACGGCATTGCCAGATCAGGTCGGGATCGAGGCCGATCGCCGAATAGCGGCCGCGCCAGGCGCCGCCTTCCACCGATTCCAGCAGGAAGGTGTCGGCCCGGTTGCGGGCGAGCTTGAGATAGGCGGCGACCGGCGTCAGCAGATCGTCCACACGCCGGGCCTGGAGTACCGCGGTTTCGCCGCGTTCGAACGCGGCGGCGACGGTTTCGAAGTCCGGCGAGACCGTCGCGCGTACGGTCATGGCTGGGTCGTCTGGTCTTGCCCGAGGGCGCGGGCAAAGAGCTGGCGATCGACGGCGCCGTCATTCAGCCCGTATTCCTGCTGCAGGGCCTGTTGCAGGGCGATCAGCACGTCTTCGCCCATCTCGTTGGCGAGTTCTTCCTGCATCGTCGCCATCTCGCTCTCGGAGATCGCGCTGGTATCGGCCGGAATGATCTCGTCCACGCGGACCAGTGCATAGCTGCCGGTGCCGGTCTGGACACTGTCCCAGACGCCCGGATCGAGACCGAAGGCACGGCTGACGACATTGCGGCCGAAATTCGGGGCCGTGGCGCTGCGCGTCGTCGTGGTGCTCTCGGTGCGGCCGCCGGTTGTCAGGGCGACCACGTCGAGCGGTTCGCCGGCCTGCAGCTGTTCCAGCGCCTCGTCGGCGCGGGCGGAGAGTTGCGTGTCGACCTGGATCTCGCGCCAGCGGGCCTCGGCGACATCGCGGACATCGTCAAGCGCACGCGGAGCCGACGGGATGATCTCGTCGACGCGGACGGTGAAATAATCGGTCTCGTTGTACTGCTCGAGATCGATGGCAAAGCCCTGGGACTGCTGGAACGCTGTGGCCAGGATGTCGGGGCCCAGCTCGGTATAGCGCTGCATGTCGATTTCCAGGCTCTCATCGCGGCCATACTGGTCGAGCGGGACATAGACCTCGATCGGGGTGCCCGACTGGGCGGCGGCCTGTTCCAGCGTCGAACCGCTGGCGCGGGCTTCCTCGAAAGCGGCGATCTGGTCATAAAGCGCGTCCAGCGCGTCGGCGCGGGCGGCCTCCTCGCGCAGCTGCGGCAGCTGCTCCTCGAAAGTCGGCAGCTGTTCGTCTTCCGACATGGTCACGAGGACAGCATTCCAGCCGAACCGGCCCTCGACGGCGGCGGTCGCGCCTTCGCTCATGCCGAACACAGCCTCGGCGACCTGGCTGTCGGGAACCTCATAGGCTTCCACGTCTTCCAGCTCGACCGGTTCACCCAGGCCCATATCGGCTGCGATCGTTGCGGCGCTCTCGCCCGCTTCCAGGCGGGAGGCGACGGTCTGGGCGGTGGCTTCGTCGGCAGCGGTCAGCTGCACGAAGGAGCGGCGGGCCGGCGTGCCCAGCTGGCCGGTCTCGACCTGATAACCATAGGTCTCGCGCAGCATCGTCTCGTCGATCTCGATATCGCGCAGGAAGTCGGCGAGGCGGAAGCGGACCAGGGTGACGGCGCGGAATTCCGGTGCCGTGAAGACCGGCAGGCCGTTGCGGTCGGTCATGTCCTGGTTGCTGGCGATGAAGCTTTCCAGCTGTTCCTCGGTGGGGTCCTCGATCTCGTCGGCCGTCGAGGCGTCCAGCAGCAGTGCCGTGATCCGGCGGCGCTCGCGGCGCACTTCATAGCGGGTCTCGGCGAGGAACTCCGGCGCCGGAACAGAGCCGGCGAGGGCAAAGATCAGCTGCTGACGCAGAAGATCGCCTTCCAGCTCGGAGCGGAATTGCGCTTCGGTCATGCCGTTATTCTGCAGCACGCTGATCATGGTGTTGTAGTCGAACCGGTCGGTGACCGGGTTGCGGAAGGCCGTCTGGCGCGCCGCTTCTTCGACTAGCGCGTCCGGTGAGATGGCGAGACCCAGCTCGCTCGCTTTCGCTTCCAGCGCCGCGAAGGTCGTCAGGCGCTGCAGAACCTGCTCACCCAGACCGAATTCCAGGGCCTGTTCGCGCGTGATGTCGGGATTTTCCGTCTGGACGCGCTGCAGCTCGCGTTCGAAGGCCTGCGCGACCTCGCGCACCGAAACCTGCTGATTGCCGGCGACCACGACCGCGGTCCCGCTGCCGGTGAAGATGCCGCCCACGCCTGTAAATGCAAAGGCGAGCACGATGAGAAGGATGATCACCAGGGCAAACGGCGATTTGGCGAAGGACCGGAATAGGGTCAGCATGGTCAGCAGGGCCTCAGATCAATGTCGCGCGGAAGGTAACGGGGCGGATTCAGGGTCGCAAGCGCCAGTCGCGGTTGCAGCGCTTGCAGCGCAGCCATCGGGCGCAGGCGCGGTTATTGCCCCGGGCGCCGGAGCCGACTAATCCTCGGCAGGCTCGGGGCGGAGCTGAAGACAGGCATGGGAGGGGTTATGCCGAGACAGAAACTGATCGCCGGCAACTGGAAAATGAACGGTCTGGCGGCCGATCTGGAATTTCTCGACGCAATCGGACCGGCCGCAGCGGCAGCGGATGCCGAGGTGCTGATCTGCCCGCCGGCGACACTGCTGGCAGAGGCCGCGCGCCGGGCAGGGGCTCACGGGATCAAGGTGGGCGGGCAGGACTGCCATGCCGCCGTGTCGGGCGCCCATACCGGTGATGTTTCCGCCCCGATGCTGCGCGATGCCGGCGCCAGTCATGTGATTGTCGGTCATTCGGAGCGCCGTTGCGATCACGGCGAGAGCGACAGTATCGTGCGCGCCAAGGCCGTTGCGGCGCTCGAGGCCGGGTTGGTGCCCGTGATCTGCGTCGGCGAAACGCAACAAGAGCGTGAAGCCGGCCGTGAAGAGGCCGTGATCGCGGCGCAGCTCGCCGGATCCCTGCCGGAAAACCCGGATCAGCGGGAATTGGTCATAGCTTATGAGCCGGTCTGGGCGATCGGCACCGGGCTGACGGCGGAGCCGGAGGATGTCCAGGCCATGCATGCC
Source organism: Maricaulis sp. (assembly GCF_039978735.1). Taxonomy (GTDB): domain Bacteria; phylum Pseudomonadota; class Alphaproteobacteria; order Caulobacterales; family Maricaulaceae; genus Maricaulis. Next base: position 26,742 of record NZ_JBDWAS010000008.1, read on the forward strand.
TTCATCCGCAGCCGGCTGCCCGACCCTGCCAACACACGGATTTTGTACGGTGGATCGGTGAAGCCGGACAATGCATCGACGCTGCTCGAATTGCCGGATGTCGATGGCGCGCTGGTGGGCGGCGCGTCCCTGAAAGCCGATGATTTTATACCGATTATTCAGGCCGGCTGTCGCGAATCACAACTATTCCGGTAAGCGGATCGAAACTTCTTTCTGCGCAGTGTTCCGGTTCGACGATACCTGTCCGCCGAACCGGGAGCTTCTCAGCGCATGGCCGAAACCGACTACGCCCGAGCGTCCGTCCTGCTTTTCGACCCGGTTCACGTGAACCAGCGGACGACGCGCTATGCCCTGTTCGAAATCGGCTTCCGGCAGATCGAGTGCGTCTCCTCGCTGCGGGAGTTCAAGTCGACGCTGGCGGAAACGGCGCCGGCGCTCGTGGTGGCCGAAACCAGCGCGACCGATACGGACATCTTCAATCTTGTGCGCTCGGTGCGCCGCGGCGATCTGGGCAATAACCCGTTCTCCGTGATGCTGCTGACGACCTGGAGTCGCGACACCTCGCATATCCGCAAGGCCATCGAGTGCGGCGCCGACGACGTGATCGTACGGCCGTTCTCCACCATGTTTGCGGAAGAGCGGGTCAAGACGCTGATCAAGAACCGCAAGGAATTCATCGTCACCAGCGACTATATCGGCCCTGACCGCCGCAAGGACAGCGAGCGCTCGTCGGACGCGCCGCCGCTGAAAGTGCCGAACTTCCTGCAGGCAACGGTCGAGAATGACTACGAGGCGCTGAACAACGCCAATCAGTGGATCCGCGAAGCGCGCGAGACCGTGACGGCCGAGCGCCTGCGCCGTCTGGCGATGCGGATCGTGATCACGGTGGAGCTGCAGCTGTCCAAGGCCGGTGCCGGTGACAACCCGCTGGTCAGGCTGGATGTGGCGGATCTCGGCCGCTCGGCCCGCGAGCTGAAAGCGCAGCTGATCAAGGCCAATCGCCGAGAGGCCGCCGAGGTCGCCGAGGCGCTGATCGACCAGATTCGCGCCATGGGCGACGGTTCCAGTGTGCCGGCGAGTTCGCTGCGCCTGATCAAGGAATTGTCGATGGGCGCCTATGCCGCCTTTGCCAATGGCGAGACGCTGGAACGTTCCAAGGACGAGATCGGCCGGACCGTCACCAATCTGCGCAAACGGCTGCAGGCGAAGGCCGAACTGGCCCAGCGCCGGGCCGAGCTGGCCGCCGAGCAGGCGGCGACATCCGGCGAGGGTGAGGACCCAACCGCAGACGATGCTGGCCAAGACCAGAACGCTGGTATAAAACGCGCCGCGATGTAGCCGGGCTTGGGTTCGCCGATGAGCGGTCCCATATGCATTCCGGGTGATATGCATTTGTGTGTCGATCACATGTGTGTGGAGCCAGACCGGCAGGTTCCGAAACGACGGCGGTATTCATGACGACAGTCCTCCTGATCATCCAGCTCCTGGTTGCGGCCGGTCTTGTCGGCGTGATCCTGATGCAGCGTTCCGAAGGCGGAGCCCTCGGGATCGGCGGCGGCGGCGGTGGCATGATGTCCAGCCGCGGTGCCGCCAATGTGCTGACGCGCACGACGATGCTGCTTGGTGCGGTGTTCATCGCCAATTCCATCCTGCTGGCCGTCGTTGCCAGCGTCGATGCGGATGGCCGCAGCGTGTTCGACCGCGCCGTCGAGGAGAACCCGGCGATCGGTGTTCTCGACGAGACGGAAGAGCCGAACACAGGCGTTCCCACCGACGGCTAGACCGCCGGCTTCCACGCTTTTCACATCAAATCTTGCAGTCGCGTCTTTCGGGGCGTCCGAATCTCGGATAATCAGACGGCCCATGCCGCGATATATTTTCATCACCGGCGGCGTGGTCTCCTCTCTTGGAAAAGGCCTCGCTTCAGCCGCTATCGGAGCTTTGCTTCAAGCGCGTGGATACAAGGTCCGCCTGCGCAAGCTCGATCCCTATCTGAATGTCGATCCGGGCACGATGTCGCCCTACCAGCACGGCGAATGCTACGTCACCGATGACGGGGCAGAGACCGATCTGGATCTGGGTCATTACGAGCGCTTCACCGGCGTTCCGGCGAGCCAGGCCGACAATATCACCACGGGCCGGATCTATTCCCGCATCATCGAGCGAGAGCGCCGCGGCGATTATCTCGGCGCGACGGTGCAGGTGATTCCGCACGTCACCGACCAGATCAAGCAATTCGTCCTCTCCGACGCGGGCGACGTGGATTTCGTCCTGTGCGAGATCGGCGGCACGGTCGGCGATATCGAGGGGTTGCCCTTCTTCGAGGCGATCCGCCAGCTCGGCCAGGAGCTGGGCGAGGGCAATGCGGTCTTCCTGCACGTCACGCTGCTGCCTTTCATCAAGGTGGCCGGCGAGATGAAGACCAAGCCGACCCAGCACTCGGTCAAGGAGCTGCGCTCGATCGGTATCCAGCCGGACATCCTTCTGTGCCGCTGCGAGATCCCGATCCCGCCGGGCGACAAGCGCAAGATCGCGCTGTTCTGCAATGTTCGCGAAAGCGCCGTGATCGAGGGGCGCGATGCCGCCTCGCTCTACGATGTGCCGATGGAATACCACCGCCAGGGCCTGGACACGGAAATCCTCCACTGCTTCGGCATCGACGACGCGCCGGAGCCCGACCTGTCGCGCTGGCAGCAAATCTCCGACACGATCCACAATCCCGACGGCGAAGTCACGATCGGTGTGGTTGGCAAGTATGTCGGCCTGCTGGATGCCTATAAATCCCTGATCGAGGCCCTCAATCATGGCGGCATCGCCAATGGGGTGAAGGTCCGCCTGAAATGGCTCGACTCGGAGCAGTTCGAGAAGGACGATCCGTTCGAACCGCTGGAAGACGTGCACGGTGTGCTCGTACCGGGCGGGTTCGGCGAGCGGGGCGTGGAAGGCAAGATCGCGGCGGCGAAGTTCGCCCGCGAGCGCAAGGTACCGTTTTTCGGCATCTGCTACGGCATGCAGATGGCGGTGCTGGAAGCGGCGCGCAATCTGGCCGGCGTGCCCGATGCGGTTTCCTCGGAATTTTCCAGCGAAGGCGAACCGGTTGTCGGTCTTCTCACCGAGTGGACGCGCGGCAATGAGGTCGAGACCCGCTCGGCCGCGGGCGATCTGGGCGGCACGATGCGTCTGGGCGCCTATCCGGCCGTTCTCAAGGAGGGCAGCCGCGTGCGCGAGATCTATGGCGCCGCCCATATCGAGGAACGCCACCGTCACCGCTATGAGGTGAATGTGGCCTGGAAGGAAAAGCTGGAAGCCTGCGGGCTGACCTTCTCCGGCCTGTCGCCGGACGGCATCCTGCCCGAGATCGTCGAGATCGAGGACCATCCCTGGTTCGTCGGCGTGCAATTTCACCCGGAACTGAAGTCGCGCCCCTTCGAACCGCACCCGCTGTTCGCCAGCTTCATCGCCGCAGCGCTGCACCAGAGCCGGATGGTTTAGGTTCGCGCTTCATCCTTCCCCATCCGGGGGAAGGATGACACAACGTCTCCTCAGCAAAACTGCGGAGATGTCCATGTCCGATCTCGTCCTGACGACCTATGACTGGGTGCCGGAAACGCCGCGCGGTCATGTGCGCGACCTGCGTATCCGCTGGGCGCTGGAAGAGGCGGGGCTGGCCTATCGGGTCGAGAGCACGCCCTTCCATGACCGGAGCGATGCTCACTACGCCAACCAGCCCTTCGGCCAGGTGCCCTGGCTGACCGATGGCGGCACGCCGGTTTTCGAAAGTGGGGCCATTCTCCTCTATCTGGCCGAGCGCAGCGAAACGCTGATGCCCGCGGACCCGGACGGGCGGACCGAGACGATCGAATGGCTGATCGCCGGGCTCAACTCGATCGAGATGGCCAGCGTGCCCTGGTCGATATTCAAATTCATGGGCGATACCGAAGAGACGCCGGGCCGGCAGGCGCTGGATGCATTCGTGGCGTCACGCCTGGAAAATCTCGAACGCGTTCTGAAAGGCCGGGAGTGGCTGGCCGCAGGGCGTTTCACTGTCGCCGACATCCTGATGGTCGACGCGCTGCGCTTGGTCGACCGGTTCGGCGCGCTGGCCGATCACCCCGCCTGCCGGGCCTATATCGCCCGCGCGACGGCCCGGCCGGCCTTCATCAAGGCCCATGCCGACCAGCTGGCCCATTTCGCCAAGGCGGATTGATTCTCGCCAAACCCGCTTTCCCCGGCCTTGTGCCGGGACCTGGCATGAAGATCTAGGTTTTCGTGTGCCCATGAGAGCGTATTTTCGGATTTTCCTGGGCCCCCGGCACGAGGCCGGGGAAAACAAGAAACACGCGGGGGCAAGGAGAGAGACGAGAAAGCGAGGGAGTGGCGTCATACTCCGTCGGCCAGCTCCCCGATCACCTCCACCGCCGTCATCACATCCTCGCGCGTACAGTTGAACTGTCCGACCTGGAAGCGGATGACGTATTGGCCCTCATGCCGCGTCTGGGTGAGATAGGTGCGGCCGTCGGCATTGATGCGCTCCAGCAGCGCGGCCGTGGCGGCGTCTGCGTCCTCGCCGGCTGGCTCGAAGCGGAAGGTGAACAGGCTGAACCGGCCCTCCGTGACGATGCGGAAGCCTGGCAGGGCGGCGATGGCGGCCTCGGCCTCGCGTGACCAGGCGATGTGATTGCGGATGCGCTGGCGCAGCCCGTCCAGCCCGTAGGCGCGGATCAGGAACCAGAGCTTCAGCGCCCGGAAGCGCCGCCCCAGCGGAATGGTCCATTCGGAGTAATTCACCACCTCGTCAAAGCCCGGCGTCTCCAGATAATCAGGCCGCAGGGTGAGGGATCTGAGCTGTTCGGCCGGGTTTTTCAGAAACTGGATCGAACAGTCGAACTGGGCGCCGAGCCATTTGTGTGGATTGAAGACGATTGAGTCGGCCTGCTCCGCGCCGGTCCAGATTTCCCTTAACTCTTTGCAAATCATGGCGGAACCGGCCCAGGCTGCATCGATATGCGTGTATAAACCCTCCTTTTCTGCCACGCTCATGATTTCCGCCACGGGGTCGCAGGCGCCGATCGAGGTGCCGCCAACACAGATCACGATCCCTGCAGGCCGGTGTCCGGCGCCCCGGTCGGCGGCGATGGCGGTGCGCAGGGCGTCCGGATCCATGCCGTGATCCGTCCGGGTCGGGATTTTCACCAGATTGTCCTGCCCGATGCCGGCCACCCAGCAGGCCTTGTCGACCGAGGAATGGGTCTGCGCGGAGGCATAGATGCGCGGGGCGGCTTCACCGGCCAGGCCCGAACGGATGCCGCGCCAGTCGAGCGCGCGTTCGCGCATGGTCATGATCGCCGAGAGCGTGGCCGAGGAGGCGCTGTCCTGGATCACCCCGCGCCAGCCTTCAGGCAGGCCGACGGCCTGGCGCATCCAGTCGATCATGCGCGTTTCCATCTCGGTCGCAGCCGGCGAGGTCTGCCAGAGCATGCATTGTGCCGCCATCGTGTTGGCGAGCTGCTCGGCGAGCATCGAGGCGGGGGCGGCATTGGCCGGGAAATAGGCGAAGAAGCGCGGATGCTGCCAGTGGGTCATCGCGTCCGGCACGATGCGTTCGAAATCGGCGAAGATGCGCGCCATCGGCTCGGCACTCTCGGGGGGCGAGACGGGCAGGGCGGCGATTACATCGCCCGGCGCCGTGCGCGGCCGGACCGGCCGGTCCCGCAAGGAGCGCAGATAATCGGCCGACCAGTCGGCGATGCGCTTCGACCAGGCCGTGAATTCCACCAGATCCATTGTGACACCCTCCATGCGGTCCCGCCCGGCAATTTCAGGCAGCTGGGACGCATCCAATAGCCTTCCCGCGTGCATCTCGTACACATCCCGGTATCATGTCGATGCTTCATGACGCCGGGGGGCGAAACGGGAGTAACGGGATATGACGAAATACATTCTGGCAGCCCTGGGTGGCGCCGCGATGCTGGCCGGGTCCGGCTGGGCACAGGATAGCCGCGATATCGAGGTGGGCGCGTTCGACCGGGTCGAGGCCCGCGGCGGCCTGCGGATCGAGATCGTGCGCGGTGACAATCCGGGCGTCCGGCTGGAAGGCAATGGCAGCGATTTCGACGATATCGAGGTCGCGGTGCAGGGCGACGAGCTGCGGATCCGCCAGGATACCGGCTGGTTCATGCGCAACCGCCAGCTCGACGTTGTCGTGCACGTCACCATGAGTGATTTCGAATCGCTGGATTTCAGCCGCGGCATTTCGGCCCGCGTGACGGATATCCAGGCCGGGCATCTCGATGTCGATATCAATACCGGTGCCGCCGCGCGCCTGTCCGGCACGTGCGAGACGCTTGTCATCGGCCTGTCGACCGGCGTGTCGCTGAATGCGCGGGACCTGGTGTGCGAGGATGTGGATCTGGAAGCGTCCACGGGCGCTGATGCCAGTGTCCATGCGACATCGCGGATCGAGGCCCGGGCCTCCATGGGCGCGGACATCGATGTCTACGGCTCGCCGGGCGAGCGCGATGTCAACGTGTCGATGGGCGGTGACATCTCCTTCCGGAACTGACCCGGCACTTCGGCAGGCCACCGGGGCTGCCGATAACGGAAGCCCGCGCTTGCGCCATGTGCATTGAACCTGTATACGGCGCGGCTCGAACGGATGGCGTGGGCCGTCCGGAGCATGATTCAAAGAATTGCGGAGAGCCCGATGGCCGTCCCTAAGAGAAAAACCACGCCGAGCAAGCGCGGCATGCGCCGGGCCCACGACAAGCTGGCCAGCCCGGTCTACATCGAAGACAAGGACAGCGGTGAACTGCGCCGTCCGCACCATGTCGACCTGAAGTCGGGCATGTATCGCGGCCGCCAGATCCTGGAGCCGAAGGACGACTGATCCGTCCTGACGGTATTGCCGTTTCCAAAGCGCGCCTGGTGAAAACCGGGCGCGTTTTCGTTGGGGATGCCGGTACTGCGCGCCTGCAGGTCCGGCGAAAAGGGGACCGCCCATGGCCAGTGATATCGAGATTGCCCGCGCCGCCACGCTCAAGCCGATGCCGGAGATCGCCGCGGCGCTGGATATCCCGGCCGATGCGCTGGAACCCTATGGCAAGACCAAGGCGAAACTGTCCGGCGATTATATCGCCACGCTGAAGGACCGTCCGCGCGGCAAGCTGATCCTGGTTACCGCGATCAGCCCGACACCGGCCGGCGAAGGCAAGACCACGACCACGGTGGGGCTGGGCGACGGTCTGGCGCGGATCGGACGCAAGGTCGCGATCTGCCTGCGCGAGCCCTCCTTGGGGCCCTGTTTCGGCATGAAGGGCGGCGCCGCTGGCGGCGGCCGCGCCCAGGCTGTGCCGATGGATGATATCAATCTCCACTTCACCGGCGATTTCCACGCCATCACGGCCGCGCACAACCTGCTCGCAGCCATGCTGGACAATCATATCCACTGGGGCAATGAGCTGCGCATCGATACGCGCCGCATCGCCCTGCGCCGGGTGCTGGACGTCAATGACCGCTCCCTGCGCGAGGTGGTGACCGGGCTGGGCGGTCCGGCCAACGGCACGCCGCGCGAGGCCGGGTTCGACATCACGGTCGCCTCCGAGGTGATGGCCATCCTGTGCCTGGCCAGTGATCTGGAAGACCTGCAGCGGCGCCTGGGCAATATCGTGGTTGGCGAGCGGGTCGACCGCTCCCTGGTCACCGCCCGCGAACTGGGCGCCGACGGCGCGATGACCGTGCTGCTGAAGGATGCCTTCCAGCCCAATTTCGTGCAGACGCTGGAACACACGCCCGCCTTCATCCATGGCGGCCCCTTCGCCAATATCGCCCATGGCTGCAACTCGCTAATCGCCACCGATACCGCCCTGCGGCTGGCCGACTACGTGGTGACGGAAGCCGGGTTCGGTGCCGATCTGGGCGCCGAGAAGTTCTTCGACATCAAGTGCCGCAAGGGCGGCCTCTCGCCCTCGGCGGCGGTTCTGGTCGCGACCGTGCGGGCGCTGAAGATGAATGGCGGTGTGCAGAAGGGCGATCTGGGCGCGGAGAATGTCGGGGCCGTCGAGCGCGGCTGCGCGAATCTTGGCCGGCATATCGACAATCTGAAGCAGTTCGGCGTGCCGCTGGTCGTTGCGATCAATCACTTCACCGCCGACACCGAGGCCGAACTGGCTGCGGTGAAGGCCTTCTGCGCCCAACGCGGTGTCGAGGCTGTCCTGGCGACGCACTGGGCCGATGGCGGGGCCGGCACGGAAGCGCTCGCGCGCAGCGTTACTGCGCTCGCTGACAGCGATGAGGCCGACTTTGCGCCGCTCTATGGCGATGAGCTTTCCCTGGTGGAGAAGATCGAGACCGTGGCGCGCAAGATCTACCGCGCCGGCGAGGTCGATATCGACAAGGCCGCGCGGGTTCAGCTGGAACGCTGGCAGGAGGCCGGCCATGGCCGTCTGCCGGTGTGCATGGCCAAGACGCAGTATTCCTTCTCCTCGGATCCGGAGCAGCTGGGCGCACCGGAGGGCCATGTGCTCAAGGTGCGCGAGGTTCGCCTTTCGGCCGGGGCCGGCTTCGTCGTGGCGATCTGCGGCAGCATCATGACGATGCCGGGCTTGCCCCGTCATCCGGCTGCACTGGACATCCGGCTCAATGAGGATGGCGAGATCGAAGGCCTGTTCTAGGCCGGATTTTCGCTTTCATACCGCTTGTTCGCGGTAACACGGGGCTTCCCGGCAGCCGCAGGCTTGCGTCGCCGCGCGCCTTGGTTATGAAGCGCGCAACACGCTTTTTGCCGAAGAGAGTCGCCATGACCGCCATTATCGACATTGTCGCCCGTGAAATCCTCGACAGCCGCGGCAATCCGACCGTCGAGGTCGATGTGCTGCTGGAGGACGGCTCGCTGGGCCGTGCCGCCGTGCCGTCCGGTGCCTCCACCGGCGCTCACGAGGCGGTCGAGATGCGCGATGGCGACGAACGCTATGGCGGCAAGGGCGTCTACAAGGCCTGCGCAGCCGTCGAGGGCGAGATCTTCGAGGCGATCGCCGGCATGGATGCCGAAGATCAGCGCCGCATCGACGAAGCCATGATCGAGCTGGACGGCACCGCCAACAAGTCGCGCCTCGGCGCCAATGCCATGCTGGGTGTGTCGCTCGCCGTGGCCAAGGCCGCAGCCGACGTCCAGGGCCAGCCGCTCTTCCGCTATGTCGGCGGCATGAATGCACGCGTCCTGCCGGCCCCGATGATGAATATCATCAATGGCGGCGCCCACGCCGACAATCCGATCGACTTCCAGGAATTCATGATCATGCCGGTCGGCCTGCCGACCTTCTCCGAAGCCCTGCGCTGCGGCGCCGAGGTGTTTCATGCGCTCAAATCGCGCCTCAAGGCGGACGGGCTGAACACCAATGTTGGCGATGAGGGCGGTTTTGCCCCCAACCTCAACTCCGCCGAACAGGCGCTCGACGTGATCATGGCGGCCATCGAGGCGGCCGGCTACAAGCCGGGCGAGGACGTCGCCCTGGCGCTCGACGTGGCCTCCACAGAATTCTTCAAGGACGGCAAGTATGTGATGGCCGGTGCCGGCGTCACGCACGACTCTGCCGGCTTTGCCCAGTATCTGGAAGAACTGGTCGGCAAGTATCCGATCGTCTCCATCGAGGACGGCATGGCCGAGGACGACTGGGACGGCTGGAAACAGCTGACCGAACGCGTCGGCGAGCGCTGCCAGCTGGTCGGCGACGATCTCTTCGTCACCAATCCGGAACGTCTGGTGCACGGTATCGAGACCGGTGCTGCCAACGCCATCCTGGTGAAGGTCAACCAGATCGGCACGCTGTCGGAAACGCTCGACGCCGTCGATATCGCCCTGCGCTCGGGCTATGGCGCGGTGATGTCGCACCGTTCCGGCGAGACCGAGGATGCGACGATCGCCGATCTGGCCGTCGCCACCAATTGCGGGCAGATCAAGACCGGCTCGCTGGCCCGCTCCGACCGCACGGCCAAGTACAACCAGCTGCTGCGCATCGAGAGTCTGCTGGGCGACACCGCGATCTATGCCGGCGACAGCGGCCTGGCCTGACCTGCTACATCTGTAGGCGTGCCGCGCCGGCTGTTTCTCCGCTAAGCTTCCGGCGGAAGCGGGGGATACGCGTCTATGCCGATGCGGGACACATGGTCTGACGGGCTGTCGCCCGATGAAATCCTGGTGCGTGCGGGCCGTATCGGCTGGCTGGTCCATGCCGTCGTGGTCGGGCTCGCCGCGCTTGGCCTCAATGCGCTGGACATGCCGCAGATTGCCCTCGGCCTGGCGGCGACCGGCATCCCGCTCAGCCTCGTCATCGCGGCGATCATGTTCCGTGGTTTCAATCTGCGCGCCTATTTCGTCCTGACCGGGCTGGCCGGGATAATGTGGGGCGCGCTTGCACTTGCTGTGGCGCCGTCCGGGCTGGGCGAGGCGACGCTCTTCGTCACCCTGGTGATCGGCGGTACAGCCGCAGCGGCGATCGCGATCCAGTTTCCGCGCCCCTGGCTGGTGGCGACCTCGCTGGCGCCGGCCCTCAGCGGCCTGACAATCGCCCATCTCCTGCCGGCCACGCCCCTGGGCCTCTCCATCGCGCCCATGGTGCTGATCTACGGTCTGCTTCTGGCCCTGCTGGCGCGTTATATGCGCGAGATCTTCAACGCCAATCTGCGGCTGACGGCGCAGCTCTCCGAACAGGTCAATGCGCTGGGCCGGGCGGTCGAGGAACGCGACCGGGCCATGGCGGTCAAGCAGCGCCTCCTGCGTCACACCGGACACGACATGCGCCAGGCGTTGCATGCGGTGAAATTCGTGCTGCACTTCCTGCGCGACCAGCGCCTGTCGGACGAAACCCGTGAACTCGTCACGCGCGGCCAGCGCTCGCTGGATGTGCTGGGCGGGCTGTTCCAGTCGATCCAGGATATCAGCCAGATCCAGTCCGAGCGTATCGAGGTGCGCTGCGAACCGGTCGTCCTGGGCAGCCTGTTGCGCCGGGCGACATCGACCCTGGCCGGTGAGGCCCGCCAGCGCGAGATCGCCCTTCATGTCATTCCCGGCACGGCGCGGGTCGAGACCGATCCGCTGCTTCTCCAGCGCATCGTGCAGAATATCGCGGCGAATGCCGTGAAGTTCGCCACCAGCCGCGTCGTGATCGGCGTGCGCCGCCGCGCGGGGCGGTTCACCATCGAGATCCTCGATGACGGGCCGGGCATTCCGTGCGAGCGCCAGGACGAGATATTCGAGGAATTCACCCAGCTGCAGCCCGGCACCGGCGAGGCGCCGGGTCTCGGACTGGGCCTTGCCATCGTGCGCGAACTGTCCGGCAAGCTGGGGCTGGAGGTTTCGGTCGACAGCCGTCTGGGGGCAGGAACGCGCTTCTCGATTGACGGCTGGCCCGTGCAGGGCGCCGACCTGCCGGCGAACGGGCCGGCGGCGACCTGTGCCCTGGTGTATCGCGGCGAGCCCGGTCCGGATCTGCGCCGCGCGGCAAGACTGACCGGCGAATGGGGCTATCGCGTCGTCGAGATCGACAGCGCGGCTGAGGCGTCGTCGGTGCCCGAACCGGACATCGCGCTCGTCGCGCCCGATGTCGACCTCGCCCAGGCGCTGGCCCTGACCGGTGGGCGGGCCGGGCGCAGCATCGTTCTGGGCGGACCGGTTACGGCGGATGATTCCAGGCTGGCGCTGCATCTGGCCGAGGGCTGGCGGCCGGCGCAGCTGCGCTCGGCGATGATGTCCTGCCTGCGGGCACCGGGCTAGGATGGGGCGATGCAGGAGCGGCTGAACATCCTCATTGTCGACGACCACCCGTTGTTCCGTGACGGCATGAAGCGCGTGGCGATCAAGGCGTTTCCGGCAGCGCGGCTGAACGAGGCGGATCGCGCAGACGTGTTGTGGACGCAAACGGACATGCCGCCGGACATCCTCCTGCTCGATCTGGTTTTCCCCGGTTTCGAGGCCGAGCGCGATTTTGCGCGCCTGCGGCAGGCCATGCCGCTGACCACGATCATTGTCGTGTCGATGACCGACGATCTGCAGACGGTGAATGCGATGATGGAAGCCGGTGCCAACGGCTTTCTGTCCAAGGCCGTTTCGCCTGCCGGTATGGGACGAGCCCTGGCCGAGATACAGGCGGGCGGGCAGTGCGTGCTGCTGGAATCGCGCGATGACGACATCCGCCCGACCGAATTGTCGCCGCGCCAGCTCGATGTGCTGCGCGGGCTGGCCCAGGGTGCGACCAACAAGGAGATCGCGCGGGATCTGGGCATCTCGCCCTTCACGGTCCGGGTGCATGTCTCGGCGATCCTGCGCGCTTTCGACGTTGCGACCCGCTCGGCGGCGATTGCGGCGGCGGTGGACGAGGGGCTGGTCTAGCTGAGATCCGGTTCCGGAAGACGCCGGATACCCTTGCCCCAGACCCCCGCAAGCGCCGCGATCAGCAGCGAGAAGACCGGTCCGCCAAGGCAGAACAGCGCCCAGGGGGCATAGTCCAGCGTCGGCACGCCCAGCGTGGTGGCCATGAACAGCGCCGAGACGGTCCAGGGCAGGAGGGGTTCGACCAGCGTCACTGAATCCTCGATCGAGCGCGACAGGTTCTCGCCCGCCAGCCCGCGGTCGCGATAGGCGGGGCGGAAGAGCTCACCGACGATCAGCGCCGTCACGCCGGCATGGGAGGTGATGGCGACGAAGGTCGCCCCGGCTGCCAGGGTTGCTGCGACGAGGCTGAAGGTGGAGCGTACTGCACTCAGCAGCGCCTGCATCAGGCGGGCGAGGGCGCCGGAGGTCTCCATCGCACCGGCCAGCACGAAGGCCGTGATGATGAAGATCAGCGTCTGCCCCATCGAGGCCAGGCCGCCGCGATTGAGCAGGCCGGGCAGGGCGGCAGGGAGCGTATCCGGTGCGGTGCCGGTCATTGAGACGTCGAACCCGCCCATCACGACGCGGACAGCATCGCCAGCCGCCCAGCCCTGGGCAGCAACGCCAAGAACAAGCGCCAGCGCCGAGCTCGCCAGGATCACCAGCGCTGGCGGCTGGCGGAAGGCGATACCGCCGATGGCCAGCGCGACCGGCAGCAGGGCGAGCGCATCAAGCCGGAACAGGCCTGCCAGGGCCGCGGAGGTCGCCGCGGCCGTCTCCGGCGTGGCGGTATCGCCGCCGCTGCCGAACAGGCCGGCGAGCGCGTAGACCAGTCCGGCGAGGATGAAGGACGGAACGGCCGTCCACAGCATGTGCCGGATGTGGCTGAAGACCGGAACATGGGCCGCAATGGCGGCGACATTGGTCGTGTCGGAGAGCGGTGACAGCTTGTCGCCGAAATAGGCGCCGGAGACGACGGCGCCCGCGACCGGGGCCAGCGGCAGACCCATGGCTTCGGCGGTCGCGATAAAAGCGACGCCCAGCGTGCCGGCCGAGCCCCAGGACGTGCCGGTCATGATCGACATCAGCGCCGTGCCGATGAAGGCTGTCAGGACGATATAGCCCGGATCGATGAGGGCGATACCGGTCACCACCATCAGCGGAATCGTGCCGGAAAACATCCAGGCGCCCAGCAGCACACCGATCGAGAGCAGGATCAGTATGGCGGGCAGGACGTCGGCGATCTTGGCACCGGCGGCCGTCTGGATCGCCTCCCAGCCGGCGCCGCGGCTGCGGGCGATCAGGCCCGCGCAAAGCGCGGCCAGCGCCATGGCGACGATCAGGATCTCGCCGCCGAAGCCCGACAGCGCTACGCCGCCCGCTATGGCGGTCAGCAGGACGGCGAGGGGCAGAAGGGCGAGGAGCAGCGGCAGGTCTGTTTGTCTGGATGTAGAGGTCATTGGCCGAGTGCCTGGTCGAGATCGTCAAGCAGCCTGTCCGGGCCTTCCAGCCCGACCGACAGGCGGACAAGGTTGAAGGGGCGGCGCGCATCGCGGCCATCGGCCCGGCCTGCCGGGATGACGAGGCTTTCGACACCGCCCCAGCTGACTGCGCGGCCGAACAGTTTGAGCCGGTCGAGACAGGCGCAGACACGGTCGAAATCCGGAGCGTCGATCTCGATGGAGAAGAGGCCGGAATGTCCGCGCATCTGGCGTTCGAACAGGTCAGCTGACCCGTCATCGAGTGCTGGATGGAAGACCCGGCGCACGCGCGGATGCTCGGCCAGGGCCCGCGCGAGCGTCTCGCCATCGGCCTGGTGCTGCTTCAGCCGGGCGGGCAGGGTCATCAGCCCGCGCGTGAGCAGAAAGGCGTCCAGCGGTGCCTGGATGCCGCCCAGCAGCATATAACCGCGTTCGAAGATGCGCTGGACCAGGTCTTCGGACGCCATCACGGCGCCGCCGATCACGTCGGAATGGCCGCCGATATATTTCGAGCAGGAATGCAGCACGATGTCGAAACCGAGCGTGACCGGTTTCTGCAACAGCGGCGTGGCGACGGTATTGTCGATGGCTGTGAGGATGTTGCGGCTGTGCGCCAGGCGGGCGATGGCCTCGAGGGGTAGGAGGCCGAACAGCATGGTGCCCGGACTTTCAACGAAGATCAGCCGGGTTGCCGGTGTCAGCGCGGCCTCAATCGTGTCCAGGGCGGTTTCGCCTTCGGGGAAGACCTGGCTGTGGGTGATTCCGAACCGTTCGAGCTGCGTGGCAAGCTGCAGGGTCGGTCCGTAGATATCGCCGGCGAACAGGATGTGATCGCCGCTGTCGAGAATCGCGAACAGTGTGGCGGCGATGGCGGCCATGCCCGATCCGAAACAGCGGCAGTCGCCGGCACGTTCCAGGGCGGCCAGGCTGGTCTCCAGGGCGCGCACGCCGGGATTCGTGCCGCGGGAATAGACCGTGCGGCGGCTTTCATGGGCGAGCCCGTCCATAAGGTCGGCGGTGCGTGCATGGCGGAAGAGCGAAGCCTGGACGATCGGCGGCAGTACCGGTTCGGCACCGGCCTGCGGCTGTCCTCCGGCCCGCAGGCAGATCAGTTCATCGTGTGAATCCAGTCCCCTCATGGCGGAGACCATGGCCGATTTCGGCAAGCCATGCCAGCACTTGCGCGAGACGGCACGCCTCAATCCGACCCAATCTCTTACCCAGTCCTGAATCCGGGATTCACCGTTCCTAAAGCCTGCTCGTGTTGAATCACTGGCAGGATATGAAGCCGGTGCGGGACAACCGGCCAGTTACAGGTGGTGGATTTGGACGCGATCAAGCGTTTCGGGACGAGTGCCTTTCTTGCGGTGGCGATTGCCTATTTCGGCTATCACGCGCTCACCGGCGAGCAGGGCGTTCTGAACTGGATTGTCGTCAAGAACGAGATTGGCGCCGCCGAGGCCGAACTCGCCATCGCCGTTTCCGAACGTGAACAGCTTGAAGAGACAGCGGCGCGCCTGCGCTCGGACAGTCTCGACCTCGACTATGTCGAGGAACGCGCCCGCGACATCCTCAATGTCGCCCATCCCCGCGAATTCATCGTCGAAATCGAACCCGCGCCGCAGCGCTAGGGTAGGTTTCACATGCTGCCACTTCCCCCGGACCCTTTCCGGGGTCTGGCATGCATGCGCGTTCGTGGCTGACAGCTAAAAATCCCTCCTTTTGCCGGGCCCCGGAACACGTCCGGGGAAAACATCCAGTTTGGCTTGTTGAGCCCCACCCGAACGCGCCTGCAGCATGCCCTTTTTTGGCCATGGAGCTTGCCGTTGGCGTCATCCATCTGATATGCGGCAGTGACCGTCAGATGGGAGCGCGAAGCTTTATTTCGCGTGCGAAGAAATGGCTGCCAAGCGTACGACCAAGACCACCGCATCGAAATCCTCGGCCAAGTCCGCCGGAAAAGACGAGCTTCTCCAGTACTATCGCGACATGCTGCTGATGCGGCGTTTCGAGGAAAAGGCCGGCCAGCTTTACGGCATGGGCCTGATCGCGGGCTTCTGTCACCTCTATATCGGCCAGGAAGCGGTCGTCACGGGGATCCAGGCGGCGCTGGAAGAGGGCGATCAGGTGATCACGGGCTATCGCGATCACGCCCACATGCTGGCCTGCGGCATGGACCCGAACGGTGTCATGGCCGAGCTGACCGGCCGCGAGGGCGGGTATTCGCGCGGCAAGGGCGGCTCGATGCACATGTTCTCCCGCGAGAAGCAATTCTATGGCGGCCACGGCATCGTCGGCGCCCAGGTCTCGCTCGGCACAGGCCTGGCCTTCGCCGACCGCTACAAGGAAAACAAGAAGGTCGCCGTGACCTATTTCGGTGACGGTGCGGCCAATCAGGGCCAGGTCTATGAGAGCTTCAACATGGCCAAGCTCTGGGATCTGCCGGTCATCTATGTGATCGAGAACAACCAGTACGCCATGGGCACCGCGGTCAAGCGCGCCTCGTCGGAAACCGCGCTGCACAAGCGCGGCCTCTCCTTCGGCATTCCCGGCGAGGAAGTCGACGGCATGGATGTCGAGGCGGTGAAGGCGGCGGCAGCCAAGGCCGTCAAACACGCTCGCGACGGCAACGGCCCCTATATTCTGGAAATGAAGACCTACCGCTATCGCGGCCACTCCATGTCCGACCCGGCGAAATACCGCACGCGCGAGGAAGTCGACGATATCCGCTCGCACCACGACCCGATCGATCTCGTCAAGAAGCGTCTCATCGAGGGCAAGCATGCCACCGAGGAGGAGCTGAAGGAGATCGACAAGGAGGTGAAGAAGGTCGTCAACGACGCCGCCCAGTTCGCCAAGGACAGCCCCGAGCCGGATCCGTCCGAGCTCTACACGGATGTGCTGGTGGAGGTGTAGGTTTGGCCTTGTCGGCCCATAGCTACGCTGTACGCGGGACTCGCCTGCCGGGCGAGCCTGTGCGCGACTGTGGTCCTGACAAGGGAGGACGATCATGACACCGCAAGTGAAGCACTTTCTCGATACCTGGCACCGCGCCGTTGAAACGCGCGACGAGACGCTGCTGGCGTCGATCATCGCGGAGGGCTGCGAGCTGCATTCGCCGGTGGTCTGGAAGCCGTCGGCCGACACGCACTATCTGCTGCACATCCTGATGGGCGTGATCACCACGGTCGAGGGCTTTGCCTATCGCCAGCAATGGGTGGACGGCAATGAGATCATCCTGGAATTCACCGGTACGGTGGACGGCAAGGGTCTGGTGGGAATCGACAAGATTTCGCTCGACGATGCCGGTCACATGAACCGGATCGAGGTGCTGATCCGGCCGATGAACACGCTGCTGGAATTCGCCACACGCATGCGCGAGCACGCGTTGCGCTACAAGCCGGAGGCCGCCAATGGCTAGCCGGCTGGGCCTTCTGATCGCAAGCGTCGCCATGCTGGCGGCGGGCGGCTGCACGGACAGCGCCGGGCCGGCCGTCGAGACGGTCGAGGCGGCCGTTCCGGGCTATCTGGAGCGTCTTGACGCTCCGGGCATGGCCGTGGCTGTGATCCGCAATGGTGAACTGGTCTGGGCCGAAGGCTTCGGCAGGACGGGTGTCGAGGCGGACAGCGCGCCTGTTACCCATCGCACCGTTTTCGAATTTGCTTCCCTGTCCAAACCGGTCTTCGCGGCGATTGCCGCCGGTCAGGCGCAGGAAGGTGTCTACGATCTGGACGGCGATCTCGGACCGGCGTCCGACTTTCCCCGCATCGCCGACGCCGAAGCTTTCGCCGGCGTGACCCCGCGCATGATCCTGTCGCACGGTACGACGCTGCCCAACTGGGCAGACGAGGCGGGCGGCCCGCTGGAGTTTTCCGGCACGCCGGGGTCTCGCTTCCGCTATTCCGGCGAAGCCTACGGCCTGCTGCAGTCGATGCTGGAACAGCGCACCGGGAAAAGCCTGGAAGCGCTGTTCGCGCCGCTGGCGGCCCGAGCGGGGATGACGGACAGCCATTATGCAGCCGGTTCTGCGGATCCGGTGATGGCGGTCAATCGCGACGGTTCGGTTCGCCCGCGCCGCGATGCGGTCGATGGACATGCCGCGGCCTCGCTTACCGCCAGCGTGTTCGATTATGGGCGTTTCGTCGCCTGGCTGCTCGATGATGATCAGGACGATCTGCGCGAGACCCTGTTCACTCCGACCCAGCCGGTGGCGTGGGACGCGTTCGGCCGGGAGGGCGAAATGTCCGAAGGCGCCGGGATCGACTGGGGGCTGGGCTGGGGGCTCTATCGCGAGAACGGCCGCCGGATCGCCTTCCACTGGGGCGATAATGGCGCTTTCAAATCCTTTGTCGCCATCGATGTCGACCGGCGCGACGCCATTATCTATGCCGCCAATGGCTGGGACGGTCTGTGCGTCGCCGTGCCGCTGGCCGAACCTGTCGTCGGCGATGTCGGCACGATCATGGACTGGCTGAACTACAGCCGTATCGACAGCGGCTCGCCCGTCTGTCCGGACCGGGAGTAGCGGCGATCATGCACTATTCCGGACACTGTCATTGCGGCGCCGTGAAGGCGCGTTTCCAGAGCGAGCGTACGCCGGCCGAGCTGGGCGTGCGCACCTGCCAGTGCGATTTCTGCCGCCGCCAGGGCGCCGTGAACATTTCCGACCCGGCCGGCGCGATCGAGATCGATTGCAGTCCGGACGACATCCATCGCTACCGCTTTGCCCTGCGCACGGCGGACTTTCTGATCTGCAGGACCTGCGGCACCTATGTGGCCGCCGTGATGGGCGAGGGCGCGCGTATCGTCTCGACCATCAATGTGGTGGGCCTGCGCATGACGGACTTTCTCGACATCGAGGAAGCCCCCGCCGACTTTGCCGCCGAGACAACCGAGGCCCGCATCGCCCGGCGTTTCGACAAGTGGACGCCCACACGTTTCACGAACCCACAGCTTGCCGCATCCAATTTCGGCCCTCACTGAACGGAAGATACCATGCCTATCCCCATTCTCATGCCGGCCCTTTCGCCCACGATGGAAGAGGGCACGCTGGCCAAATGGCTGATCAAGGAAGGTGACAGCGTCGAGAGCGGCGATGTCATTGCCGAGATCGAGACCGACAAGGCGACGATGGAAGTCGAAGCCGTCGAGGAGGGCGTGGTCGCCAAACTCCTGGTCGAGGAGGGCACCGAGGGCGTGAAGGTGAATTCGCCGATCGCCATGCTGGCCGAAGAGGGCGAGAACCCCGACGAGATCGAGGCGCCCGAAGCCGGCAGCGAAAGCGCTGCGGCCTCCAGTGCGTCCGATGAGGACGGTTCGGACGAGGCGCAGGACGAGACGCCGGATGCGCCGGAAGGCGAGCCGGTCTTTGTCGATCATTCTGCGCCGGACGCCTCGGATCCGGACCTGCCGGAAGGCACGAAAATGGTCGAGACCACGGTGCGCGACGCGCTGCGTGACGCCATGGCCGAGGAAATGCGCCGCGACGAGACGGTCTTCGTGATGGGCGAGGAAGTCGCCGAATACGAAGGCGCCTACAAGGTGACGCGCGGCCTGCTGGCCGAATTCGGTCCCAAGCGCGTGGTCGACACGCCGATCACCGAGCACGGCTTTGCCGGCCTGGGCGTCGGCGCGGCCTTCAACGGCCTCAAGCCGATCGTCGAGTTCATGACCTTCAACTTCGCCATGCAGGCGATCGACCAGATCATCAACTCCGCTGCCAAGACGCTCTACATGTCCGGCGGCCAGATGGGCTGTCCCATCGTCTTCCGCGGTCCCAACTCGGCGGCCAGCCGCGTCGGCGCCCAGCACTCCCAGGACTATTCCGCCTGGTATGCCAATGTGCCCGGCCTCAAGGTGATCGCGCCCTATGATGCGGCCGATGCCAAGGGGCTCTTGAAAGCCGCCATCCGCGACCCGAACCCGGTGGTCTTCCTGGAACACGAGCTGATCTACGGCGAAACCTTCGACGTGCCGGACACGGATGACTGGGTGCTGCCGATCGGCAAGGCCAAGATCCGCCGCACCGGCAAGGACGTCACCATCACTGCCCATTCCCGCATGGTCGGCTTTGCCCTCGAGGCTGCCGAGAAGCTGGCGGAAGAGGGGATCGACGCCGAGGTGATCGACCTGCGCACCCTGCGTCCGCTGGATACCGAGACCGTGGTCAATTCGGTGAAAAAGACCAATCGTATCGTCTGCGCCGAGGAAGGCTGGGGCCGCATGGGCGTCGGCGCGGAAATCGCCGCTGTCGTTACCGCCGAGGCCTTCGACTATCTCGACGCCCCACCCGCCCGCGTCCACCAGGCCGACGTGCCGCTGCCCTATGCCGGCAATCTGGAAAAACTCTCCCTGCCGGGCGTGGAGGATATCGTGAAGGCGGCGAAGGCTGTCTGCTACGCGGAGTAGGGTGGATGAATATAGAAAAGCTCTTGACCGCTTTACCTCAGGATGAATTGGAGGCGATGTTCGAGTTTTGTCGGCGTGTCGAAGCTGAAGGCCTTATTGAGGAGCTTCCTCAGACAACAGCCAACAGGCTAAACAACATCATAAACGCGATGCTTGAGCGTAATGGGTATGAGAGAATAGCGCGCCCGTATCGGAATGATGCGAACGACACGCTCATTGGTACCTTGAATGTTATTTCCGGATTAGAAGCTGATTATAAAGTCGGCTCTCTGTTCGAAAGTATTTCTGAAAATCGCGATCCCCTAGGTGTCGTTGAGCTAAACGCTGACGAGAAATCTATGATGCGTGATAAGTTGAATGATATCAGAGGTATGATAGACGATTCTGAATTGTCAGATCGCAAGAAGAATGCCCTCTATAGAAGAATTGGCGATCTGGAGAAGGAAATCGATATGGTTTCCACTCGAACTGATCGATTTTTTTCCTTCTTGGGTGATTTGGCGTTCACCGCAGGCGAAATGGCGGAAAAATCAAAGCCTGTCGCAGATCGATTTTCGGAAATTATGGAGGTGATTCTGCGTCGCCGGGCGGAGTCCGAAAACGTCTCTCTCCCGAAGCGAATGGAAAAACTCCTCTCCGATGCGCGTTCGGAGAAGGAGGAAGAATGACCACACCCACCAAATCCTGGCGTTCCGGCGGCTGCCATTGCGGGGCCGTGCGCTTCGAGGCGAATGTGACCGATCAGGTCGTGGCGATCTCGTGCAATTGCTCGCTGTGCGCCAAGACCGGCTTCATCCATCTGGTGGTGGACGATGCCGATTTCCGCGTCACCCAGGGCGAAGAGAATATCGACGAGTATTCCTTTCACACGCACACGGCCAAGCATCGTTCGTGCAGGACCTGCCACGTGACCACGCACCACACCATGCGCTCGCGCCCGGACGGGATGTCCGTCAATCTGCGCTGCCTGGATCCCGATGCGAACCTGCAGCTGCGCTTTCAGGAATTCGACGGCGCCAGCTGGAACGAAGACGACGATATGCCCACGACTGCGGCCAATCAGGCCTGAACGAGGAAAAGACCCATGGCGATTGAAATCCTGATGCCCGCCCTGTCGCCCACGATGGAAGAGGGCACGCTGGCCAAATGGCATGTCAAAAAGGGCGATACCGTCGAGAGTGGTGACGTCATTGCCGAGATCGAGACCGACAAGGCGACCATGGAAGTGGAAGCCGTGGACGAGGGCGTCGTCGGCGAAATCCGGGTCTCCGAAGGCACGGAAGGTGTGAAGGTCAACGCCGTCATCGCCATCCTGCTGGAAGAGGGCGAGGACGAAAGCGCGCTCAAGGACGCCGGCAAGGGCGACGACAACGCCGAGGCGAAATCGGACGACAAGGCGGAAGCCAAATCGGAATCCAAGTCGCAGACATCTTCCGGCGCGTCCGGCACGCGCAAGCTTGAAGACGTGCCGGCCGGGAGCAAGGCCCCGCCGCCGCCGTCCCGGGATGGCGACCGGATCAAGGCCAGCCCGCTGGCGCGCCGCATCGCGGGCGACAAGGGTCTGGACCTGAAAACCATCGAGGGTTCGGGGCCTTATGGCCGTATCGTCAAGCGTGACGTCGAGAAGGCCCAGCCGTCGGCCGCGCCGTCCAAGGCTGCCGAAGCTCCGGCTGCGGCTCCGGTCGACATGGACGATCCGCTCAAGGCCTATGGCATCGCCCGCGACCGCTACGAGGTCGAGAAGGCCGACAATATCACCAGGATCTCGGCGAAGCGCCTGTCCGAGAGCTTCCGCGATATCCCGCACTTCCCGCTCAACGTGGATTGCCGGATCGATGCGCTGCTGGACTTCCGCAAGCGGGTGAATGCGGTCGCCGAGAAGGATGGCGACAAGGTCTCCGTCAACGACATCCTGATCAAGGCGTCCGGCCTGGCGCTGAAGAAGGTGCCGGCGGCGAATTCCTCCTGGATCGAGGGCGGGCATATCGCCCGGCACAAGCATGCCGATATCTCGGTCGCTGTCGCGATCGAAGGCGGTCTGATCACGCCGATCGTCAAGGATGCCGATCTGAAGGGCCTGGTCGAGATCTCCCGCGAGATGAAGGATCTGGCTGCCCGCGCCCGCGAGAAGAAGCTGAAGCCCGAGGAATTCCAGGGCGGCACGTTCTCGCTCTCAAATCTGGGCATGTTCGGGATCGACAGCTTCGCCTCCATCATCAACCCGCCCCAGGGCATGATCCTGTCTGTCGGGGCCGGCGAAGAACGCCCGGTCGTCAAGGACGGGGCGCTGGCGATCGCGACGGTGATGACGGTGACGCTGACCTGCGATCACCGCGTGGTCGATGGCGCCACCGGCGCGAAATGGCTGCAGGCGTTCAAGACTTTCGTCGAAGACCCGATGACGATGCTGATGTAGCCACGGGTCTCCGACGTCCGACGTACAGGCGGGCCGGTCAGTCCGGCTCGCCGAGCGCCAGGATCTCGGCCAGCAATTCGCCGTAGGCTGTCATCCCCAGGCGCGGTGTGCCGGGCTGGTCGGTATCCATGCGGTGGACGATGACCATATCGCGGCTGGGAATGACGGTCAGATAATGTCCGCCAGCGCCGGCGCCGGTATACATGTCCGGTGCCAGGCCAGCCGCTTCTGCGCTCGCGTCATCTGCCGGTTTCCACCACATATAGCCATAGCCGCCCGCCCAGGCGCCCGGCCATTCGGTCTGCGAGTGCGTGGCGGTGCTGTCGGCGACCCAGTCGGCTGAAATCAGCTGTTCGCCATTCCACTGCCCGTCCTGCAGGAAGAGCTGGCCGAACAGTGCCAGATCGCGGGCCGAGATGCGCAGGTGATAGGCCGGGAAGGCCGTGCCCGGCGCGTAGAAGCGGTAGGAGCCGAAAGCGTTCCAGTCTTGCATGCACATGGGTTCGGCGAACATGCGCTGGAAGGCACCATTATAGGTGCGATGCGATACGCGCTCGAAGATATGCCCTGCAACATTGAAGTCCCAGTTGTTATAATACCAGTGCTCGCCGGGCGCATAGGCGCCGCGCTCCGGCCGGGAATCGGCCATGGCCTGCGTCTCGGCGGCCGAGGCGATGTAGACGCCTGAGCGGGCGGTGATGATGTCGCGCACGGTCGCGCTGCGTTCGGTCTCGGTCAGCCCGGGCAGATCATCGATTTCCAGCTCGGCAAGTGTTGTGTCCAGCGTGATCGCGCCATTGTCGACCAGCACGCCGATCATCGCGCTCATCACGGATTTGCGCAGCGAGTGCAGCAGGAAGGGACGTTCGATCTCGCCCCGGCTGTACACAATCTCGCCACCCTGCACGATCATCAGCGCGGCCGAGCCGAGCTCTTCGGCGCGTGCATCCAGCGCTGCGAGATCGCTCCCGCTCCAGCCGAGCGCGGCCGGATCGGCGGCGCTTGCCAGCGGATAGACGCTGCAGTCCGGCACGCCCTGCGCCAGCGCCGTGCCGGACAGAACAGCCAGGCTGGTCGCGGCCGCAACGGAAATCCGCGTCAGAAACGCGGTGTGATGATTGAACATGAAATCCCCCAGTTCAGTGGCCGGTTGTCCGGCGTGCGGGATCTTTCTTGGCGATGCCGCCCCATCCGGAGTGTGACCGGCAGATGTCGATCTGTTCAGATGCGCCGCCGCGTCCCCCGAACCGGGGAGGGCGGCATGCGCCCGCAGCAGGCACACTGCCCGCATGTCCTGTGTTTCGATCCTCTTTCTGGGCCTGGCCCTGCAGGCCCCGGCCAGTGTCCATCCGGACCTCGCGGTCCTGGCGCCCTATGAGGGCCTGTGGCAGAGCGAGGACGGTGCGCGGGCGCTGCATGTCGAGATCGCCGGAGAGACCGCCGCCCGCCTGCGCTACGGCGTCTGGCAGGGTGACGCCTGGTACTGGCAGCCGGCCTGGCGGATCGAGGTCAGCCCCCATGGCGGCTGGCCGAAGGGCTGGCAGCCCCACGAGGTCCGCAACGACCCGCCGCTGGAACTGCACGATGACACCGATCCCGGCATCGAGTGGCACCGCGATTCCGGCGCCTACGGTATGGGCCATATCGTCGAGATCGATATCTGGGACGAACCGCAGGACGGCCGCTTCACCTGGCTGCGCCTGCATTCACGCCGCAATGGCGCGGACCGTGTCGGCGCGGGCGTGTGGATCGCGGTAACCGGGTAGAACCATTTCATCGGCCTCAATGGCGATGAAATGGTTCTGGCTTTTTGAGTGGTCGCATTTTCGAACCGCAAAACCGGTTCCCACTTTTGCTAAAAATGCTCTGACTGCACACAGACTGCATCCACTGGCGCCGCTGCTTGCATCCCGGACTTGAAGCGTGATTTTGCGATTTGAGTCCGGGAGTTGAGTTTGAAACATCTTGTTGCCGCCGGTGTCATCCTGTCCGCCATGCTGGGCGCCTGCGCCACCACGCCAACCGGCGGGCAGGACGCCTTCGGTGCCTGTCCGCAGGAAGACGGGCATCCCGAGCTCGCCGGCAGTGTCTGCACCGTCCAGAGCGTCGCACTGAACCAGACCGCGCCCGAGGGAGAGCGGATCGGTCTTTTCGTGCGCAAATTCCCGGCCCGGGCCGAGCGCGCGGGCGAAATCTGGATGCTGGCCGGCGGGCCGGGCGAGGCGGGCACGAGCTTCTACACGAAGATCGCGGACTTCCGGGCGCGTTTTCCCGGCTTTGACATCCTGATCCCGGATCATCGCGGCACCGGCCGCTCGGCGCACCTGTGTTCGGGCGAAACCCTGCAGAGCGAAGCGGGGACGGCGCTGGCCGGCAGCGAGTTCGGGCCCTGTTTCGGCGAGATCTGGGCTCAGTCAGAGCGCACCATGCAGTTCTCCATGACGCATGCCGCGCACGATCTCGACACGCTGATCGCCCGCCTGGGCGGCGAGGGCGAGCGCTGGGTCTATGCCGTGTCCTACGGGACGGGTCTGGCCCTGCGCTTCGGCCAATTGCACGAGGCCTCAGTAGACGGGTTGATCCTCGATTCCCTCGTACCCGCGCTCGACGATACGCAGTACGACCTCTCGCACCGCTCCCACACCGTCGATCTCGTCGGCCGGCGTGTGCTGGCGGCCTGCGCTGCCGACCCGGCGTGCAATGGCCGTTTCGAGGGCGGCATTGAAGCCGAATATGCCCGCCTGCTGGCGGACATCGCGGCGGGCCATCGCGACGACATCGCCGAGACCCTGCCCGGCGGCAATCTGCGCCACACGCTGGGCACCATGCTGGACGTGCCGGCAGCGCGTGCCCTGATCCCGGAGATGATCGATATCGCGATCGACCGGCCGCAGGCGCTGGGTGCTTTCTACACCGGTGAGGTCGTGCCCGCCTTCGCCGCGCTGTCCGCCGTGTCGGACTACGAGGGGTCGGCCTTCTCCATCACCCTGGCGGGCCTGATCGGCGTCTCCGAGACCAATCGCCGTCCGGAGATGACGGCCGATGCCGTCGCGGCGGAAGAGGCCGGGCTGTGGTTCACCTCGCCGCTGACCCAATTGCAGACCCGCACCTCCATGCCCGCCTATCCCCGAGACGAATGGTTCGACGCCCCCTATGCCGATCTGCCGCCCGTCCTGGTGGTGCACGGCACGCTCGACCCCAAGACAACGCTCGAAGGGGCAGAGCGCCATATCGCGGCGCTTGAGGCAGGCGGCACGGATATCACCCTGGTGACCGTGGAGCGTGCGCCCCATGCCAGCTGGTTCTTCGCGCCGGACTGTCTCTATGACTCGATGGAGGATTTCATCGAAGGCGATGCGGTGGCGGAGCGCTGCACGCCTGCCTCTATGCAGTAAAGCCGGTGCAGCGCCGTCAAAAATCTCTACTGTCATCCCGGATGGATGCCCGGCCTCAAGCCGGGCGCAAGTCCGGGACCCATAATCCCGGTGCTTGTCCAGCTGTCTTCGCTATAGACCCTGCTTTTGGCCAATAGCGAGTGTATGGATCCCGGCGCTCCACCCCGCCTTCGCGGGGTATCCGGCCGGGATGACAGGAGAGGAAGATCCCGTGACATCCCAGCCCGCCCATCTCGCCGAAATCCGCCATACCGATCTGGTGTTTCCGCACCAGACCAATCACCAGGGCAGCTATTTCGGCGGTGCCGCCATGGCCGAGATGGACAAGGTCGCCTTCCTTGTCGCGGCGCGGCATGCGCGGCGGCCCTTCGTGACGGCGTCCTGCGACAAGCTGGATTTCGTTGCACCGGCCCATGTCGGCGATCTGGTCGAGCTGACCGGCCAGGTCCGCATGGTCGGGCGGCATTCGATGATCGTCGATGTCGAGCTGGCTGCGGAGAACCTGCTGACCGGCGTGCGCCATATCTGCACCCGCGGCGCCTTCACCATGGTGGCCGCCGACCGCAAGTCCAATCCGGATCGCCTGCCGCCGGCCCCCGATTCTCGGCCGGATTTCGCGCCCAGCCCGGCGGGTTATGCGCGCACGCTGCAGCTCGTCTTTCCGGGCGACACCAATCATCTGGGGCAATTGTTCGGCGGCAATGCCATGTCGCTGATGGGCAAGGCGGCCTATATCGCCGCCTCGCGCCATACGCGCTGCAATGTCGGCATGGCTGCTTCCGACAAGATCGACTTCATCGCCCCGACGAAAGAGGGCGAGCTTCTGGACGTGATCGCGGATGTGGTGTCGGTCGGCCGCACCTCGATGCAGGTCGCGGTGCGCGCAGAAGCCGAGGATCTGATGAGCGGCGAGCGCCGTCTCGTCGGCGAGGCAAGCTATGTCATGGTGGCGCTGGACGGGGAGGGGCAGCCGACCCCGGCATCGCCTCTGAAAGTCTAGCGCAACTTCATCGTCATTGAGGCAGATGAACTTGCTTCGGATTTTTGAGTGGTCGCATTTTCGAACCGCAAAACCGGTTCCCACTTTTGCAGAAAATGCTCCGGCCGGGTTACTGGTCCCGGCGCGGACCGCCGGCACCGCCCGGCAGGTTCTGTTCGCCGCCGAACTGTTCGGACGGCAGACGGCCGACATTGCCCAGCAGCTGCTCCAGGAAGCTCAGCTCGCGGCCACGGGTCGGGGTTTCGCGATCGGCATAGGCGACGATGCGGCCATCCTGCAGCGAGTATTCATTCACCGTGGCGACCGTGCCGGCTTCGTCGAAGCTGACAGCGATGATACGGCGGTCGCGCGTGGCCGGACGCAGATAGGCCAGGCTCTCGCGGGTCGAGGAGATGTAATACCAGGTGTCGTCCTCGAACGTGCCCGTGGTTGAAGGATTGCCCAGACGCGCCAGAACGCTGTCGCGGGTGTCCTCGGCCGGAACGATATTCGGCTCCTCGGTAACGGTGTAGCGATAGCCATGGGAGCGGAGCACCGGGTTGCAGGCGGATACGCCGGCAGCACTGACGGCAACCAGAAGGGCAAGGCTGAGGTGACGCTTCATGGACTTTCAAAACTCCCTGGCACACGACGGGCGGGCGCAAAGCGTCCCTGTTGCCGTGTCTTGACCTAACCAAGGGTGAGCTTAGCTTCAAGCGCGAATTGATGGGAGCCCGCAATCGCATGCTGCGCCGCCTGTTTGCACCCAAGCCGGAAAAACAGACCGCTCAAACACTCTATCGCGCCATTGTGGATGCCGCGCGCCAGCCTGCCCTGTATGGCGAGGCGGGCGTGGCCGACACGCTGGAAGGGCGTTTCGAGCTGGTCGTGCTGCACACGGCCCTGGTCATGCTGGAGCTGCGTACATCGCAGGACGAGAAGGCCAAGGCCGTCAGCCAGGCCCTGTTCGATGTCATGTTTGACGATTTCGACGCCGGCATGCGCGAGCTCGGTGTGGGAGATTCGGCCGTCGGCAAGAAGATCCGCTTCATGGCGGAGGGCTTTTACGGCCGCGCCCAGGCCCTCCAGACGGCTTTGGAAGCAGACGATTCAGGCCGGGAATTGCAGCAGGTTCTCGCCCGCAATCTGCTCGGGTTCGAGACCCCGGATGCACGCGCAGAACGCCTTGCCCTATACGTCAACTCGGCCGCTGCCGCACTGCGCGGGCAGGGGGCTGAACCGCTTGTGGCCGGCGAGCGTCCGGCCTTTCCCGCGGCGTGACAGCGGGCCTGCCGTCTTGCATCTCGACAATCATGGTCTAAGTTCCGCGGGCTCCGGCGCCACGCCACCCTTGCGAAGGATTGAATATCGCGGCTCATGACAGCTATCCCCACGATTTCCGTTGACGCCATGGGGGGCGATCTGGGTCCCCAGGCGGTCGTCGAGGGTATTGGCCATGCGCTCAAACGCTGGCCGGACCGCAAGGTGAGATACCTCCTGCACGGCGACGAAGCCCTGCTGGCGCCGCTTCTGGCCGCCAATCCCAAGGTCGCTGCCGTCTGCGAATTGCGGCACACCGACACGCTCGTCCAGATGACCGACAAGCCTTCCGAGGCCGTGCGCCGGGCGCGCGGATCCTCGATGTGGAACGCCATCCAGTCCGTGAAGGCCGAGGAGGCCGGCGCCATCGTGTCGTCCGGCAATACCGGTGCGCTGATGGCCATCGCCAAGGTCATCCTGCGCATGAAGAAGGGCGTGCACCGCCCGGCGATCTCGGCCAACTGGCCGACGCCGAAAGGCCATACCGTCGTGCTCGACGTTGGCGCCAATGTGCAGTGCGGTGCGACCCAGCTCGTGGAATTTGCGATTCTCGGCGAGGCCTATCACCGCGCCGTGTTTGGCGGCGAAGCGCCCACCGTGGGCCTGCTGAATGTCGGCCAGGAAGAACTCAAGGGGAATGATATCGTTCGCGAGGCGGACCAGCTGATCCGCTCCTCCGGTCTCGATATCGCCTATCAGGGCTTCATCGAGGGCAATGATATCTCCGGCGGTAGCATTGACGTCGTGGTGACGGACGGCTTCACGGGCAATATCGCCCTGAAGACCGCCGAGGGCACGGCGCGGCTGGTGGCGGGCTGGGTCCGCGAAGCGCTGACCAGCTCTCTGCTCAGCAAGATCGCCGCCGGCCTCCTGTCGCTCGGCGCGCTCGACCGGCTGCGCCAGCGCATGGATCCGCGCTACATCAATGGCGGTGTGTTGCTGGGTCTCAAGGGCATCGTGGTGAAGAGCCATGGCGGTGCCGATGGCGAAGGTTTCGCCTCTGCGCTGGGCCTCGCCTATGTCATGGCCCAGAGTGATTTCATGTCCGAGATCCGCAAGAATCTCGACAAGTTCGCCCAATCCGAAGAACAGGGTGTCGCTGCGGCCTCATGACCGACAGACTTGCGCGTATTGCCGGCATCGGGAGCTATCTGCCCGACCGGATTCTATCCAATGACGACCTCGCCGCCATGGTGGATACCAGCGACAGCTGGATCCGCGAGCGCACGGGTATCCGCCAGCGCCATATCGCACCGGACGGTGTGACGACGGCCGATCTGGCCGAGCAGGCCTGCCGCCGCGCGCTCGACGATGCCGGGCTGACGGCCGAGGATGTCGATTTGATCGTCGTGGCGACCACGACGCCGGATTTCACCTTCCCCTCGGTCGGCACCATGCTGCAGGCGCGGCTGGGCGCCACGAAAGGCGCGGCCTTCGACGTGCAGGCGGTGTGTACCGGCTTTGTCTACGCAATTTCGGTCGCCGACAACATGATCGCGCGCGGCCAGGCGGAAACGGCCCTGGTCGTCGGGGCGGAGACGATGTCCCGCATCCTCGACTGGACCGACCGTTCGACCTGCGTGCTGTTCGGCGACGGAGCGGGCGCGATGGTGCTGACGGCCGGCGAACCGGCCGGTACTGACGGCGCCGACGGCATTCTCGCGACCTATCTGCGCTCCGACGGCCGCTTCAAGGACCTGCTCCATGTCGATGGCGGCCCGTCCTCCACCGGCACGGTCGGCCATCTGCGCATGGTCGGCAACCAGGTCTTCCGTCATGCGGTGACCAATATCGCCGAGTCCATGACCACCATCGCCGGCCGGGCCGGCGTTTCCATTGAGGAAGTCGATTGGTTCGTGCCCCACCAGGCCAATCAGCGTATCCTGGAAGGCGTCGCGCGGAAGTTGTCGATCCCGACCGAAAAAGTGATCTCCACGGTGGCCGATCACGGCAATACCTCGGCGGCTTCGGTCCCGCTCGCTTTCGACCGGGCGGTTCAGGACGGCCGGATCAAGCGCGGCGATCTCGTTTTGATGGAGGCTCTGGGCGGCGGCTTCACCTGGGGCGCGGTCCTGGCGCGCTTCTAGCGCGAAATCGTCGTGTTTATTCCGTCGAACCAAGGCCTTGGCGTTGACCTGACCGGGCAAGGAGGCGTAGCCTGTCTTCATCTATGTGGGGATGGTTATGTCGGATAAAACTTTAACGCGAGCCGATCTGGCGGAAGCCGTGTACCAGGAAGTCGGATTGTCGCGGCAGGAATCGGCCGATCTCGTTCAATCCGTACTCGGCATGATCTCGGATACGCTGGCCTCGGGTGAGAGCGTCAAACTCTCTTCCTTCGGGTCATTCCTGTTGCGCGACAAGCGCGGCCGGGTCGGTCGCAATCCCAAGACCGGTGTGGAAGTCCCGATCGAGGCCCGCCGCGTTCTGGTGTTCAAACCGTCGCAAGTTCTGAAGGAGCGCGTCGACTCCTCCCTGTCCAAGGACTGACCCCGAGCGGGCAGGGCGGCGCTGGCGCGGTAGCACATGTCGGTCAGCAAGAAATCGCCGGAAGCCTTCCGGACCATCTCCGAAGCCGCCGAGGAGCTGGATGTGCCTGCGCACGTCCTGCGTTTCTGGGAGAGCAAGTTTCCCCAGATCAGCCCGCTCAAACGGGCCGGCGGGCGCCGCTTCTACCGGCCGCAGGACCTGCAGCTCCTGCGCGGCATCAAGCGTCTGCTCTATGAAGACGGGTTCACCATCAAGGGCGCCCGCAAATTTCTCAAGGATAATGGCGTTGCTTCCGTGATGGATCTCGGGGCCGGCGTGGTGGAGACCGGCCCGATGGCGGTCGACGCCGCCGACATCGAAACACCGGCCCAGCCGGCACCGGCGGTGCCGCGCCCGGCCGACGGGCCGCAGCGCCAGCTGCACGATATCATCGCCGATCTCGAGAACGCCCGTGCCAAGCTGAAATCGGCCATCGAGCCATAGGCCGCACCGATTGCATTTTCCGCTGACAGGCTGGTTGCAGCCGGTTTCGCCTCACCCTATAACCGGCCTCCCCATCGGACAGGTCCGCCTGTCCAAAAGTGAGTGTCGGAGCGTGGCGCAGCCCGGTTAGCGCACCGGTCTGGGGGACCGGGGGTCGCGAGTTCGAATCTCGCCGCTCCGACCATTTTTCTCAAGACGATTATCCCGAGATTTCCCGCCGTGCCGCGTCGGCCAGGAAGGCCGAACGGGTCATGCCGCGGGCACGCGCCGTCGCGTCGATCGCCTGCAACAGACCGGCATCCATGGTGAGATTGGCTTTCACCGTCCGCCCGGACAGCTGGATAAGCGGAATGGCGAGAAAGAACCCGTCATCACGCATGGCCTCGCGAACTTCGGGGGCCTGACGGAGTTCTGCCAGGCTCCGCGGCGCTACGGGCGGTGCGTCTTCGAACCACAGCGCCAAAGCTTCGCGAGCGAGGCGCGGCAGGTCGTCGAGATCGTCTGCAGCGGAGAAACAGCCCGGCACGTCCGGAAACTGGATGCCATAGGCGTTGTCGCCGTCTTGGTGAACGATTCCGATGAAATGCTTCATGCTCACTCCTCGATCCAGCCGGCCTGGCGATAGATGGCACGAACCGTACCCATGGGCAGGTCCTTCTTGGGGTGAGGGATGATCAACGTGACCGCACCCTTGCGGAATTTGTGATGGGATCCACGCGCACCAATGAGCTCAAACCCGTCCCGTTGCAGGCGCGCTATCAGTTTGCGGCTGTTTCTCTCGAATTCCGGCACATTAATAAGGCGTATTTATATGCGCCTTCCCGGGTTGCGTCAATACGCTATTATCGGGCAAAGGAACTCAAAAACAACCAATGGTTATTGGCTCAGTGCCGCCTTCATCACATCCTTCATCGGCACGTCCGGATTGACCAGATCGTCCAGGTCCGGCTTTGCGCGCTGGGCAATCATCATCTTGGCGGCCATGAAGCCGTGAGCGTCATTGACGCAGTCCGCCGCGATCAACACGCCGTCCTTTAGATGGAAGAGGGTGAAGTGACCGCCCGCCGGATCGGCCGGGCGGCGCTGCAGTGTCGTGTCCTGCTGGCCGATTACGCCGGCGGTCTGCAGTTTCAGCTCGAACTGGTCGGACCAGAACCAGGGCACTTCCGGTTTGGGGGCCGGTGTGCCGCAGATCGCCGCGGCAGCGTGTTTGGCCTGGTCGAGCGCATTGGGCACGGATTCCAGCCGGATCCGCGTGCCGGTCATCCAGTTCTCCTGTTCGGCACAATCCCCGATCGCGAAGATGGCAGGATCCGAGGTGCGGCATTCACTGTCGACACCGATCCCGTTTCCTGTGGTCAGGCCCGCGGCGGAGGCCAATTCCTGGTTGGGCAGGACGCCGATGCCGACCAGCACGCTGTCGCAGGCGATCTCGCGCCCGTCGGCCAGCAGCACCGCGCCGGCGCGCCCCTGGCTGCCCTCGATGGCCTCGACCTGGGCGGACAGTTCGACCGTCACCCCGCGCGAGCGGTGAGCGTCCAGATAGAAAGCTGACAATTCGGGCACGGCGACCCGCGCCAGCAGGCGGTCCATCGCCTCGATGACAACCGGTTCCGCGCCCAGCTTCTTCGCCACCGAGGCCGCTTCCAGACCGATATAGCCGCCGCCGACAATCGCGATGCGCTTGCCCGGCTGGAAATCGGCCTTCAGCGCGTCGATATCGGCAATGGTGCGCAGATAGCGCACGCCGTCGAGATCGGCGCCGGGCACGGGCAGGGGGCGCACACGCGATCCCGTGGCGATGACGAGATGGGTATAGGTCTCCGTCGTGCCGTCATCGAAGCTGACGGATTTTGCGTCCCGGTCGATCGCCGTCGCGGTAACGCCCAGGCGCAGTTCGACCTTCTGGTCAGCCCATACCTGCGGCGGCTGCAGCCACAGCCGGTCCTCGCCGATCTCGCCGGCCAGATAGGCCTTGGACAGGGGCGGGCGCTGATAGGGCGGGTGCGGTTCGCTGCCCGCCAGAACAATGCGCCCGTCGAAACCGGACCGCCGCAGGCTCGCAGCACATTGCCCGCCGGCTTGGCCGGCCCCCAGAATGATCACCGTCGCATCCGTCATGCTCTATCGATCCCCGTCGTGACTTGTTGTCGTCTTTTGCCTGTCTGCGACACAATGGCGCGTCGCTGTACGATGTGCGAGTGCAAACTTGGCCATGCAAGCCTGAAGCTGCGCCCCGGGCCTTGCCCCCTCCGCCGATTGCGGTAGTTACCGCGCAGCGGAGGTTCCATGGCCTACCATACGAGTATCACCAGTCGCGCCGTTTCCAACTGGCTGCTCATCGTCGCCCTGATGGTCGTCGGCATGATCATTGTCGGCGGCACGACCCGCCTGACCGACAGTGGCCTGTCGATCACCGAATGGAAGCCGATCTCCGGCGCCATCCCGCCGCTCACCCAGTCCGACTGGGAAGAGGAATTCCGCCTCTACCAGCGCACCACCGAATTCCAGGAACAGAATTCCGCCATGACGCTGGCGGAGTTCGAATTCATTTTCTGGTGGGAGTGGGGGCATCGCCAGCTGGGCCGCCTGATCGGCCTCGTCTTCGCCGTGCCCTTCGTCTTCTTCTGGCTGCGGGGCCATCTCAGCGCCCGGCTCAAGCCGCGCCTCTTCCTGCTTTTGTGTATGGGCGGCGCCCAGGGCGCGATCGGCTGGTGGATGGTCGCCAGCGGGCTGGTCGACCGGCTGGATGTCAGCCAGTATCGGCTCGCCACGCATCTGGGCATGGCCTTCATCATCCTGGGCTATTCGGTCTGGCTATCGCTGGAAGCGCGGTTCGGGCCGCCGCCCCTGCGCCGCGGCACGCTGGCCGGCGTGTCCTTTGCCCTTCTCGGCCTGGTCTTCCTGCAAATCATACTGGGCGCCTTCGTGGCCGGGCTGGATGCGGGCCGCATCTACAACACCTGGCCGCTGATGAATGGCGATCTGGTCCCGGAGGGCTATCTGGGCGGGATGAGTTTCTTCCCGGCGGTCTTCGAGAGCCATGCGGCGGTGCAGATGCATCACCGCTGGACAGGCTATCTCGTGGCACTGGCGGTCTTCGCCTATTCGGTGACGATCTGGCGTGAACCGCGCGTGTCGCTGAAACCCTTCATGGTGATCCTGCCGGCCCTGGTCGTCGGCCAGATCGCCCTGGGCATCGCCGCACTGCTGGCGGTCGTGCCCCTGGGCCTGTCGCTGGCGCACCAGCTGGGCGCGGTCCTGCTCTTCCTTGCAACACTGTGCGCCGCTTGGACTGCGCGGCGGGCTGCTTAGCCCGCCTCGTTGTCGCCTGAGCCGCCGACCGGATTGCTGCCGGTGATCACGGCGCGCGAGAAGGCGTCGCGGGAGATCACTTTCACGCGCTGGTCGGCCTGATCGAAGATCGACAGCATGCCGTTGGAATAGGCGGTGAAACCGTAATCGGCCGGCGACACGGCGATCGCACCCGGACGGCCGATGCCCGGTGTGGACAGGCCGTCGACGACATCGATCGCATCGCGCTCTTCCAGCGTGCGGGCATCGAAGCTGCGCACGGTCTCGCCGGCCCCGTCGGTGGCCAGCAGCAGGCGCGTGCCGGAGAACTCGCCCACCGCGATGCCGGAGGCGGGGATGTTGGCCTCGGCCAGAACCGCGCCCTCGGACGACAGGCGGGTCACGCCGGCAGCGGGGCTGGCGGTATAGATATCGCCATCGAACACGGCACACTGGCGCGCCGGGGCGGGCAGCGGAAAGCTGCGCATCTCTTCCACCGACAGCGTGTCGCCGCCGGCATCACGGACGCGCCAGACATTTGCCGTGGCGCCGGTTTCCAGAACCACAAGTTCGACAAATCCGGCGCCTTCACGCAGCAGGCACAGACCGGCCACACCGCCATCCGTACCGGTTTCGGCCAGCGGCAGGTCGAGCACCTGGGTACCGTTGCGCACGATGGCATAGCCGAACACGGCGCCATTGTCGGGCGAGGCACCGAAGACCAGCGGCAGGTCTTCCCCGCGCAGCTGGAAGTCCGGAGCGGTCGCCAGACCGGTCAGGCGCGCACCGGCATGCCGCCGCTGCAGCTCACCGTCCAGATTGAAGATGTCCAGACCGCCTTCACGCGGCGCCGAGATCACCAGGCCGAGCGAGGGGGCATCGCCATCCGGCAGGAAGGCGAGGGCGCTGGCGCCGCCTTCCACGCCGGTGAACGCCGCCGTGACCAGCACTTCCAGCGTCTCCGGACCGGTCGCCGCATCCGGCGTTTCGGCTGCGTCCTCTCCCGTCTGGCCGCAGGCGGCCAGTGCCAGCAGGCTTGTGCCTAGAGCGAGCGCCCGGACCAGGGACCGCGCACCGCGAAGGTGCGGCCGGGATTGCGCTGAATGTTGAAAAACAGGGTCGAACCGTCGGGACTGAAGCATGGACCACAAATCTCGCTTTTCTCGCCGAGCGCGTCGGCATCGGCATTCCGGCCGATCGTATACACGCGGCCCTCGGGCGTCACGCCGCGGATGTACTGATCCTCATCGCCGTCTTCCACGACAATGAGATCACCCCAGGGCGCCACACAGACGTTGTCGCATTTCTCCATCACGCGTGCATCGTCCGATTGCACGAAGAGCTGCAGGCGGCCGGGCTGTTCGGATTCGCGGTCCGTGCCCTCGAACGGGCTCGGCTGGTAGCGGAAGATCTGGCCGATCCGTTCCGGACCGCCATCGGTGCAGGCGAAATAGCATTCATTCTCGCCCCACCACAGGCCTTCGCCGCGGGTGAACATGGCCGCGCCATCGGCATGGCCGCGCTCGGCGAGGTCATTGTCCGGGTTCTCGACATCGGCAAGATCGACCCACTCCACCTCGAGCCAGTCGCCCACCGGCAGGCTGTTGCCCGTCCAGTTGCGCGTATCCAGACCCGGCTGGCCACGCACGGCCAGCGCCTGCAGCCGTCCGCCGCGCGCCAGCTCGCCCGGCACGTCCGGGATATAGCGGTAGAACAGCGCCAGGCCCCGGCGGTCCTCGGTCTCGTAGACGCAGCCCGAAGCCGGGTCGACGGCAATCGCCTCGTGCCGGAAACGGCCCATGTCGATGATTGGCACCGGCGTCACCAGGCCCGTCGCATCCGCGGGCACTTCGAAACAATAGCCATGATCGACCTGGGCATCGCCGCCGGCCTGCCACTCGGTCTCCTCGCAGGTGATCCAGCTGCCCCAGGGCGTCGGCCCGCCCGCGCAGTTATTGATCGTGCCGGCCAGCGACATGTATTGCTCGGTCACCTCCAGGGTTTCCGGATCGACGACCAGGTGGCTGGTTCCGCCCAGATGCGGGGCGCCGTCATCGGTCCAGTCATGCACCTTGTCGCGGTCAATCAGGTCGAGTCCGGCTGCATCGGGTCCGAAGGCCGACTTCTCGATCTCGTCCGGATTGAGTTCGTGATTGCGCACCAGAACCCATTTGCCGTCCGCGCGGGTGAAACAGGCCATGCCGTCGAAATCGCCCGGTGCGATCAGACCATCGGTCATCGCATCGCCGACGGTGGAGATGACCTCATAGGTGAAGCCTTCGGGCAGATCGAACAGGCCGGCCGGATCGGCCACCAGCTCGCCATAGCCCTCGACCTGGTTCAGCCAGGGCTGGGTGACCCCGTCGGCCCGCGCACAGCCGGCCAGCGCCGGCAGTCCGGCGAAGGCGACGGAGGTCGCTGTGGCGGATTTCAGGAAATTGCGGCGGGACAGGGACATCGAACAACTCCGGGCGTTCAGGGGAGGGTGTAATTTAGTGTGGCAATACAACGGGTTCACGACGGAAAAATGACGTACGCGATATATGTGGTATTATTTGACCGTATACGCAGGTGTATAAAATTCAACGCGGAATTCCGCCGAGGCTTGACCGGTTCGAATTTCACCTCTAAACGGCGCGCTCGAATTCAAACCGGGGCCAACCGGCCAAAGGCGAGAGAGTTATGAAGACCTATTCCGTGAAACCGGCGGATGTCGAGAAGAAGTGGGTCGTGATCGATGCAGAAGGCGCCGTTGTCGGCCGTCTGGCTGCCTACATCGCGACGCGTCTTCGCGGCAAGCACCGTCCGGACTACACCCCGCATGTCGACATGGGCGACAATGTGATCGTCGTGAATGCCGAGAAGGTCGTGTTCACCGGCCGCAAGCGCGACAACAAGCGCTATTACTGGCACACCGGTCACCCCGGCGGCATCAAGGAAACCAGCCCGGCAAAGCTGCTGGACGGCCGTTTCCCGGAGCGTGTCGTCGAGAAGGCCGTGCTGCGCATGTTGCCGAAAGACAGCCCGCTGGCACGTCAGCAGTTCTCGAACCTGCGCGTTTACGCCGGTGCCGACCACAAGCACGAGGCCCAGCAGCCGGAAGTGGTCGACTTCAAGTCCATGAACACCAAGAATACGCGAGGCTGATATGAGTGACGAAGCCCGCTCGCTCGAAGACCTGAAAGACGTCATGAAGGACGCCGATACCGGCGCCGTCGCGACTGAAGAGTCTGTCCCGGCCGAGCCCAAGATCGACGAACACGGCCGCGCCTACGCGACCGGCAAGCGCAAGAACGCGGTCGCCCGCGTCTGGATCAAGCGCGGCAATGGCAAGATCACTGTGAACGGCAAGGACCAGGAACAGTATTTCGCCCGCCCGGTTCTGCGCATGCTGCTGCAACAGCCGCTGGAAACCGCCGAGCGCAAGGACGAGTTCGACATTGTCGCCACCGTCGTCGGCGGCGGCCTGTCCGGTCAGGCCGGTGCCGTGCGTCACGGCATCTCCAAGGCGCTGACCCTGTTCGAACCGGGCCTGCGCCCGGTGCTCAAGGCCAATGGCTTCCTCACCCGCGACAGCCGCGTGGTCGAGCGTAAGAAGTACGGCCGCAAGAAGGCCCGCCGCAGCTTCCAGTTCTCGAAGCGCTAAGGGTTTTCGGAGCGATCCGATTTCACGAAACGGGCGGTGCCGCTGGCGCCGCCCGTTTTTTTATTGCGGCTCCTGTTTCGGGCCTACCGCCACAGCTTGCCCAGCTCCTCGGCCAGTATGTCGTAGACCAGCCGGATCTTGCGGCTGGTATTGAGTTCGCGGTGGGTGACCAGCCAGACCGGCACCGGGATGTGGGGCAGGGCCGGAAAGACCGGCTCCAGATCGGGATAGAAACCGATCATGTCACGCGTCACCACGCCGACGCCGAAGCCCTGGCGGATCAGGGCGAGATAGGCCGGTCCGCTTTCCGAGGTGACACGGAAACTCTCCGGCGTGAGGTCGAGCCCCA
The DNA here is from genome assembly GCF_039978735.1 of Maricaulis sp. Classification (GTDB taxonomy): domain Bacteria; phylum Pseudomonadota; class Alphaproteobacteria; order Caulobacterales; family Maricaulaceae; genus Maricaulis. The sequence continues at coordinate 65,368 of NZ_JBDWAS010000008.1, forward strand.
ACTCCCTCAGGAACTCCAGGATGCGTGGATCGCGCTCGAAGCCGACAAAGTCGAGCCGGCTGACCTCTTCCGCCGTTTGCGGCCGGCCTACCCGGTCGAGAAAGGCCGGCGCGGCATAAAGATGTGCGCTGGTCTCGCCCAGCAGGCGGGCGATCAGGTCGGGCTGGTCCGGACGCGCGTGCCGGATGGCGATATCGGCCTCGCGCTTGGTCAGGTCGCGCACCGTGTTCGAGGCGATGATCTCGATCTGCAGTTTCGGCGCGATCGTGCGCAGGCGTTCCAGGGCGGTTGGCAGAAAATAGGTCGCCACCAGGTCGGTCGATGTGATCGAGACATAACCCTCCACGGAGTTGGCCTGGCCGGATGCCGTCAGCGAGATGCGCTGGGCGGCTTCGCCCATGGCGCGGACATGGTCGACCAGTTCCAGCGCCGCCCCGGTCGGCCGCATGCCGCGCGGGCCGCGCTCGAACAGGGTGACCCCCAGAGCCTCCTCCAGCGCGGTGATCTGGCGCGACAGGGTCGGCTGGGTCTGGCCCAGCGCGCGCGCCGCGGCGGAAAACGACCCTTCCTCCACCGTCGCCAGAAAGGCGCGGACCTGGTTCCAGTCAAAGGCGATACTCGTCCAGTTCATCGGTTTTCGTATATCAGCTGCAGGGATTTGCAGATTTATATCCGATTTGCGTATGGGTACATGGGGGCTGACAAACAGGGGATTGAATCGATGGACCGCAACCGGCGCTTTTGGGACCGCACGGCGAAAAAATACTTCAAGGCGCCGATCGGCGACGAGGCGGCCTATGAGCACAAGCTGGAAAAGACGCGCGAATATCTCACCCCCGACAGCGAGGTGCTGGAGTTCGGCTGCGGCACGGGCGGAACGGCCGTGCTGCACGCGCCGCACGTCAAGCATTACCTGGCCACCGATATTTCCGATGAGATGCTCAATTTCGGCCGTGAACGCGCCCGCGAGGCCGGTGTGCAGAACATCACTTTCCAGCGCGCGAATTTCGACGAGCTGGACGTGGCACCGGAAAGCTTTGACGCCGTCCTCGGCCTGTCCATCATCCACCTGATGCAGGACCCCGATGCCGCCATCGCCCGTGCCTTCCGTCTTCTCAAGCCCGGCGGCGTCTTCGTCACCAGCACGGTGTGCATTGCCGACGGGCTGTGGTTCCTGGTGCCGATCATCCCGCTCATGCAGCTCTTCGGCCTGGCGCCGCATGTGAAATTCCTGTCGGCGCGCCGCCTTCGCAAAGCCATGGAGGCCGCCGGTTTCCAGATCGAATACGAATGGTGGCCCAAACGCTCCAAGGCCCTCTTCCTGATCTGCCGCAAGCCGGGGTAGGGGGCGCCACGTCCTTATCCCCGTCCGGGGAGAAGGTGCTCGCAGGGCGGATGAGGGGCACTCCTCACCTTGAACACCACACCCATTTTTCCCGGCTGCAAGCCCGGCGACGGCCGGGCGGAGTGCCGGGACCTGCGGGAAGCTCGTCGCTTGAAATGACGCACGGTCGGTCCCGGATCTGCAGCCTGCTTCCGCGGGCCTCCGTCCGGGAAAAATGGAGAGAGCGGTGAAAAGAGAGCGCAAACGCCACAACACGCACCGTCACCCTGACGAAAGTCAGGGCCCAGTTCATAGAGCGCGGTGACGGCGATCTCGCACTTATCCCGCACATCGCCACCACTCAGACCGTGCCCGCCTGGCGAAAATCTGCCTTTACGATCTGGGTCCTGACTTTCG
>NZ_JBDWAS010000009.1:0-57838 GCF_039978735.1 Maricaulis sp.
CGGCGAGGCCATCGGCAGGGACGACCGGCAAAAAGCTCGACCGGACCGTCCCCGCCGGTTTCGAGACGGGGCCCGCAAGGGACCCGGGTAAATCTCCGTGTGCGGGATGCCTCCGGCGCCACTCACACAAACACATAAAACCCCGGCTCCGGCCGGCATCCCGCACTCCCTCATACCGCCAGGCGGACACGCCGTGGCGATAAAGGCGCACGCGCGCCGGATCATCCAGCCGCAGACCTGAAGGACACCGACATGTCGAGAAAACGCCCCTCCCCGCACCGTCGCGCCCGCCGCAGCAGCCCTCCGGAAGAGCGGCCGCCCGAAGTCCTGATGAAGATCGTCGAGGGCATCACACCGGGCCGCGCGGCAGAGATATCCTTCGACAGTGCAAAAATGGCCTTGATGGACCAGGAGATGGGGCGGGCCGAACGCTGGCTCGGCCTGTCCCACCGTTTCGTCCTGCTCGGTCAGCGCTTCCACGCCCTCAACAAGGCAGACGATGACGCCCAATATCTCGCGGAGCTCCGCGCGTTCGGCGAGACCAATCTGGAAGAAGCGGCCCGCGAGTGCGGGATCGATATCGACGCCGTCCTGCGGCGGGCCGAGGAAGAGGCCAATGCCGGCCCGGGCGGCGAAACGCCCGGCTGATGCGCATCAGGCCGGCGCGAACAGCAAAACGCCGCCGCAAGTCAGCCCGCGGCGGCGTCTGTACGTTCCGGTGATCCGGTACGGCTAGCCGAGCCGGCCCATTTCCCTGAGCTTGGCGATCACCTGGTCGGCGGCCTCTTCGGCGGAGATCTGCGAGGTGTCGACACGGATCTCCGGGTTTTCCGGCGCCTCGTAAGGGCTGTCGAAACCGGTGAAATTCTTGATCTCGCCGGCCTGGGCCTTCTTGTAGAGCCCCTTCGGGTCGCGCTGCATGCAGACTTCCAGCGGGGTGTCGATGAAGACCTCGACGAACTCGTCGCCCTCCACCAGTTCGCGCACCATGCGGCGCTCGGACCGGAAGGGCGAGATGAAGGAACAGGTCACCAGAAGCCCGGCATCGACGAAGAGTTTCCCGACCTCGCCGATACGGCGGATATTCTCCACCCGGTCCTCGTCGGTGAAGCCCAGATCGCGGTTCAGCCCGTGACGCACATTATCGCCGTCGAGCGAATAGGTGTGGTGACCGGCCGCCGCCAGCTTGCGCTCGACGATATTGGCAACCGTCGACTTGCCGGCGCCGGACAGGCCGGTGAACCACAGGATGGCCGGCTTCTGGCCCTTGATCTGGGCCCGGTCGGACTTGGACACATCCATCGCGTGATGATGGATGTTCGAGGCGCGGCGCAGGCCGAACTCGATCATCCCCGCACCCACCGTCTGGTTGGTGAAACGGTCGATCAGGATGAAGGCGCCCATATCGCGGATCTTGTGATACGGATCGAAGGCGATGGGACGGGCGGTCGACAGATTGCACTGGCCGATGCCGTTCATCTCCAGCTTGCGGCTGGGCTTCTTCTCATAGGTGTTGATGTCGACGCGGTATTTCAGCGACGAGACCGTCGCCGGCGTCGTCGCCGTGCCGATCTTCAGGAGGTAGGAGCGTCCCGGCAGCAGGTCGTCACCGGACATCCACAGCACTTCGGCCGCGAATTGGTCGGTCACTTCCGGACGGGCCTCAGCCGCCGCGATGACATCGCCGCGGGATATATCGATCTCGCGGTCGAGCACCAGCGTCACCGCCTCGCCAGCCACCGCCTTGTCCAGATCGCCATCGGCCGTGACGATGCGCGCGACCGTCGCTGTCAGGCCGGACTGGGCGACAGCAATGGCGTCGCCGGGCTGCACCGTGCCGGAGACGACGGTGCCGGAATAGCCGCGGAAATTCAGATTGGGCCGGTTCACCCACTGCACCGGCATGCGGAAGGGCTCGTTCTGCACATCGCTGTCGATGTCCAGCGCCTCGAGATGTTCCAGCAGGGTCGGACCCTGGTGCCAGGACATGCTTTCGGAGCGATGGGTGACATTATCGCCATAGCGCGCCGACATCGGGATCGGCGTGATGGTCTCGAAGCCCAGATCGTCGGCGCTCTTGAGATAGTCGGCGACGATCTCGTGGAAGCGGCCGCGGGCATGGTCGACCAGGTCCATCTTGTTCACCGCCAGCACGATATGGCGGATGCCCATCATGCGGGCGATATAGGTGTGTCGCAGCGTCTGCACGAGCACGCCCTTGCGCGCATCGATCATCATCACGGCGACATCGGCGGTCGAGGCACCGGTCGCCATATTGCGCGTGTACTGTTCGTGGCCCGGCGTGTCGGCGACGACGAATTTGCGCTTCTCCGTCGCAAAGAAGCGGTAGGCGACGTCGATCGTGATGCCCTGCTCGCGCTCGGCTTCGAGCCCGTCGAGCAGGAGGGCGAAATCGATCTCGTCACCGGCCGTGCCGTGCTTGCGGCTGTCCTTTTCCAGAACGTTGATCTGGTCCTCGAACAACAGCTTGCTGTCGAACAGAAGACGGCCGATCAGGGTCGACTTGCCGTCATCCACGGAGCCGCAGGTCAGAAAGCGCAGCACGCCGCGCTGGCCGGACTGGGTGAGACGCGCGATCACGTCGGCGCGCGAAGTCTGGACGGTCATCAGAAATATCCCTCGCGCTTCTTCTTCTCCATCGAGCCGGCCTCGTCATGATCGATCAGCCGGCCGGAGCGTTCCGAGGTGCGTGCTGTCAGCATCTCCAGCACGATCTCTTCAAGGGTCGTGGCGTTCGACAGGATCGCGCCGGTCAGCGGATAGCAGCCCAGCGTGCGGAAGCGGACCATTTTGAGCTCGGGCTTTTCGCCCGCCTTCAGCGGCAGGCGCTCGTCGTCGACCATGATGGTCTGGCCATCGCGCTCGACCACCGGACGCTCGGCCGCGTAGTAGAGCGGCACGATCGGGATGTCGTCTTCCAGGATGTATTGCCAGATATCCAGCTCGGTCCAGTTGGACAGCGGGAAGACGCGGATCGACTCGCCCTGGCGGATCTTGGTGTTGTAGTTGCGCCAGAGTTCCGGGCGCTGGTTCTTCGGATCCCAGCCGTGATTGCCGTCGCGGAAGGAGAAGATGCGCTCCTTGGCGCGGGATTTTTCCTCGTCGCGCCGGGCTCCGCCGAAGGCCGCATCGTATTTGTAACGGTTCATCGCCGCCCGCAGCGCCTCGGTCTTGAGCAGCTGCGTATGCAGTTGCGAGCCGCTGTCCCAGGGGTTTACGCCCCGGTCCACGGCCTCCTGGTTGATCTCGACGCGCATCTCCAGTCCGAGCGCCTCGGCGAGCGCATCGCGATAGGTGATCATTTCGCGGAACTTGAACGTCGTATCCACGTGTTGCAGCGGAAAGGGCAGGCGCGAGGGATAAAAGGCCTTCAGCGCCAGATGCAGCATCACCGCGCTGTCCTTGCCGATCGAGTACAGCATGACGGGATTGGCAAACTCGGCCGCCACTTCCCGCATGATGTGGATCGATTCCGCTTCCAGCGCCTTGAGATGCGCCGACAGCGGACGCTCGCGCGTCTTCGCCGACTTGAAGCGGTCGGCATACGCCCGGACCGTGGCCGTAATATCGCTCATGTCACCCTCAACCTTCGCGGATGGCACGTCGATATTCCGGCCAGCCTCGCGTCAGGCCGATGTAGGACAGCTCAGCGCGGATTGCCACCCGCAGAAGGGGTTTTCGGCTGCACCGCGTTCGGTGTCAGCAGCCGCGCCGGAACCGCGTCAGCCGCGAAAGCCGGTCACCGCCGCCACGACCCGGTCGATATCGCCCCCGGGCATGTCCGGGTGCATCGGCAGGGAGACGACCCGGCCGGCCGCCGCCTCGGTCACCGGCAGGCCGCCGGGCGCCACCGGATAGGACGCATACGGCGCATGCAGGTGCAGCGGGATCGGGTAGTAGATCGCCGTCGGCACGCCCTGTTCGGCCAGGTGCGCCCGGAAGGCGTCGCGGTCGTCGACCTCGATCGTGTACTGCGCCCAGGTCGACTGGGCGCCGTCGATGACCTTCGGCGTCTTCACCGCATTGCCGAGCCGGCTGTTATAGGCGTCCGCCACGCGCTGGCGCATCTGGATCTCCTCGGCGAAGACTTCCAGCTTGGCCAGCAGGATCGCAGCCTGGATCGTGTCGAGACGCGAATTGATCCCGATGCGGGCATATTCATAGCGCGATGCGCCCTCGCCGTGGACGCGGACCGATTTCATCGTATCGAACAGGGCGTCATCCTTGCACAGCACCGCGCCGGCATCGCCATAGGCGCCCAGCGGCTTGGCCGGGTAGAAGGACACGGTCAGAGCGTCGGCCCAGTTCAGCGAGGCCTTGCCGCCCAGCGTCGAGCCATAAGCCTGGGCGCAGTCGGAGACAAGTTTCAGACCGTGCTCGCGGGCAATCGGTTCCAGCGCCGGATAGTCGGCCGGCTGACCGAACAGGTCGACGGCGATCACGGCCTTCGGCGTCAGCTCGCCCTTCGCCTTCACATCGGCAATCGCCGCCGCCAGGCTTTCCGGCGACATGTTGTAGGTGTCCGGATCGATATCGACAAAGACCGGCGAGGCGCCGGCGAGCACCACAACTTCGGCCGAGGCGGCGAAGGTGAAGGACGGCACGAAGACCGCATCGCCGCGGCCGATCCCCCAGGCCATCAGCGGAATCAGGATCGCATCGGTACCATTGGCGCAGCTCAGCGCGCGGCCCATGCCGGCGAACTCCGCCAGCTTCGTTTCCAGCTCCCCGACTTCCGGTCCCAGGATGTAGCGCCCTTCGTCGAGCACTTTCATCACCGCCGCATCCATGCGGTCCTTGATACGCGCCCGCTGGGCCTGAAGGTCGATGAAGGGGATCATGTCGGTCATGAGGGAACACCTTTCGGCACCGCGCCGGCGGGCCTTGTCGCTGCGGTATACCGGTGCGCTATAAAGGCGCCCCCCTGCCCCGCAAAGTCACGAAACATTTCGCTATTCTACCGTCACCGACTTGGCGAGATTGCGCGGCTGGTCGACATCCGTTCCCTTGTGAACAGCCACGTAATAGGCCAGCAGCTGCACCGCCGTGGCGGCCACGATCGGCGCGGCCAGCCCCTTCACATCGGGAAGTTTCAGGATGGCGCTCGCCTCGCTGTCCAGCTCGTCCGCACCGGCCTTGTCGGTAATCGCGATCACCCGGGCACCACGGGCCCGCACCTCCTGGATGGAGGAGCGCGTCTTGGCGAACAGGGCGTCGTGCGGCGCGATCGCCACCACGGCCACATCGTCCTCGATCAGCGCGATCGGGCCGTGCTTGAGCTCGCCGGCGGCATAGCCCTCGGCGTGAATATAGCTGATTTCCTTCAGCTTGAGCGCGCCCTCAAGAGCCAGCGGGAAGAACACATTGCGTCCGAGATAGAGCACGATGGAAGCGTGGGCGAGCTCGGTCGCGAGCTGGTCGATCTCCTGCTCGATGGCGAGCGCAGCATTCATCTGGGCCGGGATGGCCATCAGCGACGCGACCTCGGCTTCCACGGCTTCCGGCGCCAGCTTGCCACGCTGGCTGGCAGCCAGCACGGCGAGCGAGGCCAGGGCGGAGAGCTGACAGGTGAAGGCCTTTGTCGAGGCGACGCCGACTTCCGGTCCGGCCAGTGTCGGCACCACGACATCGGCTTCGCGGGCCATCGAGGAATGCGGCGTGTTGACCAGGGCGATGGTCTTCAGACCGGCCGCCTTGCACAGGCGCAATGCTTCCAGCGTGTCAGCGGTTTCGCCGGACTGGGAGATGAAGAGCGCCGCATCCCCCGGCAGGAAGGCCGGGTCGCGATAGCGGAATTCCGACGCGATATCATTGTCGACCGGCAGGCCTGCCATAGCCTCGAACCAGTATTCGGCAATCAGTCCGGCATAGGAGGCGGTGCCGCAGCCGACGACCAGAAGCCGCGACATGCTGGCAAAATCAATGTCCTCAATGGGACGGATCCGGCCGGCCTCGGCATCGACATAGGCGCTCAGCGTCCGTCCGACGACTTCCGGCTGCTCGTAGATTTCCTTCTGCATGAAATGGCGGTGATTGCCCTTCTCCGCCATCGCCATGGAAGCCGGCGCGAGGTTGACCGGCCGCGCGACCGGCTCACCGCCCGGCGCGCAGATCTCGATACCTTCGGGACGCACGAAAACCGTGTCACCGTCTTCCAGATAGATCACCGTTCGGGCTTCACCCGTGATCGCCATGATATCGGAGGCGAGGAAGCCGGAGGTCTCGCTAGAGGCCGCGACCAGCGGCGCACCGCGGCGGGCCCCGAGCAGCAGACCGTCCTCGCCCTCGATGATGGCCGCCAGCGCGAAGGCACCCTCAAGCCGCCCCAGCGTTTCAAGCCAGGCGGTACGCGGGTCGAGCCCTGTTTCCAGATACCGGTCCAGCAATTGCGCCACGACTTCGGTATCGGTCTCGCTGGCGAAGGTTCGGCCCGCAGCAGACAACTCCGTGCGCAGGGCCTTGTAGTTCTCGATGATGCCGTTGTGCACCAGGCTGACACGGCCTGCCCGGTGCGGGTGGGCATTGCCTTCGGTCGGGGCGCCATGGGTGGCCCAGCGCGTATGCCCGACCCCGGTGCTGCCGGCCAGGGGCGCATCGGCCAGCTTGCCGGTCAGATTGCTCAGCTTGCCCTCGGCGCGGGCGATCGACACCTTGCCCTGCGCCCCGACAATGGCAATGCCGGCGGAGTCATAGCCGCGATATTCGAGCCGCTGCAGCCCTTCGAGGATGCAGCGCGACGCATCCTCGTGATTCACGACGCCGACGATTCCGCACATGCCCTTGCCTCCTGGCCCTCAACTCACGCTCCGGCTGTAGTGCGCCGCAGCATCACCAGCCAATCACTTCCCGTTCCCCGATGTTTCAATCGAAGACCGTGCCATGCCGAGGCGTTCTGTCATCGCCAGGATCTGGGCCCGCAACGCCCGCCGCGAGGTGATGCGGTCGGCATAGGCCAGGCCCTGTTCCCGATAGCGACGCCATTCGGCCTCGTCCTCGAACACCTGCAGGATTTGCGCCGCCAACGCCTCGGCCGTATCGGCAACGGCGATCTCGCGCCCGGCCTCCAGCTGCATGCCTTCCACACCGACCGAGGTCGACACGCAGGGGACACCGGCCGCCAGGCTTGCGGCGACCTTGCCCTTCGCACCGGCGCCGACGCGAAGCGGCACGACGCTCAACCGGATGCGATTGAAATAGTCGGGCAGCGACTCCACGAAGCCGAGGACGGAGATACCGTCGCGGCCGTCCAGACGCTTGTAGCGGTCCGGCATCTTGCTGCCCGCCAGCGCGAACTCGGCCTTGTCGTCGACGGCCCGCACCCGCGGCCAGACCTCGTCGAGGAACCAGTTGACGGCGTCCACATTCGGCGGATGCCCGAAGCCGCCAAGAAAGCCGATGCTGCGGCGCTCGGCGAAACCGGCCGGTGTGGGCTCTGCGTCATGGATCAGCGGCAGCAGCATGACCTTGTCGGCGCCGAGCGCGGCCTGGAGGATTTCAAGCTCGACCGTCGAATGGGTGAGTACGAGGTCAACGGCCGCCATCACCGCCAGCTCGCGCTCCCGCGTCCGCTCGGCCTCGCGGATCGCATCGGCATCGCCGCTGAGCTCGGCTTCGCGCATCTCGCGCAGATAGTGCAGATCGGCATTGAGCAGCACGACCCGCGCCTGCGGTGCATACTGGCGGATATCGGTCAGCGTCCGCTCGGCTGTGGGATAGCGGTGCAGGAAGACCAGGTCGAACTCGCCGCCGCGCTCGGCCGCAAACGGTGTGAAGCGCGAATAGAAGGGGTGGTAGATCGTCTCGATCCCCGCCCGCTGCAACGGAGCAGAGAATTCCCGCGTCCACAGGAAATTGTCCTGCGGCACGAAGGTGACCTTGAAGCCCGAGGCCTGCAGGCCGCGCATGCATTCGACGGCCACCACCGAGCCCGCATCATGGTCCGGCTCCGGCGTGGTGATATCGACGAAGAGCGCGCGCTGGCGGACCGACCGTTCCTTCTCCAGCTGGGGCAGCTGGCCATTGGGGCGGTGGCTCTGGAGAACGCCGGACCAGCGTTCCTTGAAACGCTCCAGATTGGTCACCTGGTGAGCCTTGATACCACTGCCCGTATCCGTGCCGGAAGACACGCCCTCGAAGTGCAGCAATTGCGAGCGCGGCTGCAGCAGCGTGCGGTATCCCGCCTTGCGCAGGCGGAAAGCCAGATCGGCGTCCTCGGCATAGGCCGGCACGAAAAGCTCGTCGAACCCGCCCATCTCGTTCCAGACCGGACGCGGCAGCGCAATCGCGGCGCCGGAAATGTAGTCGACCTCGCGGGCATAGCTGAATTCCGGCCGGCGCGGATCGTCGAACCGGCCCAGATTCCAGGCCGACCCGTCCTGCCAGAAAATCCCGCCGGCTTCCTGCAGGCGGCCGTCCGGATAGATCAGCTTGGATCCCGCCATGCCGATCGTGTCGTCGCCGTCGAGCGTGGCGACCAGCTCGTCCAGCCAGCCCGGCAGGACCAGCGTGTCATTGTTCAGGAAAACCAGGATCGACCCGCGCGCTTCGGCCGCCGTGGCATTGCAGTTCCGCACAAAGCCCAGATTGGGGTCGTGGCGGATCCAGCACACATTCGGGATATCGACCTCGGCCGCGGCTAGCGTGCCATCGCTCGACTTGTCGTCGCCCACAAGGATCTCGAAGGAGACCGATGGCTGAGAACGGAACACGCTTTCGATACAGGCCAGGGTGAAGGCGATCTGGTTATAGGCCGGCACAATGATCGAGACGCGCGGCGCATCGGTTCCGGCCGGTGCAATCTCCGCCAGGGACTGCGCCCAGTCGCGTGCTGTCTCGTCCGGCGTGACCGTGGCGATGGCCGGCATACCCTCGCGCTGGAAGGGCAGCTGGTATTTCTCGATCAGCCCGGTGGTCGTGGCAGCAGCGCCCGGCCCGAACTCCTCACCGAGGAAGCCGGCCAGCCGGTCGAGCGGCGGCAGAACCTGACCCGCGCCCTCTGCCGCCTCTTCACCGGGCGGGAACGCCGACGGATCATGGCGGGCGGACAGGCGCGCCGGAAGCTGCAGGGTAACCGTCCACCAGACAAGTTTCAGCCCGCGCCGCGTCCACCGCGTCAGCCAGGGCATTCCGCGCAACATGCGCCGCAACGGATCGGTCGCCCGCCAGATGGTCGAGTTCTCGATCTGCGCCAGTCGCTGGGCGACGTGATCGCGCTCCATCCGCAGTGCGATACGCTCGCTGTCGGCCTGGCGGTAGGCGACCTGGGTGTCGGCCAGCTCCGCTTCCAGACGATCGGCGTGGTCGCGATAGGCCTGCACCGAGGCTTCGAGCGCCTTGAAGTCGGAGACGAGGGTCTCGAGTTCCGAAACGAGGCGATCACGTTGCGCCTCCAGTTCGTGAATATAGCCTTGTGCGGCCTTTGCCCGCGCGTCGGCTTCAGCCTGATCGACCCGTGCTTTTTCCAGATCGGCCTCAAGACCGGAAATGACCGTCTGAGCGGACGCGGCCCGCGCTTCCGCATCCTTCTGGTCACCGCGGGCTGTCTCCAGGTCCTTTTCGAGACCGGTAATCGTTTCTTGCGCAGCCTTCGCCCGGGCCTCGGCATCCGTCTGGTCGCGCCGGGCGGTTTCCAGATCCGCGATCGCATCGGCGATCACGGCCTCTGCCCGTTCGGCCTCTGCGGTCTTGGCTGCGAGTTCGGACTTCACCTCTCCTAGCTGGCGGCGGAAGCGCTTGTGGGTCGCCAGCAGAATGCTTGTCGCCGCTGTGATCTCTGCGTCGATCCGGTCGAGCACCTCCGGTCCGGCCTGCACCGCCCGGCCCTCAAGCACCTCATCGACCGCGCGGACAATCCCGGCGACCGTCGCCGAGAAGCGCACATCGGCTCCCGAACGGGCCGGCTTGAGAAAGGCCTTCAGGTCGCTTTCGACCGCCTGCCGGCTGCGGGGCCAGGCAAAGCCGGCCGTATCAGCCAGGCCGAAGATCCGATCCGGCCAGTTCACGACATCCGCGCCGTAGTCGAGAACAAGATGCGGAGCGTCGCCGAGAACCCGCAGCGTGCTGGTATTGGACTGGGCCCACAACAGACCCGCCTCGTCGGCGCTCATCCCGTCGCGCCGGTCGAGCGAGGCGGCAACGTCGGCTGCGGCGCGCCGGCAATGGATCAGCACGGGCCGGTAGCCGGCCTTGGTGACGGCCTCGATCCAGAAGCCCGGGATCAGCGCACAGCGCGGGTCCTTGATGACGATGAGCGGCGCATCGCCATAGACCTCGCCGACCAGCGCAGCGGCCTCCGCAGTGGCGGACTTGCCGAAAGACGCCGTGATCCGGCTTTCGGGAACCGGATCGTCCCAGCCGAAATCCTGGGCCTCGAGCAGGCGCTCGTTGAAATCGACAATCGAGCGCGGCTCCCAATAGCCGGTCTCGTTGCCCGCATTGGCCGGCAGCACGTCTTCGGGCAGAACCGCACCGAACAGGTTGGCGATCCGGGTACAGGCCGACGTGCCCGAGCGGTGCATGCCGAGAACCAGAATAGCCGTCTTCTGGGGGGCGGAGGATTTTGCCATATCGCGCCTGTATGCCTTTTTATTATCCGGTGGACCGCCCGGTCCGGGATCTGTGCGACGGGCGACCTACGCGTCGGCGTAACAGCGGATCGCCTCACCCATATCGCCGAAATACCGCACCTTGCCCTTCTCGAGGAAAATCCCCTTGTTGCAGATCCGTTCCAGCAGGCGATTATTGTGCGATGCCAGCACCACGATGCCGGCAGCGGCGACGAGCTCTTCCATCCGCTGGGCGGCCTTTTCGCGGAACGCGGCGTCACCGGCGCCGATCCACTCGTCCATGATCAGGATGTCGGCATCCAGCGTGGTCGCGATCGAGAAACTCAGCCGCAGCTGCATGCCGCGCGAATAGGTGTCGACCGGTCGTTCCAGATACTCGTCCAGCTCGCTATAGGCCGCGATCGGCTCGGAAAGCTCACGCGCCTGTTTCCAGGTATAGCCGGCCGCCAGCAGCCGCAGCTGGATGTTCTCGTAGCCGGTCGCATCGCCATTGATACCGAGGCCGGTTTCCATGAGAGACTGAACGACCCCGACAGACTGGACCTTGCCGGCATCGGGAATGACGACACCGGAAAGCACCCGCAAGAGCGAGGTCTTGCCGGCACCGTTGGCGCCGACCACGCCCAGCTTGTCACCCTCGGCGAGATCGAAGGAGACGGAGTCCAGCGCGAGTTGGTGGGTCGGTTGCCCGCGAACCGCGGAAAACAGCGGATATTTGAGCGTGATGTCTTGTGCAGAAAGTTTGGTCACGTCACAGCCCGTTCAAACCCAGTAGAAGATGCGGTTCTTGTTGAGGCGGAAAACCAGTGCGCTGATCGCGCAGCCGGCAGCCGTTATCGCCAGGACAATTACCCAGCTCGTATAGGGTACCGTGCCGGAAACGAGCGGTTCGCGGAAGATCGCGATCACATGCGTGAACGGGTTGTAGTCGGCATACTTGCCATACTCGCCGAAAGACGCAGGCACCCACAGGATCGGCGTCAGGAAAAAGAGCAGGCGCACGACGGTCTGGGTCAGATGAACAAGGTCCCGGACACGGGCACAGATGACGCCCAGCAGGAGCTGGGTCCAGATCCCGTTGATGATAAGGACGGGGATCGACAACAGGCTTGTCAGCGCAATCCACGGATCGGGCGCCGGATAGATGGCCAGAACGATCAGAATGACCAGGCCGGACAATGCCAGCTGGATCACACTGCGCGTGACGCTTTGAAGGACGTAGATGCCGTAAGGCAGATCCGTGCCGGTGATCCATCGCGAACTGGCAATGAACACATTGCAGCCCTCAACCAGATTGGCCTGGACGAATGTCCATATCAGGAAGCCCGTCGACAGCCAGACGGCGAAGAAGGACATTTCCTCGGCCGACAGTACGCCGAAGATCACGATCTTCACGCCCACGAACAAGGCAAAGGACACGAACAGCCAGGCCGCGCCGAGCAGCGAACGGCGGAAGCGGCGCCGCCAGTCGTGCCAGGCCAGCATCAGCCAGAAGCGCCACAGGCGGATAACGGCGGGCAATTTGACTTCCGGCTGGGTCTGATGAGCGACGGTCACGCGCGTGGTCTTCCTGTTCTGGCCGGACACAAGGCGGCGGCCGTGGGCCGGACTTCCTTGGCACAAGATCGGAGCTGTCGCCAACTGCCGAACGGCAGTCGCGGGTACGAATCAGATACTTCCAATAGCATCCCCGGTTGCCGCGGGCACGCACTACAAGGCAAGCCAGTCCTCCGCCCATTCCATCCGGACGCGGTCCATGCGTGGCGGCGCATGGGGATCGGCAGCACCCAGACGGGGATGACGCGCGAGAACACGCTGCCATTCGGCGCGATGCCGGTCGCCGACGGGCTCACGGCCGCGGCTCGCGGACTCGTCATGGATGCCCGAGACGTCCGGTGTCCAGACCACCGACAATCCACGATCGCGGACATCCAGACACAGGACAATGTCGTTGAAATCCGTCGGCCAGCCTTCATCAAGCCCGCCAATCTCGCGGAACAGCCCGGTCCGGATGCCCAGACAAGCCCCGGTCACAGCGAACACCTGACGCGGGACGGTATAGAGGCCCAGTGGGCCGTCGGTGCGCCGCCCCGGTTCCAGATGCGCCGGAAGCCCGTCCCGCGACAGGGTCAGACCGACATGCTGACGGCGCCCGTCCGGATAACGCAGATCCACGCCGACAGCACCGATGCCGGGCCGGGCCAGCCAGCCAGACATCACCGCCGTCCAGTTTGCCCCGAGACCGCGTACATCATTGTTCAGCATCACCAGGTTGGGACAGCCCGCCAAAGCCGCACCGGCATTGACCAGCCGGGAGAAATTGAACGCCCCCGCCTCGCGGCAGACACGGGCCCCGCGGTCCTGGGCCGCCTCGATCAGCGCAAGCGCTGCGGCATCGCGTGTCTCGTGATCGACCAGGATCAGCTCGTCCTGCGGCCGCAAACCGGCTTCCACGCTCTCCAGGCACGCCGCCAGCAGTGCCGGCGCATCCCGCGTGGGAATGACAATCGAGACACCGGCATCGTCCACCGGCACGCCCCCCTGGCGGGTCCAGGGCTCGATGACCTGGCTGCGCCCGAGGCACTCGCTGAGATGCACATGGTTTTCCGACTGGGCGATGTCCTGGGCGGCACCAGCGCGGAAGGCGATATGCCGCGTCATTGCGCTGGAATACCGATCAAGCTCTGCCGCCGCTGCCGGCCGCAAAACCTCCCGGCCTGCGACGAGAAAATCCCAGGAGACGCTGTCGGCTCCGGTACACCGGAGCACATTGGCAATACGCCGCCGGGCGCCCGGCATCAGACTGTCACCCAGGCTGTGCATGCGCTCGAACTCGGTTTGCGACAGACGGTGACCGGACTCATCGAGATGGACGATCCGGACCGGCACCGGCTTGAAGCCTGCAATGTTCGCCGACCTGGCAAACGCCTGCCAGGTGGAACGCGGACGCCGGACAAAGCGGCGGATCAACCGGCTGAATGCCGCGGCCAGATGCCGGAGCCGCGCCGGTTCAAGCCGCGCAGCCTGCCGCTCTTTGGTCGCGCAGTTTTCCAGCACGGCGATGAGATCACTGGCGCCAAGGCCGACCAGCGCCGTTCCCGGACGCAGCCGGCCGGACGCCTGCCATTCTCCGCCGGCACGCTTCACGAACAGGCCGAATTCCTGATAACTGACCGGCGTGTCGGGCAAACTGACGATAACGGGGCGCAAGCGTCTCACCCTCACTCTTCCCGGAAGGGCCGGATTGAACACATGGCGGAAGACAGCTCGAACTCAGCCCTTCCGGCCGGGAAATCACATATGAGCCTGAAATCGACCGCCTACCGGGCAGCCCTCAAGACCTACACGCACATCGGCGCACGCTTCACACCGCGCCGCATGCCCTACATGCCCGGCATGCCCGTCCGGGTCGAGGGGTTTCATGGCGAAATTCTCGGCATCGGCGAGACGGCCCGGCAGTTCGCCCGCGCCATGATGCAGGCGGGACACGATACACGACCCTGGAGCATCGATCCGCGGCTTCGCCCCGCCGGACCGGCCACGGCCGACCGCACCGAAACCGCCCTGCGCGTGAGTCACCTCAACCCCGATCAATTGCTGGAATTCTCAATGCGCATCGCCAGCGCCGGGGAGCGGCGCATGCCCCATGCCGGCTACTGGGTGTGGGAACTGGGCCGCGCCCCGAAGCACTGGCGCCGCGCCGCCGGTCTCGTCGATGCCGTTTGGACCCCTTCGCGCTTCTCCGCCGATGCCATAACGCAGATCCTGCCCGAAGGGCGCGTGGCCGAAGTCCTGCCGCCACCGATCTTCGCATCCGGACCGGCTGAAGCTCCGCCCGGGCTTCCCGGACAGGCAGAGGCCGTCCGGGTGCTGGCACTGTGCGATCTGCGGTCCTCGGCGGCCCGCAAGAACCCGCTCGGCGCCCTGGCCGCGTTCGAGACTGCCTCGGCCTCGGCGTCCCGCCCGGCGCATCTTGTCCTGAAAGTGACCGGCTCCGCGCAATGCCCCGGCGAGATGGCCCGGCTTGCGGCGCGAATCGGCGACCGGCCGGACGTCACCCTGCTTGTGAAGGATCTCACCGACGCGCAGATGCTCGGACTGATAGAGGCTTGCCCGATCGCGTTGAGCCTGCATCGCTCGGAGGGCTTCGGCCTGCTCGCGGCCCATGCGGCCTATCGCGGGAAGGCGGTAATCGCGACAAACTGGTCGGCCCCGACCGAATTCCTGACCGCCGAAGGCGCCGGCCTGGTCAATTACCGCCTGGTCCCGGTCGAGGACGCGCAGGGCATTTATCCCGATGGGCAAAGCTGGGCGGAGCCGGACATCGACCATGCCGCCGACTGGCTCGTCAGGCTGATTGACAAGCCGGAGCTGCGCAGCCGCATGGGGGAGATCGCCCGCAGGCACGCCGATGCACGCCTCGGTCCGGCAGCCTGGCAGGCCTGCCTGGCTAGCCGTCTCGACGGGCTGGCCCGGGCGCATCGGGATCTGTGAAGCCGTAGGGATCGCGCACCTGTTCCCAGCCGATCTTGCGCACCGTGAAACTGTCGCTGCGGCCATTGCGCTCCATCCGGACCTCGACGTCGTAGAGGCCGACCGAGTGGATCGACTCCCCCAGATAACCGCGCGCGATCGGGACGGTCGCGACGGGGCGCGCCTGCCAGTGCACAACCCAGCCGCCGATCATGATCTCGCCGTCCGGCTGGAGCTGCGGATTGACGGTCTCCAGCCAGGCGAGCGCATTTTCTTTCGCTTCAAGCGCCGCGGCAGACTGCTCGAGGCGGAAGGCAGCGTCTGCCAGCGCTCGCTGCAGCTGGTAGAGCGGGATCATCGCCACAGCGATCAGTGCAATCGCCGCCAGAACCTCAACGACGGAAAAGCCGGCGCGCGTTTTGGGAACCCGGTGTTTCACACCAACCTCCCCGCCACAACAGCCGCGGAGAACCCGGCGACAAGGCCAGGCCCGAACGCATAGCGCGCCGCTCCGGCCTGCCCGCGCAGCAGTGCAAGCAATACCGTAACGGCAACAGCGACAAGAAGCGCCGGACCGACCCAACCCAGTCCGCACCACAATCCACCGGCCGCGGCGAGGCCGTAATCGCCGGTTCCCAGACCCTGTTTCCGGCTCCGAAGCCAGACCGCGAGACTGCCGCACAAAAGCACCGCCAGTGCGACGCCGGCACCGCCCAGCGCAATGCCCCATGTGGCGTAGGGATGCAGGACGGGCGCCGCGAGAAGTCCCGAGAGAAAAAGCCCGGCCGACTGCAGGTCCGCGATGACGCCCGACTGCCAGTCAAGCCATGCCGCGGCCAGGGCCAGCGGAACGGCAACGGCGATGGCAACCGCAAGCAGGGCATGCGTGCCGGCTGCCAGGGCGGCTCCGCCAGCGACCGGGGCGGAGATGAAAAGCGCGATCCGTACGGGCCAGCCGGCCGGGGAGGAGCCGAAGCCGGCGGTGTATCCGCCCAGCCCGCCCGCGAGGAGTACGGTCCCTGTTCCGGCAAGGATGAGCAGGGTGTCGGTCACACCGGATCTAGTTCCCGTCTTCGCCGTTGTCGGCACCGTGCCAGGCGCGGATCTGCATCGGCTCGGACGGTTCCCAAAGCGTCGATGCGGCCCGGGTCTGGTTCTGAAAACCCGTATTGATCGCACCGACGAGCGTATCGACGATACGCTGGCGGTCGCTGCGGGTGTTGAGGATGTAGGGCGTTACGAGAACAACCAGCATGGTGCGGCGGCTCGACAGGGTTTCATTGCCGAAGGCATTGCCGATAAAAGGCACGTCCTTCAACAGGGGGACGCCCCCATTGCCGCGCGTGAAGCGGTTCTCGATCAGCCCGCCCAGAACCGCCGTCTGACCGTCCTGCAGCGACAGTTCAGAGGTCATGCTGCGGTTGGAAATGATCGGGCTGGCGATCGCCTCGTTCTCATTGGTCTCGGCCGAGGAAACTTCCTGGCTGATTGCCAGGTCGATGCGGTTGCCGCTGTAGACCAGCGGCGCCACGGTCAGGATCACACCGGTCGAGCGGTACTGCACCGTCTGGAGAATGTCGGACGAACCCTGATTCTGGGTATCCGCAGCGCGCTGCGAGGTGATGATCGGCACGTCGGTGCCCACCTGCACGAAGCCTTCGGAGCCGGATCGCGTGATAATACGTGGCGTCGAGAGCACATTGATCTGGTTGCTGGACGAACCGGCCGTACCCGTCAGCGTCACCTGGCCGGTATCAACGACAGCAGAGATTCCGCTTTCGGTGTTGATGTTGGCGGAGAACTGCGCGGCTGTATCGGTGTCGAAAACGGCGTCCAGACCGAAATTGACATCATCGGTGAGGGTCACTTCGGCGATGGTCACTTCGATCATCACTTCCGGCAGCGGGGTATCGAGCTGGCGCAGCAGCGACTCGATCTCCGAATACTCCGCGCGGGTTCCAAAGAAGATAATGCGGTTGCCCATCGGGTCGACGGTCAGGCCGTCGCCGCCGCCGATCACGCGGGGTGAGTTGTCCCGCTGGCTGCGCTGATTGCGCTGGCCGTCCTCGTTGGTCGGCGCGGTCTGCGAGGTCTCGGGCGCGCTGCCGGCCGTGCCCGGCGCGGCATGACCCATCGCAACATTGACGACCTGGGCGAGAATCTCCGCGCTTGTATTCTGCACATTGTAGACATGCGCGATCCGCGCCTCGGCCTCATAGGCGTCCGCATCCAGACGGCGCGCCGTGGCGACGACATGGTTGGCCAGCGAGCGCTCCCGCGCAAATACCATCAGCTGATTGGTGTAGTTCAGCGGCAGAAGCGTGATCGCCCGCGGCTGACTGCTGCCCAGTGCGACATAGTAGCCCTCGACCGTCAGGATGGATTGCAGATCCCGCGCGAGATCCTGGACGGCCCAGTTGCGCGGCGTGAAGGTGATGACCTGTGTCCCTGCAAAGCGCAGCTCGTCCATCTGCTCGACAATCGCCAGCGCAGCATCGACCGTGTCGGACAGTCCGCTGAGCACCATCGAATTGCTGCCGCGGTTGGTCCGGATGGTCAGCTGGTCGTCTTCCGGGAAAGCCTGTTCGAGGATGACTTCCATGTCCGCTGCATCGATTGCCGTCAGCTCCACGAACTGCACGATCGGACGCAGGTCGCTCGGCACGCTGGGCCGGGCACGCGACCGGACGAATTGCGGAATCTGGGCGCGCAGCTCATCCATGCCGACAATACGGAACAGCCCGTTCTCATAGGTGACGGCAAGCCCGTAATCCTTCAGTGCTTCCTCGACGAGGGCGAGGAAAGTGCTCGGCGGCATGTCGTGCACGCTGCGCAGGGAAATGATGTCGGAGCGCTGCGCCACGTCCGGACCGATGGAGAAGGGCTGGTTCAGCACTTCGCCGAAGACCGTGTTGACGAAGCTCGGCAGCGGTTGCGGCGGCAGGGTGACATTGATCGCCGGACCGTCGAGCGTTTCGGTTACCGGGTCATAGCGTCCTGTTCCCGAGGTGCCGCGACCGAGAGAGGGCACGGTACGGGAAGCGGTTTGCTCCGTGCCCGTTTCGGCACCCGGCTCCTGCAGATCGACCGGGCCCTCACCCGGAGCGCCGCGGCCTTCGCGTGCATCGCCGCCGGACAGTTCAATCCCCAGCGGACCCGATCCGCTGAGCCAGTCGAACCGCTCTTCCCCGCCCGTGCTGGCACAGGCCGAAAGAACGCTCGCCAGCACCACCGGCATGCTCAAAAACCGCAACTTCATACTAGCCTTCCCTGGAGGGGTACGCATCGAGCGTGCGTGTCCGTCCCTCTCGCTCGAACGTAACAGATGTTGCCGAAATCGCAGCCACTTGCCAATCATCGGCCAAGACGTCGCCGATCTGCAGCATCCGGCAGCTTCCGTCTTCGCGTGCAATGCAGATCGTCCAGCCATCGCCGCGGTTGAGAAAAGCCGCAAGTGCCGGATCGGCAAATGCCGCTTCAACCGCGTCAATGCCCAGTGCTTCGGTGTCTGTATCGACGGCAAGGGCCATATCGCCCAGTGGTTCGGCATCCGGGTAGAGGCCGCTGGCGACGATCCGCCCCACAAGCGCGTCCACCTCATCTGCCGTCCACGGGTCGACCGGCTGGGCGATGCGCGCATCGCGGTCGACCGACGCGGTTTGACGGCGTTCACTGCCCGTCAGTCCGACCGCCAGTGCGCCGGCTGCCAGAAACAGCGCCAGAAGCAAGCGGAAGCCCGAGGTCATGATGCCTCCCCGGTTGCCGTCTCGACAATGGCCGGCGCCCGCAGCGTCGCCTGAACGATCGTGTTGCCGCGCACCCACTGGAAGTCGGATGGCACGACGGCACCGTCCAGGGTCTGCAGGCGCTGGAAGAAATTCAGGAACTGGCCGGCCCGGTCCCGGGCTGTCAGCGTGATCTCGAACTCCAGCCGCCCGTCCGCCGCGAGCGCGTCCGGCCGCGCCTGCACCTCGACCCGTACACGATCAAGACCGGCCTGGGTGGCAGCACTCTCGATAGCGCTCTGCAGCCGCGCCGAAACGATACCCGTCGTCGCGCCGCGCCAGAAGCGCGCCTCGACCCGTTCTTTCTGGGCAGCCAATTCCCCCGCCGCGTCCAGCCATTGTTGACCATTCGCCAGGCTGCGCTGGATCGCAAGGGAGCGATCGAGTTCGCGCACGTCCTGCTGCCGCGCGGCGACCGAGGTCGCCAGATTGCTCAGCCCGACCGCGGCCAGCAGGACAACCAGTATCCCGACACCGGCCAGCGCCCGTGGTGTTGCCTGCTCGCGAAGGGTATCGACCAGCTTGCGAAGACTGTCCGGCATCAGCTGCGCCCTCCGTTCTCGAAGGTCGCGAAGATCCGCCAGCGATCAGGCCGGCCACCGGGCTCCAGGCGCACATCGCGCAACACGGACGTGTCTTCAAGCGCTTCAACCAGACTCGCCAGCGGCAAATCGGAATTGCCGGTGAGCTCGATCTCCATCCTGCCATCGCGGACCGCGAAGGTTTCCAGTGTGGCATCGAACCCGGCGGCAGCCTCCGCGAACACGGCCAGGGCCGCCGCAGGGTGCGGTGCTTCAAGCAGTTCCGCATAGGTCTGGAGCGTGCCGGCCAGCGCCATGGACTCGGCGCGGGCCGCGACCACTTCCGAGGAGCTTTCGGCAAGCGTCGCCAGTTCGCGCTCGAGCGCGTCCGCCGTCATCGTGGCGCGCAGCCACTGTCCGCCCAGATACAACGCCGGGACCAAAAGCAACAGAATGGCCAGCGCGAGGTAATCGCGTGCCCGAATGCGGGAAACGGCGGCGCCGGCACGGTTCACCAAAGCGGCGATATCGACATCGCCCTTGGCATCCGTGCGCTCGGATGTGTCGCCAAAGGCGGGAACGGCCCGCACGAACCGGCGCCACTGCGCGTCGTCCGGCTCATGATCCCACCAGCGGCTGGCGACGAGCTGGCCGCCCTGCCAGACCTGCCCCTCGAAACCGCCGTCACGACGCCGCAGGACTTCACCGACGGCGACAGGGTCCAGCAGCGATTCCGGAACGATATCGGCTTCCGCTCCTGCGAGCGGCTCCAGGATGTTTTTCGGCCAGCTCCAGATTCCCACCCGTCCACCGGACCAGACCAGCCGGATATCGGGATCCTTGAACGGGGACCGCGCCCGCGCCGCCAGTTTCGCCGCCTGTATGGCACGCATGTCGCGCTGGCCGGCCGGTGCAGGAATGGACTCGAAGTGACAGTGACGCCGGCTCAGGACCACACGCTCGCCAACGACAAGACGGCGCAAGGGCGTACCACACCGGTCGATCGAACCGGCGGCAGTCACCCGGCTATCGACCGGCTTCAGGAAGCGGCTGGATTGACTCATCCGCGGTCATCCCCAACACGTCACGCACATACTCGCCTCCAATACGGTATCTATAGGCAAGCGAAAAGGGCGCCCGAACACTTTCCGGTGTCAGCGTGTAGACCGAAATCCATGCATGCCGTGCCGGACGATCATGGACAATCACGGCGAACTGGCCTGTTGCCGAAGTCGGGGCCGACAGAATGTCGGCCGCCGGATCGAGTTGCGGCCAGTCAATTCCCGCGAAATCGACCAGATATCCGTCCTGATAGTCTTCATAGGCCTCCTGCGCATCATCCACCGAATCGGTGAGCAGCCGGAGCATGGACATGCCGGCGAGACGCGCATTGATCTGGCGCGTGCCGCGATTCATGGTCAAAAGCAAAAGCCGGTCGTGGTCCGCACAAATGTCTTCGCGCGCCCAACCGGCGACCTGGCAGATTTCCAGCGGACTGACGATCGGCCGGTTGGGTGGCATGTCACTCCCGGAATAGGCTGCCTGCTCCGCGCCACCCGGACGCCTCAGATCATCCTCGTCCTGGTAGTCGGCCAGCGCTGCGGCCAATCCGGCCTGGCGCAGGTCCGGAATGCCCAGCGCCGTCATCCGCGCATCCCGTCCATCGACGCCCAGTAGTCCGGCGTTGAAAAAGGCCTGCTGATCGAGATAACGCACGACGAATTCGTCGGCGTATAGACGCGGTTCGCCGTTGGCACGCAGCAGGGTCACCTGGCTCGGGTCCTCGATTGTCCGGCCGACGAGGCGATCGGTCGCGCTAAGGCCACCAATTTCGATCCCGTTTGCCGACATCGGACTGGTCAGCGCGTGATAGAGAAAGGTCTGGTCGGCTGACAGCGCCCCTATTTCGCGCTCGAAGTCCACTTCCTGCCGGGCATAGCTTTCAATACCCCGCTGGACCTGGGATGCCGCAACACCGACGATCAGGGTTATGACCACGATCGCAGCCAGCGCCATTGGGAAGGCGTAACCCCCGCGCAAACCGGCGTGTTTCGCGGACCGCCCCCTCATTGCACCATCTCGACATAGTCCGAGACGCGGGGACGCGGCGGCTGCGTCTGCGGCAAACCTAGAAACAGGTCCACCGCCGGCTCGGTACCGGGACCGGAAACGCGCAGGACACGGGGGATGGGCCGGTAGTAAGGCGCCTGCCCATGACCGAGCGCCACGAATCCGGCGGCCGGGGGCCAGTCGGCGCTCCATCCGTCGCTCGACTGCCTGCCCGCGAAATAACTCAGCTGCAGCCGCCCTTCCGGCAAACGCACCACTTCGAACCGCTCACCGCCCTCCTCATAGTAGAGAACAGAGCCCCGCCCCTCATCCTCGACCGTCAGCCTGTAGGGCTGCACGCCCTCACCATCGAGCCCGATTGTCCGGGCCGTCAGGCCGCTGGCCTGGCGGTCGTCACCCGCAAATCCACCATCCATATCGGAGTAGGTTACGAGCGTGGCGGAAACGGCATGGCGCAGCGCGTTGACGTCCAGGCGATCATGCAGGGTCGAACGGACATGGCGCTCGATGCGCAGTCCCGTCGCAGAGGCCGACCGGACGGTCTGAAGAACGAGGGCGGACACGATGGCAGTGATAGCCAGCATGACCAGGACTTCCATCAGGCTGTAGCCTGCGTCCTGCTTATTGCCACGCCCCCCTGTCAGCCGACTAACCCCCGATAAGCGTCCGATCATCCGCGAGACTCATGAACATGCTGTGCAGCTCTTCCCAGGCGGCCTCATCGCCTCCCGGGAGCGGCCGCTGTGCAGCCTGGATCTCATCATAGAGGGCACGCGCCTCCGCATAAAGCGGCTCGGCCTCAAGCTCGGGCAGAATCGTGTCGGCCTCGGCATGCGTGCGCGAGGAATTCAGCCGGTCGGCCAGCGGCGCCATGCAGTCGGTGCAGTGCGGTTCGCCCAGGAAATCAGCGATATCGTCGAGAAGCGCCTGCGGTTCAGCTTCCAAGCGGGCAAAATCGACCAGTTTCACGCGCGCCGATCCCAGCGCCCGCTCGGCCGCCCAGGCCGTGCGCGTATGGTGCAGCCAGACCGTCAGCGCTTCGGCAGCCGCTTCAACCGGCTCGGCCCCGACGCGGTCGAACTTGGCGAGTGAAGCCACAACGGCGTGCGGTGCGCGCAAATGATGCAGGAAACGGGCTCCAGGAAACATCGGCGCGAGCGCCCAGACATAGAAGGTGTTCAGCGGCGTGCCGTCGACCCAGTGCTGCTTGGTGTCCGTCTTCCGGCGCTTGATGAACAGCGCGTGCTTGTCGAGCTGACTCGCCTTGGGGACACCCGAATGGCCATAGAGGTCAAGACAACGGCGGCGGAAGGCATCCTGCACGACAGTATCGATGAACCGGCCATGGTGCGCGAAGAAGTCCTCGACCGGGTAGTCGACATTGGACAGGTGCGAGCGCTTGCCGCGGTCCGACCCGGATTTGAAGGCCTGATAGGCCCCGACACACGACGCCGCGATCCAAGCCGTTTCCGGCATGGGCTGGACGTTGGGATGCTGCCCCAGGGCCCAGGTCATGACCGACGTGCCGGACCGGGGCGCACCGATGATGAAGATTGGCCGGACAGCGTCGGACGGTGAACCCTCATGACCCATGGGTTGTGTATCCTCATAAATTCAGACCGGCTTTCTAGGGGGATCGCCGGGCACGCGCAATTGCAGCAATGAGAAAAGGACGCAACAGGTTCCGGACGTCGTTCAGCAGCCCCAAGCTTGCCTCTGGCACGTCTCAGGCGATCCGCTGATCGAGCGAGCAGGTGCGCCGGGCGAGCGAAAACACGTATTCACGACCGCGCGGCGTGGTCACCTGCAGACGCCCGCCATTGCAGACGCCCGCGGGCGAAAATGTCACCGCCTCGTCGACAAGGATATACCAGCCGACCGGCAGATCGGCCGCCAGCGCCGCTTCGGCCTCGCCGGCATCGATGACACGGGCATCGATCTGGCTGGCGGCACGCAGATCGGTGAGGCCGATATCGATACCGCGCAACACACTCTGCACGCGCTGCTGCTCGATCATGCGGATAAGGGCCGGGGTGGAGACGGTCAGTGCGACCGCAACAATCGCGACCACCACGACCACTTCGAGCATGGTATAGCCAGCGCGGAGAGGTCCGGGCATGGCCAGGCTCCGCTAGATGCCGATATCGGCGTCGAGACCGCTGCCGCCTTCGGCATTGTCGGCCCCCAGGCTGTAGACCTGGCCACGGTCGGACTGACCTTCAGCGGCGCGATAGCGATAGGGGTTGCCCCAGGGATCGTTCGGAAGATCCTCGTCCAGATACGGGCCCTGCCACATCGCCGAGACCGACGGGTTCGGCGTGCTGAGAAGAGCGAGGCCTTCCTCGTTGGTCGGATACCGGCCGATATCGAGACGCATGGAATCCAGCGCGGTTTCCAGCATGTCGATCTGGGTCTCGGCCGAGGTGACGCGGGCGCGATCGAGCTGGCCGAACAGGCGCGGCGCCACCAGGGTGGCGAGCACTGCAATGATCGCCACGGCGACCAGGATTTCCATCAGGGAGTAGCCGGGCCGGGCAACCGAAAACCGCTCGCCGACCGCTTTGAGGACAGCTTTAAGTCTGGACATCAACGCACATTCCGTTTTCAAACTCGGCCTTCAAGTCTAGCACGCCCGTTTTTGACAAGCGAGATTCCATGCCACGTCACCTGTCGCCGGAAGAAGCCGAGGAGCTCAAGCCGGGCTCGGACAATTACCGCGCCTATGTCGGTCCGCCCCGCCGCTTCGGCCTGCTCACCCTGTCACAGATGTCGCTGCTCGCAGCGCTGGGCCTGGAAGAAACCGATTATGTGCTCGACTTCGGCTGCGGCTCGCTGCGCCTGGGGCGCTCGCTCATCCCCTTCCTGCGCGAAGGCCGCTATTTCGGCGTCGACCCCAATCTCTGGCTGATCGATGACGGCTTCAAATACGAGACGGGCGAGGATCTCAAGGCGCTCAAATCGCCGCAATTCTCCGGTTCCGACGCTTTCGACTGCACCGTCTTCGAACGCGAGTTCGACTTCATCATGGCCCAATCGATCATCACCCATGCCGGCGCCGACAATACCCGCAAGCTGATCGAGAGCGCCGGCCGGGCGATGAAACAGGATGGCATACTCATGCTCTCCTATCTCAAGGGCGAGGCGGGCACGCCGCTGCCGGAGGAGCCCTGGACCTATCCGTTCAACGTGCCCTATCCGGAAAGCTGGCTGCAGCAGACATGCGCGGATGCCGGCCTGATCTGGCGCGAGCTGGACTGGCACCATGCCGGTGCGACCTGGGCTGCTGTCGTGCGTGATGAACGCCGGCTGCCGCTGGACGATCGCAGACTGGGCTATCGCGGTGTGGCCGCACCGCGCTGGCGGGCCGGATAGGCACCGTCGCTAGAGCGCGATGTCGTAGAGGCTGGTCATTGCCATCACCAGGCTGACCACGATCGCGCCGACCACCGAGGCAATGAACAGGACGGCCAGCGGCTCGGCCAGCGAGGTCAGCCGCTTGGCCCGGTCCTTGGTCTCGGTCTCGTACATCTCGGCGACAAAGAGCAGCATTTCGTCCAGCGAGGCGGCCGCCCGGCCGGTCTTGACCAGATTGATCGTCATCGAGTCGAAATCGGTATAGGCGCGCAAAGCGTCCTCGATCGGCTCGCCCGAGCGGATCGCCCGGCGCACTTCGGCCAGGGCCTGCTGCCAGCGCACCGACGTCAGCGAAGCCTCCGCCAGCGCCAGCGCTTCCAGTAGCGGCGCACCGCCTGACAGCGCCGTCCCGGAAATCCGCGCCCAGCGCGCAATCTCGCTGGCCTTCAGGAAAGAGCCGATCACCGGCATGCGGAACAGGAATTCGCGCAGCCCGGAGCGGAAGCCGGCATTCTGCGAAAGCATGTAGCCGCCGCCGATCAGCCCGGCCAGGCCGATCCCGGCCTCGACCATATGGGCGCGAAGCCAGACGCCGGTCTCGATCACCACGCGCGAGAAACCGGGCAGTTGAGACCGGTCATCGCCCAGCAGCGTGGCGAAGCGCGGCACCACGAACAGGAAGATGAACAGCACGGCGACAACGCCCATCACCGCCAGGAAGGACGGGTAGGCCAGCGCATTGCGCACCTCGGCCGCCGCACGCAAGTCCTGCTCCATCTGGCCGGCGATGTCGTTGAGCGCGCGCGGCAGATCGCCGGTCGCCTCGCCCAGCTCGACCAGGCGCGGCACATAATCGGGAAAGCCGCGCAGTGACTGCTTCATCGCCACTGAAAGCCGCGTCCCCGAGCGCAGGGCGCGGCGGATCTCGTCGGCGGTCTCGGCCAGCTCGCGGCAGGGCTCGTCGCCGCCGATCGTCTCGAAGGCTGACAGAAGCGGACTGCCCGCGCGCAGCAGCATGGCGAGCTGGCGCATGAAGCGGAAGCGGTCCTGCGGCCGCGCCTTGTTTCGGTCGTAGCGCCGGTCGGTCAGCCGCGCCTCGCGGATCTGGAAGGCGGAGATCGACTGGGCCTCGAGCTGGCGCAGCGCGTCGACCTCATCGGCCGCGGAGATACGGCCCTCCACTTCCCCGCTGCCGGCTTTCAGTCCCTTATAGATGAAGGTTGCCATGAACCGCCGCTCCTTGAGGACCTAGCACCGTGTGAACCGGGCCATGCGCTGGTCGCGCGGATGGCCCCATTCGCCGACAATGGTGAGGTCCCAGCCCTCCGGTGTCGCTGCAGCCAGCGTGCCATGGCGGATATCGAACGGGTCACGGTCGTGCCAAGTCACGATACCGCCCGGCTCGTGGATCACCGGATCGCCGTCGGGACAATCGTCGGGCCGGTGGAAATAGGTGATATAGACCCGCCCGCCCGGCACGAAGTGCGGCGCGACGGCAGCGAGACAATCAGTCAGCTGTGACAGCGGCAGGTGGGTGAAGACCGACTGCGCCAGGCCAAAATCGAAGCGCACGCCGAAGGGTGCGACATCCCAGTCGGCCGTCGCGTGCAGATGGTTGGGCGGCAGTTTCGAGCCGAGGCCCGCGGGCAGGATCTCGCGTTCATAACCGGCTTCGAGGAGATCGCGGCTGATATCGATGCCGTAATAACGGTCGGCGTCGAGATAGCGGGTCAGCGGCACACCGGCCCGCAGCGATCCGCAACCGATATCGACCAGCCGGTGATGCGGCTTCAGCCCCTGCGCCACGAGAAAATCGTGCTGCAGCGCGCCCAGCTCGTCCCACATGCCGCCTATCACATCGCGATGCTCGCCGACCTCGACGCGCCGGCGCACGAGGTCGAGATTGTGATATTTGGTGATGAAGTCGGTCTCGCGGGTCATTCCGGCCCTTCTCCCCCGGCGAAAGTCTGCACGTCGGCCACGGCGGACGGGCCGAGATCCCCGAACAGCAATGGCGCACGCTGGGGCACAGCATAGTCCATTTGCCGGATCTGTCGGTACTGGTCCGCATAGATGTCCCAGGTGGTGCGCCCGTCCGGCGCGGTGGGCTTCTCGACACCCTTTGCCGTTGTCACACCGCCATGATGCTGGTGGAACGTCCCCTCGCCGACCAGCAGGACATAGAGGGCGTCGGGATGCTCGACGGCGCGGCGGAAGAAGTCGTGATTGACGATGCCGCCGCCGGGAATGTCGAACCGCTCGTCATAGCCGCCGATCGCCTTGTAGAAGGCTTTCGAGACGATGATCGCATTGCTCTCGGCGATCGGAGCCAGCCAGCCCTTGCGCGCCGACAGGCCCAGACAGCCGATCTCGAACAGGCGATGCCCGTCGTCCGGCCAGCCGATCGAGTCGAGCAGCGCGTCCTCGGTGGCCGCATCATAGCCCTGCTTCACCGCTTCCTGCTGCACGATATGGCCGAGATGATAGCCCATCGTTGCGATCACCGGGCAGTCCGACAGACGCGCCGCCAGCATCGCCTTGCGCAGGATGCCGGGGGTGGCGATACGGGCTCCATCGATCACCGGGCAGACCCATTTGCCGCGTGCCTTGGCCACCCCGAGATTGAGGGCATGGGCTGGCGAGCCCGGCGCATTCTCGATGTTGAAATAGCGCACATTGGCCGGCCATCCGGCGCGCACGGCCTCGGGAACGGGCCGGCTCGACCCGTTCTCCATCACCAGGATCTCGATATCGCCCGGCGCCATCTCCTGCTGGTAGGGCGCGAGGAAGGACTGCACCGTGCGCGGCACTTCGCGCGGCATGTCGTAGGCGACGATGATGACGGAGATGCGGGGCCTAGACAGCATGGCGCTCGAGCTCCTGCCAGATGGCCTCCACCCGTTCAGGCACGGGGCGCGACGCCGCCTGGTGTTTCAGCGCCCGGTCGAAGAACTGACCGGCGGCTTCCGGGTGCGGCAGGCCCAGATCGCGGGCGATCGCCGTGACCTTGTCCACATAGAGGCCGCCATCGATATCATAGCGCACGATCGGAAAATCATGCTGCCGCCGCAGCGCGCAAAGCGCGTGGTTATAGGCCGCCCAGATATCCAGCGCGGCATCCGGATCCATCGGCTCGCCCCAGGCCTTGGCGCGGGTACACAGCGAGGCAATCACGGCTTCGGGATGGCGGTAGGTGCCGACGAAGCGGGGGCTGAAGCGCTTCAGCCAGCCTTCCATCAACATGAGGGAGCGCGGATCCTTGCCGCCCCAGGGTGTGTGGGCCGCCGCCGTGGCCGTGGCATCGGACAAGGCGTCCAGATCGGCATCCGTCCAGACGACGGGCGAGGCAGGCGGCCGGTCCCAGGCGGCACCATGGCGGTCCAGCAGGGCATCGTGCAGCTGCATGACGGCGAGATTCTCGCGATTGCCGCGCTGATTGTGCGGCGCCTGCGTATTGACCTCGCCCAGATGGAGGCCGGCCGCTTCCAGGCAGCCCGCAAGGCAGGATGTGCCGGAGCGGTGCATGCCGACGACCAGTACGGGCCGGTCGTCATGGCCACTGTGCTTGCCGGCGGTCTCAGGCATGGGCAGCCGAGGCCTGGCCGAGCACACGCAGGATCTCCTCGGTCGAGGTATAGCCCTGCGCGGCCTTCACCAGCCCGTCCTCATACATGGTCAGGAAGCCGTCCTGGCGGGCCGCGGCGATGAGATCGCTTTCCGGCCGCGCTTCGTTGATTGCCTGGCGCACGGCATTGGTGAAGCGGGCGACCTCGAACACCGCAACCCGGCCGGAATAACCGGTGCCGGAGCAATGCGCGCAACCGCGCGCTTCGCGCCAGTGCGGCTGGTTGACGCTGTCCGGCAGATCGGCCCCGCCACGGCGCGCCTCGTCCAGCCGCGCCTCGCCCTGGGCAATCGCCGCCGGGCCTGCGGGCACGCTGCAATGGCCGCACAGGCGGCGGACCAGGCGCTGGCCCATCAGGCCGCGCAGCGAGGCGGAGACCAGGAAGGGCTCGACGCCGAGATCAACCAGACGTTCCACCGCCGACAGGGCCGTATTGGTGTGCAGGGTGGAGAAGACCAGGTGACCGGTCAGCGCGGCCTGCACGGCGATGCCGGCGGTCTCGCCGTCGCGGATCTCGCCGATCATGATCACGTCCGGGTCCTGGCGCAGGATGGCGCGCAAGCCGCGGGCAAAGGTGTAGCCGATATCGGCGCGCGCCTGGACCTGGGTAATCCCGTCCATGTCGTATTCGACCGGATCCTCGATCGTGATGATCTTGCGCTGGCCGTCATTGACGCCTTCCAGACCGCGATAAAGCGTCGTCGACTTGCCCGACCCGGTCGGCCCGGTCACCAGGATCACGCCATTGCGTTCTTCCAGCAACGCCTGGAACGCCTCCATCGACCGGCCTTCCAGTCCCAGCCCCTCAAGGCTGGGCAGGCTCTGCTGCTTGCGCAGGAGACGCAGCACGATGCTCTCGCCCCAGGCGCCCGGCAGGCTGGAGACCCGCAGGTCAATATCCTGGCCGGCGAAGCGCACCGACTGGCGGCCATCCTGCGGCAGGCGGCGTTCGGCGATATCCATTCCGGACAGGAGCTTCACCCGCGAGGCGACGGCATCGAACCGGCTGCGCGGCAATGTGTTCACCGTGCGCAGTACGCCGTCGATCCGGAAGCGGATCTGCACATGGGTTTCGAAGGGCTCGATGTGAATGTCCGACGCGCCCTGGCGCAATGCGTCCTCGAACATGCCATTGACCAGATCGATGACCGGGGCTTCCTCGGCCATCTCGCGCAGCCGGTGAAGATCGTCGGCATCGTCGGCGCTGGCGACACGTCCGGACGAGCGCAGCGAGGCGAGGGCGCCATCGAGCAGGCGGGTCGGACCCAGCCACATAGTGGCCGGTCCGCGCCAGACCCGCTCGAGCGCCTCGAGCACCGGCGGATGAAGCGGTGCACGGGCGAACACGTTCAGCTGCGGCAGCTCGGCTTCAGGCGAAAATTGCTCTGCGGCATAGGGATCGGCATGTCCCAAAAGCCCATTGTCGGACGTGTCTCCCCCCTCTCCCCGACCCTCTCCCGAGGGAGAGGGAGCGTTTTCAGCCGCTTGCTCATCTTTGGCTTCGAACCACAGCACGGTGTCGTGCTGCAGCAACCAGTCCGGCGCGAGGCCGAGACGGTCAGCCGCGGCGCGATAGGCAGACGGTTCTTCCGGCAGGGCCGTCGCATCAAGAACGGGAAAATCGAGCTGGCGCGACAGGGCTGCCAGAAGCACGTCTTCGGAGAGAGCGCCGACGCGCAGCAGGGCCTGCCCGAACAGGCCGCCGACCTTTGCCTGGAAGCGCGCTGCAGCCTCGACATCCTCTGCCGTGACATGGCTGTCCTCAAGCAGGATCTCGCCGATACGCCGATTGTCCATGAACGCCCTGCCCTTGTTGCCGGCTACGCCCTCGCCTCAGGGCGGCGAGCCTAGACGAGAACGTTGCAAAGAAACAGTGTTCCGCGTCAGCAGGGTCGGCAGTTCCGTCCAGGCGGCTGACGCAGCCGCCGGCATCCGGACAAAAAGAAAGGGCGGCCGAAGCCGCCCTTCCCCAGTTCTCGAAACCGAGACGGATTAGCCGTCCAGGTCCTGGTCGATGGTACCGACCGTCATTTCGGTCAGCGAACCGTCCGGAGCCGTCACGAAGCGGCGGAAGGTCAGGTTGTCTTCCGTCTGCTCGATCGTGATGCGCAGGTCGGCGCGGCCCGGATCATCAGCCAGCAGGGTGGTGATGGAACCGGAGGTCATGACCATTTCGCCACCGGCAGCCAGCGGAGAAGCCGTTTCCGTGATGCCCGGATCGACGAAGGTGCCGTCCGAAGCCGTCAGCACTTCGACGAAGACGCGAGCGTCGGCGGCGGAGATGTTGCTGATGCGGAAGACGTTGGTCGAACCGTTGGCCGCAGCAATGGCCGAGGACGCGAACCACGGAACCACAACGGTGGTGCCTTCGCGAACGACCGAAGCGAGCGTGCCGGTGACGTCAGCTTCGTCGATAAAGGCAGCGCCCAGATCGACAGACACGGCCAGCGTGTAGTCGGACGGGTTGATCACATCGTCGGCAGCGGCGTCATCCAGAACAATGTTGGACGGGCCGAAGCCACCAGCGCCGAGCGCCGGACCCAGGTCAGCGGTCGACTCATCGTCGGCCACATTGTTGACGCCGTTTTGACCGGCGATCGCGACTTCGCCTGCACCATCAAACGCAGACACGTCACCAGACAGGGTGGCCGTGATGTCATCGACGTCATTGGTGCAATCGACGGCATTGCCGTTGAGGTCGACATCGATACCGACATTACAGTCGAGCTCGACCGTGCCGATGAGGCCGTTACCGCCTGCACCATCGAACTGGGTGTAGATCGGGTTGGCGTCCAGATCGGCAATCGTGTCGGTCGGGTTCGCAACGATGGAAACGCTGAAGGCGTCGTCCAGGGACACGAAGCCGAGCGTGGCCGTGCCGCCGTCAACCGGCGTGGAACCGGAGTCGGTGATGATGTTGGTGGAGACGCCCAGATCGCCAGCGCCGGTCAGATCGATCGGCAGGGAGAAGCCGATGTCATCGCCGGAAGCGAAGCTGCCGCCGGAGGTGAGGACATCATCGCAGCCGTCGATGCCGGAAACCAGGAAGGTCACCGTGGACGAACCGGCGGTACCGCCCGTGGAGACCGACGCGCTCGACGCGCAGGACGCGTCAATGTTGGCGACGGTGATGGCCTGATCGAACGTACCGTTGGTCAGGGTGACCGTCAGCAGAACGTCGTCGGTCGTGAAGACGCCGGCGGTGTCCTGTTCGATATAGAACTCGAAGTCACCGTTGTGGGCGCCGGCCGCAAAGTCCAGCTCGGCAGCGAGCGAAACAGCGGCTTCAACTTCGAAGCCCGAGGTGGACGTCGAAGCAATGCCGGTGTTCGCGGCGACCAGGTCGTAGGCGCTCGCCGAGCCGGCGAGCAGAGCAGCCGTAGCGGCACCTACAAGAAGCTTAGTCATTTTCATTTCTGGGTTCCCCCATCTACAAATTTCTAGCCATGGCTGTTCAGCGCCTATGGCTGCCAGGAATTGCGAACACGTATGAGCCTAGAAACGCAGCCCCAGACGCACCCGCGGAGACGCCCCCTCAGTCACTAGAGCGCCGAACAGGGTGGAGTTAAGTCAGTCGGCAAGCGCAGGTCAAGCCAAAAAGTGGGCCCCGGCACGCCGCCTGCATGGGGATGACGCCCCAAAAGCGCCACATTGTCACCTTCCTGCAACGGTTTGACCGATAATGGTGAAATGCAGCTGTCAAGGATGCCGCATGGTTAACTGCCGCAGAGCCGCGGCGCACTGCCACATCCGGCAGGAAGGGCCCGAAATGCCCTGCTGCAGCCGGTCAGGTTTGACGCCTCCCCGGGGGATGGGTATCGAACCTGTGTCCCAGTGGAGTTTTCCCGATGGTGTTCGACATCCCCGGCAGGCCGCAGAAGCCTGCCCTGACACCCCTGCTCAAACAGGCCTCTCCCGACGAGGAAGCCGTCGGCCACATCAAGGCCGGCCTGCAGCACCTCAGCGGCAATAATCTGAAGGGCGCCATCGCCTCGTTCCGCACGGCACTCGGCCTGTCGCCGCGCAATGCCTTCGCCCTGCACAATCTGGGCGTGGCCTACCTGCACACCAACCAGCCCCGGGCCGTCATGGCTGCGGCGATCCTGTTCCAGAGCGCCATACTGTTCCAGCCGAAGAACGAGCAGTTCCGGATCAGCCGGATCACGGCACTCCACCGCCTGGGCCGCAAGGCAGAAGCTCATCGGGCCGCACTGGATGCGGCCCAGGCGCTGGGACAGACGCCGAAGCTGAAAGACGCGATTGCCCGCTTCCGGCGCGACAAGATCGAGCCCGCACGCGCGATTTCCATGTTGAAGGTCGTGCCCAGGGAGAGGTTGCACCAGCTTGACAGGCTTGCCGAACGGCATGAGATGGCCGAGCTGGAGCAGCGGGCCAGCCTGCTCGCCCAGCAAGCGCCTGCTGTTACGCGCCCTTGGCTGCATCTCTATAATCTGATGATGATGCAATCGCGTCTGCACGAGGCGGAAGCCTGCATGCATCACGTACTGGCGCTGGAGCCGAAGTCGGTCGATATGCCGTCGACCCAGGCCAATACCTACCGCTCGATGGGCGATAGCGATGCAGCGCTGGAACTCATCCGCGCCACGCTGCGCCGTCTCGGCCCGGATGTCCGCCTGTATCGCCGGGGTGCCGAGATAGCCGTACTCGGTGGCGCATTTGCCGACGCCATCCAGTTTGGCCGCGACGGGGTGAAAGCCTTCCCCGACCAGCCGGAAGCCTATACCGGGCTCGGCGGCGCCCTCTCGGCGAGCCGCCGCGACGATGAGGCTCGTGAGGCGTTCCTGAAAGCGCTCGAACTGGCGCCGGACGATGAGCACCCTTACCAGGCCGCCATGTCCTTCTTCGACACGCTCAACGATTCAGACGCCATGGAGGCCCTTGTCGCCCGGGCGGAAGCGCGGGGCGTTTCCCTGTCCAACCGCCGCACGGCACATGTCATCGCACGCCTAGAGGCACGCAGGAACCGCCATCAGGACGCCTATGACCGGTTGATCCCGCACTACGACCCGCAGGCAACCGACAATGTCAATCGGCACATCGCCATGACCATCGGCCGGATCTGCGACAAGCTGGAACGGCATGACGAGGCCTTCCACGCATTTACGCGAGGCAACAGGCTGGCGGCCGACTTCGAACGCGGCCGGGGCATCATACGCGCTGAGGAATACACGCATCGCCTCGATATCTGCGACGCCTGGCTCGACAAGGTCGCTGAAGACGAGTCGATTCACGGTGCGTCCTGGGATGAACCCGCCGATGCACCGGTGATGGGCTTTATCGTCGGCTTTCCGCGATCCGGCACGACCCTGCTCGACACCATCCTGCGCTCACACCCCGATGTGGAAGTGTTCGAGGAAAAGCCGCTGCTCAGCCATGTCATTGTCGAGCAGGGCCGCTTTAACGGGCTGCCGCAGCAGACCAACCGGCGCGATGTCGCCGCGAGCTTCTTTGCGACAAACCGCCAGCCGCTTCGCGACATCTATTTCAAGCAGATGGAATCCCTGTCCGAGTATGCACCCGGCGAGAAGCGGGTGAATATCGACAAGCTGCCGCTCAATCTCGCCTATGCCAACCACCTGAAATACATGTTCCCGAACGGCAAATTCATCTTCGCCCAGCGCGATCCGCTGGATTCGGTCCTGTCTTGCTTCATGCAGGACTTCGACCTCAACGCGCCCATGATGCACTTCACGGATATCGTCATGGCGGCGCGGCTCTATGACCGTGTCATGCGGCTCTGGTTCAAGGCCGTGGACATTCTCGGCATCGACCCGGTCGTCGTGCAGTACGAACGCCTGATCGAGGATCATGAAAGCCAGGTCCGCCCTGTGCTCGACCGTCTCGGCATTCCGTGGGACGAGCGCGTCACGAACTATATCGAGACCGCCCGCAGCCGGGGCCGGATCAACACGCCGAGTGCGACACAGGTCATACAGCCGCTCTATACCACGTCCCGGGCGCGCTGGCGCCGGTATCGCGAACATCTCGAGCCGATCATCCCGATCCTGCAGCCCTGGCGCGAGAAGCTGGGCTATGGACCGATCGATGCCGACTGACACCCTCCAGCCACCGGAACATCATGCAGATCGAACGCTTCGCCATTGACGGCCCGCTCCTGTTCACCCCGCCCCGCTTCGGCGACGATCGCGGCTGGTTCTGCGAGCACTGGAATGCCCGGCGGCTGGCCGATGAGGCCGGGCTGGATGTGCGCTTCGTGCAGGACAATCTCTCCTTCACCGCGCGGCCCGGCACGCTGCGCGGCCTGCACTACCAGGCCCCGCCCATGGCGCAGGGCAAGCTGGTCTCGGTGGTGACAGGCGCGGTGACCGATATCATCGTCGATATCCGCGAAGGCTCAGCCACATACGGACAGCATGCCGCCGTGGAACTCTCCCGCGAGACGGGGGTTCAGCTGTGGGTGCCGCCGGGCTTCCTGCACGGTTTCGTCACCCGCACGCCGGATGTGCACATGCTCTACAAGGTGACCGAATACTATTCCGCCGAACACGACGGCTCGATCGCCTGGGACGACCCGGATCTGGGCATCGACTGGGGCGTGCAAGACCCGGTGCTGTCTGGTAAGGACGCGCAAGCGCCGCGCCTGGCCGAGCATCAGGCCCGCAATGGCAGTATTTTCCCGCAGGGATGGGACAGGACATGAGCAAACGCGTACTCGTCACCGGCGGCGCCGGTTTCATCGGATCGGCCCTGTGCCTGCGCCTGGTGGATCAGGGCTGGACGGTGACCAATCTGGACGCGCTGACCTATGCCGCCGCGCCGGCCTCGCTGGCCGCGCTGGACGGGCACGACCGCTATACGCTGGTGAAGGCCGATATCCGCGATGCCGAGGCCGTCAAGGCCGCCTTCGAGACGGCGCGCCCGGATGCCGTGATGCACCTGGCGGCGGAAAGCCATGTCGACCGCTCGATCACCGGCGCCGGGATCTTCGTCGACACGAATGTGATGGGCACGTTCACCCTGCTGGACGCCGCCCGCGCCTGGCGCGACAGCCTGCCGGCGGACCGGGCCGGCGCGTTCCGCTTCCTGCATGTCTCGACCGACGAGGTGTTCGGCTCGCTTGGCGCCGAAGGCCTGTTCTCCGAGACGACCGCCTACGACCCGTCTTCTCCCTATTCGGCGTCCAAGGCCGCGTCCGACCACCTCGCCCGCGCCTGGGGCCGCACCTACGGGCTGAACATCCTGGTGTCGAACTGCTCGAACAATTACGGGCCGCGGCAATTCCCGGAGAAGCTGATCCCGCTGATGATCCTCAATGCGCTCGCCGGCAAGGACCTGCCGGTCTATGGCGACGGGTCGAATGTGCGCGACTGGCTGTTCGTTGACGACCACGCCCGCGCCCTGATCGACATTGTCGAGCGCGGCCGCGCCGGCGAGACCTATTGCATCGGCGGCAATGCCGAACGCACCAATCTGGATGTGGTGCAGGCGATCTGCGACATTGTCGACGACCGCCGCCCCGGTGGTGTGGCGCGCCGCGAGCTGATCCGCTTTGTCACCGACCGCCCGGGCCATGACGCCCGCTACGCGATCGATAGTTCCAGACTGCAGGACGAGCTGGGCTGGTCGCCCTCGCTCGATTTCGAGACCGGGCTGGCACAGACCGTCGACTGGTATCTGGATCATGAAGCCTGGTGGCGGCCGATCCAGGAAGGGGTCTACCGCCAGGAACGCCTCGGCCTGCCGGCATGACACAGGCGCCGCGCCCTGTCCTGGTGATCGGCGCCAGCGGCCAGCTGGCCCGCGCCCTGGCAGGGACCGGTGGCGGCGACGATGTCGTGACAGCGGGGCGCGACCGGTTCGACGCGCTGACCGGCGATGCCGGCGCCCTGTTCGACGCGGTCGGCCCGCGGGCCGTGATCAATGCCTCGGCCTGGACCGATGTGAACGGTGCGGAGACCGCGCGCGACGGCGCCATGGCACTCAATTGCGAGGCTGTCGCCCGCTTGGGCGCCGCCGCAGCCGAACGCGAACTGCCCTTCTTCCACATCTCCACCGACTATGTCTTCGACGGCAAGGCACCCGCCCCGCTCGACGAGACCGCAACCACCCGGCCGCTCAACGTCTATGGCGAAAGCAAGCTGGCCGGCGAACAGGCCCTGGCCGAGGCTCATCCGGACGCGGTGACGCTGCGCGTTGCCTGGCTGTTCGACGCGGAAGGCGGATCTTTCCTGAAGGCGATTCTCGGCCGGCTCGAACAGGGCCAGCCGGTGAAGGTCGTCGCCGACCAGTATTCCGCCCCCACCTGGGCCGGCGATCTGGCGCGCGATCTTCTCAAAATGTCGCACGAGCATCCGTCGGCGCATGAAGGCACGGCGGGCGTGTTCCATTATTGCGGCGGCCGTCACGTCAACTGGGCCGACTTC
Organism: Maricaulis sp.; assembly: GCF_039978735.1. Classification (GTDB taxonomy): domain Bacteria; phylum Pseudomonadota; class Alphaproteobacteria; order Caulobacterales; family Maricaulaceae; genus Maricaulis. The sequence continues at coordinate 36,820 of NZ_JBDWAS010000009.1, forward strand.
GCCCGCGCCGCAGCTTCCCTCGCCGGCGACCGCCTGCCCGCGACCGCCGACATCACGGAAATCGCCTCGAGCGACTGGCCGCAACCGGCCGAACGTCCGCTCGACACCCGGCTCGACGCCTCGCGTCTCCAGCGCGTCTGGCATATCGGACCGGGCGACTGGCAGGCCGGCCTGCGTGCCGTGATCGAAACCCGCTACAGCTAGAGCTTCTGGTCGAAGGCGCCGACTTCCGGGAATTTCGCCAGCACGCCTTCGATCTCCGCGAAGATCGCCGCCACATCCTCTTTCGAGTTCGGGCTTTCGATCACCACCACCAGGTTCGGCGTGTTCGACGACGCGCGCACCAGGCCCCAGGCACCATCGGCCAGCGAGAAGCGCACGCCATTGACGGTGTTGATGTCGGCAATCGCCCTGCCGGCCACCTGGTCGCCGTCTGCCTTCTTGCTCTCGAAGACTTTCACGATGCGTTCGACGACATCGTATTTCTTCTCGTCATCGCAAGCCGGCGACATGGTCGGCGAGCCATAGCTGACCGGCAGCGCGCGGCGCAGATCGGCCATCGATCTGTCCGGATTGCGGTCGAGCATCTGCAACACGGCGCGCGCTGCGACCAGGCCATCATCATAACCGCGGCCGATCGGCGGCTGCAGGAAGAAGTGCCCGGACTTCTCGAACCCGGCCAGTGCACCCAGCTCCTTCGAGCGGCGCTTGATGTAGGAGTGGCCGGTCTTGAAATAGTCGGTCTTGCAGCCGTGTTCCTTGAGCACCGGATCGATGGTGAACAGGCCCGTCGATTTCACATCCACCACAAAGGTCGAACCGGGATGCAGCGGCGCGAGGTCACGTGCCAGCATCAGGCCGATCTTGTCGGCGAAAATCTCCTCGCCCTCATTGTCGATCACGCCGCAGCGGTCGCCATCGCCATCAAACCCCAGACCGACATCGGCGCCATGCTCGAGCACCGCATCGCGCATGGCGTGCAGCATCTTCATGTCTTCCGGATTGGGATTGTAGCGCGGGAAGGTATGATCGAGTTCGCAATCCATCTCGATCACCTCGGCGCCCATGGCGCGCAGGGCCTGCGGCGCAAAGGCGCCGGCCGTGCCATTGCCGCAGGCGGCAACCACCTTGATCGGACGGCTCAGCGAGACGCCTTCGGCAACATCGGCGAGATAGCGCTCGGCAACGCCCGCCTGGCGGACATAGCCACCGCCATCGCGCGTCTTCGCATCCCCGTTGAGCACGATTTCCTTGAGCCGGCTCATCTCGTCCGGCCCGAAGGTCAGCGGACGCTGGGCGCCCATCTTCACACCGGTCCAGCCGTTGGAATTATGGCTTGCCGTGACCATTGCGACGCACGGAATGTCCAGGTCGAACTGGGCGAAATAGGCCACCGGCGACAGCGCCAGGCCGATATCGTGCACCTCGATCCCGGCCGCCATCAGGCCGACTTCCAGCGCCTGCTTCACGCTCAGCGAATAGGAGCGGAAATCATGGCCGACAACGATCTTCGGCTCCACGCCCAGCTCGTGGATCAGCGTGCCCAGCCCCATCCCCAGCGCCTGCACGCCATAGAGGTTGAGATCCGGCGCCTGGTCGGAACCGGGATGACCGAACCACCAGCGCGCATCATATTCGCGAAAGCCCGTCGGCTTGATCAGGGCTTCATTCTCGAACGCCCAGCTATTGGGCGTCAGCGCGGCGTGCGGCTTGGCGGTCATGATATCTCCCCGGAACAGGTTTGAGGCGGCTAGCCGTGCGGCCGGCCCACGCTGGTGTATTCGAAGCCCGCATTCCCGGCCTGGTCATGCGTGTAGATATTGCGCAGATCGACCAGGACCGGCGCCTTCATGGTCGCCTTCAGCCGCGGCAGGTCCAGTGCGCGGAACTCGTTCCATTCGGTGATGATCACCAGCGCATCGGCACCCTCTGCGCAGAAATAGGGGCCGGAGACGAACTCGACATTCGACAGGAGTTTTTCTGCCTCGACCGTTCCGGCCGGATCGAAGGCGCGGATCGTCGCGCCGGCCTTCTGCAGGGCCGGGATGATCTCCAGGCTGGGCGCCTCGCGCATATCGTCGGTATTCGGCTTGAAGGTCACGCCCAGCACGGCGATCGTCTTGCCTTTCACATCGCCACCGCAGGCCGCGATCACCTTGTCGGCCATCGCCCGCTTGCGCGCATCATTGACCTCGACCACCGTCTCGATCAGGCGCAGCGGCGAGCCGGCATCCTGGGCCGTGCGGGTCAGGGCCAGCGTATCTTTCGGGAAACAGGACCCGCCATAACCGGGACCGGCATGCAGGAATTTGCCGCCGATCCGGTTGTCCAGACCCACGCCCTTGGCGACTTCCTGGACATTGGCGCCCACATGCTCGCACAGGTCCGCGATCTCGTTGATGAAGGTGATCTTCATCGCCAGGAAGGCGTTGGCGGCATACTTGATCAGTTCCGACGTACGCCGTGCGGTAAACACGATCGGCGTCTCGTTGAGGAAGAGCGGACGGTACAGCTCGCGCATCAAGGTGCGGGCGCGGTCGTCATCCGTGCCGACGACAACACGGTCCGGCCGTTTGAAATCATCGATCGCCGCACCTTCGCGCAGGAATTCCGGATTGGAGACGACGGCAAAATCGGCATCCGGACGGGTTTCACGGATGATCCGTTCAACCTCGTCACCGGTGCCCACCGGCACCGTCGATTTGGTGACCACGACCGTATAGCCGTCCATCACCTCGGCCACTTCCTTGGCGGCCGCGTAGACATAGCTGAGATCGGCATATCCGTCGCCGCGGCGCGACGGTGTGCCCACCGCGATGAAAACCGCATCGGCCGTGCGCACGGCGTCGGTGAGATCCTGGGTGAAGCTCAGGCGTCCTTCGCGCACATTGCGCTCGACCAGAAGGTCCAGACCCGGCTCGTAGATCGGGATCCCGCCGGATTTGAGCATCTCGACCTTGGACGCATCCTTGTCGACACATACGACCTCATGTCCGAAGTCGGCGAAACAGGCCCCCGACACCAGTCCGACATAGCCCGTTCCGATCATCGCCACGCGCATGCGCCACTCCTATTCTGGTCGGCCCCGGTATCGCCGAGCCTATCCGGCGGCGCAAGGCCCAAGGCCGACGAGGTACAGCATTTTCCGATCGTCAGTTCACGGCGTCCTCGATCGCGGCGCGAATATCGCCAACAACCTGCTGGATCTTCGCTTCATCGCCCTCGGCCATGACCCGGATAACCGGCTCGGTACCGGAGGCGCGCACCAGGACACGACCATCCTTGCCCAGACGCTTTTCACCCGCCTCGATCGCCTTTTTGACCGCCTCTGTTTCCAACGGAGCGATGCCCTTCTTGACGCGGACATTCTCGAGCAATTGCGGCGCGGGATCGAACACCTTGAGGAGCTCGCTCGCGCGTTTCTTGCTCTCGTTGACGACACGCAGGACTTGCAGCGCCGCAATCAGGCCGTCACCGGTCGGCGCATGGTCGGGCATCACGATATGGCCGGACGCCTCGCCGCCCAGATTGATGCCGGTTTGCTTCATGCGCTCGGTGACATAGCGGTCACCGACCTTGGTGCGCTCCAGCGAAAGCCCGATCCCGGACAGGTATTGTTCCAGACCCAGATTGGACATGACCGTGGCGACGATCGCATCCTGGCTCAGCTCACCCTGTTCTTTCCAGTGGCGTGCCAGCAGGCCGAGGATCTGGTCGCCGTCGATCACACGGCCCTTCTCGTCACACAGGATCAGCCGGTCGCCATCGCCGTCCAGTGCGATACCCAGATCGGCGCGGTATTTCACGACTTCCTTGGACAGGCGCGCAGGCGCGGTGGAGCCGCATTCCTCGTTCACATTGAAGCCGTTCGGCTCGACCCCGATCGGAATGATGTCGGCACCCAGCTCCCACAGCACGTCCGGTGCCACCTTGTAGGCAGCCCCATTGGCGCAATCGAGCACCAGGCGAAGGCCGGACAGGCGCTGGGCCCGCGGGAAGGTCGATTTGACGATCTCGATATAGCGCGCCTGGGCATCATCGATCCGCTTGGCCCGGCCCAGGTCCGCCGGCTTGGCCAGATCGTCGGTCAGGCTGCCATCCATGCGCTTTTCGATCTTCAGCTCGGCCTTGTCGTCCAGCTTGTTGCCGTCCGGACCGAACAGCTTGATGCCGTTGTCATGATAGGGGTTGTGCGATGCGGTGATCATCACGCCGAGATCGGCCCGCAGCGAGCGCGTCATCAGCGCCACGGCCGGCGTCGGCAGCGGGCCGAACAGGAAGACATCCATCCCGACCGAGGTGAAACCGGCGACCAGCGCCGACTCGATCATGTAGCCGGACAGGCGGGTATCCTTGCCAATCACCACCGAATGGCGCCCGGAATGGCGCACGAAATGCTTGCCCGCTGCCATGCCCAGGCGCAGGGCCGTTTCCGCCGTCATCGGGAATGTGTTCGTCAGGCCGCGGACGCCATCCGTGCCGAAATACTTCTTGCCCATCAGGCTGCCCTCTCTGTGCCCCGCCTCCTATATAGGAGGTTGTGCCTTACGCGAAGTGAATCGGTGCGCTGGACGGTCCAGCTTCCATGGGCTAGGCGTTGGAACTCGCTCAGGGTTCTGACAGCGTTCGGGGGAAGACATGTCGCCAATTCGCAAAGCCGTTCTGCCCGTGGCCGGGCTGGGAACGCGGGTCCTGCCGGCGACCAAGTCCATCCCCAAGGAAATGCTGCCCGTCTTCGACCGGCCGGCGATCCAGTATGTGGTCGATGAAGCGCGCGCCGCCGGGATCGAGCATTTCGTCTTCGTGACGGGCCGGAACAAGTCGGCCATCGAGGATTATTTCGACAGCGCCTACGAGCTCGAGGACACGCTGCGCGAAAAGAACAAGACCGCCATCCTGCAGGAACTCGAGCGCATCCGGCCGGCGCCGGGCTCGATGAGCTTTGTGCGCCAGCAGGCCCCGCTGGGCCTGGGCCACGCCATCGCCTGTGCCCGCGACATCATCGGCCAGGAGCCCTTCGCGATCCTGCTGCCCGACATGCTGGTCAAATCCGCCAAAAGCTGTCTGGCGCAGATGGTCGAGGCTTACAACAGGGTTGGCGGGAATGTGATCGCCGTCGAGCCCTGCGAAGACCCGTCATCCTATGGCGTTATCGATCCGGTCGACCGGTCCGGTCCGCTGATGAAGATGAAGGGCATGGTCGAGAAACCGCCGCGCGAGAGCGCGCCGTCGAACCTCTTCATCACCGGCCGCTATATCTTGCAGCCGGAAATCTTCCCGCTGCTCGACGACCAAGCGGCCGGGGCCGGTGGCGAGATCCAGCTGACCGATGCCATGGTGCGCCTGATGGACAGCCAGGACTTCCACGCCCTGGAATATGACGGCACGTCCTATGACTGCGGCAGCAAGCTGGGCTATTTCCGCGCCAACCTTGCTTACGCCACATCCGATCCGGAGCATGGCGAAGCCGCCCGCGCCATGCTGAAAGATTTCGGCTAGACCCACCCGCTCAGGCTATCCCCTCGCGCCAGTTCCGGTACCAGTCGGCAAAGCGTGGCAGACCGTCTTCCAGACGGGTCGTCGCCTTGTAGCCATAGTCGGCTTCCAGCTTTCTCGTGTCCGCAAAGGTGCGCGTGACGTCGCCGGGCTGCATGGGCAGCATGATCTTCTCGGCCGTCATCCCCAGCGCGCGTTCCAGCGTCTCGATCATGTCCATCAGCCGCACCGGCGACGAACCGCCGATATTGTAGACGGCATGACGGCCACGCGCCGGAGCATCGGCCAGGATGCGGCAGAGCGGCTCGACGATATCGTCGATATAGGTGAAGTCCCGCTCCATATCGCCATTATTGAAGACCTTGATCGGACGGCCCGACAACATGGCATCGGCGAACAGCCAGTAGGCCATGTCCGGCCGCCCCCAGGGCCCGTAGACCGTGAAGAAACGCAATCCGGTCGCCGGAATATCGTAGAGCGAACAATAGGATGCGCTCATCAGCTCGTCGGCGCGCTTGGTGGCGGCGTAGAGCGAGGCCGGTGTCTCCGACGCGTCGGTCTCGGCGAAGGGCACGGCCGAGCGCTCGCCATAGACCGAGCTGGACGAGGCATAGACAAGATGGGTCAGATCATCGCCCAGCCGCCGCGCCGCCTCCAGGATTGCCAGATGGCCGAGCAGGTTGGAGCGGGCATAGGCGAAGGGGTTTTCCAGCGAGTAGCGAACCCCGGCCTGGGCCGCGAGATGCAGGATACGGTCAGGCTGTTCGCGCTCGACCAGCGCCATCACGGCCGCGTTGTCGGCAAGATCGAGCCGTTCGAAGCGGAATCCCTCATGCCTTTCAAGGCGTGCAAGACGCGCCTGCTTGAGAGCCGGGTCGTAATAGGCGTTCAGATTGTCGAGACCGACCACCCGCTCGCCGGCGGCCAGCAAGGCCTCGCTGGCATGATATCCAATGAAGCCGGCCGCGCCGGTCACCAGGATTGTCAATGAACCTCTCCCCTGCCTGTCCGGCGACAGTGCTAGCGCAATTCGCGAACAGAAACAGTCCTGTTGGGCTTGCTGCCCGATGCCGTGTCAGCTCAGGCCGACACGCAGCAGGTCGTGCAGGTGCAGGATGCCGACCGGCTTGTGGGCGTCGTCGACAATGAAGAGCTGGGTGATTTTCAGCGAACCGGCCGTCATCTCCCGCAGCGCGTCGGCGGCCAGCGCCTCGCTGCGCCCGGTTTTCGGATTGCGCGTCATGACTTCGCAGGCGGGGCGGTCGACCAGGTCATTACCCATGTGACGGCGCAGGTCGCCATCGGTGATGATGCCGGCCAGGCGGCCCGTATCGTCCAGCAGGCCGACACAGCCGAAACTCTTTGCCGTCATCTCGATCAGCACTTCGCTCATCGGTGCCAACTGGGATGCCAGCGGCACGGCATCGCCGGCATGCATGACATCGGCGACCGATGCGAGGGCCGCGCCCAGCGCACCGCCGGGATGGAAGGTCCGGAAGTCGGCAGCCGTGAAGCCACGCGTTTCGAGCAAGGCAACGGCCAGGGCATCGCCCAGCGCCATCATCAGCGTCGTCGAGGTGGTCGGCGCGCGGGTCTCGCCACACGCTTCCGGCGCGTCGGGAACCGCCAGCAGATAATCCGCCGCCCGGCCCAGCGTGCTGTCGGCCTTCGTGGTCATGGCGACCAGCGGCACACCGAAGCGGCGGCAATAGGCGATCAGATCGCCCAGCTCTTTCGTCTCGCCCGATTTCGACAGCGCCAGCACGGCATCCTGCTCGCCGATCATGCCGAGATCACCATGGCTCGCCTCGGTGGGGTGGACGTAGTAGGCGGGCGTGCCGGTGGACGCCATTGTCGCCGCGATCTTGCGCGCGACGTGGCCTGACTTGCCCACCCCGGCGCAGATAACCCGCCCCTTCATCTCGGCGATCCGGTTTACCGTCGCGACGAAGGTCTCGCCGATCGATCCGGCCAGCAGGTCCAGCCCGTCCCGCTCGGTTTCGATGACACGGCGGGCCGATACGGCGGGGTCGAACTCGGGCATGGGATTTCCTCGGGCGAGCGCTGGGCAGACAGGACAGGAGCGCTCCCATACCAGAACCGCGCACGTCCGGGGAAGAGACGTGCGCGGCCAGAGCGGCGTTGTCGCGTGGTCCATAAGGGGGACGGAGAGGGACCAGGCATTCGTGACGCCGCGATATCCGCCGGGTCGGCAGGGCTCCAAGACGGGGCTCTGCAGGACTGCAATGACAGGAAACGGCCCGGCAGGGACGATCCCTGAAACGCAAACCCGGAACTACTGGAAGCTTTATACCACAAGGCGCAGGGCTTGCCCATGCCCGACTTTGTCCATGACGCCTGCCGCGGGCGCCGCGCCTTGCCCGGGCGCGGCAGGCGGGCTATCGCTGCGCCGGCACCGCCCGCAGACGCTGCAAGAGGAGACTGACATGCCGCAACTCGCCCTCATCCGGCACGGCCAGAGCGAATGGAATCTGCAGAACCGCTTCACCGGATGGGTCGATGTCGATCTCACCGATGAAGGCGTCGCCCAGGCCCGCCGCTCCGGCGAGCTTCTGGCGAAGGCGGGCTTCAAGCCGCAACGCGCCTATGTCTCGGTGCTCAAACGGGCGATCAAGACGCTGAACCTCACCCTGGAAGGCCTCGACCGGCTGTGGATTCCCGTCGAGAAATCCTGGCGTCTCAACGAGCGGCACTATGGCGCTCTCGCCGGTCTCGACAAGGACGAGACGCGCGCGAAACACGGTGCCGAGCAGGTGAAGATCTGGCGCCGCTCCTTCGACACACCGCCGCCGCCGGTTGCCGAGGATCACGAATTCCACCCGGCCAATGACGAACGCTATGCCGACGTGCCGCGCGAACTCCTGCCGGCCGCGGAGAGCCTCAAGCTGACCCTCGACCGCGTCGAGCCCTACTGGACCTCGGAAATCCTGCCGCACCTGAAGAAGGGCGAGACCCTGGCCGTCGCCGCGCACGGCAACAGCCTGCGCGCCCTGGTGAAACTCCTGTTCCAGGTGGGCGATGCCGAGATCATGGAGGTCGAGATCCCGACCGGAAATCCGCTGCTGATCGATCTTGATGAGGACGGCACCACCATTCTCGGCGCGCGCTATCTCGACGAGAGCCGCGCCCAGCCCCTGCCGCCCCTGCCCTGATCATGGCCAGCGTCGCCGACCGCCGATTCATGGGCCTGGCCCTGGCACTGGCCCGCGGTCAGCTGGGACGCACCGCGCCGAACCCGGCGGTCGGCTGTGTCCTGGTGAAGGACGGCCAGATCGTCGCGAACGGTGCCACGGCCGATGGCGGACGCCCCCATGCGGAGCGCGTCGCGCTGACCCATGCGGAAGCCATGGCGCGCGGCTGTACCGCCTATGTCACGCTCGAGCCCTGCGCGCATTACGGCCGCACACCCCCGTGCGCCCTCGGCCTGATCGAGGCCGGTATCGCCCGCGTCGTCATCGCCTGCCTCGATCGCTATCACGAAGTCGCCGGGCGCGGCATCGCCATGCTGGAAGCCGCCGGCATCGAGGTCGTCACCGGCCTGGGCGAGGCGGACGCGCAAGCGCTCTACGAGGCCTTTTTCCACCGCCTGGAGACCGGCACCCCCCTGCTCTTCGCCGACAGCCGGACCGCCGGTTATGAAACCGCGCTGGATCCGGTCCCGGTCTCCGAACGCGATACCACGCTCAAGCAACTGGGAGAGCAGGGCTTTTCCCGGGTCCGGATCGCACCGGATACAAAATTCGCCCGTGACCTGGTCGCCCGGGGGCTTGCACGCCAGGCCGAACACAGCCGCGACACCGTGTATTAACTCTCCCGCGCTAGCGTGGTTCTCTGGTGTCTCCACCGACAGGACCTGCGAATGCAAGGGCGGAAAATCGAATTCAAGATGCTGAACCAGGCGCAGGTCGACATGATCTGCGAACGGCATGAGCGTCTGTGGTCCGGCAAGGCCGGCGGCGCCCGTGCAAGCTTTGCCTACAGCATCGTCGAGAATCTCGACCTGTCGAACCGCGACCTGTCCGATGCCGATTTCTCCGGCGCCGTGTTGCGGGGTGCAAATCTCTCCGGCGCCACGCTGAACAGCGCGATCTTCTTTGCCGCAGACCTGCGTCGCGCCAGCCTGGAAGGCGCCTGCCTGCGCCGGGCCGATCTGCGCGGCGCGATCATGCGCGGTGCGAACCTGACCGGTGCCGACCTCACCGAGGCCGACCTGCGCGAAGGTGCGATCGCCCAGATCGACAAGGAAAAGGGTCTCGCGGTTCTCACCCACAAGACCCAGGGCAATGATTCCGACAAGGCCAACTTCACGGGCGCAAACCTGTCCCGTTCGAAAATGGCCGGCATCACGGCACAGAAATCCGACTTCACCGACGCGATGCTGCTGGGCACGCGGATGATCCGCGCCAATCTGCGCGGTTCGTCTTTCCAGGGCGCAAACCTGGAAGGCGCCGACCTGTCCGGTGCAGACCTGACAGATACCGATTTCACCAATGCCGTCCTGATCGGCACCAAGACCGTCATGGCCAAGAAGGACCGGATGCGCACGGATGGTGCGCTGACCGAGGCGCCGGTCGGTATCGATGCGAACACGCTCGACAACCCGGTCGCCAACCAGATCGCCGAACACATGAAGTGGTGCGAGACGAACGGGCGCGAGGGCAAGCCCTCCCTGTTCGACGGCACCGATCTGCGCGGCCTGACCTCGCTGGCCGGCAAGACACTGACCGCCTTCCACGCCCGGGGCGCGACGCTGTACGGGCTCGATCTGGAAGGCGCGCAGCTGCAGGGCGCACGGCTTGAAAAGGCCGACCTGCGCATGGTCTCGCTGCGCGGCGCCGACCTGCGCGGCGCCGACCTGACCGGCGCAAACCTCTCCAATGCCGACCTGCGCGATTGCCAGCTGGGACCGCTGCTGCTGGAAGGCAACCGCATCCTGCCGGCTTCCCTGGCGGGCACCCGGGCACGCTATACCGATTTTCGCGGCGCCGACCTGCGGCAGGTGAAAGCCACCGGTGCCGACTTCTCCTACGCGCATCTGGACGGATCCGATGTGCGCCGCGCCCTGTTCGGCGGATCCTGTTTCACCGGAACATCGTTCGACGAACGTTTCCTGGAGCAGGTGGCCTCGATCGAGGGTGCCGTCGATCTCAACGCGGCCTGACCTTCCCGCGCCATTCCATCCCGACAATAAAAAGGGCGGCGGACAGATGTCCGCCGCCCAGTCATTGGGGGGGATAATCGTGAGTGCAGAAGCGATCAGGCAGCTTTCGTCTTGCCGCCCTCGATCAGCTTCGCCTTGGTCTTGCCGGACCCGGCCTTGATCTCGATCCGCTTCGGCTTTGCGGCCTCGGGGATTTCGCGGACCAGACGGATCGTCAGCAGGCCGTTCTTCAGCCCGGCATCGGTCACTTCGACATGGTCAGCCAGATGGAAGCGGCGCTCGAAGGCGCGCTCGGCGATACCACGATGCACGAAGCGGCGTTCGTCGGCGTCGGTCTTCTCGGCAATCCGGCCGGACACGGTCAGCACGTTTTCCTGGACTTCCACGGTGAGGTCTTCCTCACCGAAACCGGCGACGGCGAGCTCGATCAGATACTCGTCATCGGCAACGTGCTGGATGTTGTAGGGGGGGTAGCCCTGGGATTCGATCTTGGTGGCCGAGTCCATCATGTCGGCCAGGCGGTCAAAACCGACGATCGAACGGTAGAGCGGGGTAAAATCGACAGTACGCATAACAGTCCATCCTCCTTCAGAGCGATAAACAGGTCCGGACGGGCCGGACGGTTGACGGGGACCGCCACGCACACTGGCCGTGGCCGGTCCGCAGGTCCCGTTGCGGCAACCTGCGCGAACTAGTTGGGGAGGCGATCACGATTTCGCAAGCCCCGAGCGAAGCAATTGCGCCGCCGCCCGGGCTTGGCTAGGACAGGACAACGGAGACAGGGAGACTTCCATATGCGCACCAAGGCCCTCGCCGCCCTTCTTGGCGGCTCGATGTTGCTGGCATCCTGCGGAAATTCGCAGACCGATACGGACACGGATACGGAAGCGGCTGCACCGGAGACCGCCGCCGAAACGGCTGCCGCCCCGGAAGCGGAAACCGCACCGGCCCCGGATTATTCCGACATCGAGACCGTCCTCGCCGGTGACTGGCGGGGCGAGGCGGCCGAACGCGACGAATGGCGGCACCCGCGCGAAACGCTGGAATTCTTCCAGATCGACCCCGGCTCCACCATCGTCGAGATCTGGCCGGGCGGCGGCTGGTACAGCGATGTTCTGGGCCCCTGGATCGCGGCCAATGGCGGCACCTATGTCGCCGCACACTTCCCGGCAGATGCCGCGAGCAACTACCAGCAGCGTTCGCGCGCCGCGTTCGAAACGCGCATCGAGAACAACGCCCTGTACGGCGAGCCGCAGCTGGTGGACTTCAGTGCCGATGGCGGTCTGGACATGGAAGACGGCAGCGCCGACGCCGTGCTGACCTTCCGCAATGTCCATAACTGGATGAATAACGGCTTTGCCGAACGCGCTTTTGCGGAATTCTACGATGCCCTTCGCCCGGGCGGCGTGCTGGGTGTTGTGGAACACCGCCTGCCCTCCTCGCGCGAACAGGATCCGATGTCGGCCAACGGCTATGTGCAGCAGGCCTATGTCATCGCCATGGCCGAGGAAGCCGGGTTCGAACTGGTCGACACCTCGGAGATCAACGCCAACCCCGCCGACACGGCCGATCACCCGCTGGGTGTCTGGACCCTGCCGCCGGTGCGCCGCTCACCCCAGGAAGGCGATGAAGGCTACGAGGATTTCGATCGCGACCATTTTGACGCGATCGGTGAAAGCGATCGCATGACCCTTCTGTTCCGCAAGCCGGTTGCCGGCTCGGAAGGCAGCGGGGAATGATACGCAGCATCCTTGCCATGGCTGGCGCCGCGCTCCTGAGCGTGGCGCCAGCCATGGCGGACGATACCGCCAGCGAAGTTGAACGCATCGCTGGCCCCTTGCCGCGTTTCTTCCCACATCTGGAAAGCTATCTCGACATTCCGGACGCCGAACGCAGCCATTTCCGGATGGCCTATGTGGTGAGCTCGGCCGACGGCATCCCGCCCGAGGATATCCGGATGTGGTACGATCATGACGGCGAGACGCATCAGTTCGCACTGGATGCCACGGGCCGCATTACCCGGCTTCCCGGCCTGCCCGCGCTGGATGCCGAACCGGATGTGTGGATCAACCAGCCGGCCGGCGGCGGGTTCTCCCTGTCGATGCAGTTCGAGTATTCCGGCCCCGGCGCGACTGAGTTTTCCCGCGACGCGCTTGCCATGAGTGTGGAACAGGCCAACCGGGCGATCCGGTCGGCTGCGGGCGTCGCCGCACTGTTTGCCCCGCGGATGGAATCCGTTGTCTTTGTTTTCGACGGCGCTGCCCCCGAGGCCTGGGCCGTCGACCAGGACGGAGAGCGTTCACCGCTGACGGTTCAGGAGAACCGGGCATTCTTCAGACCGGCAGACCGGCGCAGCCGCTCGATCGAGTGCATCGAGTTCGGCCGCGAACCGGTGAGAATCCTGCTCGACAGCTAGATCAGGATCGTTTCCTGCGGAACCGCCCCTGCTTCAGAATCCTGGGTGATCGCGTGATCGAACCGGTGAACCGGTTTCCACTTCACCTGATCACGCTTCAGAATCCTGAGCGGTCGCGTGATCGAACCGGTGAACCGGTGCCCACTTCACCTGATCACGCTCTGGCGTGCCGCGGCGGCGAGCAGCGGCAGGACGCTTTCAAGCAGAGCCTCCGAAGCCGCCGCCACCACCTGGCCGCCGCCGCTGGGATCGCCGCCGCGCCAGTCGGTCACGACCCCGCCCGCACCCTGGACGACCGGCATGAATGCCTGGACATCATAGATCTGAAGCCCGCTCTCGATCACCAGGTCGACGCCGCCAGCTGCAAGCATGGCATAGGCATAGGCGTCATACCCGAAACGGCACAGCCGGGCTGTCCGGCGCACCTGTTCGAACGCCGCCGCTTCATCGCCGCTGAACAGATAAGCATCGGTTGTCGCGAGGATCGCCTCGTCGAGGCTCGTCCGCCCGCTGGTGCGCAATTCCCGCTTCGCGCCGTCATGCCACAGCGCTGCACCGCCGGGCCAGCCTGCAAACCGTTCACCGATATGAGGCTGGTCGATGACACCGACTTCGGGCCGTCCGCCCTGTTCGAGCGCGATCAGCACGGTCCAGGTCGGAAGCCCGGCGATAAAGGCCCGTGTCCCGTCGATCGGATCGAGGATCCAGCGCCGTGCGCCATCGCGCACCGTTTCGCCGAATTCCTCTCCGAGAATGCCGTCATCGGGCGCCCGCTCCGCCAGAACAGCGCGCATGGCTTCTTCGGAGGCCCGGTCTGCCGCCGTCACCGGGTCGAAACCCGCCGTCAGCTTGTTTTCCACGGCCAGCCCGGAGCGGAAATAGGGCCGGATCGCCGCCCGGGCGGCATCGGCCATCCGGTGTGCGGTCTCCAAGTCGTATGACGGGTCGTAGCCAGACATGAAAAGGCGCCTAGCATGGCCCTCGCCGCCACGCCAGACGCCTTGTCGTTGTCCCCCCGGACCTCGTATCAGGCGGCGTCGTTTGCCGGCTCGCCCGGCTCAAGCGACTTGGCCAGTTCCAGCAGGCGTTTGCGCGGACGCTCGCCCAGCCGGTAATAGGCGCGGATCAGATCCATCGTCTCTTTCTGCGAGAGAATGTCCGCCGACAGGCGCGTGTCGCTGTCGACCTGATCGCGCTGGGACAGGCCCTCATAGAAATACTGCACCGGCACATCGAGCGACTCGGCCAGCTCGAACAGCCGGCTGGCGCTTACGCGATTGGCACCGCACTCATACTTCTGGATCTGCTGGAAGCGGATACCGACGGATTCCGCCAGCTGCTGCTGTGTCAGCCCCAGGAGCCGGCGCCGGCGGCGCAGGCGCTTGCCCACATGAAGGTCGATATCGTTCGTCATACTACTCGCCGCCTGTTCTTCGCGTCTCGAAATGCGCCGCATTGGGACGCACACCTCACAGGGGAGCAAAGCGCGTGCCGGGCGAGGGCGGATCAGTGATTTCGCGTAGGATGGGTATTGTCAGGCCGGCACACAGCCGGACCAGTCGGTGTAGGTCAATTCCCTGACAATCTTGCGCATTTCGGCTTCGAAGCCGGCGAAGCCCGGTGCCATGACGACCCTTTCCTCGTCGAGATAGAGGCTGCGATTGATCTCGATCTGGATCACATGCACCCCGTCGGCAGGCCGCCCATAGTGTTCCGTCGTATAGCCGCCGGCATAGGGAATGTTCCGAACTGTGACGTAGCCGCGATCGCGCAGCACGGCCTCGACCCGGTCCGTGATACGCGGGTCGCAGGAGGAGCCGAACCGGTCACCCAGGACAAAATCGACACCGCGCGCACTGGCGTCCGGCATGGAGTGCATGTCGATCGCCAGCACGAAGCCGTGCGTGTCCCGCAGATCCGACAGCAGCCCCTCAAGGGTCGCGTGATAGGGCTCGTAGAAGCGCTCGATCCGGCTGCGCGCTTCGGCATAGCGCAGGCGGCGGCGATAGAGGGCGCGGCCCTCGAAACCGATTCGCGGGACCACGCCCAGCCCGGATGCGGCACGCCGGGAGACGGGTGCCGTCTGATCCGGCAGGCGGTCCGAGAACATCCCCGGATCGAGTTCCCACGGCCCCCGGTTCGGATCCACGAAAACGCGCGGAAACTGCGCCGTCACGAGATGGGCGCCGAACTCCGGCGCGGAAGCAATCAGCGTGTCCACATAGGCATCCTCGGACCGGCGCAGCTGGTCGAGGGTCAGGCAGGTCAGCGACTGCATTTCCGAGGTGTAGTGCCGCCCCGAATGCGGCGAGGCGAACACGACCGGCCGGGCCGGGCCGGACGGCCGCGCGACCCGGACCGCATCGGTAGACGCATTTGGATTTGCCGAAACATCCAAGGCGAGCGATGATGGGTTTGCAGCGTCCATGGGTCAAAGAGTGGGCAGCTGCACTCCGCCGGTCAAGCGCTACAGCGCGTTCAGCGGGTTTTTACCAAGCGCGTGTAGGTTGCCGTCAATTCGAGTTTTCGCAAGGGTGGGACCTGAGATGGCAAAGATACTTCTGGCAGAAGACGATGATTCGATGCGGGACTTCCTCGCCAAGGCCCTGAAACGGGCCGGGCACGAGGTTCTCGTGTGTTCCGACGGGGAGGAAGGACTGGATGCGATCGGCGAACAGCCGGCGCAGTTCGACCTTCTGCTGACCGACATCGTGATGCCCGGTGTCGACGGGATCGAGCTGGCACGGCGTGCCGCAGAGATCGATCCGGCGCTCAAGATCATGTTCATTACCGGCTTCGCCGCCGTGGCCCTGAACCCCGGCTCCGGCGCCCCGACCAACGCCAAGGTGCTCTCCAAGCCCTTCCACCTGCGTGAACTGGTCGACGAGGTCGCCCGGGTGATGGCTGCCTGACAGCAGGCAACCCGGACAACACGCAAAGCGAAGGCCGCGCCCTCTCCGGGGCGCGGTCTTTTTTTTGGCGTTCGCTTGCTGAAACACAAAAAGAAAGGGCCCGCTCTTGCGAGCGGGCCCCAACTTTTCGGTTCGGCGAAGCTCTCTTAGAAAGCCTTGCTGACGCGAATGAAGGCGCGACGACCGACCAGGTCGTAACCAGCACCCCGCGGGACGGAGCGGGCATCGAGACCGTAACGGCTCGAAACGTCTTCATCGATCTGAACCGGAGCGGTGTCGAACACGTTGTTCACACCGACGCGGACGGTCCAGGTATCCGCTTCATAGCTGACCGAAGCGTCGTGGTAGAGCGTCTCGCCGGCCGTGTAGCAACGGACAACGTTCAGCGTACCATCAGCGCTCAGGCAGTTGGTCGGAACCGTATCGGTATCAGCCGTCTGCTCACCGATGTAGCGGGTCTGCCAGAAGCCGGTCCAGTTACCCGTCATCAGACGGAAGGTACCGGTGGCACGCCACTCCGGATAGCCGATCTCGGTATCGTAGGTTTCAACCGAGGTATTGCCTGCGACAGACGTCGTCTGGGAGACTTCGTCGGTCCAGGTGGACACCACATCCAGTTCAGCACGGAAGGAGCGGCTGAACGCGTCGAAATCCTTGCCGAAGCGGGCATTGATGTCGACACCCGAGGAGACCTGCTCTGCGATGTTGAACGGCGTCACGTCAACATTGACCAGGAAGTTGGTCAGCGGATCACGCGGGCCGATACGAGCGCAGTACGGGTCGTTCGGGAAGTTGCTCGACGAATAGCACGAGCTGACAATCTGACCGGTGGTCGGATTCTCAACAGCGTCCTCGATCGTGATTTCGTAGTAGGACATGCCGAACGTGGCGTCGAAGCTGTCGAACCAGGGCTGCTCGACCACGAAACCAGCCGTGTAGGACGTGGAGGTTTCCGGATCGAGACCGGTGTTGCCGCGGTTGGCACCTTCGATCGAGCCACCGAACACACCCAGCGAGAAGCTGAACGGATCAATGCCTTCGGCCTGACAGTTCGCCAGAACGGTCGCGGAACGGGTCTCACCCGACGGATCGTAGTCGAACTGCTGGTCACCATCCAGGTCGTTCTGGGCCAGGGCCGGCACGCGGCACGGATCAGGGTCGCCAGCGAAGAAGGTCTGACCGGCCAGGAACAGCTCTCGCAGGTTCGGAGCGCGGAAAGAGGTACCCGCCGTCGCACGCAGCGTCAGCCAATCCGTCGGCATATAGCGGAACTTCGCCGAGTACACGGAGTTTTCGCCGTAGAACTCGTTGTTCACGAAGCGTGCCGCGAGGTCGACGGAAATCTCTTCCGCCAGGGCAGCGCCGCTGACCAGCGGGATGGAGACTTCGCCGTAGGCATCCCAGGATTCCACGGAACCGACGGTCGGCTGGTCGGCGAAGAAGCCGTCAAGCAGACCGCGGGCAGCGGTATCGTCAGCCTTGGTTTCGATGGCGGTTTCGCGCCATTCCATACCCAGCACCGCACGGACTTCACCAGCCGGCAGTTCGAACACCGGACCGGTCACGAAGCCGCCGAGCATCCGCTCGTCGACAAACGTGGTCACATCGCGAACACCACGCAGATAGTTGGTGATGTCTTCGGTGGTGTAGCCGCCCGTCGAGTAGGTCGGGGCACCACCATCGGTACGCCACAGACCCGTGTCGAGCGGGTTGAACGGAATACAAGCTTCCGGAGACGGCGTGCCCTGGAAATCGCCCTGCTGGTCGAAGTCGATGCCTTGGGCACAGATGACTTCACCCGAAACCGGGTCGATATCGTGGTGGATCGACTGCCACAGTGCGTTCTCGCGCACGCCCGTACGGCGGGAATGACCCTGCGAACGGGTGTAGGCAACGAACGTTTCGTAGTCCCACGAGTTCAGGCCGAGGAAGCCGAGATCGCCTTCCAGGCCGCCGATGAAACGGTACTGCGTCAGGTCGACATCAAGAATATCGCGCCACGGCTGGGTCGGACGGGTGGTGAAGGCGTCGCCTTCCCACGGCGTACCGACGAACGCACCTTCGTACGGCGTGCCGACGAAGCTGGAGTTCCACGGATTGTAGGCGTTGTCCGCCGGCATCGTGACATCCATCGTCGTCGTGTCGCGCAGCATGAACGTCTGGCGATTGGCCAGGTTGAATTCCATGAATGCCTGCGTACCCGGAAGCGTATCGCCGATGTCGTAGGTGCCGCGGAAATAGGCCGTGGTCGATTCACGCGACGGCGTCAGCCAAGCATCCTGATTCAGGTTAAGCGAGGTGACGTAAAGCGGATCCGTCGTGAAGTCCCAAGCAATGAAGCCCGGCAGCGACACACCGGGCGTACCCGGGAAGGAGTAGGAACCGCCGCCGTTCGGGTCGGCGACGAACGCACAACCACCGCACGAGACGCCAACCCACGCACCGAAGGCCTGCCAACCGTGGCTGTTGCCTTCCGTACGAACCGGAATGTTCGTACCCGGCTGATTCTCGTCTTCGATGATGTCGATCGGGCCGTAGCGGGTCCCGGTGTACATCCAGTCACGGCTATTGCCGAGCATTTCTTCGGTCTGGCTGTATTCGACACCGAAGATGAACTCGGCCCGGTCCGTGCTGGACCCCATCAGGAAGCCAACCTGGCTCTGCTCACCACCACCGTCGGTGAAGGTGCGGAACGCATCAACCTGGAAGCCTTCATAGCTGTCGCGCAAGATCACGTTGACCACGCCAGCGACGGCGTCAGCACCGTACACCGACGATGCACCGTCGAGCAGGATGTCGACGCGCTGGATCATGGTGGACGGAATCAGCGAGATGTCCGGCGAGGTCGGAGCGCCTTCCACACCGGCCGGAGCCAGACGACGGCTGTTGACCATCACCAGTGTACGAGCGTCGGAAAGACCGCGCAGCGACACCGTTTGGCCGCCCGGGCCAGCAGATGTAACGCTCGTCGCGTTCACAGTGGAGTCCAGCTGGAGCCCCTGCACGACGGTTGTATTGCGAAGGATATCGCCAACATCGACCAAGCCGGCTTCGGCAATGGTTTCGTTGTCGATCACCTGAAGCGGCGACGTCGACGTGAAGGCGTCACGACGGATGCGCGAACCTGTGACGACGATGCGGTCTTCCGCAGCCACTTCCTCTTCTTCTTCAGGCTCTTCGACCTGAGCGACCTGCTGGGCGTAAACCGGCGAAACGGAAAGTCCCGCAGCGGCAAGGCCAGCAAGAATTGTGGAGCGCAGCAAGCGCTCCCGATCCCAAATATTGCTCACGATTGTACCCCTTGTTAGTCGAGTTGCGCGCTTGCCCTTTATGGGCTTGTGAAACACGCATGGAGGGTCACCCCTACCTGCCGGGCACTATGTCGAAACTCGCAAGCGCTTGAAAGCGCCAGTCACAACATCGCGGCGTTTCGTGCCGCAGTTGTTGCAGAAAAGTCATACAGTCTTGATGAAGCTGTGACGGAAATCCGAACATCCCGGCAGCAAGCTGCAAAGAGCTGTGATTTCCTGCACACATCTGGCTTGCGCTTGCGGCGAGCTGACGCTAGAAACCCGGCTCCTCGCGTCGGATGGGCGATTAGCTCAGCGGGAGAGCACTTCGTTGACATCGAAGGGGTCACTGGTTCAATCCCAGTATCGCCCACCATCCACCTCACAATTTCCCTGAACATGCCGCGCGGCTGAATCGGTCGCAGCTGCCATGTCTTTGCGTTCTGCCGCGAAGCGCCTAAGTCAGGGCCTCGATCATTGCGCAGCAGGACAGCATCATGGACGACCGCCTTCGCACAGCCCTTCAATCGGTGACCGAACGCCAGTCGGGCCGGAACCTCGTGGATGCGGGCCGCGTCGAGGCCGCTTCGATCATGGGCGATACGGCCACGATCATCCTGTCGCCGCCCGTCGCCGGCGAACCGGATCTGGATCGCCTGCGCCCCGAAATCGAACAGGCCGTTTCCGCGCTTGAGGGGATCGGGCGCGTGCGCACCGTAATGACGGCGCATCGCGACAATGCCGGCGCCCAGGGCCGTCAAAAGCCGAAAAAGCGTCAGCAGGACCGGACCGCCTCCGCCCCCAAACCCGCAAAACGCATCATCGCCGTCGCCTCCGGCAAGGGCGGTGTGGGCAAATCCACCATCGCCGCCAATCTGGCCGTGGCCCTGGCCCGGGAAGGCCTCAAGGTCGGCCTGCTGGACGCCGACATCTACGGCCCGTCCGCGCCGCGCCTTTTTGGGCTCACGGATGTGCCGGGACTCCAAAAGACCGATGCCGGTGTCCAGCCCCTCATGGCCCACGGCGTGAAGATCGTGTCGATGGGCTTTGTCGTGAAACCCGGCGCCGCCGTCGTCTGGCGCGGACCAATGGTCCAGGGCGCCATCCGGCAATTTCTCGCCGACACCGATTGGGGCCAGCCCGATGTGCTGATCCTCGACATGCCGCCGGGTACCGGCGATGCCCAGCTCGCCATCGCCCAGGACATTCCGGTCGACGGGGCCGTGATCGTCTCGACACCCCAGGATCTCGCCCTGGACGATGCCCGCAAGGCAATGAATCTCTTCGACCAGACCCATGTGCCCATTCTCGGCATGGTCGAGAACATGTCCGTCTTCATCTGCCCGCATTGCGGGGAAGGCAGCCATATCTTCGGCCATGGCGGTGTGAAGGCCGAAAGCGAGGCCCTGGGGGTCGACTATCTGGGCGATATCCCGCTGCACCCCGACCTGCGCACGCGTTCCGACGCCGGCGAACCGATGGCGCTGGACGACGGCCCGGTCGGCAAGGCATTTGCCCGCGTCGGCCGCGCTGTCATGTCTGCAGCGGAAACGGCGTCCAAGCCGGCACCGGAAATCGTCTTCGACTAGAGTCTGTACCCAATTCGGGGATTCTCAGATTGAGCGACGCATGATTCACTCTTGGCGTGGGCGTTTGAGCCAGGAGGCGAAGATGGCGCGCTATGATTTGAGTGACGAGGAGTGGGCGATTGTTTCGCCGCTCC
>NZ_JBDWAS010000010.1:0-2500 GCF_039978735.1 Maricaulis sp.
ACCCTTGGGACCTGCTCCAGCCCCAGGATGTGATGAGTCGACATCGAGGTGCCAAACAATGCCGTCGATATGGACTCTTGGGCATCATCAGCCTGTTATCCCCGGCGTACCTTTTATCCGTTGAGCGATGGCCCTTCCACGCGGGACCACCGGATCACTATGGCCGTCTTTCGACTCTGCTCGACCTGTCAGTCTCGCAGTCAGGCAGGCTTATGCCATTGCACTCATCGACCGATTTCCGACCGGTCTGAGCCTACCATCGCGCGCCTCCGTTACTCTTTGGGAGGCGACCGCCCCAGTCAAACTACCCACCACACAGGGTCCCGGACCCAGGTTCATGGGCCGCGGTTAGACATCAACAATTATCAGGGCGGTATTTCAAGGATGACTCCACCACAGCTGGCGCCATGGCTTCAAAGTCTCCCGCCTATCCTACACAAATAATCGCTAATGCCACTGTGAAGTTGTAGTAAAGGTGCACGGGGTCTTTCCGTCTGACCGCGGGAACTCCGCATCTTCACGGAGAATTCAATTTCGCTGAGTCTATGCTGGAGACAGCGGGGAAGTCGTTACGCCATTCGTGCAGGTCGGAACTTACCCGACAAGGAATTTCGCTACCTTAGGACCGTTATAGTTACGGCCGCCGTTTACCGGGGCTTCAATTCGGAGCTTGCACTCCTCCTTTTAACCTTCCGGCACCGGGCAGGCGTCAGACCCTATACGTCGTCTTGCGACTTCGCAGAGCCCTGTGTTTTTAGTAAACAGTCGCCACCCCCTGGTCTGTGCCCCTGGACACTGCTTGCGCAGCGCCAGGCTCCCTTCTCGCGAACTTACGGGAGCAATTTGCCGAGTTCCTTCAGCATAGTTCTCTCAAGCGCCTTGGTATGCTCTACCAGTCCACCTGTGTCGGTTTCGGGTACGGTCTAACGCGGGAGCTATTTCCAGGGACGCCTTGGCTGCCAGTTCAATCCGATAAGGACTGACAACTTCCGGAATCCGTCACTACCCGCCGGTGCAGGAATATTAACCTGCTTCCCATCGACTACGCATTTCTGCCTCGCCTTAGGGGCCGACTAACCCTGCGCTGATTAGCATTGCGCAGGAACCCTTGGACTTTCGGCGAGGGGGTCTCTCACCCCCTTTATCGCTACTCATGTCAGCATTCTCACTTCCGATACCTCCAGCAGCCCTCGCGGGTCTGCCTTCATCGGCCTACGGAACGCTCCGCTACCGCTCAACAAAGTTGAGCCCGCAGCTTCGGTGTATCACTTAAGCCCCGTTACATTTTCCGCGCAGGAGCGCTTGACCAGTGAGCTGTTACGCTTTCTTTAAAGGATGGCTGCTTCTAAGCCAACCTCCTGGTTGTCTAAGCACTCCCACATCGTTTCCCACTTAGTGATAACTTAGGGACCTTAGCTGGCGGTCAGGGCTGTTTCCCTCTCCACTACGGACCTTAGCACCCGCAGTGTGTCTGCCTCGTATTACTCCATGGTATTCGGAGTTTGGTTAGGTTTGGTAAGTCGTTGGGACCCCCTAGCCCATCCAGTGCTCTACCCCCATGGGTATTCACGAGACGCTCTACCTAAATAGATTTCGCGGAGAACCAGCTATTTCCGAGTTTGATTGGCCTTTCACCCCTAGCCACAAGTCATCCCCGTCTTTTTCAACAGACGTGGGTTCGGTCCTCCAGTGAGTGTTACCTCACCTTCAACCTGCTCATGGCTAGATCACCCGGCTTCGGGTCTTATCCCTCGAACTCAGTCGCCCTATTCAGACTCGCTTTCGCTACGCCTACACCTACCGGCTTAAGCTTGCTCGAGAGACAAAGTCGCTGACCCATTATACAAAAGGTACGCCGTCAGGCTTGCGCCCTCCGACTGCTTGTAGGCGTCCAGTTTCAGGGTCTGTTTCACTCCCCTCGTCGGGGTGCTTTTCACCTTTCCCTCACGGTACTGGTTCACTATCGGTCATGTAGGAGTACTTAGGCTTGGAGGGTGGTCCCCCCATGTTCAGACAGGATTTCACGTGTCCCGCCCTACTCGAGGCTCTTATCTCACTGACGTGTACGGGGCTGTCACCCACTGCGGCCCGACTTTCCAGACGGTTCCACTTCGATTGATAAGAGCACTGGCCTGATCCGCGTTCGCTCGCCACTACTAGCGGAGTCTCAATTGATGTCCTTTCCTCCGGGTACTTAGATGTTTCAGTTCCCCGGGTTTGCTTCTAAACCCTATGTATTCAGATTTAGATACCTCACACGAACTCTGGTGATCGGCCGGCCGATTGCTCGACCGAACGACCGCCAGGGTCCGTAAAGGTGGGTTTCCCCATTCGGATATTCTCGGATCAAAGTTTGCTCGCAACTCCCCGAGACTTATCGCAGCGTGCCACGTCCTTCATCGCCTCTACATGCCTAGGCATCCACTAAACGCCCTTTTGACACTTGATCTTGAAATTGATGCTCATGCGCGGTGAACGCCTCGCCACTCTTTCCGATTGC
>NZ_JBDWAS010000010.1:5000-12198 GCF_039978735.1 Maricaulis sp.
CGGCGAGGAGGGCGGCTTTTAAACCACCCCGTTTTGAAGTCAACCGCCTTTTTCAGAGTTTCTGCAGCGCGGCCCATCCAGTTGATTTCTCTTTCGAAAAACCTCGTGGCGCGGACCTTTATAGAGCGCCTATGAAACACCGAAGCCGGTTGGCTCCCCTCTCCGTT
This sequence comes from Maricaulis sp., assembly GCF_039978735.1. Classification (GTDB taxonomy): domain Bacteria; phylum Pseudomonadota; class Alphaproteobacteria; order Caulobacterales; family Maricaulaceae; genus Maricaulis. The sequence goes on from NZ_JBDWAS010000010.1 coordinate 5,168, forward strand.
CTGGACCCGATCGTCTGGACCGTCCCGGCGAGGAGGGCGGCTTTTAAACCACCCCGTTTTGAAGTCAACCGCCTTTTTCAGAGTTTCTGCAGCGCGGCCCATCCAGTTGATTTCTCTTTCGAAAAACCCCTTGGCGCGGACCTTTATAAAGCGCCTATGAAACACCGAAGCCGGTTGGCTCCCCTCTCCGTTCGGACCCGATCGTCTGGGCCGCCCCGGCGAGGAGGGGCGGCTTTTAAACCACCCCGGTTTGAAGTCAATCGACAAATTTCAGAGATGTGCAGTTCGTTTTGGCTGGCTGAAAACCGGCGAAAAATTTCACTGCCCGGCGCATCGGTTTGAAGCACCGGTCTAGCTCTGAAAGACGACAAGACCTCGCATGATATAGAAACGACGCTGGTCCGCAAGGGCAAAACCGCTGCGGCAGCGCCGGTGTGAGCGGGGTTCTACAGGACGCCGCGCAGGACGCAACCCCCTCCTGCGGAGATTCCTGCAGTTTTATGACAGCAAGACCCGCCCTTCCCTTTCCAGCAAGGCGAGTCGGAAACTGCACACACCGTGCTCAGGAGACGATATAGGCCTGGAGCGCCGCCGTTTCCGCTTCCATGTCGGCAATCTTCGATTTCACGATATCGCCGATGGACACTATGCCGAGCATCTCGCCGCCATCCATGATGGGCACATGGCGCACCCGCCGGTCCGTCATCAGCACCATGAGATCGTTCAGCTCGGCATCCGGTGCCGCCGTCACGAAGGCCGGCGTCATTGCCTGGGAGACCGGGCGCGTCAGCGCGGCGACGCCGTGCAGCGCGAGTTCGCGCACGATATCGCGCTCGGACAGGACCGCCACGGGGCGCCCGTGCGCATCATTCACCACCAGCGCACCGATGCCATTGGCGTCCAGCGCCTGGGCGGCCGCCGCCAGATCGGCGGACTCAGCGATCGTCACGACGTCGCGGCCTTTCGACTTCAGGATCGTCTCTACATGCATCTGCCCCTCCCTCAGGGTCGGCTGAAGCCCCGGCAAACGGAGCCGTCAGTTGCATGATAGCACAAACCGGCGCGGAGAGGAGATCTCGGACGAGGCCATACCGGGCACCCGTCTAGCCGACGTGAATCAGGCTTTCGTGGACAGGCGCCGCCCGCTCCGCCACCTTGAAGCGTGAAACGGGCAACCGGGAGGATTGCGCGAATGCGTTACAAGTCACGCCTGACAGGCGATCTGGACCGCTGGATCGAACGCGGCTGGATCGACAGCGGCCGCCGCGGCGATATTCTCGGCGATGTCCCGGATCCCGTGCAGCGCTGGAGTGCGATCGGCGCGCTGGCGATTCTCGGTGCGGTCCTCCTGGCCATGTCCGCCCTCACCTTCGTCGCCGCCAACTGGGATGCCATGCCGCGCCTTGCCCGCTTCGGCACGATCCTGCTGGCGCTCTGGCTCGCCATGGCCGGGGCCGGCCGGGCGCTGGACCGGGGTGCCGGCGCGCTCGGGCACGCCCTGGCGCTTCTGGGCGTCGCCCTGTTCGGCGCGGCGATCCTGCTGACCGCCCAGACCTTCAACATGACCTCCTTCCGCAATACCGCGGTGCTGATCTGGAGCGTGGCCGGCCTGGCGACGGCCTTCGCCATCCCGTCACGGCCCGTCCTCATACTGGCGACACTGCTCGGCGCGCTCTGGGCCGGGCTGGAAATCTTCAACCCCTTCGTCGACACGGCGATCTGGAGCTATCTGCCGCTCTGGCTGGTCACGGCCTGGCTGGCCATACGCCTGCGCTCCAAGGCATCGGCGCACCTGCTGGCCATCGGCCTGGCGCTGTGGGCCGGGCACGCGCTCTACTGGATGGACCAGCATTTCGACATTGCCGATGTCTCCCTGCACGCCGGAGCCACACTGGTCTTTGGCGCCCTCGCCCTCACCGGCGCGCTGGCCCGGGATCGCGGCGTGACGGGCGGCGGTATTCTCGCGGCCTGGATGGCCGTGATCACCATGGTGCTTGCGCTGCTGCTGCAGGCCCAGTTCGACCGCCCGCCGGAGGCCGCCATTTCCGGCGGCGCCTATATCGCCCTGGCGCTGGGCGCGATGGCCGCCATTGGCGGGCTTCTTGTTCTACGGCTTGCCATCGGGCATCTGCGTCCCGGACCGGCGGCCGGCCTCGCCGGAATCGGTGCCCTCGTCTTCGTCACACCCTACCTGCTGGCCGCAGCGGGCATTGGCGGTCTGTGGTGGCTGCAGCTGGCCTATGGCGCGCTCTTCTATGCCGGCGCCGTCGCGCTGATTCTCCAGGGCAGCCGGGAAAGCGCCGGCGCAACGGGCACGGTGGGCGTCGCCGCCTTCATCGGCCAGACCCTCTATGTCTATGGCGAAACCTTCGGCGGCCTGCTCGATACCGCGCTGTTCTTCTTTGTAGGCGGGCTGATCCTGTTTGCGATGAGTTTCGGCGTCTGGCGCTGGAAACGGCGGCAACACGAGCCGGCCGTGCCCGCACAGTCTGATCCCGTACAGTCTGGGGGAGAGACCTCATGAACCGCCTCGCCCGCCTCAGCCTGATCGCCGCCCTGATGAGCGGCTTCCTGGTCTTCCTGCTGACCAGCCATCTGGAACGCCGCGCCAACAGCCCGGAAGTGCTGATTCCCGTCGAAGGCTATGATCCGCGCGACATCCTGCTGGGTCACTACGCCAATATCCGCACGCCCCTGAACCGGCTGGACGCCTATGCGCTCGAGGGCGATGACGGCTTTGCCGAGGGCGACCGGATCTGGGTGACGCTGGAAACCGGACCCGACGGCACCGCACAGCCCGTCGCCCTGCACACCGCCCATCCCGGCAGCGGCCTGGTCGCCCAGGGCCGGGTCCGCCAGGTCTATGAGGCCTCACGTCCCCTCACCCGGGAGACCGATCCGGAAACCGGCGAAACCCGCACCGTCCGCGAGGAACCGGAAGAGCTGTGGATCCATGCCAGCTTCAATATCGAGCGCTATTACGCCTCCCGCGAGCGGGCCATCGCCCTGCAGAACCGGCTGCGCCTGCGCGATGTGACGGGCGATATCGGCGTCAATCTCATCCTCGCCATCCCGGCCGATGGCGCCTTGCTGATCAAGGGGTTCGAGGTCGACGGCGAACGGCGGCTGGATACGGTCTGGTAGGCTAGAGCGCGCGGCGGCCGAAGAGCGCGATCAGCACCGGCGTCAGGACGATACCGGCCAGCGTGCCGCCGATATGGCCGGCCCAGCTGATGGGAATCGGGAAGGCAAGCCCGGTCACCGCGATCACCAGGTTCAGCCCGATCCAGGGCAGCGCCAGACGCAACATGCCGCGCCAGCCACCCATCACCCAGCCGGCCGCCGCGATCAGTCCGGAAACACCGGTCGACGCACCGCCCAGCTGTAGCGGCGGACCGGAATGGAGCGCGTATTCCAGCCCGGCCCCGGCCGCCGAACAGGCGAAGAACAGGATCATGAAGCCGGCAAAGGCCTTCAGCCCCGTTCCGAAGGCCAGGCCGACAGCCCGCCCGGCGCCGATCAGGACGGCCATGTTCATCGCCAGGTGCAACAGCCCGAAATGGATGAAGACGTGCAGCAGGTAGGGCGCGGCATGTCCCAGCGGCTGGGCCGGCAAAGGCGTGTCCGGCGCGGCGACAATCAGCACGCAAGTTGCAAAGATCCAGCGGTCGAGTTCCGGCGAGAGATAGCCGAGCAGTGCGGTGCCGAGAATCAGTCCGGCGAGCAGCAGAACGGCGGGTGGCATGGCATTGAAAACTGGCGCCCGCGGCGCGTCCCGATGCGGCACACAAATTCTCCCTGATGGCGTCCCGCACTGGCCCAGACGGGTTACCCATTCCTGAACAAATCCGGATTCCCCCTGCAGGGGAACGCACTTGGTAACTCTCCCCCGCTGGCACACGCGTTGCAACGACACGGGCGAGAGACGCGTCTAGAAGGACACGACGATATGACACTGCGCAAGTTCCCGCCCGCATCCGCTGCCGTTCTGGCTGTGACCGTTCTGGCGTCGGCTGCGCAGGCCCAGCAGGCCGAAACGACGGCCGGATGGGAAATCCCCTACGGTTCGCGCACCACCGCAACCTCCAGCCAGGCCTGGAGCGGAGCCGGTGCCAGTGCCGGTGCGGCCGCCCGGTCGGAAGCGGGCAATCGCGTGATCATCGACGGTGTTATCCAGACCGGCGTGGGCGTGTCCTCGCAGGGCGGTCTGTTCGGCGGCGGTGTCGGATCCGGCGCCACGGCGATCGGCAACCAGCTGAACGTCAATGTCTCGGGCCGGTACAACACGGTCATCATCAATTCGACCCAGATCAATAATGGCGACATCAACGCCAACGCCAATGCCAACGGCAATGTGAGCACTGACAATGACCAAGACTAAGCTCCTTCTCGCAACGGTCGCCGGCGCCCTGGCGCTGACCGGCTGTGCGTCGACGGGAAATGGCGGCGGCGCGGACGGCCGCTATGCGACGCCGATCGGCGGCGCGCCCGTAACCGCCAATCCCACACCCTATTCCGAAGCGCTGGTCTGCCTGGCCAATTATGCGCGGGCGAATAATCTGCGCTCGCCGCGCATCGCCGTGGGACGCCTGGCCGACTATACCGGCCGTGCCTCGCTGGAAGGCGGTGCCGCGGTGACCCAGGGCGCCTCGCTGATGGCGATCTCGGCCTTTGCCAAGGCCGGTGTGCGCCTGGTGGAGCGTTTCGATACATCCGTGTCGGAGCTGGAGCTGCGCTATGCCAACAACCAGCTGATCCGCGACACCAATGGCCAGCAGCGCGAAATCCACGCCGCTTCGCTGCCCGGGTCCGACTATCACCTGGTCGGCGGCATCACCGAGCTGAACTACAATATCCGCTCGAACGGCGTCGATCTTCTGGCCGGCGACCGCGTCGACAGCGACCCGACGGGCCTGTTCTCGCGCCGCGCCTGGGTGATGAATATCGGCCTGGACCTGCGTCTGAACGATACCAGCACGATGGAAACGGTCGACGTCATCTCCTACCAGAAGCAGATCATCGGCCGCGAGATTTCCGCCGGCATCTTCGCCTTCTGGGACGATGCGGTGATCGACCTGTCCGGCGGCGGCCGCTCGCTGGAACCGGTCCAGCTGGCCGTGCGCTCGGTGATCGAGCGCGCCGTGCTGGAAATCTCGTCCCAGCTCTACGGCGTCGATGCCTCGTCTGCCTGTTCCTATTCCGACCCGATCGGCGGCGGCAGCCACACCAATGTCACCGGCGGTATCGATATCGCCACGGCCTATGGCTCGAGGGAGACCACGAATGTCCAAGCGCGCCTTTCAGTTGATCACGGCCATGAGCGCCGCGACGATAACGTGCGCAGCTACCTTCGCGGACGATACGACTGAGATCCTGAACGGCCAGATCAATCTCGACGCGGCGATCAATGTCGTCGCCGAGGGTGAGACCGAAGAGGCCGGCGCCGCCACCATGGCGGCCATCGGATCCGCGAACGCGCTGACCGTCGACGTGATCGAACGTCACGATATCGCCTCGGAGCAGACCTTCTCCGGCGATGTGGACGCACGCGCCGCAACGCGGGCCGGCATCATCCACGGCACGGCCGTCACCACCGCCTCCGCGATGGGCAATGCGGCCAGCGTGATCAATGACAATGGCATGGATGCCGAGATCGACCAGACGGCGCTGGACGGATCGACCGTCTCGGCGACGGCAGAGCTGGAGATCGGGGCCTACGCCATTTCCTCGGTCACCTCGGCCACCGCCTCGGCCAATGCCTATGACGCTGTCAGCTATGGCGGCGAGAACAATCATGCCCTGCGCCAGGACAGCGGCGCCGATGTCAGCGCCGACAGCTATGTCCTCGCACCGACCGGCGGGCTGGGTTACGCAGCGACCGTGCTGGGCGCCGCCAACGGCAATTCGGCGCAAATCCAGGGCTATTACATGGGCCCGGACCAGGTTGCCGATATCGACCAGGACAATCGCGGCAGCATCTCCGCCCGTGCCCGCGCCGAATCGGGCGGCGGAGCCGTGTCCGAAACCGTGACAGCCTCGGCCAATGGCAATTCGGTCTGGATGCAGAACGAGAACGGCTATGCCCATATCCAGGGCACACAGGACAATTCCGGCACCGTGACCGCCGACGCCTACGCCCAGGCCGGCGATTTCGACATCGACCTGGTCGCCGTTTCCTCCGAAGGGGTCGGCAATTCGGCCATCATCTCGAATCTCGGCGCCGACGCCTTCATGGGCCTGGACCAGACCAATAGCGGCAATGTCACCACCCTGGCCGGCTTTGACGGCAATGAGGGCGGCGCGGCCTTCGTCTCGGCGACGGCCTTCGGCAATGCCGCGACGACCTATGTCTGCTCGGAATGTGCCGCAACGGCCTATGGCAATAACAACCAGACCAATTCCGGCGCGATCACCTCGAACGTGACCGGCCGCATGACCACCGGCAGCACCCTGTCCGGCACGGCCACCGCGATCGGCAATTCAGCGACCTATCAAAGCGTTTCCCCCTATAGCGGGAACTAGCATCACCGACCTGTTGGGGGAGGTGGAGAAACCCCCGGGCCTCGTGTTGTGAGGTCCGGGGTTTTCTTTGTGTGGCGGTCCCTTCCCGCTCGCTCCACTTCCCCCGGCCCCGTTCCGGGGCCCGGTTGAGCCTGCACCTGAAACGCCGGCAGGCCCCGGAACAGGTCCGGGGAAAGCGGCAGTGCGCATTTCAACCTCTCCCATTTCTCCCGGCCACCCGCTTTCGCGGGCGCAGGCTTCAGCCTGCGCAGGCAGGCTGCAGATCCGGGATCTGCTTTGCTGCGTGAAGCGTGAGCCGCGTCCAGTCGGTCCCGGACAGCGCTGTGCGCTTCCGGGAAAAATCGTGTGTTTGCAGATGAGGAAACACCAAACCCTCCACGGGCTTGCGCCCTGGAGCGATGAGAGGGGTGCGGGATGCACGGCGGACATCGTGTCCGGATTTGAAGCTTTGGTGGTGATGCCCGAGGCATCCCGCACGCGGAGATTTACCCGGATCCCTTGCGGGACCG